>JAFQZM010000009.1 GCA_017405875.1 bacterium
AAAAGAGTGTCGCCGTAAACTTCAAGGTCGTTGACTCTGCTGCTTGTTGAGAAGGATGAAACCAGAACAGGCGCAATAGGATCGGAAATGTCGTAAACTTTTATTGCATTGTTCGTGCCGACATAAAGTCTTTTGCCTTTTCCATCCAGACTGTAAACGGTCGCTCCTGCAGAGAAAGAGTTGTACCACGGGTGAGTAAACGGAACACAGGTTCCGCTTGTTCCGATGCCGCCTTGAAGTGTTGTTTCGGATTCTTTCAGACAGTAACTGCCGGACTTCAGTTCTTTTGTCCAAGTCATATCTTTCGGATTGAATATCCATTGGAACTGTCTGTCTTCATTATTTACGAAAACTCCGCCACCAAGAGACATCGTTTCGGTTATGTAATCAACAAGAATGACGCCGCCGTATCCTTCTCCCGGACCTCCGGAAACATTGATGTTGCTCCAAACATTTGTTTTTATGTCATATGACAGGAATCTGTCGCTTGCTCCGTTTTCATCCAAACCTCCGAAAACATAGAGCTTCTGATCCATTTCGCTGTATGCTGCAAAACTATTTGCAAGACCGCTTGTCGGAATGTTTGCCAGTAGTTGAGGAGAAGCCACATTGTTCAAATCAAGCAGATAAAGTTTGGTATTGAAAGAGGTTCCGCCTGTTTGTCCGCCGAAAGCAAAATATTCATGCTCACTCTTTTTCACCAGTCTGAAATATCTGCCGAGATCGATTGTTGCGACAGATTCCCATTTTCTTCCGGTTCGTGCATCTTCAAGGCGGTAGATTCTCGAAATTCCGTTTTGGTCAACTGCACCGATGAGATAGATTTTGTCATTTTCATCATCATAAACCATTGAAGCACCGGCTGTCAGAGCGGGTGAGTTTGTATCCGTTTCATCAAGTATTTCAGACATGAAAGTAACAACTTCCGTTTCAGGATTGTATGTTCCGACATAAAGGATGCCCGCCGGAGAAGTGCTTCTTGGAACAATGGAAGCTGTTCCTCCCCAAGCGTAAATCTGCATCTGACCGTTTTTGATAACTGCTGTCGCAGCCGCTCCCGATGTCAAAGTTCGAAGACTTGAATCTGCATATTCAAAAGAAGAAACCTTGAAAAACTCTTTTGCGAAATGATCCGCAACAAGCATATCCCAAACCCACGGAGCAGGATCGCCGGGCTTGCCGAAATCATGAATCATTACAGGGTATGGATAAAGATATTTTATTAAAAAATCCCCTTCGTTCGGTAATCTAAAAGTTAAATGAATCAAATTTGTTGTTTTCCAACTATCCGGACTTTGACAGGTTTGGTATATTAAATTCGCATTATTGTTATTTCCGTTAGGATCAGGGCAATCATACGGAATCAATTTGTTGTTTTCTATTAATTGCTGGTTTATCTCTGGGAAATTATACCATATATATTTTTTATTATGCCAATGAGAAAAACGAAGAATAACATTTGCAGAACCAATACGGTTAGTTGTTCCTAAATTTTTTGAAATTTGCTCTCGCCAATTCCATACGGGGATATTTCTATGTCCTTGCGGCAAGGTTTCCCCATGCTCGAATGGAATATTGCACATATAATCAGGATCTCCATTTTGTCTTCCTTCGCAATTTTCTACATGTGCTTTAAAGAATTCATCTTCAACAATATCAATTATTTTCCAATTTTTTCCACCGTTGCCAGATTCGGTTGTTACAAATTCTCTGTATGGAGAGCAATTTCCTGAAACAAAATTTTTGCAATCTTCTTCCTCAAGTTGATTCCCGCAATAACAATATTCAATGATAACATATCTATTTTTAAGTTCCTCTCTTTTGTTATCGAGTTCGTTGCTTGTCAAATCTGTGTTATCCAAATTGTCAAGATTCTGATATGTGACAAAAGGAAGAGGTATTGTTCCGTTGTTTGAGTTAGAAATATTGTTTCCAAACATGGAGTTGGAGAAATTATTAGGAATGTTGTTTTTTAATAAATTGCCATATTCAGCATTGTCCGCCAAAAATGCTCTTGTTACATTTTCTTCCATAAATTTGTATTGACCCATTTTCAAGTTGTAACGTGTAAACTTTGGATTTAAACTATCATCCAAAAATCCTGAAAGAGTGTATTTGCCAGAAATCGGATCAGTATGGTTTTTCCAAATGCTATATAGAAACGGCATGGTGTTGTCACCTTCCTGAATTAATTTCGGTGGCAGCCAGAAAAAAGCATAATTGCGCCATATAGCTTCAGGTTTATCCAGAAGAATGGTATCAACTTTCTGCCAGTGGAACGCATCCGGACTTGCTAAAACTACAAATCCTTTTTGAGAAGGCTCATTAAGCCGCGCTGTCATCCAGTAAAGGTCACGGTGCTTAACTATTGATTCTGCTTCCATAAATTGTAAAGGGTAAAAACCGTATAAAGGTTCAGCTTTACTCATATCTTTTTCCCATCTTGCTATACCGTTGGTTATTCCTGCAAAATATTCGTAGGATGAAGCGCACTTGATTTCGCTTTCATAAGCAGGAACTCTGGCTATATAGGCTTTCTGAGTCGTTTTTGTTATAGTGTTTTGGTTTGCTCCATTGTAATAAGTGATGCTCGGGTTCTCATAAGTTTTACAAGTCAGAGAAAAATCATCAGTATGGACTTCCGTTTCACCTGTTCCCATGAAATAAATATATCCCGCTGGATATTCTTCATTATTATCAATACTTAAAATATCCTTGCTGATGTCATGAATTACCGTCATGTTCGACATTCTTGACAAGTTCGGCCACAAAATGTTTCTGTTTGGATAGACTGGATCATGGTAACATTCGTTATCAACTCCCGTCGTATCACAACCTGGAAAAGAATATGGAAATATTTCTGAATCTTGGGAAAATTTCACCCTGCACTCGTCTTCAAAATCATAGATTCCAATTCCAAGACTTTGTTTTTGCCTTTCCAACTCATTTTTCAATTCATCTCCAGCCTCGAATGTAAGTTCTGTAACTTCGCTACCGGGAATAACAATATGAGGTCTGTTAAAGGCATTTTGACAGAAAGTGGCCGGTGTCAAAAAATCCCAGCTGGTAACACTGTATGGTACGAACAATTTTTTTGATGTGCAGCCGTCTGAAGGTGAACCAGCACATGCATAAAAATAACCTCTCGGATAAATTCCGACAAAAACACTGCTTTTAAAATCCCTTTCATAAGCGTTCATCCAAATGGAATTGCTTCTTCTGTTGTCCGTTGCGGAGTGAACTTGAGGAGAATTTAAATTCGAACTCTCAGGTTGAGCATTGAGGAAATTTATATTGTATTGAGTTTCGTTTCCGGTTCCAAGCGTATCATCAAGTTCTGCTGCAAGAAAAATATTGCTCGTGCCGTTATTATATGCTTGTCCGCTTAAGTCTTCAGGAGAATCATTTCCGTCATAAAGAAAATATCCGAGAGAAGCATAAGTATTTACTGTGTCAAACACACAGAAATTCCAGCATTGTAAAAGGTTGTTAACACCGAAGTAAGACCAAACATACGAATTGGCTGGGTTAATGCAAAAGTTTATACAGTCTGAGCAGTTTGCACTAATATCGGCGCAATCTGCCGCGCATTGTTCAGGAGTGTAGTTTGGATCTGCAATTGGGCAATGATTAAGGCACATTGCTTTTAAATTTGTTCCGCTACTTGGAAAAAAATCGTATTTTCTTTCAATTTCGGCAGCCTCATGATTAGTACATAATTCTAAATCTTCATTTATATCAAAATTCAGCAAAATAGTGCCACGCGGACCCGTAACTTTGCTTGTAACACAATGATTTTCATCCCGCATGAAGAAATATGTGTCTCCGAAAAAGAGATACTTCAGTTCCGTTTCATCGGCATTTGGCACTGGCCACCCCATGTCTGTCTCGTACAAAAGTGGATATTCGTCAATATATGTTGGTGAACAATCTTCATCGGCACAATAACCGTATGGCAAAAGATAGGTGTATTTGTTATTCTCATTTGCTCCCGGTCCGGTCACCCAGCCATCATACGAAATCCAATTCGTTTCCTCAGCAATCACCAAAAAAGAAACAAGAATCAAGATAATAAAAAGATTTTTTTCATAGCCATCTCTCCATATAATGGTTAATCTTCAATGTTTATATTCTTAACGCACCGAAATCCTGTATAAAAAGAGTGCGTCCACGGTGTACTATAGTGCCGCTTCTTCAACTCAGGGCCTATACGGAATCCTCCGCCTTTGATAACGACCAAATCTTTACCAAAAAGTCCTTTACATGGCAGAGTATCACATAGTTTTGAACTCCATTCGCTTGTTGTCCATTCACTAACATTGCCCGACATATCCATGATTCCACCAATTGTTTTGTCTTTCGGAAATGTTCCGACTTCAACAACATCAAAATCAATCATTGTTGGATAACCTGTTGTTGTATTCGCATAAAATGTGTCTGGGTAAGTTTCGTAATCAGGTTCTTCTTCGCCCCAAAGGTAAGTCTTTTCTTCACCATCCCATGTCGCCTTCATCCACTCAAATTCAGTTGGCAGCCGCTTGCCGAGCCAGTTACAGTAATTTTGCGCTTCGAACTGATTGATGTAGAGAACGGGGAAATTGGCATAAAAAGGATTTTCGTAATAATTTAATACTGTTATAGATCTTTCCCTTAAAGGCTCGACACATGCTTTTGCTTCAACACACTGTGCATATTTGCCGTTTGTGACTTCAAAAACATCCATTTTGAAAGGTTTTTCTATTTCGTATTCCTTGCCGTCGTACATGAATTTTCCTGCTTCGACCAAGACCATTTCTTCATCACTGCTTGTTCCGGCAAATCCTTTACATTCGCCGTCAATGCAGATATCAAAAAGAGTTGTTTCATCATCATCGTCGCATCTTTCATGATTCGGGATAAAGTGACATTCCCCGTCTGTCACAAAATATCTGTTGTCGGTGCAGGGGTTGTTGTCTTCACAAAGCTCATCTGCGTTTTCAGGCAGTTTCGGTAAATCCGGTAATTTTGCAATACCATTTCTAACAGTTCCACCTAAAAGAAGATGTCTGTCTTTGATATAAGGCCACTCCTGACCTATGTTCGGATATAATTCAATCGTTTCTCCTGTTTCAATATTCAAAACATAGTTATGACCTGTTCTTGTCATATCTGTGTCATTGGCAACATAACTGAAATACGGATATTCAAAACTCGGCATTGTGAAATTGCCTTCAAAAATGCCTTTTATTTCAGGTGTCCACTTTTCTTCGCGCTTAGTCTTGATATTGAAACTGTATATTTCTGCTCCACTTAGTTTGCCTGGATAGTCGGCATAATAAACCATATCTCTTCCTGAATCAACGAAAGCATATTCTCCGTTCATATTTACTCTCACAGCATTGTTTGACAGAACACTGAGTGGTGTTATCTTGTAAGTCTCAAGATCAAGCATCCAAGCATTAGAATTCTGATCATCTCCTAATCCGTATTCTAAATATTTACCGCTGCAGACAAGATGCTTGTCCTTACTTAAGCTAAAATTTTCGCACCAATATAATTCCGGAACATCTTTCATCTCTCTTGTTATAAGATTGAAAACAACTAAACCTGAAACTATTGTCTCAGACGAAAGAGCTGCAACATAAGGAAATTTTATCTGCATTTCTCCATAACTTCCCCAATCTGTAAGCTCGATAATTTCATTAGTTTTTAAGTCGCCAAGTAAAAGTTTGCTATCTGAATCCCACACATTAAAAACTATCTTATCTTCATCAACTGAATAACGAGAGTGCTTAAACTTTGAAGATACAATTTCATAGACATATCCATTCTTCCTATTACAACCATAAATATTGGGGCAGTAACGTTTACCTTCAAAACAAAGTTCTTTATCTTTTGGATCTAAAACAAAAAATACAAAATCATCGTTTAAATCCATTGGCTCATCAACATTTCCTAATGGATTGTCATAAGCTTCTGTAGTTCCATCAGAGTAAAGGACTGTGACATATTCATTTTCTTTAGGATTTGCGTTGCATCTGACATTGGTTTTTAAAGGACCGAAACAGAGTTTGGAATCTTCCTGACCGGGACAAATGTAGATGCAGACAGGATCGGGGTAGACAGGTTCGATGTATTCTTCAGGCGTTTCATCAAAATCATCAATAAAATCGAGATCTTCTTCAGAATCTGTGTCATCATCGGCAATGGTTTCGATGTCATCTGAATCGGGAACTATGTCGGTGTCGTTGGATGGGTGCGATGAGGAGCAGGAAAACAGCAGAAAAGCCAATAAAACAACCGATAAATTCAAAAACCTTTTCATCTTTCGGGACCTCCGGAAACAATTTGTGTAACAAACAGGCTCATATTATACTGGATATTCAAAATTTAACAAGCCGTTTTTTTGAAAAAATGGTAAAAAATACAATGCTCGTCCACAAGACGTTTCATGAATCGTCTCTACAAGCGAAGGGGACTAAAAATATTGATTTAAAACTTAAAAAGAGCATAATTCCGACCTTGTTTGGCGGCTGTCTGTAAAAAATGTGCTGTGCCGCCCTTTTTTAGGAGGTTGAAATGAGAAGAACAATAATCGCTGCAAACTGGAAAATGAACAATCTGACTGACGAGGTGAAAAACTTCTTTGCGGAGTTCGGCGAGACGGCAGTTAATTCCGAAAACGAAGTCGTCATCGCGCCGGCTTATCCCTATATCGCGCTTGCTTCCGAACTTTCGGCAGGTAAAAACGTAACGATCGCGGCTCAGGATGTCTATCCTAAAGCTGAAGGCGCCTTCACCGGAATGGTAGGCGGAAAAATGCTTGCAGATCTCGGAGTAAAGGCTGTAATCATCGGCCACAGCGAAAGGAGACGGATCTTCGGCGAACCGAACGAGCTTATCCGCGAAAAGGTGAAATTCGTGCAGGAAAACGGTCTTCATCTTATTTTCTGCGTAGGAGAGACGCTGCCCGAAAGGGAAAACGGCTCGATGTTCGATGTGCTCAAAGAGCAGATTTATTCGGCGTTTGACGACAATCTTACCCTTGCTCCGGAAAAGATAACGGTTGCTTACGAGCCGGTATGGGCAATCGGAACAGGCGTCACGGCGACTCCGGAACAGGCGGCTGAAATGCACACCTTCATCCGTAAGATATTGAAGGATAGATACAGTTACGCTGATTCGAGAATCCTTTACGGCGGAAGTGTAAAACCTGAAAATATTCAAGGGCTTTTGAGCAATGAAGATATCGACGGCGCACTTGTAGGCGGAGCAAGTCTCAAGGCATCTTCTTTCATGAAACTGGTTAATTTCCAGGCGGTGAAATAATGAAAAACAAAAGACTTATGGTCGCCGATATCGAAGACGGCGATATCATAATCCCCGATTCCAAGTGCTTTTTTCTGGTCAAAAAATCGTCCGTAAAAGTCGGCAAAACCGGCAAAAAATACATTGACCTGGAACTTTTTGACGGCGCAACTTCGCTTCCGGGCAAAGTCTGGGACATTACCGAAGAGACAAACGAGGCAGTGCAGGCAGGAAACGTCATTCAGGTGCTTACCGGAAAAGCGGGAAAGTATCTTTCGAACATGCAGATAACGATAAACGACGCAGTCATCGTGCCGCCCGAAAAGATTGATTCGGAGTGTGCGGGAATCCTGCCGGAATCGTTCTACACTTTTGAAGAGCTCAAAAAACAGTGGGACGAGCTTGCTGAAGTTCTTGTTCCGAAGCACCGCGAACTTGTGAACAAATTCATGGAAAACGAGAAGATATGGCAGCTTTTTACGACGATTCCCGGCGGAAGAAGCATGCACCACGCCTGCCGCAGAGGTTTGTGGGAACATTCGATCTCGGTCGCGCAGTCGGCTCTGGCTGTATCCGACGTTTTCGATGAAAAGTACGGTCTTGATGTTTCGCTTGTTGTTCTCGCTTCGATGCTTCACGATGTCGGAAAGATATTCGAATTCCAGATAAATCCGGCTACTTCGATGGTCGACAAATATTCCGACAGAGGCAAACTTTTAGGTCACATCTACATGGGTGCAACGTGGCTTGAAAAGCTGGTTTCGACCTGTTTCCCTGAAGACAGCGACCTTAAAATGGATCTCATTCACATAATCTTGAGTCACCACGGGCAGTATGAATTCGGTTCTCCGAAACGCCCGAAAACGCTCGAAGCGCTCATCGTTTCGGCATGTGACAACCTTGATGCAAGCTGCGATGCGGTCAAATCGTGCTTCGGCGACAATATGGAAGGAAACTGGACAAAACCTGTTTATATGATGGAACGCGCATTTTTCAGACGTCAGGAAAATGGAGGAAACAGCGCGGAAAACCAGTATGAAACGGAAGAAGAAACTTTTAATAATTAACTTTTTTGGAGGAAAAAATGTCAAAAATTCGTGTTGCAATCAACGGCTTCGGCAGAATCGGAAGAGCTGTTTTCAGAATCGCTGAAGGAAGTGATCAGGTTGAAATCGTCGTCATCAACGACCTTACCGATCCGAAAACTCTCGCTCATCTTTTGAAGTATGACTCAGTTCACGGCATTTGGGATAAAGAAGTTTCCGCAGGTGAATCTTCGATCATAGTCAACGGCCGCGAAGTTCAGATCCTGGCTGAAAAAGACCCCGAAAACCTTCCGTGGAGAGACATGAAAATAGACGTCGTTCTTGAGTGCACGGGCCGCTTCACAGCAAGGGAAAAGGCAAATCTTCACATCGAAGCAGGCGCTAGAAAAGTCCTCATTTCCGCTCCGGCAAAGGGCGAGGATATGACAGTCGTCTACGGCGTAAACGATTACCTTTACGACAAAGAGAGACACAACATCATTTCGAACGCAAGCTGCACCACGAACTGCCTTGCTCCGATAACCTACATCATGCACAAGCATTTCGGAATCAAGCACGGTCTCATGACCACGATCCACTCATATACGAATGACCAGCGCATCCTCGACCTTCCGCACAAGGATCTCCGCAGAGCGAGAGCGGGTGCAGTCAGCATGATCCCGACGACTACCGGCGCTGCAAAGGCTATCAGCCTCGTCATTCCCGAGCTCAAAGGCAAACTCGACGGTATTTCGATAAGAGTCCCGACACCCAACGTAAGCGTTGTTGACGCAACTTTCGTCATCGAAAAGGAGACTACGGCAGAAGAAATCAACGCAATTATGAAGGAATACGCAGAAGGTCAGATGAAAGGCGTTCTCAGATACTGCGACGAGCCGCTTGTTTCACACGATTTCAACGGCGATCCGCACTCGTCGATCCTTGACGCTCTCAACACAGCCGTAATGCAGGGAAATATGGTCAAACTGCTCAGCTGGTACGACAACGAATGGGGCTACAGCAACAGAATGTTCGATGTTCTGAAGAAACTTTTTGCTTAAAAACGGAGGCTTTTATGGGTTTTTTCGATACTCTCGGTGTCAAGTGCGTAAACGAGCTCGCCATCAGGGAAAAGAGGGTTTTTCTGAGAACCGATTTCAATTTTCCCGTTGATGAAAACGGAAATATCGCCGATCTTGAAAGGATAAACAAGGCAATTCCTACGATAAAGCACATTCTGGAACACAATGCGCGCCTTATCATCGCGTCACATTTCGGAAGACCCGAGAGCGAAAAGGATATTCAGTACACTCTTGAACCTTTTGCTGCGAAGTTGGCCGAGATCCTCGAACAGGATATCTATTTCTTCGAGGACTGCTGCGGCATGGGCGCTATGCAGATGGTGAGAGATCTCAAACCGGGACAGATTCTCGTTCTTGAAAATCTGAGATTCAACAGCGATGAGAAAAAGGGAACATCGGCTTTTGCAAGAGAGCTTGCAAAGATGTGCGATGTCTACATCAACGACGCTTTCGGCGTTTCCCACAGAAAAGATACCTCTATCGCGCTTCTGCCGCGTTTCGTCGATACGAAAGGTGCAAGTTTTGCAGTAAAGCAGGAAGTTGACGAGCTTTCGAAATTCCTCGGGTTGGAGCACGGAAGCGGGCTCTGTATCATGCTCGGCGGATCGAATGTGTCCGATAAAATGGGGCTTATCCGCCCGATGCTTGATGTGGCTGACAAAATCATTCTCGGCGGTCCTTTGGCTTACACTTTCCTTGCGGCGCAGGGAATCAATGTCGGTGCTACACCGGTTGACGAAGAGAAGATACCGCTTGCAAAAGAGATACTTAAAAGCGCGAAAGTCCGCAAAGTCGAGATCGTGCTTCCAATAGACCACGTTGTCGCAGAGACTGTAAATTCGACAGAACCCGTTATATGCAAAAGTGAATCTTTCCAGGAGGGAATGTCCGCTTTCGACATCGGACCTGAAACTGTTGAGCTTTTTGCACAGAAGATCGCTGAGTGCAGACATCTTTTCTGGAGCGGTCCGATGGGAGTTTACGAAAAACCGCAGTTTTCCGTCGGAAGTCTCAGACTTGCTCAGAAGATCGCGCCCCTCACCATGCACAAGGTTGCAGGCGGAGGAGATACCGAGGAAATGCTCAGAAAAACGGAATTTTCGAAGAATTTCGACTATGTTTTCACATGCGGAACAGCTGCGCTGGAATTTCTTAAAAACGGCGGGATGATTCCGGGATTGGAAGCTCTCAAGGGTTAGAGGGAAAATGGCAAGACTTACGATGGCAAAATCGGCTGATTTCAAGCCGAGAGCAAAAAAACTGACGCAGGTCGAAATTGTGCAGATCACCGAAAGCCGCAAGGTGAATCTCGGTTATGCGCAGGAGTGGCCGCGTCAGAAACTCAGGATTGCAGATCTTTATCCGGATGAGAAGTTCCTCAAGGAAAGTCTGATGCAGGAGTACAAATACTTTATTCTGATGGTCCTTCCCGTTCTGGTCACTTCGGCTGTCGCCCTTGTCCACAGAAACAATCTATACAACGAATTCCTTGCTTATCTCGAAGAGTTTTTTTCACAAATCTGGTGATTCTCCGGCTTTTTCAGATGATGAAAATCTTGACTTGATTATTTCAAAATATACTCTCACGCGAAAATTTGCTGTTTTAATAATTTATGGAGTTTGCAATGACTAAAATCATCGAATGCGTTCCCAATTTTTCGGAAGGAAGAGATATGAGCGTGATTGACAAGATCACAGCCGAAATCAAGAAAGTAAGCGGTGTAAAACTGCTTGACGTTGATCCCGGATACGATACGAACAGAACAGTCGTCACGTTTGTCGGCGAGCCGGAACCTGTAAAACAGGCAGCTTTTGCAGCAGTAAAAAAGAGCCACGAACTCATTGATATGCGTCATCACAAAGGTGCTCATCCCCGCTTCGGAGCGTGCGATGTCTGCCCGGTAATTCCGGTAAGCGGCGTAACGATGGATGAATGCGTAGAGATCGCTCACGACCTCGGAAAAAGACTCGGTGAAGAGCTCGATTATCCTGTTTATTTCTACGAATATGCGGCTACGAAACCCGAAAGAAGAAACCTTGCAACGGTCAGAGCGGGCGAATACGAAGGGCTTGAAGCAAAGTTGAAAGATCCTGCATGGAAACCCGATTTCGGACCGGCGGAATTCCGTCCGACAAAGGGCGCAACGGCTGTTTCGGCGCGTGATTTCCTTATTGCTTACAACATCAACCTCAACACGACGAACGCTAAAAAGGCAAACGCGATCGCTCTGAGGCTCCGCGAGCAGGGTTATCCCGAAAAAGACGCTGACGGAAATCCGAAACTTGATGCAAACGGCAAAAAAATCATGTGCCCCGGCATGTTCAAAAACTGCAAGGCGATAGGCTGGTATGTCGATGATTTCAAAAGGGCACAGATTTCTATAAACCTCACGAATTATCATGTCACCAACATGTACCACGTTTTTGACGCGGCTTCCAAACTCGCTGAAGAAAAGGGACTCAGAGTCACGGGAAGCGAGATCGTCGGCGTTCTTCCGAAAGAAGCTCTTATTGAAGCAGGCATACACTACCTTGAAAAACAGGGGACCTGCTCAGGTCAGAGCGAAGCCGAGCTCATCAAAATCGCTGAACAGTCTCTGGGTTTAAGCGATGTAGTAAAATTCAAACCCGAAGAAAAAATAATCGAATACATGGTGAAGGAGACAAAAGGCCTTTCCGATATCACCGTAACCGAGTTTTCAGATCTTCTGGCGAGTGACGCTCCGGCTCCGGGCGGCGGCTCCGTTGCAGCGCTCTGCGGCTCTCTTGCTGCGGCTTTGGGAAGCATGGTTGCAAACCTTACTTACAACAAAAAAGGCTACAAAGAGCACAACGAAAAGATGAACTGCGTCGCGAAAGACATGCAGATAAGAAGAAGGGAACTTCTCAACCTCATCGATGAAGACACCAACGCTTTCAACATCATGATGGCTGCGATGAAGGCTCAGAACGCGGCTAAAAAAGGCTCTGACAAGGCTGCGATCGCTGAAGCAGACAAAAATATGGACGAAGCGAACAGATACGCGATTTCGGTTCCGCTTCAGGTCATGGAAAAGATCTATGAGCTTCTTCCGAACCTCAAAACGGTCGGTGAATTCGGCAACATCAATGCTGCAAGCGATGCCGGTGTAGGCGCACTGCTCGTTCAGGCAGGTGTCAAGGCGGCAGGTCTCAATGTCAAAATCAACCTCAAGAATTTTGCGAAAGACGATCCTTTCTACGGTGAAACCTTCAACGCGATGAACAAGATCCTCGCAGTTGTTGACAAGGAAGCTGAAGAGATTCTTGCAATCGTTGACAAAAAAATAAGTTAGTTGATGAAACTCAATTCTCTTTTCCAGTCAATTCAGGGTGAAGGAAGATTCCAGGGCTATCCTTCCGATTTCATAAGGTTTTTCGGCTGCAATTTAAACTGCACATACTGCGACACGAAATACACTCTTTCGGGTGATTCTTTCTATTTTGCAACTCCCGAAGAAGCGGCTGCAAAGCTGAATAAATCGGACATCTTTGATCTCTGCGTTACAGGCGGGGAGCCGATGTGTCAGGAAGAGGAACTTCTGAAGTTTCTCCTTCTTCTTTCAAAAAAGCGCATTTCACTTGAAACAAACGGAAGTCTTGAGCTTGAGCCGCTTTACCGCGCTTTTTCGGCTGCAAAGACTGATTCTGAGCTCTATTTTTCAGTTGATTGGAAAACTCCGGGATCGGGAAATCCCGTTTTTGAAGAAAAGAACACAGGTTTTCTAAAAAAGAGCGGTGCAGGGTGGATAAAATTCGTTGCTGTCAGGAAAGAAGATCTTGATTTTATTGAAGAAAAACTTGAACTCCTTGACGGAATCGAAACGTACCTAAGCCCTGTTTTCGAGCAGGGAAAAGAGTGGTTTTCGGCAGTCGAAAAATTCGTCAAAACTCACAAAAATATAAGATTGCAGCTCCAGCTGCACAAAATTCTGGGTATAGAATAAAAAGAGGTTTAGCATGGATAAGGCTTATTTTTCTTATGAAAATTTCAAAAAAGACGATATCCGCGGCGTTGATGCAAAATTCGAAGCGCAGAAAATAGCGTTTGCTCCGCTCGCGTTTCAGGCTGTGAATTCGATGCTTGAACTCGGAATCATGAAAATCATCGAAGATTCCGGCGATTCTGGCATAACGGCTGCTGAAATAGCTGAAAAATCGGGAGTTTCGTTTTACGGTATTTCGGTTCTTTGCGAAATGGCGCTCGGAATGAACGTTCTCAAACTTGCCGCAGATTCAGATGAAGGAAATGAAAAATTCGTTCTCGGCAAAATCGGCTGGATGCTCCTTGAAGACGATCTCACGCGGGTAAATTTCCGTTTCACGAACGACATCTGCTTCCAGGGTTCGTTTGACCTCGAAAAATCGATAAAAAACGGAAAGCCTGAAGGACTCAAGGTTTTCGGTGAAAACTGGGTCACAGTTTACGAGGCTCTTTCGACGCTGCCGGAAAAGGCGAAAAAAAGCTGGTTCGATTTCGACCACTTCTATTCCGACATAGCTTTTCCCGAAGCGCTTCCGATAGTTTTTGCAGATAATCCGAAAACGATAGTCGATATCGGCGGAAACACGGCAAAATGGTCGATCGCGTGCTGCAAGTACGACAAAAACGTCAAAATGATAATCGCCGATCTTCCGGGACAGACGAAAGTTGCCGCTGAAAACGCGAAAAAAGAGGGCTTGGCTGACAGAATTTCCTACTGCGAAGGGAATATTCTCCACGAATCGACGAAACTTCCCGAAAATCCCGATGCTTTCTGGATGAGCCAGTTCCTTGACTGCTTCTCGCTTCATCAGATAACGAAAATAATGAAAAAAATATACGTTGCGGCAAACGAAAAAACGAAAGTTTACGTTCTGGAGCCTCTCTGGGACCGCCAGCGTTTTCAGGCTGCCGCATATTCTCTGCAGGCAACTTCTCTTTATTTTACCTGCATTGCAAACGGAAACAGCAAGATGTACCGTTTCAAAGAGCTTTGTGACGCAATCTGCGAAGGCGGCTTCAGACTTGAATGTGCGCACCACAACATCGGCTCGAACTCTTATTCACTGCTTGTATTCAGAAAGGCATGAGCGAAGTTTTTATATCCAAACCTGTGATGTGGGCGCCGGGGCTTGAGAATGACCCTGAAAAGTGGAGTGAGTGGCTGACTGGCGCAGCTGATATCGAAAAATCGAAGGCCGCTCCGAAACTTGAATACACTGATCCGATGTTCAGGCGCAGACTTAGCCAGGTTTCGAAAATGACGGTTCACGTTATCCACGATTTTTCCGAAAAATACGGCTTGGATAAAGATACAAAAGTGATTTTTGTCTCGCTCCGTGGCGAGATTGCCCGCGAATTTTCGATAAATCAGGGGATAATCGAAGAAAAAACGATTCTTCCGGCTGGTTTTTCGCTTTCCGTTTTCAATACTCCGGTTGCACTAGCCTCTATCGCATTGGGGCTGACCGGCGGATATTCTGCGGTTTATCCGTCAAAAAGTGATTTTTCTTACGCCTTGAAAACGGCTGCCGCTCCGGTTTTATGCGGTTCTGAGAAAAAGGTGCTTTTAGTTTATGCCGACGAGCTTGTTCCTGAATGTTACGGCGTCGATTCGACTCCGCTTTCTTTTGCTGCTCTTCTCAGTTGCGAAAAAGCTGAAAGCAATGTCGAACTTGCTGATATTATTGAAGAAAAATCGCCGGTCGATTTTTTGAAGGCTCTTTTGAAAAGGTGCGGAAGCGATGTTTAAAACTCCATCAAATCTGCCGAAGATAAACAGCTTTTTCTGGTATTCTTACCACTCGCTCGGAAAGATCGCGGCGATACTTTACATCGTTTTCGGCTCGATGGTCATCGGTTTTATCATTTTCCCCTTCATCAGGCTTTTTTCGAAAGATAAAAACGATTTTTATGTGAAGGCGAGAAGGTATGTCTCCAACGTTTTCAAGCGTTTCCTTTTCATGCTGAGAATAACGGGAATCGTTAAAATGAGAGTGCCTGAAATGGAAAAGCTGCGCAACATGAACGGGAAGGTGATTGTCGCAAACCATCCGTCGCTGCTTGATTTTGTCTGCATGACGGCTCTTGTTCCGAATGCGAACTGCATCGTCCGCGCGAATCTCACAAAAACGCCCTATGTCGGCATAATCAGCCAGATATACATCACGAATGACGAGAATTATGACGATCTTTTCAAGGCGTGCAAAGAGGATCTCGACAACGGAAACAACGTTCTTATTTTCCCTGAAGGAACGCGTACTCCGCGCTTTAAAAGAAACATTTACCAGAAAGGTGCAGCGCGCATTGCCCTTCACGCAGGATGCGACGTTCTTCCTGTTTTCATCGGCGGAAGTGACAAATACGGTCTCGGCAAGCACGATCCGCTTTTTTCATACAACCCCGTGGAAGAGTATTTCTACGATTTTCAGCTTCTTCCCGAAATAAAGAGTTCCGACTATGCCGGAATGCCCGCTCCGGCTGCTGCAAAACGCATCACAGACAAAATTGAGGAAGAGATCCTTGCAGCAGATGCGGAATACAGAAAGAACAACACAGAGTGCAGAACTTTCAATAACGTTTAAGTTTTACCAGCTAAATTCAATAAATTATCTTAAAATCATCAAAGCTTACATCAAAATCTGCACCGGAACCTGTCCTGAAAGAGAGGCGGCACAGCTGATTCCGCCAAAAATCTTCCGTCATCTCGTCACCGAATTCGATCGAGATGCCTGTCCAGTCTGAGATCTCGATCTGATTGTAAGAATAATTGCTTGATTTGATAAAAGTTTTTGTATCATCTGCATATTTGTATTTTAAACTGTTTTCCCCGCATACGAGCTCGGATGCAATTTTTGACAGAGCACCTGTTTTTAACTTGAATTCGATCCTCTGAGGGAGCGGAGTTTCTGGAAATGTTTCAAACTCATCGGATTCAAATCCCGGCTTGTTCCTGCTGTTCTGCGGCTGAGTAACCCTGAGGGCTGACTCTCCGTTTCCTGAAGTTTCCTTCTCTAATTTCAGTGTTGCCAAAGCACCTTCGCTCTTCTTCCATCCGAGCGGTAAATCATCGACCCAATTCTGCATATTTCCGTTAATAAATTGAGGTTCATTCTGGTTTGGCAGCTGTTCATCAGAATCGGCAGTCTCTTCATGATCATCATCCGCAGAAGGATCGGTATCTTCATCAAGATCGGCAGTCTCTTCAAGATCGTCATCCTCAGAAGGATCAGGATATTCCCCCTCTGAAAAATCGAAATCCTGAGATTCGCCATCATCATTTTTCCCGGCAAAATCACTGTCATTCTGCTGATTGTGGTTGTTTTCATCTTCCGAATCGGCTCCTGCATTGTCAGAATCGTTTGTTTCATGGCTGCTGTCGTAGCTGTCAGAGTCCGAAATGTCAGAATCTGATTCGTAATCGTCAGCCTGTGATGCAGAGTTGCTCCCCATATCAGGTTTATCAACACCGCAGGAAAACAGCAAAAGTGTAATTGCTGAACTTAAAAAATAAATTTTAAAAATTTTCACATTGACCTCCTTTAAAATCGTTTATTAAATAGCATAAATGCAATATTTATATATTGAATAAAATTCAAAAGTCAAATTTATTTTAAATTATAGTGAAAATCTTTTAATTGTTTGATTTGTGTTTTATGAAAAACAAAACTTGATTTTTTTTGATTTTATATTCATGATATATTTGTAAAGAGTTCCCTTTTTATTAAAATATAGAATGAAAATGTCTGTTGCCTGCAATAGAAATAAAAGGGAGGTGTAAAAAAGGATTTAGTGAAGTATGACGAAAATTTGTTTGAAAACATTAAACATGTGAACGAATACGGACAGGAATTCTGGTATGCAAGAGAATTGCAGCCGTTGCTGGAATATTCACAATGGCGGCGTTTCGCTGATGCGATCGAGCGCGCCAAAACTGCGTGTGCAAACAGTGGGCATGATGTTGCCGACCATTTTGCCGAGGTCGGCAAAATGGTATCCATAGGTTCTGGAGCCGGAAGAGAGGTCGAAGACTATGAACTTTCCCGCTATGCCTGCTACCTTATTGTGATGAACGGAGATCCGCGAAAGGAAGTCATTGCGCTCGGTCAGACTTATTTTGCGGTGAAGACACGTCAGCAGGAACTTATCGAAGATTATGAAAAACTGACGGAAGAACAAACTGCTTTTTGTGCCAACCATTTTTGACGTTTTAATCTGACACTTTGGGCATAACGTTTTTGTGGAACGTTGTAAAAAGGTTTCTTTAAGCCTGGCACAGTTTTGTCTTTAATGTTATGTTTCGGATTTAACAACCCTATTGTGCAAAGGTCGTTGTAATTATTATCATAACCCGGTGGTGGAACATCAGCATATGTTCCCCCGTGTTCAAGACACGGATCTTTTGGGTTTTGCAATGTAATATGCACAACCATATCGTTTACAAGCATATCCATATAAATGACATTAGCATTGATATCTTTTTTCATATATGTGATCCTGTAAGGTGTTTCGGCCCAAGAAAATCCTTTGACATTAAGTAGCGTATGTGCGACCATCCCCATATATACTTCTTCGGTTATAGTTGTATGACATATATTGTTTGCTTCGTCATATTGATAATTTGGCATTGTCGCGCATAATTCTTTATCTTTTTGTGTTCCAGGTGTTCTGCTTGTGTGTTGTTTTGGCATATTTACCTGATCAGATGTTGATGTTGTTCCAATGCATTCGCCATCCACGGATGGTGTGATTTCAAAGCTTAACATATCGCCACCTGCTTGTTCTAAACATTCAAAGACGCTTACGTATGCTTTAATCTTCATGTTTTTAATTTTGATATATATGTCAAGCGGGTCGCCTTTGTTCATACACCATTTTCCCTTTGATATGTTTAGAATTCTGTGTGGTGTGTTTGGTTCCAGTCCCATAGCATTAAATACAGTAGGAATGACATTTTCATACCAAATCGGTTCTTCTAAACCAAGATATATGTTGTTTACCTCGCATTCATCAACAGTGTAAGAATTTCCGTTGGAGTCTTCTTTGGTGTGCTTAGTAAATCTACCAAGACACATTTCTCTGTTCTTTTCATGAATCTTTTTTGATCTTTCGTTAAGTTCATCATATATACCTGCTTCTATTTCTTCTTTTGTTGCAACCATATCTTCTGCTGTGAATACACAACCACCATAATAATGTTCAGGAGATTGGTTTGGAATTTCGTCAGAATCGTTATTTTCAACAGGATTGTCTTCATCGGTTATACTGATAGAATCGTCGTCATTTGTACCAATAATATCATCTTTATCATTGTCTATTGGTTTGTTGTCGGAATCGTTGTTTTCTATCGGTTTGTCTGAATCGTTGTCTTCGAAGGGGTTGTTTCCGTCATTTCCCGGATATGACGGAGTGTCGGAATCGTTGAGCGGATTTTCCGGATCTTCAACGCATATATTGCTTTCTTCGTCACAGAGCAGACTTCCGTCACAGGTTTTGTTCGGATAGCATTCTTTACCGAGTTTCCCGAAATTCGATACGGAAGTGCTGCCGGAAGACGAACTGTTACTGCACGAAACAAAGAAACACATTGCAAAAGCCAGAAGCACTGCAAAATAGAAGGTATTTTTTTTAAGAATACGAAAACCGGAAAAATTGTAACCGCCGCCGCAAATAGCTGTCTCACAGCTTTCGCTTTGGTTGAAATTTTTGCTTTTTGATCTATTCAAGCCGGAAAAGATGGTTATGTAGCGCCTGTTGTTGCTTTTTTTACGGGTAAAATGATTGCGGCTGTCCAGAATAATACCTGAAATCTGCTTCTCTGCTTTGTTGTTTGTGTTGTCAAAGAAAATAGAATGCAGAGCGCCTCTTCTGATGTGTTCGTTTATTTCGACCGACTCGTAATTCAAGCCTTTCATTTTCTGGCGCACAGCCGAAGAATCCAGTTCGCTGAATGTTCGCTTCAGTCCTTTGCCGAGGTATATTTTCAGATTGTCACTTTTAAATTTAAGTTTCGGCATGAGCCAAGGCTCAAAATTTGGCTTGGGTAACGATTTTTTCCAGAAATTGTTGATTATTCCCGATGAATAGTGTGCGTTTCCCTGATTTGACATTTTTGCCCCCTAAAACCTTGACAGAATATTTTTGTAAAAATTAGTATAATTATTGAATTTTATTAAGAATTTTCTTGAAAAAAGGCTGTTTGTGAGTAGTATTAAACTAGAAGAGGTTTGTTTGTTT
>JAFQZM010000010.1 GCA_017405875.1 bacterium
AAACAAACAAACAAACAAACCTCTTCTAGTTTAATACTACTCCAAAGTCAGGATTTTTCAAGAGAATTCTCAATAAAATCAAAAGTTTATATCGATTTTTGCAATGATATTTTGTCAAGGTTTTAAGGAGTAAAAGATGAAGAATTTTTGTATCATTTTCGCAATTTTCTGCGTGGTTTTTATGGTTTCGTGCGGAGGAAACAACAATCCGAAAACAAATGAAGACGGCAACAATTCTGAAACTTCATCTGAAGATGATGATTCCTATGCAGAGATTGAGCCGACTGACCCCAAAGAGATACGTGTTTCCGAATGCACGGGACTTCCGGAACACGCGCAGTGGAACACGGTTTCAGAGATAAGGCAGAGGTGGGATGGCCGCTCGTGGCAGCCTCCGAAAAAAGGAAGTTACAACGAGACTCCAAGTACAAGCGAATGCCGCTTTAAATGCGTAGCAGACTATCATTGGGACGGCTCTGTCTGTATAGTGGATTGCGATCCTGATTCTTTGCCGACACTGCCTGAATGCAGTGAATCGTCTGGGACTCCGTGCGAAGATTCTTCCACGGGGCTTATCTGGTCGAAAGAAAAATATGCTAAGACTTGGAGTGATGCCGTCTCATACTGTAATAATTTATGGAAAGAAGGCGGGGTGTGCGGAGGCTGGCATTTGCCGACGATCGGCGAACTGAGGACACTTATTATACGTTGTGAAGGCTCAATGCCTGGTGGTTCATGCGCTTTGCCATACGATGGTGGATGTTCAAGCAATGATTGCTGCTGTGAGGAAACTGGAGGCGGTTTTTTCAGCAAACTTGGTGATAGTGGATCTTTTTGGTCCCAAAACGACTGTGGTTATGATCCAGATTGTGATAGTCATTGTGGTCGTTCTTGGGGCGTAGACTTTTTTAACGCTGGGGTACTCTGCTTAAACAAGTACTATGACAGCGGCGATAAAATAACACATGGTGCCCGTTGTGTAAATATAAGAAGAACAGATATATTGTATTGCTACGCGTCAACTATGTGCAAAGATCCTTCAAGTGGTCTCACATGGTCGGCAAAGGCGTCAGAGTCCTATAGTTGGCAGGATGGCAGTTGATTACTGCACAAGCTTGAACTCATCAAATTACGGTGGTTACAGCAGTGGCTGGCATCTGCCGACGATCAGCGAACTGAGAACACTTATCCAGAATTGTTCAAACACCGAAAGTGAGGGAGAATGCGGAGTTACTGAGAGTTGTCTTTCTTACAGTGAGTGCAGATATGATGCATGTTCCGGCTGTTCCTCAGATTCAAGTGGTAAATACAGCAAATTCGGAGAAACTGGCGGATTTTGGTCTTCCTCTACTGAATTGTTTGCTACAGATTACGCCTGGTCCGTGGGCTTCTCCGGTGGGCGTGTGAGCTACAGCCTTAAGTCGAACAAGGCTTCTGTCCGTTGTGTGAGGTAGTTCGTGCCGCAGAACAAAATCCCCTCAATCTCCTCTGCGGGTCAGGGAAACTGAAGCCGCAGAGGGTTTCACAAAACAAAGGCTTGAGATTTGCGGGCGGGCCGCCCGCGCTCCGACAAAAACAAATGAATAAAACTGAAAAATCTCTCTCGCTTTTTTCAAAAAATCGAGTATAATATTGTGGTTTTTGCATGGAGGTGCGAAATGCTGTCAGTAAAAGGATATTTTGACGGACAAAATTATGTAACGGAAGGAAATGTTGCCGTAAAAACAAATCAGCGGGTCATAATAACTTTTCTCGACGAATTCGTTTATCCGCAGCGTGATCTGAAAAAATTCGTCGGAAAAATAAGTGAATCAGACTCTGATTTAATAGAAAAGGCTGTTTCTGACGGCAGAAAGGTGGATGCCGATGAATGGTAAACTCATTGATACGAATGTAATCATCCGCTACATAAAAAATGAAAGTTCTCTGGACGATATTTTTGAAAATGAAAATCTCTATTTTTCTTCGGTGACACTCGGCGAATTGCTTTTTGGAGCGGAATGTTCCATTAGAAAAGCCGAAAATGCGAAAGTATATTCTGATTTCTGCAAAGAATTGGAAGAAATAATTCCTGATTCAGCTGTCGCACCATATTATGCACAGATAAAAGCGCAGTTGAAGCAAGACGGGCATCCTATCCCTGAAAATGATATATGGATTGCCGCTTGCGCTATGGCGTACGACCTGACACTAGTAACGGCAGACAATCATTTTTCTTTCATCAAAGGTATTTCTCTCGAAACCCGATAATTGCTTAGCCTAAGCAACAGATTCTTTTTTAAGGGCACCTTCGGGCCCTCTTTTTTTTGCTTTCAGACCTCTCCGAAAAGTTGACTCTTTTTGAAAGAAGACTACCATTTTTGAGCCTGCCCGGTGCGTGAGCTTGAGGCGTTAGAAGTTTTTTCCTATTTAAATTTTGGGGTTTGTACTTACTACCGTGAATGATGATCGGTTCGGCTTTCCCCACCTGTGAGCACAGGATAAAGCTTGTTTTGGGCCACGGCTGCGGCGGGTTTCCTGTTTTTTTCCTGAAAATCCGGAGATTTTACGGTTACTGCTTTTTCGAGCCTTTTTTCTGGCTTACAAGGTGCGTGTAGAGCGTTCTTCTTATCTTTTTGGTCGAAGTTTTCTGGAATTCTTCGGGGTGAATCCTGATTTCAGAGATTTTTGCATACGCCGGAAGTGTCTCATTGAGTTCTTCGCGGTTCTGCTTCATGATTTCGGCAAGCTGCTCTTCCGTGACGTTTTCAGCTTTCATCTTGTCGTAATCGGGACAAACGAATGCGACAAGTCTTCCTTTGCCGCCGTCGAGAACGAGCGATTCAGACACAAACGGCATATAGTTGATTTTGAGTTCGATCTCTTCGGGATAGATGTTCTGGCCTGAAGCGGAAAGGATCATGTTTTTCAGTCTGCCGCAGATAAAAAGGAATCCGTCCTTGTCGATCCTGCCAAGGTCACCGGTGTGAAGCCACCCGTCACTGTCGATGACTTCGGCGGTTTCCTTCTCCATTTTGTAGTAGCCGCTCATTATGTTTTCACCTTTGACGCAGATTTCGCCTACTCCTTTTTTGTCGGGATTGTCGATTTTGGCGGTGAGGTAAGTCATGATTTTTCCGCAGCTTCCGATTTTGCGGTTATCGGCATAGTCGGTGTATGCGATAAGCGGGGCACACTCTGTCATTCCGTAGCCGGTCGTAAAGCGGACACCGGCTTTGAGAAGGAAGGATTCTATTTTCGGGTTGAAAGCGGCGCCGCCGGAAATGACTTCGTAGCATTTGCCGCCGAAGAAACTGCTTATCCCCTTCCCTATTTTCTTCATTATTATCTGTCTGACGAAGGGAATCGCCATCAGAATCCTCATTTTCTTGGTTTCAAGAAGCGGACGGATCTTCGAAATGTAGATTTTTTCAAGGATGAGCGGCACCGAAATGACTAAAAACGGCTGAACTTCGCCGAATGCCTTGATGAGAAGTTTCGGAGTCGGCGTTCTGCTCATGAAAATGATGTGAAGTCCTCTTGCAACCTGAAGAAGGAAGTCGAAAGCGCAGCCGAAACAGTGGGCTAAAGGAAGAAACGAAACCATCGCCTCGCCCCCTTTCGGAAGAGAATCTATCGCATACTGGATATTCGCCATAAGACAGTTGTGCGAAATCATTACACCCTTTGAAAATCCTGTCGTTCCGGACGTGTAAACTATCGTTGCAAGGTCGGTTTTTGCAGGAATCTCGAAAGCGAGTGTTTCTTTTGCAACTGGCTGAGTTTCAGCAAAATTCTTAACGATTTCAGCAACTTTTCCATTCAGATTTTCTTCTTTTGAGAACGCGACGGACATATCTTCGAGTTTGAAAACCGCTTCAACTTCCGGAAGCTGTGCAAAATCGAGTTTTTCTTCTATTATGACTTCCGAAGCAAAAAAGAGTTTCGAATCGGAGTGGTTGACAAGATGATGTATCTCTTCAGCCGTAAAATCGCTGAGAAGCGGAACGATTACAGCGCCGTAAGTCACAGTTGCGAGGTAAGTTACCGCCCAGTTTGCCGAATTTTTGCCGCAGAGAGCGATCTTGTCGCCTTTTTTTATGCCGAGACTTTTGAATATTTCATGCAACTCTTTTATTTTATTGGCAGTTTCACCGTAAGTAAGAGGTTCTGAACCGTAATCGCTGAAACACGGTTTATCCCAGTTAAGTTTAAAGGAATCTTCAAAAACTTTTACGAGATCTTCTTTCAACATTTTCCCCTCCGGAAGCAAAAAACCTGCAAAAAATAGCGTTTTTAAGGCTTCGTGTCAATACTTTCCCCTGTAAAACTGGACAAAAGAGCCTCTTCCTATATTATGCCGCGTTTTATTAAGTTTTTTTGTGAAAGTGCCATGAAAAAAATTGTTTTTTCAGTTTTATCATTGATTTTACTGTTTGTTTTCGTTTCCTGCGAAGATTCCACCCTGCCCGATCTTCCCGATATGGATGAATCTATGGATGTTGACGCTTTCGAAATCGGCGATGAAGAAACGACCGACGATTCAGACCAGACTCCGGTAAACGACAGCGGCGAACCGACCGGCGACGGCGATGAAACGAATGTTCCCGACGACGATCCGACGGAAATTCCCGATACGGAAGAGCCCGACGAAACGCCCGATGAAGAAGAACCTGAACCTGTAATAAAGGCGGCTCACATTATTGTTGCGACTGTCGGCGGATACGATGTTCCGATGAGCGGTCACGTTTACTATGCCGAAAACGAAAGTCTCACTGACGGATTAAAGGAAATTCCGGTGGAAGGCGGAATGGGAAGTTCTGACGGCGCCGACCTTAATGTCGCGGCATGGGAAAACGGCTTTGCAGTCATCGGAAGACACGATTCCTCATCTCTCTACTTTTTTACGCCAGAATTCGAATTTGAGCAGGAAATTCAAGTAAAACCGGACACTTACATAAACATGCAGGACATGACTTATAATCCGTTCAAGGACGAATTCATCGTTTCGGCTCTCAATTTTGACGATTTTGACTCGAAAACGACATTCTCCAACAAGCTCTTTATCTTCAAAAAAGATTCGCCTGAAACCGCCACAACGCTGGAAATAAGTGACAACGAGTCGGCAAGCCCTGCGAAAATGAAGGTCGTCGGCAAAAAACTTTTTGTTGCTCTGCAGAACCTCGAAAACAACACTTCGGCAAAAGGCGAGATCGCAGTTGTAAACCTTGAAGATCATTCGGTAGAAAGAATCACCCTTCCGACAACGAATCCGACTGGAAAAATCGAATACAATAAAAATGTCGATAAAAATCACATATATCTCACGACGACAGGCAACTGGAAACAGGGTGACGGTGCGCTTCTGCAGGTAAATACCGACACTTATGAAGTTAAAAAAGTTCTCAGCGAATCGGAGGAAGAAAACAACATTCTTGACGGCGATTTCGTTGACCTCTCTATTGCCGACAGCGGTGATTTTTTCATAATTTTTTCAAACAACATTCTTTACAACGACAACAGCCTGCTGCTTTACAAACCGAATGAAGGCAAGATTTCAAAAATAGATTCGGGCATCAACGCCTTTGCTGCAAATCCGATCGACTACAGCAGTGTCAGCGGAAAAATTTACTATTTTGTTGATGAAAAATCAGATACTTATCTTAAATCTCTGGATACAAAAACAAACAAGTCGGAAAAGATTCTTCTCGACTTCGGCCCAGCCGCTTTGAGAGTGAAATACGACTACAAGTGAGGCAATATGAAAACTGTAAACGGAAACGACTTAACAATTGAAGATCTCTGCGCCGTTGCGTGCGGAAACGAAAAAGTTCAGCTTCCCGAAGACAAGGAGTTTTGGGAGACTTTGGAAAAATCGCGGAAATTTTTGGAAGATTACGTCAGAACCGGCGTTCCGGTCTACGGCGTCACGACCGATTTCGGCGACAGCTGCAACAACCAGATAAGCGTTGACAAAGCTGGCGAACTCCAGCGAACGATCTGCACTTACCACGGTATCGGCGTAGGCCCGAAGTTCGACCATACGACAGGGAGAGCCGTCGTTCTGGCGCGTCTCAACAGCAACGTAAAAGGCGGTCACTCGGCGATCCGCCCCGAACTTGCAAAAATGTTAGTCACTCTTCTCAATAAAGACATCATTCCGGTAATTCCGCAGCTCGGTTCCGTCGGCGCATCGGGCGATCTCACGCCGCTCAGCTATCTTGCGGCAGTCGTCATGGGACAGCGCGATGTTTACTACAAAGGAAAGATCGTTCCTGCCTCTGTTGCTCTGAAAGCCGAAAACATAAAACCTCTTCCGATCGAAGCAAAGGAGGGTCTGGCGCTTATGAACGGAACAAGCGTAATGACTGCGGTCGCCTCTTTGGCTTGGAAAAAAGCTGAAAGACTGGCAAAAATTTCGGACTTCCTCACGGCTGTAACTTCCGAGATCACGCGCGGCAAAGACACACCTTTTGCAGAAAAAGTGAGCGAAATGAAAAACCACCGCGGTCAGTGTGATTCCTCAGCATACATCCGTGAAATTATTAAAGATTCAAAGCGTGTTTTCAGATACGAAGAGTTCCTGAAAAGCAGTATAGATTCGATCGAAAACAAAGGTTTCATCCGTCAGCAGAATAAAATCCAGGACAGATATTCCATACGCTGCGCACCACAGATCACGGGTGTTTACCGCGACACTTTGCGCTTTGCGAGAGAGCTGATAACCGAAGAACTCAACTCGGCAAACGACAATCCCCTTGTCGATATCGGAAGCGGACGCCTTTTCAACACCGGAAACTTTTACGGCGGCCACATCTGCGCTGCATGCGACTATCTGCGGACGGCACTTGCAAATATCGCAGACCTTTCGGACAAACAGGCTGAAGTCATAATCGACGGAAAATTCAACGGACTCACCGAAAACCTCATCCCCTTCACGCCGGAAGACCATCCGAGAGCGGGTCTCAGGCTCGGTTTCAAGGCAGTCCAGATAACGATAAGCGCTATCCGCGGCGAAGTCGTCACATACTCTTTCCCCGTCAGCATCACGAGCGCACCTACCGAAGCTCTGAATCAGGACAAAGTCTCGATGGGAACCATTTCGGCACGCAAACTTGCAGAACAGATCGACCTCGTCTTTCTTCAGTTCGCAGCACATCTTCTTGCCGCAATGCAGGCAGTTGACCTCGCAGGGAAAGAAGAGTTTTCATCATTCACGCAGAAGATCCACACCGAAATCAGGAAGATCAGCGCATTCGTTGAAGACGACCGCGCCCTTGATAAAGAAGCGGAACTTACGGCCGAATGGCTTAAAACGACGGAGATTTTCGGGTAAACGATAACGGAGGAATAAATGGCACCGAGATTCCGAGGTGAAAGCAAAAATATCGAGTATAAGCAGGAAATTCCTGAAAAACATGAAAAACTTCTGAAAGATGTCGTCGCCTTTTCCAATTCTTCGGGCGGAAGAATCGTCATCGGAGTGGCGGACAAAACCAGTGAAGTGATTGGAATAGGAACACAGAATCCGTTTAAACTCTCCGATTCAGTTTCAAATATGATTTTCGATGCGTGCGAACCTATGATCGAGGCCGATGTTTATCCCGGAACCATGGATGACAAAACTGTGCTTTATATCGATGTTGCGCCCGGAAAATTCAGGCCTTACTATTTGAAAGCTCTCGGAAAGGAGCGGTCAACTTATGTGCGGATAAACGGAATAAGCATTCCCGCAAGCGAGCGTAAAATCAGGGAACTTGAAATGGAAGGCAAAAGAATTTCCTACGACAGTCTGCCGGAGATAGGTTTGCGCTGCACAGAAAAAGATGTGAAAATGCTTTGCAGAAATATGCGTTCCCAGGCATTGAAACACTGCTTGAATGACGAACAGAAAGCGGCTGTCAAGGAAGTTTCCGTTCAAAAACTGGAAGATTGGGGCATTTTGCGCAGAGAAGGGAAAAAAATGGTGCCGACTCATGCGTTTGCACTGCTTACCGAGAACCGCAACGGCAACGCAATAATACAATGTGCAAGATTCAAAGGAACGACTAGAAGCATTTTCCTCGACCGCCGCGAAATTTCAGGATCGATACATGAGCAGGTCGAAGAAGCCTACAACTTTGTTCTGAAACACATAAATATAGGTGCGCAGATCGTAGGAGTTCACTCTGTTGATGTTTATGAACTGCCGGTATGGTCAATCCGCGAGATGATCGCCAATGCTGTTGTGCACCGCAGCTACCTTGTCGATTCGTGTATTCAGGTTTCTGTTTATGACGACAGAATAGAGGTCGATTCTCCGGGAACGCTTTACGATGGAATCGATGTCGAACAGGCAATGTCCGGAACATCGAGGTGCAGAAATTACGCCATAGCGAATGCCTTTCAATATATGCGGATTATAGACAAATGGGGAACGGGAATACCGAGAATTATTGAAGAATGTAAAGAATTCGGTTTGCCTGAGCCTGAATTTAAAGAGTCCGGCGACGGAGTCAAAGCGATAATTTACAGGAAAACAAGCGATAAAAAACAAGCGATAAAAACAAGCGATAAAAAACAAGCGACAAAAACAAGTGATAAAAAACAAGCGATAAAAACGCAGGAACATGTAGACTTCATACTCGAATACCTTAAAGAAAATAGCGAAGTTCCAGCTGCAGAGATTGCTGAAAAGTTAGGTCTGAGCATGGACAGAACACGTGTTATTCTTAAAAATATGCCGGAAATTGAAACTATCGGCAACAATAAAAACAGGAAATATAAACTTAAATCTGAGCAATAAACAAAGTGATAAAACACAACCGATAACGGAGAACACATGAGCAAAAATTTAGTTATCTATTTTTCGGCTGGTGGTCACACAAAATTGAAAGCCATCCAGCTTGCTGAGGCTGTCGGAGCCGATATTTTCGAGATCGAGCCGGTAAAGAAGTACACGAAAGCAGATCTTCTGTGGATGAATCCGCTTTCAAGAAGTTTCCGCGAGGTCGCGACGAGAAAAAGCAAACGCCCTGAGATCGTCGATAAAGAGCTTGATTTAACGGGTTACGACAAGATTTTCCTCGGGTTTCCGATCTGGGGCTGGGCTGCTCCGTCGATAGTCAACGCATTTTTGGAAAAGCACGATTTTTCAGGTAAGACCATCATTGTTTTCGCAACGAGCGGCGGCACAACAAAGCTCGACGGCTGCGTCAAATCGCTTATTCCTTCCCTTTCGGAAACCACGATCGTCAAAGAAGGCAGAGTCCTCAACGGAGAATGGACAAAAGAGGAACTCGCTGACTGGGCGAAAGATCTTTAACGCGGCGTAACGACGTAACGCCGTCACGATAATTTAGAGAACAACCGATTCTTTGTGAACGCCGAAAACTTCTTCGAGCGTGCCTGCAATCTCGCCCAATGTCGCATACTGTTTTACAGCATCGAGAATTTTCGGCATAAGGTTGTCGCTGGTCTGAGCCGTAGCCTTGATGATTGCAAGGTGTCTCTTGACCGCATCGTTGTCACGTGCTTCCTTGACAGCCTTGATTTTAGCGATCTGAGCGACCTGGATCGACGGGTCAACTTTGAGAAGGTTTGCCGGAGCGGGTTCCTTGATCTGGAACTTGTTGACGCCGACTACGACCTGTTCGCCGCTTTCGACTTCAAGCTGATAGTGGTAAGCACTGTCCTGGATCTCCTGCTGGACGAAACCTTTTTCGATTGCTTCGACCATTCCGCCGAGCTCGTCGATTCTTGCGATGTATCCTTTCGCCTTCTCGTAAATGCTGTCGGTAAGAGCTTCGATGTAGTAGCTTCCTGCAAGCGGGTCGATCGTGTCTGCAACACCGCTTTCGTAAGCGACTATCTGCTGCGTTCTGAGCGCGATTCTTACGCTGTCTTCAGTCGGAAGTGCAAGCGCTTCGTCACGGCTGTTGGTGTGGAGTGACTGAGTTCCGCCCAAAACTGCCGCAAGTGTCTGGATCGCAACACGGACGATGTTGTTGTCCGGCTGCTGCGCGGTGAGCGTGCATCCTGCCGTCTGCGTGTGGAAACGGAGCATCTGCGATTTCGCGCTCTTTGAGTTGAAGCGGAACTTCATGATTTCAGCCCAGAGTCTTCTTGCAGCGCGGAATTTGGCAACTTCCTCAAGAAGGTTGTTGTTTGCGTTGAAGAAGAAGGAAAGACGCGGCGCGAAAACGTCAACGTCAAGACCTGCCTTGATTGCAGCTTCGACGTAAGCGATACCGTCAGCAAGGGTGAAAGCGACTTCCTGAACAGCGTTCGAACCAGCTTCACGGATGTGGTAACCCGAAATCGAAATCGTGTTCCACTTCGGAACGTTCTGCGCACAGAAAGCGAAAATATCGGTGATAAGTCTCATCGAAGGCTTCGGCGGGAAGCGGTATGTGCCTCTCGCGATGTACTCCTTGAGAATGTCGTTCTGAATGGTTCCGGTAAGTTTGTCAGCCGAAAATCCCTGCTTTTCAGCAACTGCGATATACATCGAAAGAAGGACCGAAGCGGTTCCGTTGATCGTCATTGAAGTCGAAACATCACCGAGCGGAATGCCGTCAAAAAGAATCTCCATATCTTTGAGCGAGTCGATCGCAACACCGACTTTACCGACTTCACCGTCACTCATCGGGTGATCCGAGTCGTAACCGATCTGCGTCGGAAGGTCGAAAGCGACCGAAAGACCGGTCTGACCGTTGCCGAGAAGGTATTTGTAACGTTTATTCGACTCTTCAGCAGTACCGAAACCTGCATACTGACGCATCGTCCAGAATCTGCCGCGGTACATCGTGGGCTGAACGCCTCTGGTGAACGGATATTCGCCCGGCATGCCGCGCGTTTCAAGGTATTTCTGGTCTTCTTCAGCCGGAATGTAGAGCGGTTCTACCGTCTCACCGAACGATGTTTTGAAGCGCTGCTTTCTTTCGGGGAACTTTGCGACCGCCTTGCCGTAACTGCCGGCTTTCCAATTCTCGAATGTCTCTTTTACTGTCATTTTTAACTCCTAAATTAAGTGAAAAAACTCGAATCGCGCGATTTTATTTAGCGCGCCGGAAAATGCAAAGAAAAAGTTTGCCGCCTCCCCTACTCATCTTTCTGCCGGAATTCGTTTTCGATCACATTGATTGCCTTGATTTTCTGTTCCGCAGTCGCGTGCTGGTAGATTTCATGCACCACGACCGACCTGTGGCCGACAAGCTCCATCACGACGTTCATCGGGATCCCGTTTGCTGCACAAAGCGAAACAAAACTGTGGCGGAAGCTGTGAAAACCGTAAACCGTTGTTTTTCTGGAACAGTTTTCCCTTTCGATCCTGGTTTCGATACCGGATTTGCGCAGCAACACCTGCACCCTCTTGGAAACATCATTGACTGTGAGATAATTTTCCGCGATTTTCGGGATGACATAGATGCTGTTCCGGCAGTTCTGTGCCGACTTCACCCGTTTCAGCTCATCGCAAAGCTCACCAAGTAGCGGAATTTCGACATTTTTCCTCAAATGTTTCGTCTTATTAGGCAGCCTGACGATAACCATATTTTCAAAATCTATCTCATCCCACTTCAAAGTCGCAGCATCCCCAAGACGCAGCCCCGTATAAAGCCCGATCATGCACAAAGTCCTCAAATCTCCTCTTGCCTCGCTGAAAATCTGCTTCAGCTGCGCCTTCGAAAACGGACGCTTCGAAATGTGCCCTTCCCTCATTTTGTCAACCGACTGCCACACGTTTTTACGAAGCCCCGCCTCTTCCGCCAAAGCTGAAAATATCGTCCTGAATTTCGTTATCCTCTCATTGTAAGTGCGTTCCGCAAGCCCTTTTTTCAATTCCGCAGCCAAAAATTTCTCGGCGATCCCCTTTGTGATTTCGCTGAGATACTTCACATCGGGAAAGTTTGCGTTCACAAATTTCACAAAATTGTTCCACATATTGCGGTAATCCACATAAACACGTTCCGAAATCGTCCGTTTCCTCGGTTTCGCCTTGAAAAGTTCGAAAGCATCACACAGAGCCACCGTTCTAACCTTGACACTGTTCAGCTCTTCTATAGCGCGGAATAAAGCAGCTTCTTTCGCTTCCGGTTCAAGCATACTCACCTTTTTTATCACCTGTTGAAGGTAAAAATACCAGTCCAGATCCAGCTTCAGTTCCATACACCTTTCATCGGCTCTTTTTGACGCCTCCCGAAGCGAGTTCGTCCTTGTAGATTCAACGATACGCCTGCCGTTTATCACAACCTGGAAATAGTAGTTTCTACTCCCTTTTTTCTTAAAAACTTTGACCATTCTGCACCTTCAGCACCTAAAAACGACCGAACAAAAATTACACTATTTTTCGCACCATACACAAAAAAAGAACCGAAACGTCCAATGATACAACCATAAAAATTTAATACAATCAATAAGTTACCAAAATGAACTTTTATATCTTCTACAGTTGCAACTACTGCGGAGACGGAACAAAGGCAGATTCCGAGGCATGCGAACCGGGCGAGTCTACATCAACAATCTGTTCAAGGGAAACAGGTTCGTATTACGGTCAGACTCAAACTTATATCTGGAATTTTGAAAGTAGTT
>JAFQZM010000011.1 GCA_017405875.1 bacterium
AACGGTGTTTTGATTGTGTTTTCGTTGTAGCGCAGATCAAGACACTCGACTTTTTCAGGTGAGTCTGAATCGGAATCAGCATCCGATGTTTCATCAGAATTATCAACAATTTCAGTTTCTCGAGTGTCGGAGTCATCATCCCTAATTTCTGAATCCTGCGTGTCTGTGTCAACATCAGGAATAGAATCGGAATCATTTGAAGAGTTGGAAGAGGAACAGGAAAATAGGAAAAACAACCATGAAACAATTAAAAATATTTTCAAATGTCCGGGCATTAAACCTCCGAAGAATGATGGTTTAAAACATCTTTGAGCAGTTTAATTTTTGTTCAGATAGTGTCAAGGAAGAGCGGGCTTTTTCTTTTCCGGAATTTATCTCAGGTGAAGTTTTACGAGGATGCTGTCAACGACCGCATAGACGCTGGGGACGAGAACGAGAGTGATGAGTGTCGAAACGGTGAGACCGAAAACTACGGCTGTTCCCATCGGGCTGAACATAGCCGAACCTTCGCCGCTCATAAGCATCATCGGGACCATACCGAAAATAGTGGTCATAGCCGTCATGAGAATAGGTCTCAGACGCTTTCCGCCTGCGATGACAAGAGCGTCATGCGTCGAAAGTGAATCTCGCTCTTTGATTTGCTTCATGTAGTCGATAAGAACGATTGCGTTGTTTACAACGATACCGACAAGGATGATCATTCCTAAGAACGCGGGCATCGAAAGAGATTTACCCATTACGAAAAGTCCGACGAGAACACCGGATATGCCGAACGGGATCGAGAAGAGGATTACAAACGGGTCAATGAACGATTCAAACTGAGCTGCCATTACGAGGAAGACGAGGATGACGCCGAGGAGAAGAAGGGCAAGAAGGTCGCCTGTCGTATCCTGCTGCTGCTTCATGTTGCCGCCGTATTCGACACCGATATCGGCCGGAAGGTCGATGTTTTTGAATGCCTGAAGAACCTGCGGGAAGATTTTTCCGACTGCGATATCGTCTTCGAGATTGGCCGAAACAGTGACCATTCTTTCACGGTTGAGCCTGTTTACGACAAGCGAAGTAAGACCATCGGTGATTTCAGCCACATCTTTGAGTTTTACGACTGTTCCGTTCAAAGTCTTGAGTTCCATTTCCTTGAGCTGTTCGATGTTGGAGCGGTCTCCTTTCTGATATTTTACGACGATGTCGTATTCCTGTCCGTTGTCTCTGTAGACCGAAGCAGTCTGGCCGTAGAACGAGTATCTGACAGCCATCGCTATCTGCGCCATTTTAAGTCCGACTTTGCTTGCGCGGACTCTGTCGACCTTGATCGAGATCTCGGGTTTGAGAACATCGGCGTCGTTCGTGACGTCGGTGAGTCCGGGGATCTTCAGAAGTTCGCTCTGGAGTTTTGCCGCATACTCGGAGTTCTTCTCGAAACTCTTGTTGAGGAGCTTGATCGTTATCGGTTTTTCCGACATGCCCATGCCGTTTCCGCCTGTCTGGAAATCGGCTTTTTCGATGCCGGCGACTTCGGTGGTTATTCTTTTACGGATACCTTTTGCATACTGTCTGACAGTGATGTCGCGGTAGTTCGTCGAAATGAGTTTCGCACCTATTGTCGCCGTGTTGGTTCCTTCGATCTTCTGCGACATACCGCTGTTGTTCGAACCGCCGCGGACATATGTTCTTGTTAAATGTTCAAGCGGGATCTCCTCGCGGATGATACGCTCGATGTGCTGAGCTGCTTTCAAAGTCTCTTCGATTCTTGTTCCCTGCGGGAGCTCGATATCAATCTGGAGCGAACCCTGATCATCTTCAGGCATGAAGTCAAGACCTACGATCGGAACAAGCATCAAAGAAGCGATAAAGAGAGCTACTGCTACGAAAATGGTGGTCTTTTTGAAGCGCAGAGTCTTTTCTATCACTTTGGAATAAATACTTTCGGCGGTCGAGAGAAATTTTTCTCCGGCGCGATAGATTATGTTCTGCTTTTTCGGTTTTTCTTCAATGATTATATTGCCGTTTTCATCGTGTTTCGCCTCTTTGAGTATCTTCGAGCAGACCATCGGCGTAAGAAGCATTGCGGACATGAGCGATGCTGTGAGAGTGAGGATGATAACGCCTGCAAGCTGGGCAAAGAATATGCTGATGATGCCGCTGACAAAGAAGAGCGGAGCGAAAATTACGATCGTGGTGAGGGTCGAGGCTACGATTGCGCTGCCGACCTCGCTCGCACCTTTGATCGCAGCTTCCTTTTTGGTTTCTCCCTGTTCCAGATATCTTGTGATGTTGTCCAGAACAACGATCGAGTTGTCAACGACCATACCGACTGCAAGGCAGAGAGACATGAGCGAGACCATGTTCAGTGTGTAGCCGAAACCGTAGAGGAACGCGAACGCGATGATCATCGAAGCCGGTATCGAAAGGATGACGATGAGGCTCGAGCGGATCCTCCGCAGGAAGAAAACGACGACGAGCATGACGCAGATCATAGCGGTGAGGACTGAATCTGTGAGGTTGCCTACCATGCTCAGGATGTATTCGGAGTTGTCTCGGATGATGTCGATATGCATTCCTTTCGGAAGTCTTCCGTTCATCTCTTCAATTCTTTTTCTGACGGCATCGGCAATGGCGACAGTGTTTGCGCCCGACTGCTTCTGGACCATCATGAAAACCATGTATTTTCCGTTGTTGAGACCGAACTGACGCGTGTCGTCGGCACCCCAGAAGACTCTTGCAACATCTTTGATCCGGATAATGCCGAGCGGAGTATTGGCGATGATCGTTTCTGCGACATCGTCAATATCTTCGTATTCGCCGGGGACACGTAGAGTGTAGTCGAAAGAGCCGATCTGCATGTTTCCGCCTGGAACGGAGAGGTTTTCCGCCGCGATAACCGATGAAATGTCGCTGACCGAAAGGCCGAGGGAAGCAAGTTTCTGTTTGTCGGCTGCGATGATGATCTGTTTTTCCATCGCGTTGAAAAGAGCTACTGAACCGACACCCGGGATTCGCTCGATCGGATTCTGAATGTAATCCTCGATGATCTCTTTCTGAAAGCGGATGTCCTCTTCCTCAGAAGTGATTGCCATGAAAAGAATAGGCATCATGCTCATGTCGATCTTGAATATACGCGGATCATCAACGTTGTCGGGAAGGTAGCTTCGCACCATGTTGATTTTGTCACGGATCGAGTTTGTTGCTTCGGCAAGATCGACCCCGTATTCGAACTCGCAGCTTACCGTGGAGAGGTTTTCCATCGACTTGCTGTGGAGGTTTTTCAGGTTCTCGACCGAGGAAAGTGCCGATTCAAGGACTTTTGTGATTTTTTCCTCGACTTCTTCCGAGCCTGCGCCTTCATAGATCGTGATGATTGAGATATAGGGGATCTCGATATCGGGCATGAGGTCGATCGGAAGGTCGGTAAGCGAGTAGAGACCGAAAAGAGTCATCATCAGAAATATGACCGAGACTAAAACCGGCCTTTTGACTGCAATTTGAGGAATACTCATTTTTTCCTCCGCTTAATTTCTGTTTTCGATGACTGTTACGGACTGGCCTTCCTCGAGCTGTCTTCCGCCGCCGACAACGATCTCCTCGTTTCCGTCAAGTCCGTTTCTGATAATCGAGAATCCTTCGACGGAGCCGCCCATCGTGACATCTTTTGAGTAGACTTTGTTGTCGTCTGTTTTGTAGTAAACCGTTCCGACTTCGTTGTCGCGGGTGAAAATCGAGTTTCTGGGAACTACGAGATGCTCTCTTTCAGGCAGTGTTATCTTTGCGCGGACAGTCATGCCGGGTTTGTAGAGATGTTCTTTGTTGTCGAAAACGAATTCAACTTTTACGCTGCTTGTAGCCGAATCGACTTTACTGTTGATGTAGTTCACTTTTGCGGTCTCCTTTCTGTCGGGATAAGCGTCAAATGTGATCTCTGCTGTCGAATCTTTCGTTATGCCGTAGATCTCAAGTTCGCTGATGTAAAGATTGACTTTGAGTTTATCTGTCTGGACGATCTCGAACATAGGCATCGCGGGGCTTGCCATTTCGCCGATTTCACCCCGTTTCATCGAGATGTAGCCGTCGAACGGAGCTTTTATCGTAGTGTAGGCAAGCTGGTTGTTGTAGTTGTTGAGCGAACTTTTTGCCATTTCTACCTGCGCTTTTGCCGCAGCGAGACCTGCTTCGGTCTGCTTGTAGCCTGATTCCACCGATTCAAAGTCGCTTTCGGAGATCGAACCCTGTTTTTTGAGCTTTTTGTAACGCTCGTAGTCGTTGCTCATTTTTTCAAAAGCAGCTTCCGCCTGCATTACGCCTGCTTCAGCAGCCTGGACCTGCGCTTCCGCCGCCTTTTTGCCTACCATGTAGTCGGTTTTGTCAAGCTGTGCCAGAGCCTGTCCCGCTTTTACTTTGTCGCCTTCCTGAACTATGAATTTTACGATATTCGCCGAAACTTTCGGTGTGATGGTCGCTACTTTGAAAGCAGTTGTCGTCGAAGAACTGTCGAATGTCTCCGAGAATTTTCTTACTTCGGGCTTTGTGATTACTACAGCCTGTGAAAGCTCTTCACCTTTTTCCAATTTCGGTTTTCTTTTGCATGAAACCGATGATACAAGAGTGAGCGTGATGACGAGAAACATAATGACTGCGAACCTGAAATTGAATTTCATTGTTTCCTCCAATTAATTTTTATCTTTAAATGTCGTTTTTATCAAAGCGTCTATTCCGCTGATAATGAAGGCGGAAAACTCTTCATTAGTTGTTTTTTCAAGGATTTCTCCCGAAAATTTCATCTTCGGTCCTTCCGTTGCCGAAACAGTCTCTTCTTTCCTTATTTTGAAAAGCATGATCAGAAATCCTGAAATCATAGTGGAAACCGTTATGGCAACTTTGACGATACGCGGGTCGTCCTTTTCTCTGCCGGAGTATGCTGAGATCATCCCGCAAAGTATCTCAAGCTCCCTGTCGCGGTCGATTTTGATTTCGCGGATAAGATCGGGGATCGTCGTGACATATTTCTGTACTTCGCGTGCTGTATCTTCCGAAAATTCGAAAAGAGCGCGCATTTCATCGTCTTTTGCCACGACTGAGAACGAAAAATCGCAGTAAGCTTTGATTTTTTCGGCAGGATTTACAGCCTTTTTCATCATTGCCTCGCATTTTCCGTTCATTTTGTCGCGGAAATACCTGTAAGTCGCAATGATGAGGGCTTCTTTCGAATTAAAGTAATAGTAAAGCGCCGATTTCGTGAGCCCCGATTTTTCTGCAACATCGTTCAAGGTGACCTTTTCTATGCCGTACTGCTGCATGAGCGAGACAAAATTCCGAAGAATGATCTCCTTTTTCTGCTCGGTGGAGATTTTCATCAGTTTCCTCCTTCAGTGATGCTGCCGTATTCTGTGCCTATCGTGATGGCGAGCGTGTGAAGTGCGACTTCATGTTCGTACATCGCGGTGAGAAGGCCGAGTTTTGCGCTTCTGAGCGAAAGCGAGGCTGCCAGAAGGTCGGTTTCGGTCGTCATTTTAGCTTTGTATTTGTCTTCTTCGATCCGCAGGTTTTCTTCAGCAGATTCGATTTCGCGCTTTGAGATTTCAATAGAGAGAGCCTTTGTCTCAACATCGTTTTCAAGCTGCGTGAGCTGAAGCGAGAGCTGTTTTCTTGTCGCTGCGTTCTCAAGGCGTGTCTGAACTTTTTTGTGTTTTGACTGTTTGATGTCGAAAGCGGTTTTTCCCCAGTCGAAACCGATATTCCACGAAAGCTGTCCGCCGATGAAAACTGTATCTTCAGGCTTCATTGAGCCTGCATCCCAGTCTTTTTTGTAACCCGCTACAAGAGCTAAAGTCGGGATGAGCGGCTGAACCGCGAGCATTTCTGAATATTCGGAAATACTTTCGCTTTTTTCAAGAAGTTTATATTCAAGCCTGTTGTCGGTCATTATTTTTTCAAGCTGAGAATTGTCTGCCGAAAGATTTTTTTCGGTAACTTCCTTCTTTTCAAGTTCGAAAGAGTCCACCGGTTTGTTTATGAGAATGCCGATATTTCTTTTTATCAGGTTAGTGTTGCCTGTAACTGTCTGGATCTGCTGCTCAAGTTTTGTCATTTCGATCTCGATCTTGAGCACCGAACGCTTGTCAACGACGCCTGCATCGTAGAAGTTTTTCGCCTGTTCGTAATATTTCTGAAGCTGTTCCTTCGTTTCGTTTAAAATCTCCATGCTTTCGTTAAGCAGCTGATAGTTGTAGAAAAGGTTCATAACTTCGAGTTTGAGCTGGTCTTCAGAAAGTTCGCGCTGGAGTTTTGCGATGTCTTCTGCCGTTTCCAGACTTTTGTAGCCGTAGGAGACGCTCCAGAGCGGGGTTATCGGCTGAACGACCGTGATTCCGAGAGTTCTGCTCTTCTCAGGAAACGGCACAGTTACAGGCTGAAATGTCGTCATATCAACACTTGAATAACCTTCTGGATTGTATTTCGGCATCCAGGTAAGAGCCACATCCAAGGTTGCAGTCGGCAGAAACGAGAAAACTGTTCCGTCCTTGCCGCTTTTCGCAGCCGCTTCGCTTTCCTGCATAGCCTTTATCTTATCGCTTTCCTTGAGTGTGCGGTCGATACAATCCTCAAGCGAAAGTGTTTCGGCAGCCGCATAAAAACAGGCAAACAAAATCAAAACTGCCGCCGTAAAATTTTTCAATCTCATGTTCCCTCCTGAATTTTTGAACATTCGAGCAAAAAAGCCAAAAAACGCCGATTTGTAACCAAAATAAAGACTGTGTCAATAGGTGTTGAGGAAAAAGTCGATAGTTATTTTATATTATTGATGAATTTTTACAGTTTTGTTTCTTCGGAAAAGTGCCATTCGGACTGGAGACCGTCATTTTCGCTCGTTATTTCCATCTCGACGCCTTCAAATCCGTCGAAATTTTCGTTTGTCTTCATTGAGCCCGATATCGTTGTCCGGGTCTTTCCGATAGAGCCGCTACAGTTCAAATCGATTTTGTTTCCGTCATCTTTCATTGAAACGGAGTAAGAGCAGAGAAAGGATTGACCGCATGAGAAAAGATCCCAGCTTTGTCCGTCAAAAAGCGGATTGCGCGGCATGAAGTATACATAGTTGCGAAGAGCTGTCGGATAGTGCGGAACGAAATCTTCAGGGCAGTATGAAGTCGAAAGGTCGATTTTCTGCGAATAGGTGTCGCCTTTTATCAAAGGTTTGAGAACGGGATCGAAATCACCTTCGGTTTTTCCTTCAAGAGTGAGGATGTTATTTGAAAAGCTTCTTTTCTCAAAAGCCGTGTAGCGGTTTTCGAAATTTGAGATTTTGCCCGATTTATAGGTTATTTTGCCGGTTTCAGTGATTTTTTTGTCAAGAACGGCTTCAGGTTTGAATTCAAAAACCGTTTGCTGTGAAAAATTGCCGCGGTAAATATAAACAGCCGCAATTATTGCAACGACTAAAATAAGTCTTTTCGACAATCTTTTGATGAGACTGTTATTGTTTTCAGGACTCATTTGCCTGCTCATAGCTGTCTGCAACAGGATCGAGCTGGAGGAATTTCATATAGTGCGGAACAAAGCGGAATTTGATGCTTCCGGTCGGTCCGTGCCTGTTTTTTTCAACGAAAATTTCGGCTTCGTTGTTTTTCTCTTCCTCTTTTTTTCTGTAGGCGTCTTCCCTGTGGATGAACATGACCATGTCGGCATCCTGCTCGATCGAACCGGAGTCCTTGAGATCGCTCAGCATCGGTTTGTTGCTGCTGAATTCAACTTTCCCGCCGCGGCGCTCCTCAATTTTTCTGTTGAGCTGCGCCATTGCGATTATCGGAATGCCGAGATCCTTCGCCAGTTTCTTGATGTTTTTCGAGTTGTATTCGACCTGACGGACTTTATCTTCTTTAAAAACATTGGAATCCATAAGCTGAAGGTAGTCGATGAAAATGCAGTCGAGTTTGTTCGGTCCCTGCCTCTTCGAATTCGGAGTTTTGCGGAGTTCCGCATCGAGTTTTTTCGCTTTCGAGCGGAGTTCCGGAATGGTGAGCGACGAAGATTCATCGATAAAAATAGGAAGGTCGGCGACATCGTCGAAATTCCCCCACAGTCTGTTCGTTTCATCGGGATCGAACTTCGCATTAAGCAGACTTTTTGAATTTATGCTGCACTCGATGCTGACGAACCTGTTCAGAATCTGCTGCGCCGGCATCTCAAGCGAAAAGAAAAGAACGTTGAGTCCCTGTTTCGCTATTGCAAGAGCCATATTTATCGCAAAACCTGTCTTTCCCATGCCGGGACGACCCGCAACGATGACCATGTCGCCCGGTTTCAGACCGCTGCACATTGAGTCGAGGCGCGGATAACCCGATGAAATGCCGAGGAGCGAAGAACCTTTGCTTGACTGTTCCTGAATTCTTTCGAGCAGTTCTCCCATAAGAGTTTTGAACGGCACCACCGAATTCGTATGCCTGCGGTTGCCGAGTGCGATAAGCTCGTTCGTCGTCTGGTCGGAAAGTTCGTCGAATTCGATTTTCTGACCGTATGATACGTCTATTGCGTTAGAGCAGATCCCGATCAGCGAACGGTGAAGCGACTTCTCGAGAATTATCGAGCAGTACTGCTGAAGCGTATCTTCAGAATATATCGGCGCGTTTTTTGCCAGATCGAAAACGAAAGATGCTTCCGGCGGATTCGGTATTTTTGCAAATTCGTCGATGACCGTGAGCGCGTCAGGAGTTCTCTGTGATTCGAAGATGGCTTTTATCGTGCGGAATACCGCCGCGTGGCGCTCCTGCGAGAAATCTTCGGGCAAAAGACCGAAACCTTCGATGTCGCCGTAAAGTTTGCCGTCGTTGAGGAGACATCCCAAAAGGGCGGCTTCTACATCGACATTTGAAGGGAGCATTCTGAGGGATGTATCTTCCATGAAGAATCCTTATGTTTTAAAGAAAAATTGTTCTAACAGATAATTATTCAGCAGCCTGAACCGGAGCTTCCTCGCTGTCTTCAGAAACTACGAAAAGTTTGAAAACGCCGCGGACTTCTCTGAAAAGTTTGACTTCGACTTCGTAAACACCGCTTTTTTTGATGTTCGAGTCAATGATGAGGTCTCTGTGGTCGATCTCAAATCCTTTTTCTTTGAGTGCGTCGCCGATCTCTCTGCTTGTTACGCTGCCGAAAAGTTTTCCTTCGTCGCCGACTTTCTTGCTGATTTTGATTTCGCATGCAGCAAGTCTGGAAGCGAGGTCGTTGGCTTTTGCAAGCTCGGAATTAATCTTCTTTTCGATCATTCTTTTGTTGAACTCAAGCTGTTTTACGCTTTTTTCGTTTGCAACGAGAGCGAATCCCTGCGGAATGAGGTAGTTGCGTGCGTAGCCGTCTTTTACTTTTACGACTTCACCGGCTTTGCCGAGTTTTTCAACATCTTTTGCAAGTATAACGTTCATTTTGTCCTCCTATCTTCCGGTTACGGTGTAGGGAAGCAGCGCGATCGATCTTGCTCTTTTGATTTCTCTTGAAAGCTCTCTCTGATGTTTTGCGCATACGCCGCTGATCCTTCTCGGGATGATTTTGCCTCTCTCGGTGATGTAGTTGAGAAGAAGATCTACATTTTTATAATCCGGTTCCACTTCGGTGTGAAGGCAGAAACGGCAGACTTTTCTTTTTTTGTATGAAGCCATGATTTTCTCCTTAAATTAAAGTGTTACGTCTTCTTCTTCCTCACCGGCGCTACTCAGTGATTTCTGAAGCTCTTCATTGTATTTTCTTGCATCTTCGAAACCGTTTCTTCCGTCTTCATAAGCCTGATCCGGAGAAGATTTCTTTTCCTGTTTTTCGAAAAGGGATGCAATTCCCTTTGCCGATTCGAGCATTTCATCGAGATTTTCGACTTTGTCGACTCTTACCGACATGAACTTGAGAACGACTTCCCAGATGTTGAAGTTTCTTTCAACTTCTTCAACCATTTTGCCGTTTCCGATGATGTCGAAAAGCAGATAGTGACCTTTAAGGTTCTTTTTGATTTCATAAGCAAGCTTTCTTTCGCCCCACGAACGAAGAGAAACGATTTTGCCTCCGAAATCGTTGACGATAGCGTCTACACGCTCAGCGAATTGCCTGATTGCTTCCGGGCCGCCTTCCGGCTTAAGGATAGCAGTAAGCTCGTAGTGTTTTCTTTCCATAATTCCTCCTTACGGGTATAAAGTCCAAAACATTGAACAAGGAGATTTCCACTGTTCAAAAAACAATTAGCGCAGGGAATATAGTCAGAAAAGTTCAAAAAGCAAGATTTTTGTTCGCTTGCCGGTTCATGCGGCAATATTTGCGGAAAAAATCGATTTCGCTATAATACTTGGATTTTGTTTTTTCGGAGGCGGATATGAAAAAGGTTTTTTTGATTTTTTCGGCGTTGGTTTTCAGCGTATTTTTTACCGCATGTATTCAGAACAGCGATGAACAGTACGAAGTGGAAGACTTTCAGGTAGATAACGAATACATCGAATATCCGGATGCAGATGACGATACTGTTTCCGACGATGATGCCGCAGGTGCGGTCTGGGATGTCAACTTTTCGTTCCTCGGAACTATAAACGACGGCAATGCAGAGACGATCAACTACGGCTCGGGCGTTCTGACTTATATCAACCTTGAGGGCAATCCCGTAATGGTAAACAGCGCTTCCTGGGTCATCAAAAAGTCGCTGACTCTGAATTCCGGTCATCAGGTTCCGATCCTTCAGGTCTTTTTTGCAGACAGCACTGCACATGCGGACGATGACGGCAGAGTGGTTTACTTCGTGCTTCAGCTCGAAGGTTCGTCGGTTTCTTCAAAAAGCGAGACTTACTACATCAACAACGACAAGCTTTACAAAGCGAAAGTCAGACTCGACGAGGAAGGAAAAATCGAGGAAATCTGCTACATTCAGGAACCCGATCCCACGAAGGGCAAAGTCAATATTTACACCAGCAACATCCGCATCGGGGAAGAACTCAGAGTCGACGGCTATGCGAATATGCTCGATATGGAGGTTAAAGAGTGCAAGGTCATGAACTGAAAAAAGTCGATGATGCCGTTTCCGATGTCGCCCACGGTCTCACACTGACACGCGAGTTTTTTGAAAAGCTTCCGAAAACCGATCTTCACGTCCATCTCGACGGTTCTCTGCGTCTTGAAACGATCTGGGATCTGGCAAAAAAAGATCATATCGACCTCGGTGCAGACTCGATTGAAGAATTGCGGGAACTTATTTCTCCCGGAAAAACGCACGCATCTTTAAACGATTATCTGAAAGGTTTTGAAATAACTCTCAAAGTTCTGCAGACAAGGGAAAACCTTTACCGCGCGGCTTACGAACTTGCCGAAGACTGCGCAAAAGAGAATGTCGGATACTTCGAAGTCCGCTATTCACCGATACTTCACACTCAGAAAGGGCTTTCTCTGCCGGTCATTCTTGAAGCTGTCATCGACGGTCTCAAGGCCGGTCAGCGCGATTTCGGCGTTATGAGCGGCGTAATCGTCTGCGGTATGCGCAACATTTCACCCGAAGTCAGCCTCAGAATGGCTGAACTTGCAGTTGCCTTCAAACACCGCGGCGTCGTAGGTTTCGACCTTGCCGGTGCCGAAAACAACTATCCTGCACGTGACCACTTGGGAGCGTTTTCGCTGATTCTTTCAAACAACGTCAACGTTACGATCCATGCGGGCGAGGCATACGGTCCCGACAGCATCCATCAGGCGCTTCACTACTGCGGCGCTCATAGAATAGGCCACGGTGTCAGACTCCGCGAAGACGGCGATCTTCTGAACTATGTCAACGACCACAGAATCCCGCTTGAGCTCTGCCCTTCGAGCAACGTTCAGACGGGTGCCGTTAAAAACATAACCGAACATCCGCTCAAATTTTACCTTGATTTAAGCCTCAGAGTCACGCTGAATACCGACAACAGGCTTATTACGAATACGACGATGACCGACGAATACTGGCAGGCATACAAAACTTTCGATCTTTCGCCGCAGAACATACTCGATCTCATCATCAACGGCGTAAAAAGTTCGTTCATGCCGTACGAGTTGAAAAAGGCTTATCTGCGCGACGTGAAACGCAAGGCGATCAAGCTCTTCCTGCGTGAAGCGAATATAAATCTCAACATCAAACCCGTTACAGGAAAATGAATCCGTCTGATGAAAAAACGCTTGTCAGGCGCGCCGTTGCAGGTGATGTCAGGGCTTTCAACGAGCTTTTGAAGGAAACCGGCGGCAAACTTTTTTCATTTGCCATGTCAATTTGCGCCGGAAACCGCGATACTGCTGAGGAAATCTATCAGGAAGCGCTGACGAAAGCGTTCGTAAGCATCGGAAAATTCAAAGGGGAATCCTCTTTTTCGACCTGGATCTGGACGATAACCAAAAACAGCTACATCGATTTTATGTCCGAGAGCAGAAAGTTCGCCGCTCTGGATAGTATCGAAAGTTTCGAGCCTTCTTCAGATATTCCGGCGGAACTCGAACTCATCAGGGAAGACCGCGCAAAAATGCTGCGCAGGCTGATTTCGGAACTTCCTGTTTCCTACAGCGAAGTGATAACTCTCATCGATCTGCAGGAGATGGATCACTCCGAAGCGGCTGAACTTCTGGGAATCGACAAAAACCTTCTCAAAGTGCGTCTTCACAGAGCGAGAAACGCTCTCGAAAAAGTGATTCTGGCAAACATTGAATTTTTTAAATAATAATTTGTAATTTTCATGTTTTTGGTGTTTAATGCTCTGTTTTTTTTGTAGGAGTCATTCTTAAGGAGAACATTATGGCTAAATTCGAAGTCTTTATTCCAATGGCTGGAAGCTCAAAAGGTGTTGTTATTACTACGGAAAGTGCTGATTACATGGAGGCGCTCAAAGAGGCGCTCACGAGTAAAGGTCTCGCAGACTGCATGAAACACATTCTTTGCGATGTCAAAGAAAACGGTCTTATCGTTGTCACCGATACCGATTCCAGAAGAAAATTTTATCTCAGGGAAGTCGATCCGGCGAATACCACCGACATCAGAGAGCTTGTTGAAGAGAAAAAATCAGGATGGGTTGCAGACAAGATCACTCCGAAAGATGAACTTCTTGCTGATCTTTTCACCGAAGTCATGGATGGTTGGGGAATGCCGCAGCAGAAGGGAATCGATTTCTTCCTTGATCTGGCGCTCAAATATATACCGTGCGAAAGCGGTTCGTTTGCAAGATCAGACCTCAGCACGACCGATATGGAATTCGTTTCATGCCGCGGTCCGAAAGCTGAATCTGTTCTCGGAATCAAAGTCCGCGTAGGTCAGGGACTTGTCGGTTTTGCTGCAAAGCACAGCTGCTACATTGCTGTCGGTGACGTTCAGAAAGATCCGCGTTTCTTCAAGGATATAAGCCAGAAGATCGGTTATGAGACCAATTCGATAGTATGTGTTCCGGTAAAATCAATGGAAACAAACATCACTTTCGGTGTTCTCGAGCTTATAAACAAGAAGGGCAGCAGCCGTTTCGATGCTGACGATATGGAAGCTATGCGCTTTATCGGTGAAAAGATGGGCGAATACTTCCACATGATCTGGACTGGAACGAACAACACGTTTGAATAGTCCGCTTTGCCGATATTTGAGGCAGGGAATCCCGGTCTTTCAATGAAGAAAATTTCTGAAAACCAATATTTTGTCAATAATTTAAAGGAGTTATGAAATGAATTTTAAAGCTGGTCTTAAAGAGCTTCTTGATGCTCACAAAAAAGTTTTAGTCAACCCCTCAAGGGAAATGCTTATCCACAAATCGGTAACGAAAGAGAAAGTTTTTGTTACGAAAAACGGTGCTCTTGCAGTCTGGACGCCGGCTGAATCGACCGGAAGAAGCCCGAAAGACACATTCATCGTAAAAAATTCGAAGACTGAAAAAACTGTCGACTGGACTTCACCCAACAACCTTCCTGTAAGCCAGGAAACTTTCGACATGCTTTTTGAAGACGCAATCGCCGGACTTGCAAAGAAAGACATGCTTTTCGTAACCGACAGAGTCATCGGCGCTGATGCAAGCTATGCTCTTCCGATCAGAACCATCACCGACAGAGCTTTCACTTCGCTTTTTGCAGACAATATGTTCAGAGCGGTTCCCGAAGGCATCGAAAAAAGCGTTCTCTGGGATAAAAAATTCACGCTTTTGGTTCTTCCCTACGACAAACTTGACGAGAAAAAATACAGAAACCGCATCAGAATGATAAACGAGAACAAATCGAGCGACATGGCTATCGTCATGGATTACGAAAATTCGATGGGTATCGTTTTCGGCTCGGCTTATCTCGGAAGCTGCAAAAAACTTATGTTCACAGTTATGAACTACTACCTGCCTGAATGCGGCATTCTTCCGCTTCACTGCAGCGCAAACGAAGGTGCTGACGGCAAAAGCGCGCTCATGCTGGGACTCAGCGGCACGGGAAAAACGACACTTTCGGCTGACCCCGAAAGAAAACTTATTGGTGATGACGAGCACGGCTGGAACGATAACGGCATCGCGAACTTCGAAAACGGCTGCTATGCGAAACTCATAAACCTCAAGAAAGAGAAAGAGCCCGAAATCTACAACGCTGTTTTCCACGAAGCTGACTACATGGAACACGGCGCAATGATCGAAAACTGCATGATTTATCCTGACGGAACGATCGATTTCGACGACGAAAGATACACGGCAAACTCGCGTGCAAGCTATCCGCTCAGATTCCTCTCCAACATCAAGGAATCTTCTGTCAGCGGCCACCCGACAACGATCATTTTCCTCACTGCTGATGCAAACGGCGTTCTTCCGCCTGTTGCAAAACTCACGAGAGAGCAGGCTATGCTCTGGTTCCTTATGGGCTACACGAGCAAACTTGCAGGAACGGAAACGGGAATCGTTGAGCCGGTAAGCACTTTCTCAAGATTCTTCGGTGCGCCTTTCATGCCGAGAAACCCGAATGATTACAGCGAACTTCTCGGTAAAAAAATGGACCGCCACGGCGTAAACGTATATCTTGTAAACACCGGCTGGAGCGGCGGCGCTTACGGAACCGGCAAAAGAATGGATATCAACATTACGAGAGCTATCGTTTCAGCTGCAATCGGCGGCGAACTTGAAAAATCGGAATACACCGAAGACAAACTTTTCCACGTCATGATCCCGAAGAGCTGCCCCGGCGTAGAAAGCTCGATCCTTGATCCCATCAACACATGGAGCGACAAAGAGGCTTTCAAAGCAAGAGCAGAAAAACTTGCGGCTGAGTTTGCAAAACAGTTCGACAAGGCTTACGGCAGCAATGCCAGCATTTCTGACGCGGTCAGAAAACAATGCCCCGGGAAATAATGCTCAGAACCGAGAATCTTACCGCAGGTTACGGCGCGGGAACGATTCTCGAGGACATAACCTTCCAGATTGAAAAAGGGGAGCGTTTCATCGTTTTGGGCGAGTCAGGCTGCGGAAAATCGACTTTGATGAAGGCGATCGTCGGCCTGAACCCGCCCTTAAGCGGTCGTATTTTCTTCCACGAGGAAGAGATAATCCACCCGATGCCTGAAAATTCGGATTTCTATAAGAAAATCGGCATCTTATATCAGAATTCGGCGCTCCTCAATTCACTTACTCTCGAAGAAAACATCATGCTTCCGATAACGATGCACTATCCTGATTTTTCCAAAAAAACGGCGCGCGATATCGCCGATGAAAAGTTGGCGATGGTAAATCTCTATAAACACCGCGAAAAATTTCCGCAGGAACTTTCGGGCGGTATGAAAAAAAGGGGAGCACTGGCTCGCGCTCTTGTTCTTGACCCGGACATTATCTTTTTCGATGAGCCTCAGGCAGGTCTTGACCCGGTCACGGCACGCGATCTCGATATGCTTTTCATCAAACTCAACGAGCAGCTTGGAACGACATATTTTATCGTAACCCACGAACTTCTTTCGATAAAACGAACGGCTCAGAAAGTTTTAATGCTCGCCGACAAGCATGTTTTGTTCTCCGGTACATTTGACGGCGCGATGGCATCTGAGATTTTCAAAGTCCAGCGTTTTTTCAACGTTGACAAATACGGAAAGAATTAACGTCTTACCGGCTTGATTTTGACTTTTCCGTCTTCGAAGTAGACATCAAATGAGAAGTTGTTTCCGAATTTCTGACGGACATCGCCGATTTTTTTCGTGAGCATCTCGGTTACGGCATCAAAACTGTAAGCCTTATTTGTGTATTTTTTGCTTAACTCGATGAATTTATTGGCAGTTTGGTCGATCATTGCGCTCATCGCGAATGCCTCGGCATCTCGCCTTTCGACAGAATCTGCAGCCGATTTCAGATCATTGAGGTCGCTGATTCCGAAGCCTCCGAAGAATTTCGTTCCCGGTTTTGCGCGTCCTTCTTCGATGTCGCGAACGCATCTTTCCCACTTCTGGCGGTAAGTCGTGAAGCGGTTTATAAGCTGCGTTGCAAGATTTTTTTCAATAAGATTCTGTGACTCGGCAGCTCCTTTCATGAGGAGATTTACCTCGCGCTTCATGTTTTCCAAAGCCTGAAGCGGAGCTTTTTTCTCCTGAGCGGTGAAATAGAGGTTGAAATCGTGGTCCAGTTTTTCTATTTTTGTGATGAGAGTCGAAACGAATTCGCCGATCTGCATTATTTCTTTTTCGGAAGTTTCAGATCTTCGATTTTGATGAGTTCAGCCTGAGTAGCAACTTTGACTGCGTTGACTTCCCACTGAAGTTTGCCGGTCCAGTTGCCGTCGATATCGCCTGCATCGTAGCCGGGGATGATGATGTTTCTTTCTTCACCGGGCTGGATCGGGTAGATTTCTTCGATCTGGCGGGTGTAGATTACGAAGAAAGTCTTCTCGAAAAGGACTTTCTGTTCAGCATCGTCCATGAATTTTACGAGAACACCGACGTAGCTGAGCGGTTTGTCGGTGTTGTTTTTAACAGTTGCATCCATCATATACTGAGCTGTAGGACCGTCGCCGACTTCGCCGTTGCGGAGATTCTTGACTTCGATCTTGTCTTTGTAAAGTTTAGCGGTTTCGATAAGTTCCGGATCAATGGGAATCTCGATAGAATCTCTTTTCTGCTCTTCGCGGATCTGGTCGATTCTTTCCTGAAGTCTTACCTGCCATTTGCCGTCATTTTTGCTTGCGTAGTAGGTGATTTTTGCTTCGGGAAGTTTGTTGAAAGCGACTTTCTGACCGGTATATTCGGTTTCCAGAATCGCTCTGTCGCCCGCTTCGTTGATTTTTATCGGCTTGTTTTTAAGGAACATCGCGTTGCCGGAAATGTTCTGAGCGTCTTCCAAAAATTTTTTCTGGCCGACGACTTCCTGCGATTCCTGATCAAGCATTTCCCACGCTTTTGCGAAATTTTTCGCTTTGAGAAGTTCAACGTAAGATTCTATCGTTTTTTCTGCTTCTCCTTTCGAGCCGGCGCATGAAACTGCGAAAAAGGCAAGGAAAAGTGTGAAAATCAAAGCCGTAAACTGAAATTTTTTCATTTTTTCACCTCGTTTTTTAATTATTTTCAGGAAAAACTTCATCTTTTTCGTCGAAAGTGAGCCCCAATGCCTCAATTATCTTTCTTTTTGTCGAAAGACGGCAGTCGTAGCCTCTTTCTATCCTGTCGAGAGTCACGAGCGAAATTTCGGCTTCTCTGGCAAGCTCGGTTTTGCTTATAAGTCTTTGTTCCCTTATTGTTTTTAAATTGTTCGTCTTTTCTTTTTCCATAGCACTCTCCAAAAAAACGAAAAATTTTAGTCCGAAAGCTGTTCAAGTCAAGAGTTTTGGAGATTTTGTTTCGGTAATTTGAGAAATTTTACTGCTTGAAAAAGTTCTATGCTGATTTTATTGGATGAATCGGGTTATTTTTCGATGCCGGTTCTCGCTTCGACACCTTTTGTGTAGTAGTGTTTGATCTCTTTCATTTCGGTGACGAGGTCGGCGAAATCTATGATTTCCTGCGGTGCGTATCTGCCGGTGATGATAACTTCAACGTGCTCTGCGCGGTTTTTGACTGCGTCGATAAGTTCTTCTGCGGAGAAAAGGTGATAGAAAAGGGCGATGTTGGCTTCGTCCATGATGACGATGTCGTATTTTCCGCTTTTGAGGATATCTCTCATTTCGGCAAGACCGTCACCAGCGATTTTGATGTCATGCTCGGTCGGAGCTTTGACGATGAAGCAGTCAGCGCCGTACTGTCTGATTTCGATATTTTTGATGAATTCGGGAACTTTGAGTTCGCTGTAGGGCATTCCTTTTACGAACTGACCGATGAAAACTTTTTTACCGGCCATTGCAGCTCTCAGCGCAAGCCCGAAAGAAGCGGTCGTTTTTCCTTTTCCGTTGCCGGTGTAGACCTGAACGTAACCTTTGCAGTTTTCCATTTTTCCCTCCTATGAGTTTTCCTTGATTTCTTTCAGCGATTCCTTGAGGAGCGGCATAGATTTTGCGATAGTTTTTTCGATTTTTTCTATGTCGTCGTCATTTTTTATGGTGAACGAAATTTTGAAGCTGTTTCCTTCCGCAAAATCGGGAAACGTGATTTCACCGCCGGTTGCTGCGCAGAATTTGTTTTTGAGTTTCGTGAAGGCGGCCTGTTTCCTGCTCCAGAACGGATAGCGCAGATTGTAAAGCCGGTTCATCAGTTCTTCACCCTTTGTTTTTTCAGATAACGACGCATCGTCGAGGATTTTGAAAAATCCCGCAGATTCAAAAATTTCGTCAAAAGGTCTGCCTTCACGCAAGCCGATTTCACGTGTGTAGCGGACAAAATTTTTGAAAGAATTCGCGTTGAGGTCTGCTTTTTCGAGGATGCAGAGCGAAAAATCGAGAAGTTCCGGTTCTTTCTGAAGCGAACCGACGATTTTCGGATTGATACCGCGTTTTTCTAAAATCGAAATATCCATGATTATCGTACGAAATTCTTGACACCCATGCTTTTCTGCTGGTTCTTTATCATTTTGTTCTGAAGCTTCGAGAGCCCCTTTCTGTCAAGCATCAGCTGATACCACTGCTCTCCGTATTTTTCCATTTTGAACTCTTTGTTGTTCTGGAAAGCGAGAAGATGTTCTTTGATCTTCGGATTGTCCGGCATGATTTTCGTTGCTTTCGTCAAAGTCTCGAGAGCTTTGTCGCGGTTGTCGAGTTCTTCTTCATATATGTAAGCAATTGCGGAGTAGACGAAAGGATCCTTTTTGTTGAAGCGGATGAGCAGGTCGATGTTCTTGTCGATGTTTTCGGTTTTTTTGTTCTTGATGCAGCCGATTATATACATCAGATAGCCCATCATTATTCTCGGGTTCGAGTTCTTAAGATATTTGTAAGCCTCGCCGAACTTTTTCTGCGAATAGAGGATGATTCCGATCTGTGTGTCGATCTGCGCCTGAACAAGAAAAGCGTATTTGTTGTAGCGGTAACCCTCTTTCAAAGTTTCTATCGCTTTGTCGAAATGCTGTTTTTGTATTTCAAAATTCGCAGCCATGAATATAGCCTGAAGTTTTTTTGAGAAAAATCTCTGAAAAAAGATAAAAGCAGCGAGAAAAGCGAAGATTCCGAGAAAAATACCGAGTCCGACATTTACCAAAAAACCGAGAACAAGCCCTGCAACAATGCCGATACCAAGTGAAATAAGTAGACTGAACATAAAATACTCCTTTAAAAAAACCGCGTAAATCTAACGATACGAGAGTTTATTTCAAGAAAAATCAGGCGAATTTAGGGAAAAATCTGAAAATCGGATCAAACGATTAGTAGCAGTAACCCTGAACGCAAGGCATACCGGAGCAACATTCGCTTACGCCTTCAACACACTGCTGACCTGCCGGAACACACTGTGCAGCGTTGATTACTACACCTGCGGAGCATCCGCTTGTCGAGGTGTTTGCTTTGCAGATGTATTCACCGGATTTGCAAGCGTAGCATTTTGCCGGAGGATTGGTTGCGCCGGAGTTGAGTGTCGGGCAGTTGTCGGTTGTTGTCGAGCAAACTGCATCGATACATTTTGAATCTTCCGGAGAATAAACCTGGTTCTGCGGGCAAAGACCGCATGTCGTAGCCGTTGCATTTGCACCGGTAGCACATTTAAGACCGGTAAGACCTTTTTCTGCATAGCAGCATCCTGCAGGGCAGTTTGCTTCCGAGCATGCCTGAGTCGAAGCGAGAACGCTCAAGCAGCGGGCAAGTTTAGTGTTGCATTTTGTTCCTGCCATTGTGCAGTCAGTATCAGACGTGCAGCCTTTTACACATTTTCCGCCGGTAACGCAGATCATGCAGGCACCGCACTCAGTATCGGTTGCACACTGTTTGCCGAGATTTTCGTTTGCACATTCGTCACCAGTTGGCTCCGGAGTAGTGTCTTCATCTGTTTCAGGAGCGGCATCCGTCGGTTCAGCAGTGTCTTCATCGTTTACATCGGAATCTTCTTCAGCCGGCTCTGTGTCGGGTTTGACTACGAGCGGATCATCACCGCATGCAACAAACATGAAAAGTACAGCAAGTAATGCTGCAAAAGACATTTTCTTCATCTCAAACCTCCAAAAAATATAGAATTAAATGTCAAATCAACTCAAACGCGGAGAGTATTCTAATCCGAAAAAGTTTTTTTTCAACAAAAAAATGAAAGAAAAAATATTGTTCCCGGCGAGAGCTTTCTAAACTTGAATTTTTCTCCGATTTAATAATGATAGAACGTTCATTGTTTTGATTGTTAGAGGAGTAATTATGAAAAAATCTGCTTTTATTATTTTCTTAAGTTTTTTGTTTGTAGAAGCTCTGTCGGCAGAAAATATGCTTGTCAATGTTTCTGATGACGACACCGGAACTTGCGCTAACGGCGGCAAAAAAATCGAAGTCGGTACGGATGAAGATGGAAACGGAGCGCTGGACGAAAACAACGAATTCGGTAATAACGAAATAACAAAGACCGAATTTGTCTGCAATGGTGCTGACGGTACGGCTACGGCAATTTCGGTAACGGAAAATCCGTCTGAGTGCGGAGCGGCCGGCGGTTTTAAAGTTACTGTGAACGGAAACGATTTCTTTGCCTGCAACGGTGCTGACGGCGACGATACTTTTGTTACGACTTCCACCTTTGAAGGTAGTGAAGGCGGCTGTGAAAACGGCGGGGTCAAAATTGAGGCCGGTAAAAACAACACAGTCACTAAAACTGAATATGTCTGCAACGGCGAAAAAGGTGATGCCGGTAAAGACGGAAACAATGTTCTTGTCAAAATTTCAGAAACCGAAGAAGGAAAATGTAAGAAATACGGCGGAATAAAAATCGAAGTTTTCATTGATAAAAACAATAACGGCGTAGTTGACGAAGGAGACGAAATCATCGAAGATCAGACACAATATATCTGCAACGGTGAAAAAGGAACTGCAGGCGGCTCCGGCACACCTGGTCCGAAAGGCGAAGACGGTGAAAACGGAAAAGACGGAGCACCTGGCGAGCAGGGTGAAAAAGGCGAAACCGGCGCAAAAGGCGATCAGGGAATCCAAGGCGAAACCGGCGCAAAAGGTGAAAACGGCACAGACGGAATATCTTCTCTCGTTGCGGTAGTTGATGAACCGAAAGGCGAAAACTGCGTTACAGGCGGCAAAAAAATCTCTGTCGGACTCGATTCGAACAGAAACGGAACACTTGATGAAGACGAAATCGATCCGGAAAGTGTTTATTATGTCTGCAACGGGCGTGATGCTGAAGAGGCTGGTCTCAGTTCATCGTCAACAGGCTGTTCTTTGACTACTGTTGATGAAAACGAAACTCTGATTTCAGTTGTTTTTGCTCTTTTGACGGCTGTTTCGGCTGCTTTTGCATTGAAAAAGGTCCGCAGTTAGGAGGCATTATGAAAAAAATAATTTTACTGCTTTCCGTTTTTGTCTCAGCTCAACTGTGTGCCGACTGGTTGATTGAGACAACTGCTTTGTACGAAGGCGATGAGCATTGTCCGAACGGCGGAACACTCCTTGCTTTCGGCGAAGATCCCGGAACCGGCACATTGGATGATACGGCATTAAAAGCGTATGTTTGTAACGGTAAAAACGGCTGCAAAATGTTAGCGCTTCCTTCAGCGAACACGCCGAAAATCGGATGCTTCACGATAAAAAGCGGATTGGATTGTGATCTCAACAATGCAATAGACGACCTCGAAACATCAACGTCAATGACACTTTGTACCGGTGAAAACGGCGAAGACGGCACCTTCCAAATCAATTCCGGAAGTGACGCTTCCAAAGGAGAAGACGGAGAAGACGGTGCAAACGGAAAAGTTTCAGAACTTGTTATAACTGAAGAATATGCCGGAGACAACTGTGCAAACGGCGGAACAAAAATCGAGAACCGCTTTGATTCAAACGGAAACGGTACTTTTGAAGAATCGGAAATTTCTGTTAATTACGTCTGCAAGGGTGAAGAAGGCGTCACTCCCGTAGGTCCGCAAGGCAGTGACGGACTTCCCGGAACTGACGGAAAAGACGGAGCTAAGGGCGCAAAAGGTGAAACCGGCGACAAAGGCGAACAGGGCGATCAGGGAATTCCGGGTGAAAAAGGCGCCGACGGTAGTGACGGCTACGATTCACTGCTCAGTGTAGTTGATGAACCTGCCGGAGACAACTGTGCAAACGGCGGAAAAAAGTTCCTGAGCGGAACCGACACCGACAGAAACGGCGCTCTTGACGAAAGCGAAGTCAAAAACAGCTACTACATATGCAACGGCGAGGATGCTGTCGAGGCAAGCGAACAGGCGGCAAGTTCAGGCTGCTCTGTTTCCTCGATTGATAATAATTCCGGTTTCGAGTTTTTGTATTCAGTAATTTCGAATGTCTGCCGATTGATGTCGGATCTTTTCTAATAAATCACGAGATAGCTTGAAAGGTAAATTTCGGCGCGGTAGCCGTTTTCATCGGTGACAACCGGTTCGTAAACTTCTCCGTTGAGATATGCGCCGTAGGAAAATGTGTTTTCGCCGCTTGTAAGTGCTTTGGTTACATTGATTCTTATGAGTTTGACATCCTGTCCCGGGCACCATCCGGCGCGTCCGTATGGCCATGAGCCGTATTGATTCGGCACAACGCCGTCACTGACCGATTCGAAACACCCGTCGCTGGTTCCTGCATTTTTGAAATCGATTTTAAAATTGCTGCCGTTAACGGTGAAAACCGATTCAAACGGGCAGAATTCGGCGCAGTTGGCCGCTTCCGAACCGTTTCCGTGTCCTGTTATAAAGGCGACTATTTCAGCCTTTTTCACATCTTCGCTTTTTATCGTCTGCGGCTCGAATTGCGAGTTGTAGTTTTCGTCAAACTGCTCAAGCTGGTTGAAAAGCGGGATCAGACTTTTAGGTTCATCAGCCTCTTTTTTCACAAAAACGAAATCAAGGTTGTTGACGTAATAGTCTCCGTCAACCGTAAAGCGGAATTTGTATTTTCCGTTTTTCTCAAACATCGGTTTAAGCGGTGTGATGTCGGTGAGCCACTTGCCGCTTCTGCCGTAAGTCGTGATCCAGCGGCCGATTTCGGTTTCACATTTTTCGCCGGTTTCATCGCAAAGGAAAAGTCTTTCAAGTCTGTCCCATTCGCAGCTTTTCGGTGTGTCGCAAATCTGTTCGAGCGATATGAAGAGTTCTCCGTTTTCGTTCAGACCGTTGAAATCAATATCGAAAAACAGCTCTTTTGTCCATCCTTCTTCTGCAAAAGGTTTGTTTTCAAGACCTTTGAAAACAGTCGAGTTTCCGGAATTTTCTTTGATGAAATCAGTGTTTTGCCTTTCGTAGTTGTAAAGTTCGCTCTCTTTGTAAAGATGCTTGAATTTCGGCGGAAAATCGCTCGAATCCCAGCTTGAAAACGAGCCGCCGCGCCTGATTCTGCGTTCTCCGTCTATCCCGAAAAAGAAATCGGAATTATTTTTGAGCCACTCGTTTATCCATGAATCTGTTTCTGCGACCGGCTGTTCAAGAATGTGGATTTTCTTTAAAAGCGCAGCGTTTCCGACCATATCCTGAGCATCTGCGACGGAATTTTTTATTATTTGGATTTTTTCTTTTGCAAAGTCTGTGTCATCAGTATCAATCATGAAAAAGTAATGAGTGTTTTCAGGCGATTGGTCAAAAAGAGCGTAGAGATCGGTTTCCCAGATTTTTTTGCTGTCAGAATTTTTTTTGCGGTAAAAAACAAAGAGATAGTTTTCCTCTTTTGAGTAATTTTCGGCGAAATTCCAGTCGCCGGAATCAAACGTAAGAGTGAAGTCGCAGGCATAGTCTCCGAAAGAATTCCCGCATTCCAAATCTTCAAAATCGGGGCTCGGGGTTCTTCCGTCCGGCACCTCAGCGTTGTCGTCATCAGAAATTTCCGTGTTGTCGCTGTCGGAAAAGTTGTCGTTGTCGGCATTGGTTTCATTTTCGCTTTTTTTGCTTCCTGAACATGCCGCCGCAATGAACAGAATCGCAAAAACGACAAGATAGAACTGTTTGAGCTTCATTCTCTTACCTCGTGATTAATTGATGGATTTTATTGAATAAAAAAGTGCCAAATTTAGAAAACCGTTACAGAGCAGCCTGATGATTTGGAAGAATTCTCTTTCATGCAGTATTTCGAGCAGCCGTCGCCGTCCATTCTGTTTCCGTCGTCGCACTGTTCGCCTACATCAAGGAGTCCGTTTCCGCAGTTTTCCTTGTTGCTTCCGCCGTTGTTATCCGAACTGTTGTTGTCGTTGTTGTTGCCAGGATTGTCCTCACCGGAATAGCAGCCTGATTTATCCCAGCCAAGGCAGTTTGCAGCGCATTTTGCCGTTCCGTTTTCGGGTGCGCCGGCAAGCTGTTTGCACGGAATTGTGTCTCCGTCGCAGACTTCGTCGTTGTCTACATTGTTGTTGCCGCAGAGAACTCCGCCGCCGCCTTCACATGTGCTTGTGTCGTAGCCTGTGCAGTTTTTGTTGCAGTAAGCGATTCCGCCTGTGAAACGGTCATCGATTGATTTGCACGATTTGTAGCCGCCGTCGCATTTTTCACCTTCTTCCTTGAGGTCGTTTCCGCAGCTGGCGATAGTTTCTGTTCCTTTCGGGAGAATTTTGTTGGAAATGCAGGCGTATCCTGAACGGACTTCGTTGTAGCTGCATTTTGCGATGCACTGACCCTGATAACACTCAACGCTGCTGTTTCCGTTGTAGCAGTCGTTGTTTTTGGTGCATGTCGCTGAGCAGTAGCCGTCTTTCCAGTCTCCGTCCGTTATACATTTCGGCGTAGCTGCCGTGTTTATACAGTCGGAATCAACCGAGCATGGGTCAGCAGCTCTTCCTTTGCTGTTGCCGTCGGTGCAGCCGTTGTCGACTATGCCGTCGCAATCGTCGTCTTTGTCGTAGTTGTTGCCGTAACAGCCGTCGATTGAAGATGTCGCAACGCATTCACCGCATGTTCCGTTCTTTGCTCCGACTACCATTGCATTTGCGTCAACTATGCCGAAGCCGTAACACGGAGAGTGTTCTTTCGATCCGCCTGTAATCCATTCGTCGTTTTGTGTGGTCCAGCCGCCTTCCGCGCAGTTAGTCGACGGTCTGCGGGCAGACAATTTTATGCAGTTCATAGCTCCGGAAACATCCAGATTGGGATTTGCTGCAAGCATTAGTGCGACTGCGCCTGCTGCTACAGGTGTTGCCGCACTCGTTCCGCTCATACCGCTCGTATAGTCACCGTTGCTGTCAAGACTTCCGAGACAACCATATTCATTACATGCATAACCGTAACTGTTCCCGGTAATATCGGTTGTGTTGTTTCCTGCACCTGCAGAGATATCGATTTCGGCACCGTAGTTCGAGTAGCTTTCCAAAGAACCCGACTGACTGAGTGCGCTGATTGTCAGAAAATCGTTGTCTTTAAGGAAGCTGTTCTTATTGGTATTGCAGTGAGAGTTTCCGGCTGCCCAGAGGAAAATAGTTCCTTTGCCGCCTCTTCCGTTGGTTCTGCCGTAGTCAACACCCTGCGAGCTGTTGTTGTCGGCCGGAACATTGGTGCAGTTGCCGCGGTTGTCCGTGTCCTGTGCGCCCCAGCTGTTGCTTACGACCCAAGCGCCGTTGTCAACAGCATATTTCAATGCTTCGAGTGTTGCGCCGGCACCGGCATATTCTCTCCAACTGTCGGAAATAAGTCTTATCGGAATGATCGGGCAGCCCCAGCATGAAGCTGAAACACCCGTACCGTTGTTTGTTTTAGCTGCAGCGAGACCGGCACAAGCTGTTCCGTGCGGAACACCTTCATGGTCGTTGCCGTTTCCTGAAGTGTTAGGTGCACCGCCCAGATTGCCGATATAATCTTTTCCGAGATTCTTCAGAACATTGATGTCCGGATGATTCAAATCAACGCCGGTATCGACGATTGCGATTCTGACATCCTTGTTCTCTGCAGTTTCGGTGTCCCATGCATCCGGCGCGTTTATCTGCGTCAAGTGCCACTGTTTTGAAAAATAGGGATCGTTCGGAGTTGTCGAAAGAGGTATCATTCTCCAAAGCCAGTTCGGTTGAGCCCAGCGGACAAGCTGTTTTTCGTAAAGCGAATTCGCGATTGCGAAAGGATCGCTTCCTATAGGCAGTGAAACCGTGTAAAAATTCATGTCTTCGTCGATTTCAACAACTTTCAGATTATAAAGTTCAAGAGTTTTTTCCTGTTCTTCCTTGGTTGTGTATTTTGTGAAGACAAGGTTCATTGTTCCGTCAAGAACGATCGGAGCATCTGCAGCGTGATAAGTGAGAACAGGCCATGCTTCGATGCCGTTTTTTGCAAGAAGATTGCGTACCTGTATCCAGTTTTTGCGGTCGAATTCGTCAAGATTGATTTTGAATGCCCTGAAATTATGATGATCGAAAGTGACATCAGAGATCATGTCGGTGATTCGGATTCCGTTAAATTCAAGCCCGTGAAGAGAGTTCAGATTGACAGAGTGAGGAATAGCGATTTCATCATATTTCTGCAAAAGATACTGCGGTTCGCCGTCCATATGATAGTAAAAAGTATCGTAAAGTCTGCCGTTTATTTCGATGAGTTTGCCTAAAACCGGTGCTTCAAACTCCAACTTTTCAGCAGATAAAACAAATGAAAAACAGAGCAGAAAAGAGATTAAGACTTTCTTCATACAGGACATTTTTTCCTCCTTTATAAACAAAAAAACAAAAAATCATAAGCAAAAGCAATGCCTTAGAAAAATCATCAATAAAATCGACATATTTTCCAAGGTACGAAAAACTAATAATTGTAGCCTCAAAAAAATCAAAATCAAGTGCCGTTTTGCACTGCTTTGTTCAGGAATGTATGCGATAACCTGAGATCAAAGAAACGCACTGTCGAAAAACTGCTGCCTTGCCAGCCTGATCCGCTCTTTTCTTTCGGGCTTTTCGGGTGTCGGATGTGTCGAATTGGTGAGAAGGGCGGCTGTTGTGTTTGTTTTTGGATCGACGAGAAATGCCGTGCCAGTGAATCCCAGATGACCGAAATACCTTTCTTTAGCCGATTTCCCGTAGTTGGAATCGTCTCCTTCAGGCCTGTCGAAACCTGCAAAGTCCAGTTTTTGCGCGATCGGCAGGAACCACGGTGTTTTCAGCAACCTGTCAAAATAACCGACAACTTCCGATGCGCTTCCGAAAACTCCGGCATGGGCGGTGATTCCCCCCAAAAACCATGAGTTTTCATCTTCAACGGTTTTTTCCGGAAATGATCCTCGCATTTTTGAAAAGGCTGTTTTCGGAGTTTTTTCTTTCGGACGGTATGTGAGATTAAAATCTAAACTGTTGGATTTCTTGAAGTTTTCAAAAATTTCATCAATCGGCTGATGGTGAATTTTTTCAAGAATAAAACCCAAAAGAAGAAAGTTCAGATCGCTGTAACACTTCGTTTTGTCGGAAGTTTCATGCCCGAAAATGATTTTGACGACTTCTTTTTTCCTTTCTTCCAAAGATTTTTCTGCCGGAACAAGTTCGTAAAACGGAAGCCATGCCGGAAACCCGGAAGTGTGGCTTAAAAGCTCAACGACAGTGACATCACCGTTAAAGTCGCTGAAAAATCGGGAAATATTCTCGTTTTCAGAAAGTTTTTTTGATGAAAAAAGCTCATAAAAAATGGGAACCGTAACGATCGCCTTTGTGAGTGAAGCCAAATCAAACTGCGTGGAATCATTGATTCTTTCACTCGAATCAAAGCCGAATGTTCCGCCATTACAGCACGAAAAAACGCCGTTTTTCAAAGATGCAGACTGATAGGCCGAATAAAGCCCTGAGCCGATATTTTTTTGCAGAAAATCCATTAGAAAACGGTCATTGAACAGCCGCTGCTTTTACTTTCTTTCTTGGGTTCGTCGTCGCTGTAGGTATCATCATCCGGCGTGGTTTCACTATCATCGTCTGAAATCACATCGTCGTCAGATTCTTCTTCTTCCGGAGCTCCGCATTCTTTTTCGGAAGTCCATGAAGCTCTGGCTTTCGGATTGTACAAAAGTCCCGCAGGTCCTTTGTTTATAAAATGAATATAATATCTTTCGCCCGGTTTGAGATTCGTGAAAGTCCATGTTCCTTTACTTTCGCTTTCGACGATTTGATCATATTTTACAGTAATTGAATAGTCTTCTTCCCAGATTACAGGTTCTCCTTCGCGGACAAGAGCGGTCAGTTTGGGAGCTGATCTTTGATCGCCGCTGCTTCCGTAAGGAGTGCCTGTTATTGTCAAAGTATCGATACATTCAGGTACATCGAAGTAAAGCTGGACATACATGGGAGCCACTTCAATATCCTCGTCTTCCAATTCTGCATTAACGGTATCTGTTGACGGGTTGTAGTATCCGTCACCGACACCGCCGAAGTAGAAGTAATCTGCAGGATTCATGACGTTTCTTGCTCTGATTTCTTCAAAGTAGCCTCTGTCCGTGAGAATTTGTTTGAAATCATCCTTCAGAGCCGATGCAGGGCTTGATTCGGTTGCTTCAAGCATGAGTTCGCCCCATTCTTTGTAGCCGATCTCGCTGTGCGGAACCGACATGAGTGCTGTAAGGAAAATCTTCGCGAAATCATCTCTGGTGAAGCCTTTTTCAAGCATTTTTTTATAAATTTCCCAGTGTGCTCCGACCATCGGAAGACCGTCGTTGTGGGATTCACCGTTGAAATCTTCGTTTACGCGGTTCGGATTCGTTGTCGTTCTGAGACAGCTTTTACCGTCAAGGGTTACTGCGCCGCCTGCCGCACCGACTCCTTTTGCTACATATTCTGCAAGGCACGGATCTTCCGTGATGATGAACGAGAAAACGTCCGCCATACCTTCGTTCATTCCCATGATCTCATTTGTGAAACCGTATTTGTCGGGCCAGCCTTCGTATGCGAACTGAGCAATGCCGTCGATTACACCGTGACCGAATTCGTGATAGACAACATCTCCGTCATAAGCGAAATCGGCATTTGTTCCCTGACCGAAAACAAGTGCGTCGCTGTCACTGTATTCAAAATCGCCGAAAAACATCTCAGAGAAAGAAGGGTCGGATTTGCTGAAGAAAGCGTTGTCCATCGGCTTAAGGTCGGACGTGTTGTATCCGCTGTAATAGCCCATCATCTGGAAGTTTGCGATTCCGACGATCGGTTTTTCTCCTTTGTGGTTCGGAAGTTCCGTGTATTCCTTGAGGCCGAGCCCTGCAAGATAATCGTAAATTTTCGTCATGTGGTAGTAAAGTGCGATTTCGGGATAAATATCGTCGGTGTCGAGTTTGTATTTCAGACCTTTATCCCAGTCTTCGTATATGAAGCTACCGTTTTCCTCTTTGTTTGCAAGCTGTTTGACTGTGCAGACAGGGAATTCATACTGTCCGTAAGAAAAGGTTTCGCCTTCGTCAGGGCAGTTTGCCGCAACGATTTTTCTGAGTCCGTTTTCGTCTTCTTCAGCCGAAAGGAACCCGTCTGCATCGTCTCCTACCCAGAGAAGATCGACTTCTATCGGTTCCGGAGTGCTTACCGGGTTCATCTCGAAAACTTTCGCTTTGTTCGTTGCAAATTTTACAAGGTTTCCGGTGCGGAGAACTCTGCCGTTGTTTGCGTCAACAAAGAAAAATTTTCCGTCAATCGGGCTGATCGGACGGAAACGGATGCGGTATGCGAGTCTGTATTCGCCGTTGTATTCGATTATAACCGGATACGAAGCGAAATCGGGCTTCGAAACCGTGCTGCCGAACTGCTTTTTAGCCAAAGCGGCAGCGGCCTGTTCAGCTGTCATAGCCGGTTTGGTGCTGATCGAAAAATCATGTATGCCGTTGATGATATTTACAATTTTGCCGTCTTTCTCTTTGATGACGGTGAATTTGCCGACAACAGGAATACCGTTGTAAGACCATGCGATTCTATGGATTGCGATTCCCGAAATCGTGTTCGAATTTTGAATCTCACCTTTGAAAAGCGGACTTTTAAGCGATATCAGCGCAGGAAGTTTCTGCTCTACAAAAGCGGTCATGTTTTTTACTGCAAGAGGTTTTGCAGGTTTGATCATCTCAAATTTCGGTTTTTCGCCGAATAGAGCAAAAACCGCAAAAACGAGTGAGAGTGCGACAAGTAATTTTTTCATTTCATTCTCCTATAAAAAAACAAACTTAATTCTGCCAGCAATAAATATTCTCAATTTTTTTTGTCAATAATTTTAAGTCAGTGAGAGTACGGTTTCAACTATGCTCCCGGCGTCGATTCCTTCCGTTTTTCTCAGTTCTTTCTGCGTTCCGTGAGTTGAAAAAGTGTCTTTAACTCCGATAATCGTGCAGGGTATGTTCATTTTGAGTCCGCTCAGTTTTTCAAGTACCGCAGAACCCGCGCCGCCTGCCGCAATGCCGTCTTCAACCGTGACGATGTGCGTTATTCCGTGCTTTTTGATGAGTTCGAAAAGCTCATCCGGCAGCGGTTTTACGAATTTCAGGTCATATATAAACGGCGAAACTCCCGATTTTTCGAGTTTTTCAGCTGCCTCAAGCGCAAAAACGGTCGTTATGCCGACTCCGACGATCATTATTTTGTCTTTACCGCTTTTCATCAGTTCACCAGTGCAGGTTTTAAGCGGAGTGAGGCGGTTGGAAGCGCGTTTTCCGCTTCCGCTTCCCCTGGGATAACGTATCGCGACAGGGGAGTGCAGAGTGAGTGAAAATTCTATCATTCTAGCCATTTCGCTTTCATCGCGCGGCGCCATTACGGTCATATTCGGGATCATGCGGAAGTAGGCGAGATCGAAAAGTCCGTGGTGCGTTGCTCCGTCCTCTCCTACAAGTCCTGCTCTGTCAACAAGAAAAGTGACAGGCAGATTCTGGAGTGCGACATCGTGGACAATATTGTCGAAAGCGCGCTGCAGAAATGTCGAATATATCGCAACTATCGGGCGCAAGCCCCCTGCGGCAAGGCCGGAAGCGAAGGTCACGGCGTGGCCTTCGGACATTCCGACATCAAAAACTCTCGACGGGTAGGCTTCCTGAAGTTTCCAAAGCCCTGTTCCGTCGGGCATTGCGGCAGTTATCGCGACCAGATTCGAATGTCTTCTGAAAAGGCGCGGCAGATAGTCCGCAAGATATGCCGTAAACGACGGCGATGCCGGTTTTTTCATCTCGCCTGTTTTAATGTCGAAAGGAGCTATGCCGTGGAATTTTCTGGGGTTTTCTTCTGCGAACTTGTAACCTTTCCCTTTCATCGTGTGAATGTGGAGAAGCACCGGTTCGCTGTTGTGCTTCAAATCCTGAAGCGTTTCCACAAGTTCTTCGATATTGTGACCGTCAATCGGGCCGACATACTGATAGCCGAAGCCTTCGAAAAGGATTCCCGGAGTGAGCAGTGATTTTGAAGAATTTATAGTTTTTCTAATAATATCAACGATCTTGTCTCCGTGAAAAATCGGAGGCAGTTTGGAAATGAGCTGCTTTATTTCGGTTCTCGCGGAAGAATATTTCTGCCCGGAAAGTTTGCGGCTGAACCACTTCGAAAGGGCTCCGACAGAGGTCGAAATGAACATGTCGTTGTCGTTTAAGATCGTTATCGTGTTTCTGCCGAAGCGGTCGACATTGTTCATAGCTTCAAGAGCAAGTCCGCTGGTTATCGCGCCGTCACCGATTACCGAAATCACTTTGGACTGGTCGCTTTTCATCCGCATAGCCTCGCGCATTCCGAGCCCTGCCGAAATCGAAGTGCCGCCGTGACCGGTGCCGAAAAAGTCGTATTTTGATTCCGAAATTTTCGGGAAACCCGAAATGCCGCCGAAAGTTCTCAGCGTGTCGAAGTTTTCACTTCTGTCGGTGAGCATTTTGTAGGCGTATGACTGATGTCCTACATCCCAGATAATTTTATCTTTCGGCAGATCGAAAACTTTGAGGAGCGCGATCGTAAGTTCGACCGTTCCGAGCGACGAAGCGAGATGACCGCCTCTTTTGGAGACCGTTTCGACCATTTTTTTTCTTGTTTCGGCTGCGAGTTCAACAAGCTCTTTCAAGTCGGCGTTTTTTATTTTTTCAATCATTTCAATCTCCACTCTGCAGATTTATCAGATTCCTGACAAAGGCAAGCGACACCGTAACGGCGTTTTCCATTCGGAGAATCGGAGTTTTGAGGGAAAACATTCGAAAATTTTTCCTCTCGAAAAAAGCAGTCTCTTTTTCTGAAAATCCCCCTTCGGCACCGATCCAGAGCATTTTGTCTTTTTTGTTTTTGCAATCATAACTGTTTAAATTTATTGATGAATACGGATGGAGCGCAATGTGCTCGCAATCCTTGTCCGCAAGCTCTTCCATAGTTTTCAAAGTTATTTCAGGAAGTATCGTACGGCGTGATTGAGATGCTGCAGAGGCGACTATCGTTTTAAGGCGCGGCATCTTTTTTTCGATTAGTTTCATGTCGGTGTTGGAGTAATCCGACCTGAAGATGAAAAATGCGTCAGCACCCGCTTCGACTCCGTTTCTCAGACACTCTTCAAGAGCCGAAATGTCTGCCGAGGCCAGAGCTGCAAAAAGTTTCGGTTTGACATTTAAATCGCTGTATTTATTGATGATTCTAAACGCTGCATCTTTGCCGTAGAGAACGCATTCGGTTTCGAAAACATATCCCTCAGAGGCAAAAGAAACCTTCTCTCCGCTGCGAATCCTGCGCACTTTTACGAGATAATGGAGATCAGCATCGTCGGGAATGAGAAAATCTCCTGAAATATTGAGTTTTTCTTTGACTAAATGAATCATTGCAACAAAGTTTCCCGTTTACAAAAATCAAAAACGTGGAACTATACCCAATTTTTCGGGAAAATCCATGTGCTGTATTGACTCTTTAAAATTTTTAAGTATAGACAATTGGTTTTTTTGATGTTTTGAGGAATAAAAAATGAGATTTACAGTAGTTTATTTAATTCTTGTCTCCTTTACGTTCCTTTCGCTGACACCTTCAGGTATATCGCTTGCGGAACTTCGTGCGGATGACGATCTCGAGCTTGACGAGCTTGATCTGGGACTTGAAGAGGACGAAGAAGATTCTGAAGAAGAGGAATCTTCCGGTAAAAAGAGCAGAAAATCAGACGACGAAGAAGATGAAGAAGAGAGTTCGGAAGATTCTGAAGATTCCGAGGACTCTGAAGATGAAGCTCCTGCTCCGAAAAAATCGGCAAAAAAAGATGATGATTCGGAAGAAGATTACGCTGCTTCCGGCAAAAAAGTCATGGCGGTTTATGTGTTCGCAGATTCGCACACTGTCAAGGCAGCATCTCATGTCGTAGCTGAAACGGCTTCACGTCTTGCTGAATCCAAAGATTACGATTATGTCGGAACTGAAGCCGCGGTTTCCTCATCATCCTCTTCGTGGCTGAAAAACGCCAAAAAGAATTTCGAAGAAGGAAAAGCGCTTTATAACGACCTCGGTATCGAAGATGCTGCGGAAAAGTTCAAGTCTGCTCTCAAATATTTTGAAGACAACATGGATAAAGTCGGCGATATGAGCCTGATGAGCGAGATTATCTTCTATCTCGGCGCAAGTTACTCGCTTATCGACGAGGAAGAACAGGCTGAATCATATTTCAAACTTTACCTTTCGATAAATCCTGACGGAGAGCCATCAGATTCGTTTTCCGATGAAGTAACATCTGCTTTCAACGATGTCAAAAGCGACAGGAAAAGCGGCGGAAAGGGTTCGCTTAAAGTTCAGAGCAATACTGACGGCGCACTTGTTTTCATGGACGGGAAAATAGTCGGAATGACCCCGGTCACTCTTCGCGGCATCAGAGAAGGAAAACACTATTACCGCATACACAAAAACGGTTTCCGTGCTGCCGGCGGTTCGATATCCGTGCGCGGCGGAAAGACTGCATCCATCAATGAAACCCTGACGAAAAGTTCGTCCGCTTCAGTTGTTGCCGAACTCGAGAAAGAGATGAAGTCCGAATTCGGAAGCCTTTCAATGGTCCGCAAAGCGACCGATCTGGCAGAGGACAACAACCTCAGCAATATTTTGCTCGTCAAAGCGTCGCTCGGTGCTGACGAAAGACTTAAATATCAAGGTTTCATGATCGACTGCGACAAAAAGGAATTCAAGAAATCGGAAGCGGTTTTCGATCTTCCCGAAAAAGGTGCGGCAGCTGATTCAGTATCGCTCAATCAGTTCAATAAAACGCTTGTAGACGATCCTTACGAATACAAGGCAATATCCGATCTTCTTATGGAAGAAGCAGATCTTCTCGGACTTTCCGACAAACCCGCTGAAAGCCAGAAGGATGAGAAGGAAAAGAAACCGGTTTACAAGGAATGGTGGCTGTGGACAGTTGTCGGTGTCGTTGTTGCCGGCGGTGTGGCAGCCGGAGTAGTCTGCGGAATGGGAAAATGCTCAGGCGGCGGTAGCAGCGGTGCAACTTTGGATGTTAATTTTCAATAACGGAGGAAAAAATGGCTAAGGAAAATAAAGAAAATAAAATCGTTATTCCCGAAATCGACACGAGAACGATCGAAAAAAAGCTCAAAAGCGGCGAAATCACAGAAGAAGAGTACAAAAAATATCTCGACAGCCTTGAAGAGTGCACCGATTATGACACTGTCAACGAGGCATCGCTCATCAAAGAAGCAAATATCAAAAGAAATTACTAGAGGTCTTTATGGATAACGAAAGCAAAGCTGAACTTTCGTCGATAGTCAGTCCGTCGTTTGAAAGCCTTGTTTCTTCGGTTTATTCGGCAATTCTGCTGAATTTGGGAGAAATCAAGGTCAAGGGCGCCGGCGAGGTGAGCGAAAATCTCGAAATCGCGAAATTCAATATCGGACTTCTCAAGATGCTTGAAGAAAAAACCAAGGGAAATCTTACTGAAGAAGAGGATTCCTATCTTCACGGCGTAATACTCAATTCAATGGAAAAGCTGCGTGAACACTCGCTCTGACAGGCTTTTACAAGTCATAGAAATCGCAAGATCGGCAGGAATTACCGCCGAAAAGTTTTTTTGTTCCCCTGAACTTAAAAAATCTTTCAAATCAAAGTGCGATCTTGTGACAGAAGCCGACGTTGCAGTCGAAAAAATGCTTCTTGAAAAGCTGAAAACTGTTGATAATATTGACTTTTTAAGCGAAGAGTTCAACCCGAAGACAGGGCTTGCAAAACCGTGCTGGATAGTTGATCCTATTGACGGAACAACCAATTTCGTTGCCGGAATAGCACCTTTTGCGATATCTATTGCACATTATAACGGAAAAGAAGTCGATTTTGCGGTCTGTTTTCTTCCTGTAACCGGTGAAATGTTTTCAGCTGAAAAAGGGTGCGGTGCGTGGCTGAACGGCGAAAAAATAAGCGTCAACAGCGAAGATACAGCAATAAACTGCGTCGGTGCGACAGGTTTTGCCGACATAACTCAGCACGGCGGAACGGGAACTCTGCCTGTTTTCTGCAATATGGTTCAGAAAACCCGCGCAATGAGGCGTTTAGGCTCGGCTGTGACTGATCTCGTTTATACCGCATGCGGAAAATTCGCGTTTTTCTACGAAGCGGGGCTTTCTCCGTGGGATGTAGCGGCGGGATCGCTCATCGTTAAAGAGGCCGGCGGGATTGTGACGGAGTTTTCCGGCGGAGAAAACTACATTCTCGGAAAAACGATAATCGCCTCAAACCCGAAAATGTATGATTTTGTCAAAAACGAGATCGAAAACTCACTTCTTTTGTCTTAATTCGAGGTCAAATGAAAGCACTTATTCTTGCAGCAGGGTTCGGAAAACGGCTTCAGCCGATCACAAATTCGATTCCGAAATCGATGGTCGAAGTGAACGGAACTCCTTTGTTGGTCAATGCACTTAACAATCTGACTTCATTAGGGATTTTTGATATCGGAATCGTTGTCGGCCACATGGCTGACTACATCAGAAGCCGTATCGGGAACGAATGGAACGGCGCGAAAATCAGCTACTTCGAAAATGAGCGCTATCTCGAAACGAACAATGTCGTAAGTCTTTACAACGCGCTCGATTTCTGCAATGACGACATGCTGATGCTCGAATGCGATATTTTTTACCACAAAGAAATGCTCGAAAAGCTGATTGCCGGAGAGGGAGAATGCTCGATTTTGGTAAGTCCGTTCGATCCTGAAACGATGGACGGAAGCGTCGTCAGAGTTGATGACGGCAGGGCGGTCGAACTTGTTCTCGGCAAGTGGCAGGGCGAGGGATTTGACTACGCGAACACCCGGAAAACCGTCAATATGTACCGCTTCACGAAAGGTTTTACCGCAAAGTATATGCCTCTGATAAAGTGGTATGTCGAAAATATGGGCGAAAACAGCTACTACGAAAAAGTGCTCGGAAGCCTTATCTACCTCAGGGAATGTGATATAAGAACCGTCGAAGTTCCGGCTGAAATGTGGTGCGAAATCGATGATGCCGGAGACCTCGAAAGAGCAAAGAAAAAATTCGGATATTAAACTCGTATAGACACGCCATGGCACGTCTTGAACTCTCCCTCTAAGGTAGAGGGAGTGGCGCGGAGCGACGAGGGCGTGTGTGGTATTTATTGGCCAGTGCTATCCAGTTTACCAGCCGTCATCGGAGCAATTATTCGTATTGTAGCCGTCACATGTTGAATTACAGGTAGCAGTTCCGCTGACATAATTTG
>JAFQZM010000012.1 GCA_017405875.1 bacterium
CAAATTATGTCAGCGGAACTGCTACCTGTAATTCAACATGTGACGGCTACAATACGAATAATTGCTCCGATGACGGCTGGTAAACTGGATAGCACTGGCCAATAAATACCACACACGCCCTCGTCGCTCCGCGCCACTCCCGCTAACTTAGCGGGAGAATTAGATTTTAAATCCATACATTCAAATTTACCTACCCTTCAAATAAAAATTATTGAAGGTGTTGAGAAAAAATAGAAAATGACTAAACTTCATCGGTTTTGATTTATTGACATGGAGAAACTTATGTCAGAAGAAAAAGAGTTGCTTTATAAACTCCTTGAAGGTTGGGAAGAGGCGCTTCCAGACAATCTTATTCCCGTTGTCAGAAATTTTGTCGATGCGCAGCCCGACAGTGCGGTTTCGGAGTTCCTGGAAAAATATAAAGTTGCAGGCGAGGACTGGGGCTATTCGGAAGGTTCCGAATTTGTCCGCAATATTATGAAAGTGGTTCTCGACATAATGCTGAAATTCGATATCAAAGGTACTGAAAATCTTGATAACGCATTGAATCTGCTGGCTGAAGGGAAGGCCGACAGGCTTGTTTTCGTGGCAAACCACGTCAGTTATTCCGATGCAAATATTTTTGCCGCGGCTTTTGATGAAGACTTCGCAAAAGCGGGGCTTGCAGGAAAACTTGCCGTAATCGCAGGGCCGAAAGTTTTTTCCCATCCTGTCAGAAAATTCGCAAGCATGCACTTCAATTCGCTTCTTATCGCCCAGTCGCAGACTGTTGCGTCGGTTCCTGTTCCCTATCCGATCCGCGTTATCGCCAGAGCAGCTGCAAAAGTTGCAGAAGACATCAAGGCGAAAGTCAAAATGTTCCTCGTTTTCCCTGAAGGCAAGCGCAGCCGTGACGGAAGCATGGATCACTTTCTTGCCGGAGTTTACAGGATGATCGACACAGGTGAAAACGTCCTCGTTCAGCCCGTTTCTATTCTGGGCGGTGAAAAACTGCTTCCGATATCGCAGGGTAAACTTCATCCGTCAGATATAAGGATAAACGTCGGAAAAGCCGAATATGTTTCCGATATTCTTGAAGAAATCGGCGATACTCAGGGAGTTAAGCAGGCGTTTATGGATAACCTCGGAAAAAAAGTCGCTTCCCTTCATCCCGAAGAGCTGCGCGGCGTCTACAAATAGGAGATTTTTATGTCGAAAATTTTTCGTTTCCTGCTTCTTACGGCTTTTGCAGCGGCGTTCATGTCCTGCGATTCGGACACGAAACTCATCTATCCGCCTGACGGAGTCGTAAACCGCATCACCGATTTTTACTTTTTCGATGACGGAAAAAGTTTCATCTACTTAAGCAGCAACATGAACCGCAGATACGATTTCGGTGAGCTGGTTCTCATGGAGATTGATGATGAAGGCGACCTCGTCTTCAAAAATTCGCTTCTTGTTCCTTCGATTGCCGGCAAAATGACTGTTTCATCCGACGAGAAGGACATTTTCGTCACGACGCGCGACAAACACGGTGTTGTCAGAGCAAAAATTGCGGGAAAATCAGGAAGTTACAGACTCCAATACGACGAGGGGACGAAAGGGGATTACCCCGATATTCTGAAAACCAAAAAAGAGCCTTACGCGCTTGCCCTCAACGAAGACGAGTCCAAACTTATGGTCACTCATATTCTGAACGGAGAACTTTCGGTTGTCGACCTCGAAGAGTGGAAGGTGATAAAGACTTCGAAACTCAAATTCGGTGTCACTGAGATTCTTTACGACAAAAATTCGGGCTATTTCCTCGCTTCGCACAGAAGTTCGGGCAATATTTCGCTTATCGAGGCACGTGACACTCTTGAAGATTTTGTTGTTTCGGTGCTTGAACTTCCGATAGACCTTCCGACGAAAGGTTTTGACGTCCGCTCGATCAAGCAGTCGGGCGACGGAGAGCTTTTTTACGCCGTTTTCCAGAATACCTACAACGAGGATACCTACGAATACGCTTATGACGAAGATACCGCGCCGCAGATCGTCACTTTCAAAATTGAAGATAAGAGTCTCAAGATCGTGAAAACCCTGACTGTCAGCGGAAATCTGGGCGAAATGGCGGTTCTTCCCTACAGCTCCGAAACTGCCGCAAACGATGAAGATACAGTTGATGACAGTGATGCTGCTGAAGAGAGCGACGAAGAGGAGACCGACGACGCTGATGATTTCGAAACCGATATCGCCGTAAAATCGGCTGAAGATGAAGAATCGGCTGACGATAGCGATACTGTTGAGACTGATGAAAACAAAACTTCACAGCGTATCGGAGACTTGATTTTTGTTACCGCTCCGACCGATGAAAAAGTTATTATCATTGATTCGGCGAGAAACTCCGTCCGCGACGAGATTTCCTACAAAGACGACAAAAAGGAGTGCAAGCCCTATCAGATTTACGCAAAAAGCACCGGAAATACAACGGGTTATCTTTTGGTTTCGTGCTTCCAGAACGACAGGGCGTATCTCTACTCGATAGATCTTATGTCGGAAGAATTCATTAAGAAAATCGGAGTTCTCGAATGAGAAAGGCGTGCGGATTATTCATCGTTTTTGCGGTTTTTCTCATTGCCGTATCGTGCAGTTCAAGCGGTCAGAACTACGTTTTCGACAGTCCTGCGGCATACACGACCGTTAGCGGCATGATCTGTAAAAACGGAAAAACTTCATACATGGCTTTTGTCGTTGACAACACGGCAAAATACGGTGCGAGAATAAAGAAAATCAGCGGCTGCGAGAAAAAAATCGACAAAGGTTTCAAAGACAAGCGCGACAACAAGCGCGGAATATACGTTGGAGGAACCGGCATTTCGATAGACAAAATAATTTCCGGCGGAGAGGCTGTTGTTGCAGTTGCATCCACGGGTCATGTCGCTTCCGAAAACTGGAAGGACAGAAAAAAAGAGGACAAGCGCCTGCCTGACCACAAAGGAAGGATCGTTCTCAGAAAGTTCGACAACGAAATCGAGCATGATAAAGAGTTCAACCGCAGTTTTCTTCTCGATTTCTACCCTGAAATCGTGAAAAGTTACGAAAACGAAGGTTTCTTCTTCTCAGGTTCCGATTTTGCGGCTTACTATATCGGTTTCGTCGATACCGAAGGAAACGGCGAGTCGCTGCAGATCGATTTTCCTGTCGCCGAAATTGCCGTTATCGGCAGAAAAGTCTACCTTTTCGACGATCTTACCGGCACGGTTTACACAGTTGACAAAGAGCTGAAACCGGAAGAAGCGGCAGTTCTCGATGACTACATTGAAGGGAGAATGGTTCGTATTTACGGCGGCAAACTTGGATTCTTCAAAGACAACAAGCTTGAAATATTCGATTCTGATTTGAACTCCCTGCACACGCTTGAAACACCGGAAGGCTTCGACATTTCGGCAGTGAACGTATTTCCTTACAGTTCAAATTACAAATACAGAAAATTCGAAGGAGAGGCGCTTTCAGAAAAGGTCCAGGTCTTCAAAAAAGACTTGAGTGACGAAGAGAAGGATGCTCTTTCCGAAGAAAATACCGAAATTTCTTCATCGTGGGAAACGGTCGAAGCCGGAAGCGGCGACATAATCTGGATCGGCATGAAAAACGGATATGTCAGAGCTTACGATTTTACCGCTTCGAGCTGGATGGTAGAGCCTTTCGATTCAAAGGCGACTTCTACTTACGAGCTTGAAATGAGACCGTATCTTGCTTCAAGTTACGCCTCTTTCCCGAAAAACAGCGTTACGACCTATGAGAACGCGCCGTTTATCGATAAAATCGAAGTCGCACGCGGAATTCCCTCGCCTATGACCTACAGATTTGTCTATGAAGGCCTCAACGAAGAAGGAACGTCCACAAAAGGAGCTTACACCGTAACACGCGAAACATTCGGCAAAAAAGAGCTTGCGGGAAACGCGACTGAGCTTGCAAGCAGTGATTCTGAAGATTCGTTTTCATTCGAAGACGACTACGTTTCTGTAGCAATCAGGCGCGCCGATGACAGCTTTGAAACCGAACCCGAAACTTCTTTTTATTTCACGGTGGGACAGGGAATCCCGTTTGTCGGATTCGCTTCAGCCGACATAATGACCGACATAGAAAGCCCTGCGCCGATGAGATTTTTCGGTTTTTCGGCTCTCACGCGCAGATTTGTTGAATACGATATGGCTAAGGACGAAGTTGAAAAAGTCTACAAATAGGAGGAAATCATGAAGTTTATAAAAATTCTCTTCATTCTGCTGTTTGCGTTATCCCCGCTTTTTGCAGCGGACGCACCGAAAGAAGCGCCTAAGAACGAGGCTGAAAGCATAGCTTCGGCGATTTTGGGAAGATACAACAATCTCAAAAGTTTTTCTGCGAAATACGAGCGAGTTTTCACGCAGAGTTCGACCAAGAAAAAAAGCCACGACAACGGAACAGTGATGTTCATCGCTCCGAGTGATATCAGGATGGATACATTCGTAGGCGGAAAAATGACAGAGCAGACTTTCGTCGATTCAGAAAAAACGGTTCTTCTCTACCACGACAAAAAGAGCGCGATGGTAAAAAAATCGTCGAATGAAGCTGCCGAATACCTCGCTTTCCTCAAAGGTCTGGACGAAGTAAGCAAAAAATTCACTATAAGCGATTCGACAGGCACTATCGAAAAAGCGAAAACGACCGGAATGGTTATAAGAGACGGCTCGAAAATGCTCAAACTCACCCCGAAAACTCCGATCGCAAACGTCAAATACATCTTTATCACCGCGATAAACAGCGAGATCGACAGCGTCATCATCATTGACCAGCTGAAAAACATCAACCAGTTCACTTTCAGCGACATCAAACGCGATCCTGCTCTCGACAAAAAAGGCTTTAAAGCAGTTATTCCTGCCGGTTTTGAAGTTTCTGAGTTCTAAAAAATAGAATTTGTCTAAAACTTGTTTTTGATTTTTCTATCTGATATGATTGAGTGCTTTAATTGCGATTAGCGGAGTAAAAATGGCAAAAAGCAGCATAAATCAGAAGAAAGCGGCAAAAAAATTTATCGAAAACTGGAGCGGACACGGCTA
>JAFQZM010000013.1 GCA_017405875.1 bacterium
GGAATTTGAATCGTCAAAATCCGGCGTTTCGTCGGAATCATCAGTTGCTTCTGATTCTTGAGAGTCTGAATCGTCATCAGTAATGGTTTCCGAATCATCAGAATCGGGAAGAACGTCGGAATCTGTTGAAGAATGCGAGGAGGAGCAGGAAACAAACAAGAACAGGAAAATCAAATAAAAGATTCTTTTCATCTTTTCTCTCCTTTATTTCTACTGTTTATTTTTCTCAAATTTTCTGGTTTCCACTCAAATCCCCACGGCTTTTTCGGACTCTCAGGATTCGGCGTATAGTCAATCAATGGGCATTTATTCGGGTAAAAATCACAATAGCATTCGAGGTCCCTGACAACTAAATTCTGAACACTGCGGAAAATATAGAAGTTTTTATAAATAAAACTTTCGTTTTTTTCCATTTCAAGGTCGAAATCCTCATCAAAACAAAACAGTTTTTTGTCATAAAAACGGTATATACAATGATCGTTAAGTTCCTTAGAAGAATCTGTCGGATTTGTATATCTTCTCTTGATTAAGAGGTAATTTTCTTCCAAATCATCACCCCCGATTCCCAACATATCTCCTGCTTCGTATATCGTTGAATATTTTATATTTTTGGGTTCACTAATATCGGCAACAACTATAGAATCTTTGGATGTCTTAATGTCTTGTGCTGCATAAACCACAGTATTTTTATCCTTGAAAATCGGATATCTGCCGTATTCATCTGCTCTCGAAACCTGAAAACAGCTCGAGTCACCGACATCCAGATCGCAGACTTGGACTTGAATGTCGTAATCAAAATAGGTGACAAGGTTTTCGAACATTGACGGATAACCTGCCCGTCTGTCATTACCGTAAAGAGTTTCTTTTTTATAAGTTAATTCTTTCCATTTATCCCATTCTCCGATTCTGGTGTATAAAATCCGCATATCGCTTCCATCTTCCGAAAATTTGGCACTCATAAAAATATAATTTTCATTCGCTCTGACATCTACAATGTTTGTTGTATTTTCCGGCATCTTGAATGCTCGCCCGTAAGTGTTTGTCTCTTTGTCATAATAAAGCAGATGCCTGTTCATTTTTCCAAAATAAGGACTGTTTTCATTGTCAATGTCTATCCTGTAATCATAAGTTGAAATGAAATAATAGCGCTTGTTCTGCCATCCGTCCATACGGGCTCTGCCGTATCTTTCAACCTTGCGAGTATTTAGATCGTAAACATAAGTTCCATCCCCTATCCATGAAATTCCGTAACCGTGCATAAGAAACAGAACTTTTCCGTTGAATTCATCAAATACCATGGAATTAAAGAGATCTGATGTCGCCCATGCTCCGGGTGTCAGCAATGCATCACACTGGAATTGTCCCGCTGTAGACTTTTTCTTCCCAGAGCCGCTGCCGCCAATTATCTGCGGTTCAAACGGATAGTTTTCAGCGCAAAGGTCATAAGGTTTCGGGGTGCATTCAGTGCAGGAATCATTTTTGCATCTTTTTGACCAAAGAGCCTTGACATTTTCAGGATCCTGCGACGGTGTCGGTTCGTCGCCATAGTAATAGTACGCGACATTGAAGTCTGCATCACCGTAAGCTTCGAAATAAGGATCATCGCTCATCTCTGGAATGTCGATATCACGCTGCCACTCTTCATCGAACATATCTCGATCCTGATCTGCATCAGCATCAGGGGTTTCATCCGAATCATCAATGATTTCAAAATCTTGCGAACCGGAATCATCATCTTGGGTTTCGGAATCCTGCGTGTCTTCATCAGAATCAGAAATCATGTCGGAATCGTTCTGCGACTTTGACGAAGAGCAGGAAAAAAGAAGAAAAACTAATAAAACAACCGATAAATTCAAAAACCTTTTCATCTTTCGGAACCCCGGAAACACATTATATGTAACAATCAGGCTCACATTATACCGGATATTGGAAAATTAACAAGGGAAAAATGTTGAGTTTTAATAAAACGGATTTTAACCTTAAAAAATTGCCGGATCTCATAATTTTTGCCGTAAAAAAGAAAATCGCTATAATCTTTCGTTTTTGTTTTTTTAACAATCATTTCGGAGGGAAAAATGAACAACAAAATCCAGGCAGTTCTTGATTTGTTCGCAGAACTCGACAAGGTTCCGAGACAGAGCAAACACGAAGAAAAAATCAGCGCATGGCTCGTTGAATGGGCAGAAAAACACGGTCTCAAGGCTGAAAGAGACGAGTTTATGAACGTTCTCGTCCACGCTCCGGCAACTCCCGGCTACGAAAACAAACCGACGGTCGTTATCCAGGGCCACATGGACATGGTCTGCGAAAAAATCGCGGGAAGCGCTCACGATTTCAGCAAAGATCCGATCAAATGCATCGTTGACGGCGAATGGCTCAGAGCTGACGGCACGACGCTCGGCGCTGACGACGGTATCGCTCTCGCTATGGGCCTTCTTCTTGCAACGGATAAAGACGTCATTCATCCGCCGCTCGAACTTCTCTTCACTATCGACGAAGAGACAGGTCTTACCGGCGCAAACACCGTTAAACCGGGCTGGCTCAAAGGAAAGATCATGCTCAACATCGATACCGAGGACGAAGGCGTTTTCACGATAGGATGTGCAGGTGGAAGAGACACCAAAATCGAAATGACCTACACTCCGGCTGAAATTCCCGCTGCATACAAAGCTTACGACCTCAGAGTATGGGGACTTTACGGCGGTCACAGCGGCGTTGACATCAACCTTCCGAGAGGAAACTCCAACATCATCGCTGCAAGATTCCTCGATGAATTTTTGAGAAACGCGAAAATGCAGATCGTCTGCATCAACGGCGGAAGCGCACACAACGCGATCCCGAGAGAAACCAACGTCCGTTTTGCTTCCGACAAGGACATCACGGCTCAGTTCAACGCTCTCAAAGAGAAGATTTTCGGAGAAATCGGCTACGCTGAAACCGGAATGAAAATCGACCTCACGCCGGCAGAAAACAAAGGTTTGAAAGGTCTGAGCCTTGAAGATTCCAAAAAATTCACAGGCATCATGATGGCGATGCCTCACGGCGTTGCTGCAATGAGCAAGGATATCGAAGGACTTCCGGAAACTTCCAACAACTTCGCGACAGTCAAAACGACCGAAAACACCGTTTCGATACTTTCGAGCCAGAGAAGCTCCGTTGAAAGCAAACTTGACTGGCTTTCAAGAAAAATCGAAGGAATCGCAGTCGCTGCAGGCGCAAAAACGGCAACAAGCGACGGTTATCCGAGCTGGGAACCCAATATGGAAAGCGCTCTCAACAAAAAATGCGTCGAAATCTACACGAAACTTTTCGGCAATGCTCCGAAAGTCGAGATCATCCACGCAGGACTTGAATGCGGAATCATCGGCTCGAAGCACGAAGGAATGGATATGGTCTCCTTCGGCCCGACCATCAAGAACCCGCACACTCCCGATGAAAGACTCGAGATCGCGACAGTCGGCAAAGTTTGGGATTTCTGCGTAGAACTGCTAAAAGAACTTTCGTTATAACGAGCGGCTTTGACTGCTCCCGGAATAAGGCTCCACTGAGGCAGGGGAGCTGCCGCAAAGCGGCTGAGGGGTCTTGGTAAGTTATTTGGAGGTTTTCATGGATAAGATTCTCATTCTCGATTTCGGTTCGCAGTATAATCAGCTCATCGCAAGAAGAATAAGGGAGATGAATGTTTACTGCGAGCTTAAGCCGTTTGATGTAACACTTGATTTTATTAAGGAATTTAACCCTGCAGGTATAATTTTCTCAGGAGGTCCCTCATCTGTAAACGATGAAGGTTCGCCCGATGTTGACCCTAAGATTTTCGAGCTCGGAATCCCGATACTCGGCATCTGCTACGGAATGCAGCTCACTTCATCTCGCCTCGGCGGAAAACTGAGCAGCGGGAAAAGCCGCGAATACGGAAGAGCTTACATCGAAAACCTCGCACCGGATTCACCTTTTTTCAAGGGGATTTCGCCTAAAACACAGGTCTGGATGAGCCACAGCGACTATGTTTCCGAGATTCCGCAGGGATTCTACCCGATCGCAAAGACAGACACTATTCCCTTTGCAGCAATAGGAAACAACGAGAAAAAAATCTACGCCGTTCAGTTCCATCCTGAAGTAAACCACTCTCTCGAAGGGCGCAAAATGCTTTCGAATTTCCTTTTCGAAGTCTGCGGAGCAAAGGCTGAGTGGAAAATGGAAAACTACATAAAGATCGCTACTGAAAACCTCAAAAACACCATTCAGGATAAAAAAGTGGTCCTCGGTCTTTCGGGCGGAGTCGATTCGTCGGTAACTGCGGCGCTTTTAGCCAAAGCGATAGGCAAAAATCTCACCGCGATATTCGTTGACAACGGCCTTCTGCGCAAAAACGAGCGCAAAGAGGTCGAAGCAAACTTCAAGGACATGCTCAACCTCATCGTAGTTGACGCCCGTGACGAATTTTTGACCAAACTCGCAGGTGTCACCGAGCCCGAAAAGAAAAGAAAGATCATCGGAAACACTTTCATCGAAGTTTTCGAGCGCGAAGCAAACAAGATAAAAGACGCGGATTTCCTGGCGCAGGGAACGATTTATCCCGACGTAATCGAAAGTTCCGTCAACAAAAAAGGTGCTTCGACCACGATAAAAAGCCACCACAATGTCGGCGGACTTCCCGAAAACATGAAACTGAAACTCGTCGAACCGCTTAGAGACCTCTTTAAAGACGAAGTGCGCGAACTCGGGCTCAAACTCGGACTTCCAGAAAAGCTCATCAAGCGCCACCCCTTCCCCGGACCGGGTCTTGCTGTCAGAATTTTGGGCGAAGTCACGGGTGAAAAGTGCGACATACTCAAGGAAGCCGACCACATTTTCATCGAGGAAATCAGAAACGCGGGGCTTTACGACGAGATTTCGCAGGCATTCGTCGTGCTCCTTCCCGTCAAAACCGTAGGCGTCATGGGCGACTGCCGCACTTATGAATACGTCGTAGCGCTGCGCGCTGTCAAGACGGACGACTTCATGACAGCCGACTGGTTCGAGTTCGATCCGAAATTCCTCAAAAAAGTCAGTTCGCGTATCATCAACGAAGTCAAAAGAATAAACCGCGTCGTCATGGATATCAGCTCCAAACCGCCGGCAACTATCGAGTGGGAATGAAGAAAACAGAAAAAACCAATGTCATGCGTGTTCTGGAGAGCAAAAAAATCTCTTACACCGCGCATGAATACGAGCCCGACGCCACTTTGACAGGCGTTCAGATCGCCGCGATCTTAGGCGAAGACACGTCCAATGTTTTCAAAACGCTCGTCACCCAGGGAAAAAGCGGCCAGCACTATGTTTTTGTAATTCCCGTCCACGCCGAGCTTGACCTCAAAAAAGCGGCGAAAGCATCAGGTGAAAAATCGATCGAAATGATAAAACAGAAAGAGCTTCTTCCGCTCACCGGATATGTCCACGGCGGCTGTTCGCCGATCGGAATGAAAAAACAGTTCCCGACATTCCTGCACATAACCGCGGAAAATCTCGAAAAAATCTATGTCAGCGCAGGGAAAGTCGGCTTTCAGGTCGAGCTTTCACCGGTTGATCTCATCAATGCGGCGGGATGCGTTTTGGCTGATATCGTGTAGACATTCAACTACGTCATTTTTGCGAAAATGACGTAATTGACTTGATTTTTGAGGCAGTTGAATAGGATTTTTTCATCCAAATCAATTGATTTTTCATAAGAAATATGACAAATTTGAATGGAAATTTGGTGACTTGAATGAGACAAGGCAAAATAAAGGAGTAAAACATGATCACGGGTGAACTTAAAAACAAAATCGACAGTCTTTGGGAAATTTTCTGGACGGGCGGGCTCACGAATCCGCTTGATGTCATCGAGCAGATGACCTATCTGATGTTTATCCACGATCTTGACGAGACTGACAATCTCCGTGCGAAAGAGGCTGCGATGCTGGGCTTGCCTTATGAGAGCATTTTTGCCAAGGAGGTGCATGCCGGCGAGCGCACTGTTGACGGAAGTATGCTCAAGTGGAGCGCTTTCCACGATTTTCCGGCTGCGAAGATGTATTCCACGGTGCAGGAATGGGTTTTCCCGTTCATCAAAAACCTGCACGGCGACAAGGAAAGTGCCTATTCAAAATATATGGGCGACGCTATTTTCAAGGTGCCGACTCCTCTCATGCTTGATAAGATCGTGACGGCGATGGACGGTATCTACGAGCAGATGGCACAGCTCAAGACCACGGACACACGCGGCGATGTCTATGAGTATCTCCTTTCCAAAATCGCGACTGCCGGTGTAAACGGGCAGTTCCGCACTCCGCGCCACATTATCCGGATGATGGTCGAACTTATGGATCCCAAGGCTGACGAGATCGTCTGCGACCCTGCCTGCGGCACATCGGGCTTTCTTGTTGCTGTCAGCGATTACCTCAAGGAGAGGCGCAAAGAGGAGGTTTTCTTCAACCGTCAGAACAAAGACCACTACATGAACTGCATGTTCCACGGTTTTGATATGGACCGCACGATGCTCCGTATCGGCGCGATGAACATGATGACGCACGGTGTTGACAATCCTTTCATCGAATACCGCGACAGTCTTTCCGACCAGAATCCAGACCGCGACAAATATTCCCTTATTCTCGCGAATCCCCCTTTCAAAGGGAGTCTGGACGCGGATATCGTCTCGACCGATCTGCTTAAAGTCTGCAAAACCAAAAAGACGGAACTTCTCTTTTTAACACTTTTCCTGCGTATGCTCAAAGTGGGCGGACGCTGTGCATGCATCGTTCCCGACGGCGTTCTTTTCGGGTCTTCGACTGCGCACAAAGCCATCCGCAGTGAACTTATTGAAAACAACCGTCTTGAAGCGGTTATTTCGATGCCCTCAGGCGTGTTCAAACCGTATGCTGGTGTTTCGACTGCGATCCTCATCTTCACCAAAACAGGGCACGGCGGCACCGACAAAGTCTGGTTCTACGACATGAAAGCTGACGGATACAGCCTTGATGACAAACGCAGTCCCGTCAAAGAAAACGATATTCCGGATATAATTCAGAAGTTTACCCTCTCAGTCGCTTCGCGCCAGCTCTCCCAAAGGGCGAGCCAAGAACTTGCCTCCCACTCAGGGGGAGGTGTCGCCGCAGAAAGCGGTGACGGAGAGGGCGACCGCACCTCGCAATCCTTCTTCGTTCCGAAAGATGAAATCGTCGCCAACGACTACGACCTTTCCATCAACAAATACAAACAAACGGAATATGTGGCGGTAGAATACCCGCCCACAAGCGAAATCATGGCAAAAATCGATGAACTCGAAAGCGAGATCCAGACAGAACTTGCAGAGTTGAAGAAGATGATTGGAGAATAGGGATGGAAAATCAGAATATTGAATACAAGCAGTCTTGGCGTGACGAATATCTCAAATGGGTCTGCGCCTTTGCAAATACAGACGGAGGCAGGCTTTATATCGGTGTAAAGGATGACGGCACTGTCTGCGGCGTGGATGATGCACACAAACTGAGCGAAGATATTCCGAATAAAATCCGTAATTCCATGGGTCTGATCTGCGCTGTCAATCTGCTTTCCGAGAACGGTCTTGATTATTTTGAAATCGTTATCGAAAAATATCCGTTTCCTGTAAGTTATCACGGCAGATATTACAAGCGCACAGGCTCTACGATTCAGGAAGTAAGCGGTATCGAGCTGGATAAAATGATTCTGGGAGTCCAGGGCCGCACATGGGATTCGGTTCCGGTTCCGCATATTTCGGTTGCAGATCTGGAAAATGACGCGATCAGACTTTTCAAGAAAAAGGCTAAAGAATCGGGTCGTCTTGATGACGAGGCTTTAGATGTGACAAACGAAACTCTCATTCAGAATCTGCACATTACGGAAGGTCACTACTTGACCCGTGCCTGTATGCTTGCGTTCCATCCCGACCCTGAAAGATGGGTAACAGGCGCATATATCAAAGTCGCCTATTTTGAAAATGATGCAGACATTCTCTATCAGGATGAAATTCACGGCCCGCTGATTCTTCAGGTCGAAAAAACAATGGAGCTGATTTATACAAAGTATATGAAAGCTCTCATTTCCTATGATGACCTCTACAGAAAGGAAACCTTTTTCTTCCCGAAATCGGCGTTTCGTGAGCTGCTTCTGAATGCCGTGATCCACAAAGATTATCTTTCCACCACGCCGATTCAGATCCGTATTTACAAAGACAAAATCCGTCTCTGGAACGACGGAGCGCTTCCCAAAGAAGTTCCGGTCGAGGATTTGTTTAAGGAACACGTTTCAAAACCGTGCAATCCGAACCTTGCGAATGTCTTCTTCAAATGCGGCATGATTGAAAGCTGGGCTCGCGGCTTCAACAAAATTACAAGATACTGCGAAGAGGAAAACGCAAAACTACCGGTAATCGACCTTTCTCTCGGCGGTGTAACTGCCCGCTGCTATGCGTCGGATGTCTATCTGGCACTGATGAATGAGTATGAAAATGCAGAAAAGTTCACAGAAAATGACCAGAAAACTGTGGAAAAGACAGAAAAAGTGCCCAAAAGGTGCCCAAAAAGTGCCCAAAAGACATATCTTGCTATTGTAAAAAATCCCAACGCAACTATCGAAGAATTAAGCAAAGAACTTGGGATATCTGAACGAGCTGTAAAAAAACATCAAAAATTACTCAAGGATGCAAATTTGATAACACGTCTGGAAGGAAGAAAATCTGGTTATTGGGAGATTGTGCAGGGGGAAGAGAATGAGTAAAAAAATGTCCGAAAAAACTGTGGAGAAGAACTGTGGAGAAAAACAGAAAACTGTGGAGAAAACTAGGGAGAAAATCGGACTGAAGGTCACCAAAAAGGTCACCGAAAAGGTCACTATAAAAACTACCCAGAAAATAAAAAGTGGCCAAAAAAGTGGCCTGAAAACGCTAAAAAGTGGCCAGAAAAACGGCCTAAAAAGTTCGCAGAAAGGTTCACAGAAAAGTGGACAGAAAATTGCGGGGTGACGAGAGATGAAAACGGTAAGACTTGGAGATATATGCGATATTGTTTCTGGCGGAACCCCATCGCGGTCAAAGCCAGAATTTTGGCAGGATGGTACTATTCCTTGGATTAAGATCGGAAACATAAGGGGAAAATATGTATCGAAAGCAGATGAATACATTACAAAGGCTGGTTTGGATGCTTCTTCTGCAAAGATGCTGCCCAAAGGAACAATTCTCTATACTATCTTTGCGACGCTGGGAGAGGTCTGTATTCTGGACATTGAAGCTTGCACAAATCAAGCTATTGCTGGCATTTCAATGCGAGAGTCATCAGGAACTAAATCTGACTATTTATACTATTATCTAAAATCAAAAAAAAGCTATGTTAATGGAATTGGTCGTGGTGTTGCCCAAAACAACATTAACATGTCAATGCTACGTGATTTTAGAATACCATTACCAACAATTGAGCAACAAGATAAAATTGTTTCTGTCCTTGACAGAATATCCTCAATAATAGCACTACGTCGCCAGCAGCTCACCGCCCTCGATGAGCTCGTCAAAGCAAGGTTTGTGGAGATGTTTGGGGATGGGAAATATGATTTGAAGTCGGTTGAAGAATTGTGTTCTGAAATAGTAGACTGCCCACACACAACGCCTAAATATGATGGGGAATTGAAAAATCCTGCTATCAGAACTTCAGAAATAAAAAAGGGTTATATTGCATGGGAATCTATGAAGTTTGTTTCTGATGATGAATATGAAGAAAGAATTGCCAGACTTCGCCCAGAAGCTGGAGATATCGTATATGGACGAGAAGGAACATTTGGAAATGCAGCAATACTTCCTGCAGGATATAAATTTTGTTTAGGACAGAGAGTTATGCTACTTAGACCAAATTATAAAAAAACTTCTTCCGAATATTTACTTCATGCCGTTATCTCAGATGATGTTTACAAACAGGCCTTGGATAAAAATAATGCTTCTACTGTGGCACATGTAAATGTGAAAGATGTAAAGCAGTTTAAAGTACCTTTGCCACCATTAGATTTACAGAAACGATTTGCTGATTTCGTTTCTCAGGTTGACAAAACTAAAGCAAACATTCAAAAATCCCTTGAAAAATCGCAGCTTTTGTTTGATAGTTTGATGCAGGAATATTTTGGGTAGGAGGGAAAAATGAACAGCATTGATAAAATACAAGAACTTTTTAAGCAATTATCTGAGAATCGTGACAAATTATCTGTCATTCTGCCTCAGTTATACCCGATAGCATTAGAGCAAAAAGACTTCGTCGGCTTCTGTTTGCTATATCTATGGGGAACACCGTTGGGTACATGCAACGAAGCGAATCAGTTATATTTTCAAGATGCTACTAACATGATGCGTTTAGCAGGAATAAGTGAAGAAGACGCTACGAAGATCGAAGCAACAGCTGCGAAACAATATTTGTCAATGAGAGACATAAACAAAGATAATGTCCCGAAAGATAAGATAAAAATATGGTCTGCACGAGAACTTGAAGATTTCCTTCAGCGTTGCGATGTGCAAATTGCCGACTTGAAAGTTCCGGACGGATTAAATCCACTTGCTTCTTATCATATGGAGCAGAGGATTAACTATCAAAAATTATCAATCCGTTCAAGCAAAACACAGGCTGAAAAGCAGTATGCTATTTTACATCAGTTAATAACCTCAAAACTTGCTGAGTATCAGACAAAATTATCACAAATGGAAGAAATAGGAACAACGCAGGAGAACAACATGACACCATATGAGAAATTAAGGAAATTACGCGACGAAATAGATGAGTTGATTGATAAACAGATGACATATTCATTGCCTGAATTCAAAAACTGGCATAAAGAACTCGGATTATTTTTGTCAGAAAAATACGGCACACAAAGCAAGCAATATAAGAATTTTATCGGGCGGAGTTTTGCACCAAGTCTTCCGCATACTTCAGCACAAGATTATATTGATTCTTGCAAGCGTGGTTTGGAAATAACTCGAACCGAATTATCAGCATACTTGGATGACATGAAAGGAGAAACTACGGAATTAGCAATAAATATCCCTAAAGAAAAAGGAGAAATAAGCATGGGAAAAGAAACAAAGGACAGAAAAAAAGTTTTTATTGTTCACGGGCATGATGAAGCAAAAAGACGGGAATTAAAAGAATTCCTAAAAGACAAACTTAAATTAGATCCTATTGTGTTATCTGACCAATTGCCCGAAAAAACACTGATTGATAAATTCGAAAAATATGCAAAGCAGTGTTCATACGCTTTTGTTATATATACTCCTGATGATCAAGTCTCCAATCAAGAACAAAAATATTTTCAAGCTCGTCCGAATGTTATTTTTGAGTTGGGTTGGTTCTATGCACATTTTGCGGGTTCTCCTAATATTTGTATACTGAAGCAAGAGACGGATGCTAAAGATAACTTGATTTTTTCAGATCTACAAGGAGTCGAATATCTTACTTTCAGAAAAGATATTGAGGAAAAATTTTATAAAATTCAAGAAATACTTAAGGCAAGAGGAATTATTAACTAAGACGAGGGACGCAATTGACAGGAGAACAGAATGGGTAAAATCGTTGAAATAGCTAAAATATTAGTTTCACCTACTGAAAAATTAATTGATGTAATTCGAGCTGCAATTGGTAAAGCCTATGAACCAAGATATGAGAAAAGGATGAGTGATGCTAAAGCATATGAAATTACAACTGTTGCAAACGCATTAAGAGATTCAAGCGACATTCCTATCACATATAGTAAAGAAGGCTTGACAATGAGCACAACAGATTTTGATGAGTTCAAAAAACGAACTCAAAGCCGTTTGGCATATCAAGAGCTGACAAAACAAAAAAATATAGAGTCTGTAGCTGATTACGCCTACGCACAATTAGAAGGTGCGGCAGATGTTCCTAATGATCCTGTTGATCAAGATTGGATAAATAGATTCTTTAATTCTGTTGCTGATGTCAGCAATGAAGATATGCAACTTTTGTGGGGAAAAATTCTTGCAGGTGAAGTTAAACAACCAGGGAGCTTTTCATTGCGTACTTTGGAAACTTTAAGAAATATGAGCAAAAAAGATGCTGAACTTTTTGTTAAAATTGCTCCATTTTTAGTTTCTATCACTTCTGACTCTCAAAAAGTACTTTCTTCAGATGACGAATTATGTGAAAAGTATGGTTTGTCTTATGGAAAGATTATTATGATCTTGGATGAATGTGGATTGATTAATTCTTCAGCATTTCTGACTTTCAATCTTTCGCTTACTAAAGAACAAGAAATTCCTGTGTATACTCTCGAAAGAGTTGCTTTGCTGAGAGGACTAAACGATAACAGTGTAAAAATTTCATTTGGGGTCCACACTTTAACAAAAGTAGGATTGGAATTGTTTAATCTTATTGATGCAAAACCAAACAATGAATATTTTAGTGATTTCATAAAGAACATAGAATCAGCTAACAAAGGAAAAGTTGTTGCAACTATTCATAGTGTAAATACGATACAAAATGGTGGCATAAATTATAAAAAGGAACCTATCGAAATTATTAAAAGTGATAATAAATAAATTGCAAGGCAAACCAATGACCGGCTTTATTAAACAAATTCTCTACGCAGCGTGTAGCGAATTAAGCAGGTCACATATCCGTGAAACAGCGGCGGTTATTGCTTCTTTTGGCAATAGCACCAAAAAACTACCAAGACAAATGCGAAAAAACTAGGGTAGAAAGCGAAAAAACTAGGGTGGAAAATGAGAAAACTAGGGTAAAAAACTGTGGAGAAAACCAAGAAACTGTGGAGAAAAACTGTGGAGAAAACTAAAACAATTACCCAAAAAACTACCCAAAAAAGTTCACAGAAAAGTACAGTGAAAGGTACAGTGAAAAGTACGGTGAAAAGTTCGGAAAAAATAATGGAACTCGTTAAAATTGTAGAACCCCTCTCAGTCGCTTTGCGACAGCTCTCCCTAAGGGCGAGCCAAGAAAGAGGAGCGAGTCTTAGTAGTTACTACCAAGACAAATGTGGAAAAACGAATTTAAAAAAATGCGGTAATTTTGGGGTGTTAGAAATAAAAGTGAACTTTAAAAGTGTACTTTAAGTAGCCTTTAAGTGTACTTTAAAAGTAGACTTTAAGTAGACTTTAAGTAGCCTTTAAGTGTACTTTAAAAGTATACTTTAAGTAGCCTGAGTAGACTTTGAGTAGACTTTGAGTAGACTTTGAAGTAGACTTTGAGTAGACTTTAAGTGGTCTTTAAGTAGACTTTGAAATGGAAGACGAGAAGGTAAATGCGGAGAAAACATGATGCCGGAAGAAGTTAAAAAGTTTGATGTTTCAAACCCCTCTCAGTCTGCTGCGCAGCCAGCTCTCCCTAATGGCGAGCCAAGCGAATACGCGACCCGCAAAAAATACATCGACACGATGCTGCGTGATGACGGCTGGATAGAGGGAAAAAACTGGCTCAACGAATACGAACTCCCTGGTATGCCGAACAAGTCGGAAGTGGGTTTTGCCGACTATGCGCTGTTCGGTGACGACGGCCGCATCCTTGCTGTAATCGAGGCGAAACGCACCTGCGTCGATGTTTCAAAAGGGAGGCAGCAGGCAAAACTTTACGCCGATCTGATTGAGAAGAAGCAGGGATTCCGCCCGGTTGTTTTTCTTTCAAACGGTTTCGAGACGCGGATCGTTGACAACCAGTATCCTGAGCGGAAGGTCGCAAGGATCTATTCAAAACGCGATCTTGAAAAGTGGTTCAATCTTCAGCGGATGCGCAGCATCCTGAAAAACATTATGGTGGATAGAAATATCGCCGGACGTTACTATCAGGAAGCTGCAATAAAAGCGGTATGCGACAGCTTCGGAGAGAAAAACCGCAGAAAGGCTCTCCTTGTCATGGCGACAGGTTCCGGCAAAACAAGAACCGTCATCGCTCTCGTAAAAGTGCTGATGGACAAGGGCTGGATCAAAAACGTCCTCTTCCTCGCAGACAGAAATTCCCTCGTGACCCAGGCGAAACGCAGCTTTGTGAACCTTCTCCCCGATCTTTCTGTCACAAATCTCTGCGAAGAAAAATGCAACATAGAAGCTCACTGCGTCTTTTCGACTTACCAGACAATGATAAACTGCATCGATTCAGTGCGCGACAAAGAAGGAAGAGTCTTTTCCTGCGGACACTTCGACCTTCTGATATGCGACGAAGCGCACCGCTCGATCTACAACAAATATCAGGAAATTTTCAACTACTTCGATTCTCCGCTCGTAGGTCTCACCGCGACACCGAAAGACGAAATCGACAAAAACACCTACGAGGTTTTCGAGCTTGAAAACGGCGTTCCGACTTACGGATACGAGCTGGCGCAGGCAGTAAAAGACGGCTATCTGGTCGATTTTCTTTCAGTCGAAACGACACTCAAATTCATCCAGCGCGGAATAGTTTACGACGAACTGAGCGATGAAGAAAAAGAGGAATACGAAAAGACTTTTGCCGATGAAAGCGGCGAAATCCCCGAAAGCATCACCCCGTCAGCACTGAACGACTGGATCTTCAACGAAGACACCATCCGCAAAGTCCTGCGAATCCTGATGAACGACGGACTTAAAATCGACTACAACAGCAAAATCGGCAAAACGATCATCTTTGCAAAAAACCACAGACACGCCGAAAAAATCCTCGAAGTTTTCGGGAAGGAATTTCCCCACCTGAACAACTACGCCAAAGTGATCGACAACACCATAAACTATGCCCAGAGCGCGATCGACGAATTCTCGGACGCAAAAAAACTGCCGCAGGTAGCCATTTCAGTCGATATGCTCGATACCGGAATCGATGTTCCCGAAGTGCTGAATCTGGTTTTCTTCAAAGTCGTTCTCAGCAAAGCAAAATTCTGGCAGATGATAGGACGCGGAACACGCCTATGCCCGGGACTTATCGACGGATTCGACAAGACAAAATTCTATATCTTCGATTTCTGCGGGAACTTCGAGTTTTTCCGCATGAACAAAGGGCGCGCAAGTGCCGAAACTGTGGCTCTGCAAGGGGCTCTTTTCCTTCTCAAAGCGCAGATCGCCTTCAAACTTCAGGAGATCATCTGGCAGACACCTGAACTCATCGCTTTCCGCAAAAAACTGGTTGAGGAAATGGTGAAAAAAGTGCGCGAACTCGACCGCGGCAATTTTGCCGTAAGACAGCATCTGAAATATGTCGAACTCTATTCAGACCCTGAAAACTACAAGGCTTTGACTTACGAAGAGACACTCAACATGAAGCGCGAACTCGTGCCGCTTATCCAGCCCGACATCGATGATGTCAAAGCACTGCGTTTCGATGCCCTTCTTTACGGAATAGAGCTTGCATTATTAGCAGGAAACAAATACGGCGCGGCGCGGAACGACCTCATGAAAAAGGTGAATGCCGTGGCAAATATCGCCAATATTCCCGCAATTATGATGCAGTCAGAACTTATAAACAAAATCCTCCACACATATTACCTGGATACCGCAGGAATCATGGAATTTGAGGAGATCCGCATAAATCTGCGCAATCTGATGACGTATGTCAACTATTCGCACAGTCTATACGACACGAATTTCAGCGACGAAGTGCTTTCGACAAAATGGAGCGTCGCAGAAGCCGAAACTACCTATCTCGCAACTTACCGCGAACGGGCGGAATACTTTGTCCGCAAGCACCAGAACGAAGGAGTCATCGCCAAACTCAAAAGCAATCTTCCTCTCACAGGCAAAGATATGACCGATCTCGAGGCGATACTCTGGAGCGAAGCAGGAACCAAGGAAGATTACGAAGCTTTGTATAAAGCAAAACCGCTCGGCGAATTCGTGCGTGAAATCGTCGGACTCGACATGAATGCGGCAAAAGAGGCTTTCGCGGAATTTCTGAACAACACCAGCCTTGACAGCCGCCAGATCTATTTCGTCAACCAGATCGTGGAATACATCGTTCACAACGGCATGATGAAAGACCTTTCAGTCCTTCAGGAAGCACCGTTTACCGACCGCGGCAGCATCGTGGAAGTCTTCACCGACCTTTCAGTCTGGGCAGGCATCCGCAAAGTAATTGAGCAGGTCAACGCAAACGCAGCGGCGTAACCCTCTCAGCCAGCGTTGCGAAGAAACCCTCTCAGTCGCTTCGCGCCAGCTTCCCCTGAGTGGGAGCCATGTGGGTGAGAGGCAAGTCTTGGCTCGCCCTTTGGGAGAGCTGTCTGCACAGCAGACTGAGAGGGCAAAGTGTCACGCAGTGACGGAGAGGGCATCAGCCGATTTTTAAAACACCGCTGAAACCAGCACGAAAAGCCAGTGTGCGGAAATGCCGGCACAGAGACCGCCGATGGTGTGGCTGAATATCGCCTTGCCGATGAGTTCTTTGCAGTCGAGGCTGTCCATCATCGAAGTGTGGGTGCTCAAATATCCGCTCCAGCACATGCACATTGCGGTAAAAACTGCGATGTCGCAGGGACCGACGAGTTTTGCGTGAACGAGGCGTTCCGCAAGGCTGAGTGAAGCTCCTGCCGCTCCGAGAGCGGTTACCGGAATACCGATGGCTTCGGGGGACGAGAAACCGAAGAGCGGTTTCAATATGAAATTTACTTTTGCCGCGAGTACGGGAAGAAGCCTTATGCCTTCGTAGGCCGCGCCGGTGTAGGCTCCGCTTTCCGAGGGGCCGTTGATGAGCATCATGACGAGCGTGCAGATGACGAGGACGCCGGGAACTATCGCAAGTCCCATTTCAACACCGCCGTGGCCGCCTTCAAGTATCGCGTCGATGATTCGTCTGCCGAGACCTCCAGCTCTGACCGGACGCATATGCAGAGGCGGCATTTCCATTGTCTGACAGTCAGGAACCATTTTTTCTTTCGTGCCGAAAATCTTCTTCGTAAATCCGAGCATTAACCTCGTGCTGATGAGGCTGCCGATGACTGCTCCGATGATACCGATTATTACTGCCATTCCGAGCGGCTGCCCCATTGCCGGAGAAAGGCTGTACATATATGAACAGACGATAAGCCCCATTCCGAAAGCGGTTCCCAGATTGGTGAGAGCCGGGAACTGGTATTTTTTGAAAAAGCGGCGGAAGTTGTTGTCTTCGGCAAGTGCAAGTATCGCCGGATTATCTGAAAGAAATGTCGTGACGATACCGAGCGACGCGGCTCCGGGCATACCGAAAAGCGGTTTCATGAGCGGCTGGAGAAGCCTGTTTGCAAGCGAAACGAAACCGAATTCCGAAAGCAGCGCCGAGACCGAGCCCATGATGACACAGACCGCAGTCAGATAAAGGACTGTGTCAATGAGCAGGCGGTAAGCGGTGTTCATCATCGTGTTGAGCGTGTTTTCAAGCCCCATCTGGGTGGCAAAAAGGGCGAAAAATCCGAAAAATATTACGGGAAAAATAAAAGTTTCAAGCCCGAGTTCTTTTTTGTAGTAAATCTTCGAGCCGGGAATTCTCTGCATAGCGTGTTCAACCTCCGATCCAAGCAAGCCAACAACAAAAAACAGCATTCAGCCAAAGAGCGTTTTGCGCCGCCCTTCTATAGAGTTGCATGCAAAAGTCAACCAAAATTTACTTTTTTTGAAAAATCGAAGAGCTACCAGACCATTCCTTCGAAAGTTTCAGGAAATTTATAGGTGAGCATCTCTTCGGGAGTTCTGAAAAGCTTGTAGAGGAAAAGCCCGCTTCCGGGAAGTGTGTGCGGCACGAGATTGCGGTTTTTCGCTTCGATGAGTCCGGGAATCTCAAAAGGCTCGATCCTGCCTCGCCCTACTCCGACCAGGGTTCCCGCCATGATTCTTATCTGGTGCTTCAAAAAACCGTCGCCTGAAAAATCGAGCGCTAAATATCCCTCAAATTCTGTGATTTTTGCCTGATGGATCGTGCGGACTGTCGTTTTGACGTCGCTTCCTGCCGACATGAATGACGCGAAATCGTGAATTCCGACAAAATGACGCATCGCTTCTTTCATTTTCGGGATATCGAGCGCATATCCGCTGTGCCACGAATAATCGGCTGCAAAAGGAGATGCTGCCGGTTTTGTGCAGATCATGTAGCGGTAGTGCTTTCCTGCGACAAATTCGCGCCCGTCGTGCATTCCTTCGACCGTTTCGACCTTGGTCACGCGGATATCACTAGGCAGAAATGAGTTCAGCCCTTTCTGAAAATTTTCGGGCGGAATATTCCTGAGCTCGGGAACTGTCGCGATGAATTCAAGAGCGTGGACACCCGCGTCTGTCCTGCTGCAGCCCGAAGGAAACGGCGTTTCAGTCCTGAAAATCTCAGAAACGACGTCTTTCAGAACGCGCTGAATCGTAACCGCGTTTTCCTGCGACTGCCAGCCGTGATAATTTTTGCCGCAAAAAGCCAAAGTGAGAACGTACATTTTTCCTCTGCAAAAACCAAAAACGGGCGATTATACTCACAAATCCTGAAATTGAAATTGAAGCGCAAAAAAATCTTTACACTTTTCTGCATTGGTGAAAAATAGAGCGTTATTTGCTGATTTTGTTGAGAAAAGGGGGATTTATGAAAAAAAGTGCTATTTTAGGGATTTTGATTTCGGTTTTTCTTCTTTTTTCGTGCCAGAACGGTGACAGTAAGGAAAATCCGAAAGAAAACAGCGTAAAACCGGCAGAAGAGGCGACTATCAGTCCTGCAAAACCTGAAAAAACAGAAGAAACGGAGGAATTAACAATGCAGTCAGTTTATGAATTTATCAAAGAGTGCAAAACTTATTACCTGGCGACAGTTGAAGCAGACGGTCAGCCGAGAGTACGTCCTTTCGGAACGATCGACATTTTCAACGGCAAACTTTACATCCAGACAGGCAAGAAGAAAAACGTCTCGAAGCAGCTCGCAGCCAATCCCAAAGCGGAACTCTGCTGCTTTGACGGCAAAAAATGGCTCAGACTTTCGGGCGAACTCGTAAACGACGACAGCGTCGAAGCAAAAAAGCACATGCTTGACAACTATCCGAATCTCCGCGGAATGTACAACGAAAACGACGACAACACTCAGGTTTTGTACTTCAAAAACGCAACTGCTGTTTTCACGAGTTTCGGCGGCGGAGAACCGAAAACGGTTAAATTTTAGTTTCCAAAGCGAAGTTTATAGATCGTAAAATCACCGTTATCACTGATTTTTTCAAGATTTCCCGTATATTCCTGCGGCATTTCGATACCGTTTTTGAAAGCGCAGTAAGTGCCCGACTGCCTTGATTCGACTGCTTTGCGCATCATCTTTCTCACATCTTCCGGATTCGAAGTAAAAGAAATGGGTGCATTTTTGTGAAAATAAGCGTACCCGCCTGTCCAGATCTGCGGAATCCCGAAAAGGTAAGCCCGCTTCAAGTCTGCAATACGCCCAAGTTCCGCTTCAGTTTCCAAAACTCCGCCGAAAAGTTTTTCCACCCCCCTGTCGTTCCCGTAGAAATTATCTACAGATGTCGCCGAATGGTTCCAGAGCCGCGCGTATTTTATGTGTGTAAAGGCGTCAAGCGAAAAAAGGAGGCAGATCGCAAGAAAAAGAGCGGCATTTTTTCTGTTGTTTCCGTATTTTCGAACCAAATTGGCGAAAAATTCGGCTGAAAGCGCCAGAATCACGAAAAAGCAGACAAAAACAAAGCGCGGTTCTTTGTGACCGATCGCGCTGTGAACGATAAAAAACAAAAGAAACGGGAAGAAAAAAAGAAATATCTGCCTGTTTTTCTTGAAACTGACTACTCCGATTGCCATTATCAAAACCGCAGAGATCCAAGTTACAGGATGGAAAGTCTTAGCAATATCGGATAGATAATAATACCAAGGCGAAACTCCGTGTTTGTTTGCGACTCCGCGGAGAACATTGTAGTCGAAATAGGTGATAAAAGACTTGAAAAAACTTCCCCACGTAAAAATATCGAGAAGCCCCTGAAGCGCCACCATCCCCAAAAATCCGAAACCAAATATGAGAGAGGACTGAAAACGCTTTTTTGCAGTCAGGAACAGTGCGACCGCGATCCCGAAAGAGAAGGCTGCGGTCTGGAAACGGACCATAAAGGCGATTCCGGCAGTCACAAAGGCGAAAACAAGGTCTCTGATCCGCTCGTTTTTGATGTAGTTCGAAGCAAAATAGACGGCAAAAACCATGAAGGGAAGCGAAGCAGATTCCGTCAGCGTCCTCACAGAAATATACGAAGCCAGATAACTTGCGGCAAGCGGAAGCGTGAAAAGAAAAGCCTCTTTTTTCGCAAGACCGTGCTTCCTGAAAAGAAGATATACGACCGAAACAGCCAAGCTGCTGAATATACTTAAGAAAATCTTTATTCCGATATTTATTGAAAGCGGGTCTTTAACACCTATAGTATCAAGAATTTTGTAAACTCCCGCCAGAATTCCGGGAAAAAACCAGCTCCTTGCCCCGTATTTGAATTCCCAGTAAGTTATTCCACGCCCAAAAACCAGTTTGTGCGCCGGCTCGATCGTCTGAAAAATCTCATCGGGGTATATCTGGGCGATGCTCGTGTGTGCGGCGTAAATGCGGACAAGCAGCGAGAGCGCAAAAATTATAAAAAACGGCAACACCTCTGAATCATTGATGATCTTTTTATTTTCGTTCATTGTTTTCCCAACTTTTCACGTGAAACATTCTCAAAAAAACAAGCAATTATAATGACTTTTGCGAAAATTTCGACAAATTCGAACGTATTTCTGCAATTTTTTCAAGAATCAGCAGAATATCCTGAGGTTTTGAAAAATTCTCCCCTTTTTTAGGCTGATAAGGCGCGTCAGTTTCAGTCAGAATCCGGTTTTCATGCAGAATTTTGACCGTTTCCAGCGCTTTTTTATGCCCGTTGAGAAGCGCGTTTCCGAAACTGAAAAATGCGTTGACACCGTGATTTAAAATGCTTTCCGCCTCTGCCGCAGTCCCCGAATAAGAGTGAAAAATCACTTTTCCTATTTTTTTAAGTTCCTGAATTCGCTCAAAAATTTCAGGAATCGCCTTGCGGATGTGCAGAGTCACCGGAAGTTTTGCATTTTGAGCGATTTCAAGCTGTACAGCAAAAAGTCTTTTCTGCAGTTCAATCGTTGCGGCAAATTCTTCATTAAACCGGTCAAGCCCGATCTCTCCGACTGCTGCGATCCGCTTTTCCGAAACGAGTTTTTCCAGTATTTTCAGCTTTTTTTCATCTGGCGCCTGCGGGTGAATTCCGAAAGTTATTTCCAGCTTTTTTTCAGTTCCAGGATTTTGGGCAATGAAGTTTTCAACAAATTCGACTTCTTCCAACGTGTGACACGAGCAGAAGCCGAAAAAGTCGTTTTCTTTAATAAATTCAGCTGATTCATGAGAAACTTCAAGAAGCTGCTTTAAGTGAAAATGGGCGTCAGAAATCATTGGAGCGTAATTGTCAGCGGATTATTCTGATTTGCGATAAACGCCTTGAAATCAAGGGAGTGCGCCGTTCTGAAACTCTTCACGAGCTCACGCAGCATCTGCGGAGAGTTGTTTTCTTCACTCAAATGGCTGAAAATCACGGTTTTCGGGTGATTTTCCCCCATTCTTTCAAGGGCATCCAGGCTCTGATCATTTGAAAGATGACCGAACTGGCTCCTGATACGCTCCTTCAGAACAGGCGGATAGTGCGTATTCTGATAAAGCATTGCCGGATCGTGGTTTGCCTCTAAAATTATGCGCGTTCCCTGATTTATGTAGCTCATCATTCTGTTCGTCACTTTGCCGGTATCAGTCGCAAAACAGACCGTCTCGCCGCACGGAGCCGAAATAAGGTAACCGACCGGATCGACCGCGTCGTGCATGATTTCGAACGGAGTAAATTCAAAAGCTCCGAGCTTGATTTTCCTGTCTTTTTCGACAGCTCTGCAATGGATCGGATGTTTTGTGTTTTCGTTAAGGATTTCAAGCGTTTTTGCCGTTGAAAAAACCGGGGCGTCAAGTTTGTATGCGGTGTATGCGACACCTTTTATATGGTCTTCGTGCTCGTGGGTAAGCAGAATTCCCTTTATCCGCGAAATGTCGATCCCAAGCATGTCGGCACGCCTTGAAAATTCACGAAAACTCAAGCCCTGATCGACGAGAAGCATTGAATTTTCGTATTCGATTATGTAGGCGTTAGCCTTGGAACCGCTGGCGAGAATGTGTATCGCGCTCAATCCGAAATCCCCAGAAAATCTTTAATATCGTCAACAAAATCAGGCATTTCGCGTTCAAGCAGGAACGTGTTGAAAAGAGCTTTCATGATAAGTTCGAGTTTCGTCATCGCAAGAAGTCTCACCGAAATCATCTCATCCTCACTCTTTTCGCCCGTGATCGGAAGTTTGACCGAGCTGATTTTGAAGGGCATCGCCTTCACCTGAAAACTCCACTCGAGTTCTTTGGAAGCTATTCTGATTTTCGCCGCTTCCGGAAGTCTCCCCTTTTTGATCGACTCACGCACTGACGGTAGCGTTGTGATTTCCTGAGATTTTATAGTTTCGCAGTAACCGTCACCCGTGACCGAAGCCAAAGTGAGAGAATCTTCAATAAAAACGGATATTTCACCAAGGCCCAAATTGTTAAGTGACATTGTTTCGTCGGTCGCGCTCTTCCAGAAAAGCCAGAGCAGAAATTCCGAACCCAAGTATCCGATACCGCTTTCTTTTGTCATTTTTCACCCCAGATTTTCGTAAAAACAGGTTCCATTTTGTCCGCGCCGCCGAGTTCTTTCACCGAATCGAAAAGGCTGACCTGATTGATTGAAATTTCGAAACTTTTCTCAAAAATATCGGTAAATTTTGCGATAGTTGCGCCCGACTGCGAAAAAAGATAAATCAGCTTCGAATCCATATCCCACGCGACTTCCGTGATCGTCGTTTTCGGATAGGAATTTGTCTTCATGCGCCTGATGACCTGCTCGCGGAGCTCCTTTTTCTGCTGCGCCGCAATGTATTCAAGATTGTTTTCGCGTTTGAAAACGAACTCCGCCTCTTCGATGTACGGACGAAGCTGCGCCGCCGTGAAGGAATATTTGTCCTCGCGGAGAGCGAAAACGAAAAAACTGTCGTGCAGAAGCGACGAAAAATTCTCGTTGTCAAAGCAGAGCACCGCATCGACCCAGCCGACGGACTCGTCTCTCAGATCTGTCGGATCAAGCCTCTGAAACGCACTTCCGGCAAGAGCCTCGCGCGCTTTTTCAATGCTATCGGGAGTTTTTTCCGGCATGAACACCGTGAAAGAAACATTTCCCTTCAACAATCTTGTCATCTTAAACCTCAATATTTAACATAAAATTTTCAAGAACTAAGCCTTTTTGAAAGGATCTGGCGGTGGAGGTGGCGGCGGATCGGGATTTCCGGGAGGCGAAGGCGGCGGATCGTAGGCTCCGGCAACGAGCGGAGTCTGCTGAGAAGAGTGCAAACCACCGAAATCACTGACCGAAAAAATCATTAAAAGCGCCGCTGAAACGACAATCGGAACGAATTTCATTATTACCCCGACTATATAAAACGAAACTATTTTAAAAGCTTCGCGGGCAAAGTCAACCTTTTATTTTTCGGAAAGCACAAACACGTAAAGTGTATGAGAAAACATTATCTATTACTTGGTTAATATTTCTCTTATCCGTTTAAAAACACCTGGCAAACCTTCCATTCTGAGAACACACAAAGCCTTTTCAGTAAGAGAACGATTTAATGTTGATCTCGCCGCTTGAATATAAAATTTGCCCCAATATTCCCTATTTCTTCTGAAAGCACTCTGTTTTTCCTGACTGAAAATATGATGAAAAAAATTACCCAGCTGCTTAACTTGGACTTTTCTATCGAATTTTTCCGGATCAAGCAAGGCCGGAGTACCAAGATACCTTAAATAAAGTTCATCATTTTCATCAATTTCTTTAACCTTATTAACGACTGCATCCAATGATTCGAAATCATTAACAAAAACAAAAGATTCCGAGTTGAAAACTTTTTTTACTTCAGGATCTCCCCAATATATCGGAACCGTGTTTGCCGCAAAAGATTGAATTAATTTTTCCGTTGTGTAACCGGGATGTGACGAATTTTCAAAAGCGATAGAAAATTTATGCCGGCTTTCAAATTCAATTTTATCTTTGACACCTTCAGGTATCCCGACATTGTTCATATAGCGGCCGCCGGAATCGACTTTTTTATATTTTGAAAGCTCTTGAAAAAATTGCTCTCTACTCGGATTTCCATTGTTGTTTGAATAAACAAAATTGCAAAAATCGGTCTTTTTTGCCAGTTTTTTTTGAGGATCGATATGTTTTGACATAAAAGCGTCCCACAATTCCTGACCATAGGCATAATACAAAGGCCATCGTAAATATCTGTCGCCAAAATCCAAATACTCAAAACCGATGGCGTAGTCATACAAATTAAAATCAGGACAGATGTTCTCTCCCGTGAAAAAGATTTTTACGCAGTTGTCATATTTTTTGTTTAAGGCTTCGTGTCCGAAAACACTGCATATCAGATAATCAGGTTCTTCGGAAAGTTCCGTTTCATATCCGATAGAACCTGCTATTCTATGCAAAAAATTATTGTTTGGATTAAAACCTTTGTAAAAATCTACATATTTTATTCTCTTCGACATGACTTTCTCCCGAGAACACTTCAAAGACTGAAAAAAATAGTTTATTCCCGATTTTTTTCAAGAAATCATCTTATATCGCAGATCACGACTTGTTTAAGTCGGTAGTATTCGGCAAAACTGACATTTTCTTTTTTTAACGGATCTTCAAAAAGGTCTTTGTAAAAAATAGACCTCGGAATTTTTTCAATTTTCGGCAAACAAAGAAGACCGCTTTTATAATTTTTGATTTTTTCTTCGCGTTCCAACATCGTTTTTCTAAAATCAGATGCCTTGCCTGAAAAAAGATCGGCACAGACATGATATAAATTATTCTGACCGTAAGTAATCACAGTCCATCTTGCTCCTTCAAAAGGATGCTCCAGATAAAAAGAAAAATCGCGTTTCTGCATCGAATCAAGAGAAGAAACGTAAAGATTTCCAAAAAACCAAACAACAAAAACGGTGAAAAGCAGAAATTTTTTGTTCAATATTTTAACCATTACAGCCTGTGTTTTTTCAAGAGAAACGATGTAGAAAAAAAGAAATATGAAGACGAAACACGAAATATTCAAAGTTCTTCCCGGCGCAGGCACTCCTGTCGACCAAAAATGTGTAAAAGGTGCACAAAAAATCAAAAACAGCAGAAATAATATCACAAAAATCGGTTTTTCTTTCGGTAAAACAATTTTGACATTCAGTTTTTGCCTGAAACAGCAAAACAGAAAAGCCGCGCCCCAAAGCAGAGGATTAAGAAGCCAAACTCCAACCAAAGTTCCGGTCAAACCAAATGACGCAACTAAGGAAAACAAAAAATCGTGTTCTTTTGCAGCGCGCACGGCATTTCCGGGAGCTAAAATGACAACTAAAGAAAACAGTGAGAAAACCGCAGCCATCAGCCAAAGTCTCTTGTTTTTACGATCTCTTAAAAGAGAGACAAACACAAAAATCATTAGAAGGAGCATCGAGACTTCATTGGAGCCGATCACAAAAATACCAATCAAAATCAATAAGATACAAATTTTATTGTTTTTGATTGAGTCAAAACATGAAAGAAAAATTACTATCGCAATATTTGCCGGAGCATAAGTCGCCCATCCTGTAAACCAATAAATTTCCTGCGAGAGTGAAGGCATTCCGCTTACATAAAGCAAAAATAGCGTGATTGCAGAAACAAGCCGGAATTTCCTGGAAATATCAGGAAAAACTTTCTTTGAAACGAGGTGAAATGCAAAAATATAACCGAAAATCGCCGAAACAGGGAAGAGCTTGTATAAAATCGAAAAATCGATGTAACATCCTGAAATTAATAGCATTGTCGAAGAAAATCTGCCGAACCAGGTTTTATACCAGTTTATTTGCGAGCCCAGCCAACCAAATTGATAAAGCGAATTGGCAAAAATAAAGTCATCTGCTTGCGGATAGGAAAAAAAACTGATGATAATCAACAATATCAAAGTGATAATTTCGAAATACAGAAGAATTTTTGCTGTTTTAGTCATAACTTGCCTCAAACAAATATTCCAGCGAATTTATTACCCGAACCACAGATATTTGCAACAAAATACATTGATTTGACCTTGACATCCGTCGCAACTTGTGGGATTTTACACCGTTTTGAGACTCGGAGAAGTCACTTATGAGCGCAGAAAAAGAAAATTGGACGACGATAATCACCCCTAGAAACAGTTTTTTCCGGCTCAACTTGAAAGAACTCTGGCAATACCGCGATTTAATTACATCTTTTGTAAAAAGAGATATCTCTGCAACATACAAACAAACGATTCTTGGTCCTTTGTGGTTTTTCATCCAGCCGATTTTTACTACGATCATGTTTCTCATAGTTTTCGGCAACATAGCTAAAATCCCGACTGACGGCGTTCCTCAGGTTCTCTTTTACATGAACGGCATTATCTTGTGGAACTATTTTTCCAAATGTCTGGTTTCGACATCAAACACCTTTGTCACAAATTCTGCGATTTTCAAAAAGGTCTATTTTTCAAGGCTCACCATGCCTATCTCCAATGTAATTTCGGCATTGGTTCAGTTCATTATTCAATTTATTCTTTTTATAATAATTCTAATTGCTTACAAAATATACGGTGCCAACTTTAAATTGAGCACTGCTGTTTTTGCAGTTCCGCTTTTTGTGCTTCAGATGGCAGTTCTCGGGCTGGGACTCGGACTTATCATAACATCTTTGACAACAAAATACCGCGATTTGACCCATCTTGTAGGCTTTGCAGTGCAACTTTGGATGTATGCAACACCTATTGTTTATCCGCTTTCGATGGTTCCTGAAAAATGGCGCACTATTTACGGCTTGAATCCAGTCGTCCCGATTCTGGAAGGCTTCAAACACGCATTTTTCTCAACCGGAATGCCGTCATTCACCGAATACGGAATCAGTGTGGCAACGACTATTTTTCTCCTTTTTGCCGGAATTTTTATCTTTAACAAGGTCGAAAAAAATTTCGTGGATACGGTTTGACGGACAAATCAAAATATAGTTCTTTTAAAATTATTTAATTTTCTGGAATCTAACTTTAATTTTTACTACATACCAAAATAGAATCTTTAAAACGAGTGTAATTTAAATTTGTTGTTAAAAATTTTCCCAATATCGCTGCATACAAAAAACAGCAGTAAAACAAACAAAGCCCATGCAAAAAATTCATCAACAAAATTAAATACAATGATGATTTCAGGGAAAAAAGTTAATGTGTGACGTATGATTTTAGCAATCATAGGTTCCCAGAGCAACCACATTACTAAAAAGAATGCTGTAAAAGACAAAATTTTGTATTTACCAGAAAAAGATTGTATCCAAATTACTAACTGCGGAATAACAAAAATCAAAAACATCAACCGATAAATGAAATTTGAACCAAGTAAAAAAGTGCCGATATAAATTATTGCTCCGGCTCTAAAAGAATCCAAAGCCAGCGATTCTTCAAATTTCACAGGAAGCGAATTTCTAAACAACATAAAAAAAGCTGTCACAGCACAGATTGCCAGAATAAGATATGAACAATATTTAACAAACACACCAAAACTTTCATTTATCATAAGAGTTTTTATCCATACGACATCTTTACCGAATGCGAAAAAAACAGGTCGCGGAGTTCCCTTACTTATCAAAATAAGATCCGGAAAAGTCACCGCAAGATAAACTATAAAAACAACAGTTACTATTCCCAAAAACCTAAAACTTCGTTTTTTGTCGCTTCTAAAAAAAGTGACGGCAGCAAATATCGGAAATAATTTAAGAAATACCGCTGACAAAATAACAATTGATGAAAGAAAAAACTTGTTTTTATTTATCAAAAATACAGCAAGAGCAATCAAAAAAAACATAAAAAGATCTGTGTTTCCTCTTTCGATTCCTAGTAAAACAACCGGTGATAAAAGAGCCAGAATTGTAGTCAAAATTGTCACATTTGGAGCATTCGGCAAAACAAGGCAAACTCCGAATAAAAAAAGCGAAACAAACAGAATGCCTATCGAAACAGTATCGCTTTCATCAATTCTAAACAAGTAAAGTGATTGCCAGATTCGCGGATAGTTCATAACCCTGTTCCATGGATCTCCAGGATTTTTTATCATGGGATCGAATCCCTGCTTTCTTGATTCAGCTCCAGCTGTTATAGTTCTTAAATCAGCAAAACACGGTTCCCTAACAGGAACTGCAAAAAAACGAAATAGGTAAGACGAACCGCCATAAGAAGTGCAAGCTCTTGAACACAAAAGAAAAATCGACACTAATAAAACAATTGATGCTATGATTTTTTTTCTGGATTTGACTTCCTTTATTATTTTTACAAACAACATTCCCTTTGTCCTCGAACTACATACCGGCGAATTTATTACCCGAACCACAGATATTTGCAATAAAATAGTATGATTTCTATCCCTTCAAAGCCGTGAGTGATGCGATATAGATACCGTCAGAAGGTAATTCTTTCAAAAAAGCGCCGTTCTTCAAAGTTTTTGGCAACCTCACCCTCAATCCCTCTCCAATGTGGCGAGGGAAAATGCGGTGCCACTTTTTCCCGGTATTTTCGGATGGTTTTTGCCACTTTTTCCAGGTAAATGACCTCTCAGACAACCTGCGGTTGCCAGCTCCCCTACTTCAGGGGAGCCTAGACGGGGAGCCAAAATATATCGACAATTTTTTGTCATTAGATATTTGTGTTTGATTTATTTGCCATTTGAGTTTTGTGGTAAAATGAGAAAGAGACCGCTTCTTGTAGAAGCAGCAAGAATACTGCGTAAAGATATGACTCCTCAGGAAAAACATCTATGGTTTGATTTTTTGCGTCATTATCCCGTAAAGATCTACAAACAAAAAATTATAAATGATTTCATTGCTGATTTTTACTGCGCTAAAGCAATGTTGATTATAGAACTTGACGGCAACCAACATTATACTGAAGACGGCTTGGCTCATGATGCTGAAAGGACCAATGTTTTAAACGCATTAGGCTTTTTGGTCATTCGATTTCCGAACTCGGAAATCGATAATAATTTTTCGTCAGTCTGCAATCAAATCGACAACATCATACAAACTAGAATTAAGGTCCCAATGACCTCTCCGTCACGTAGTGACTGAGAGGTTTAAGGCTCCCCTGAGGTAGGGGAGCTGGCTGCGTAGCTGTCTGAGAGATCTGAGAGGTCTAAAAAAAACACCTTCAAACCCCGTTTTCCCTATTGACATCTGCCGCAACTTGTGGGATTTTATGGCGTTTTTGTTTTGTGTTGCTGGTGCTTATGAGCGAAACCGTCATCAAAGTCGAAAATATCTCGAAATTTTATCAGTTGGGTCTCATCAATCACGGTACTCTTGCCAAGGATCTGCAGGGATGGTGGGCAAAAATACGCGGAAAAGACGACCCGAATTCACGCATTTCCATGGTCTCAAACAAAAACACCAATTCCGACACCGATTTCATCTACGCCCTGAAAGATGTCTCGTTTGATGTCCAGCAGGGAGAAGTTCTGGGGATCATCGGAGCCAACGGTGCCGGCAAATCGACCCTTCTCAAAATTTTGAGCCGCGTCACCTCACCCACAAGCGGCTGCATCAAGATCAAAGGGCGCATCGGCTCTCTCCTTGAAGTCGGGACCGGCTTCCACCCCGAACTTACAGGCAGAGAAAACATCTATCTCAACGGTGCGATCCTCGGCATGAGACGCCATGAAATAGACAAAAAACTTGATGAAATCATTGACTTTTCAGGAGTTGAAAAGTTCATTGACACACCCGTAAAAAGATATTCTTCCGGAATGTATGTCCGTCTCGCATTCGCGGTAGCGGCACACCTCGACCCCGAGATCCTCGTAGTTGACGAAGTTTTGGCAGTCGGAGATGCTGATTTCCAGAAAAAATGCCTCGGAAAAATGGATGATGTCAGCAAAAAAGAAGGCCGGACAGTGCTGTTTGTCAGCCACAACATGGCGGCAGTGAAGCAATTATGTGATCGTTCGCTTATCATAGAAAAAGGCAGTATTATTTTTGACGGAGATTGTGGAGAAGCAATAGATAAATACACAACGGATGAAATGTCTGAATTCAACAAGTTTCTTCCGTCTGTAAAAAGATATGGTAGCGGCGAAGCTAAAATAGTTGATTTTATTGTTGATCCTAAAAAACCAGAGTGCGCAAAAGAGATAAAATTTACTTTTGTCATTAACTCTTCCTGCGAAATAAAAGATGCCTCTTGTGCTGTTTCTTTCAGAGATTCGATGGGAAATCTTTTGTTTCAGTTCTTTTCTGAAAATATGAATAAAACTTATGTTTTAAAGCCAGGAATCAATAAAATTTCTGTTTCCGTGCCGCAATGTCCACTTGTAGAAGGTATTTATCGTTCTTCTTTGTGGCTTGGGAAAAATTCAAAAAATGTTCTTGATTTTTGTGAAGATTCACTCTTTCTTAAAGTTTTTTATAATCAGGAAGGCAAATTTATAGATAATAGAAAATATCATATAATCTTTGACAGCAACTGGAGTGATTAATGGTGTTTCATTCAAAGAAATTACAAAGGTATAAAAAGAACTTTTTGCACAAGATGCTGAAATTGGTTTATGAACAAACAGATTTTCTTTTTAGAACTCAGGCGAAAAAAGATATTTCTTTTGAAGAATGGGAAAAAATAACGAATTATGCAAGGCTTTCTTTTTCTCAGGAAGGCGAAGATGCCGTTCTGCAAACTATTTTTGCAGGCAAAAATAACGGTTTTTTTGTAGATGTCGGTGCTCACCATCCATATCAGATAAGCAATACTTTTGCTCTTTATCTAAAAGGTTGGAGAGGAATAAATATTGAACCGAATCCTGAATTATTTGAACTTTTTAAAATGAGGTCTGAGGATATAAATTTAAATGTCGGTGTCAGTGAAACAGCTGGGAAATTGCCATATTACATGATGGATCAGCCGGCATGTAATACTTTTTCTGAGTATCATATGAAAACACATGAAAACATGGGATTTGCTTTAAAAGAAATCAAAGAAATTGAAGTCTTGCCTCTTTCTGAAATACTTGATAAACACCTCGGGAACAACACGATTGATTATATAAATATAGATGTGGAATGTTTTGAAATGCAAATTCTAAAATCCAACAATTGGGAAAAATATTTGCCGAAAATAATTACTATAGAAGAACTTGATTTTAATGATGATAGTAAAAATATAGATTTGTTTTTAAAAAATAAAGGATATGAATATCTGTTTAAGACAGGCAGAACTTGTTTTTATAAATTGAAAGAGCAATAAGAATTATGATTAACCCCAAAATCTCAATAATCATCCCTGCTTATTTTATCGGAAAAATTTTAAAGAGAATATTTAGATGAAGACTTTTTTACTATTTGGAGATTTTTAATGTCGCTAGCTCCAATCGTCCTTTTTGTTTACAACCGCCCGTGGCACACACAACAAACTGTTGAAGCTTTGCAAAAAAACGAACTGGCAACAGATAGCGAACTTTTCATTTTTGCTGATGGCCCCAAAATAAACGCAACTGAAGAACAAAAAGAAAAAATCAGGCAAGTCAGAGAATATATTCACAAAATATCGGGGTTTAAATCTGTAACCATTTCAGAAAAGGAAAAAAACTGTGGTCTGGCAAATTCTGTGATTGCTGGTGTGACGGAAATCATCAATAGATTCGGCAAAGCCATAGTTGTTGAAGATGATATTGTGACAAGTAAAGGTTTTTTAAAATATATGAATGATGCCTTGGAGTTATATCAATATGAAGAAAAGGTAATGCATATATATGTACCCAATAAAGAATAATAGATTGCCAGAAACTTTTTTTTATCCAGCAACATCATGTTGGGGATGGGCTACATGGAAAAGGGCTTGGGATTGTTTTAATTCTGATGCCAAAGACCTGTATCTCAAAATAACAAATAACAAATTGATAGATCTTTTGAATATTAATACAATTCACGACTTTGAGAAACAGTTGGTTGATAATGCAAACAGAACCTTAAACACATGGTTTATCAAGTGGAATGCTTCAGTGATTATTAAAGGTGGATATTCGTTGTATCCTAAATTTTCTTTAGTTCAAAATATTGGTTTTGACGGTACTGGCGAACATTGCGGTGAAAATAATAAATTTTATTGGGAAAAACTTGCCCAAAGTATTGCTGTAAAAAAAATAAAAATAAAATTTTCGAACGAAGCTATTGATGCCTTAAAAAAATTTAATCGCAATAAAACGCAAATTTCGATAAAAAATTGTTTAATAAAGTTAGCTCCTGAATTTCTTAAAAAAAGTATCAAAAACATAATTCGAAAACTGGTTTATGCCACTTGTCCAGAAATAAATGTACTCTCTCAACATCATAATTGGGATTTTCTGGATGATTATTGCCCGCAGAACAATAAAGTCGGAAAACATGTCTTGGTCTACTCCCCATCTCACATCTCTGATTCAAGCATAGGAGATTATACATATATCGCTATGAATCCCTATATTTCCAAGACTAATATTGGTAAATTTTGCTCTATTGGACCTAATTTAGTTTGTGGTTGGGGAATCCATCCGTTAAACGGCATTAGCACGGCTCCAATGTTTTTTTCAACTAGGAAACAAAACGGTATGTCGTTGTCATCTGTTGACAAGGTTGACGAACGGAAAGAAATAAGCATAGGAAACGATGTGTTTATCGGGGCTAATGTTACTATTCTAGATAGTGTAACTATTGGTGATGGCGCGGTAATTGGTGCTGGGGCGGTCGTTTCTAAAGATATTCCACCTTATGCGATAGCAGTAGGGTGTCCGATTAGAATTATACGATATCGTTTTGAACAAAGTCATATTGCTGAATTGCAAAGAATAAAATGGTGGGATTTTGATGATGAAAAATTAAAAGAAGTAGAGAAGTATTTCTGGAATATTGACAAGTTTATTCAACAAAATAAATGATAGAAGATCATAACAAAACAAACAATTGGGATAAAGAATCTAAGCGAATACAAATGAAGATCTCAATAATCACCGTCTGCAAAAACGCTGAAAGCGCTATTGAAAGAACAATGCTGAGCGTTGTGACACAAAGTTGTTTTGTAGAAAACATTGAATATTTGATCATTGACGGAGCTTCTACCGACAAAACTATCGAAATCATTAAGAAATATGCTGACAAATATCCGATAAAATGGATAAGTGAACCCGACTCCGGAATTTACAATGCAATGAACAAAGGAATAAAAATTGCAAGCGGAGATTATCTTCTTTTTCTCAATGCCGGAGATTATTTTGTTCACTATAACACACTAGGATTACTAGTTAATTTGTTGAAAGATTCAGTTTTTGATGTTATATATGGGGACCTTTTATGCGTAGATCCTAAATCTGGTGAATACAGTATAAAAGCAGTTGGAGAAGCACTTGGAGTAAATTTCTTTTTCGTAAATACACTACCGCATCAAGCAACGTTTTATAACAAAAATGTCTTTAAAAAATTCGGCGGTTATGAGGAAAATTTCAAAATAATTTCAGACAATATCATAAACAAAAAACTATTATGTGATCACAAAGTTTCTACAAAATATGTCAATCAAATAATTTCAGTATTTTTAAATGACGGAATAAGTTCAACGAACAAAGAACTTGATCTGCAGGAAAGAAAAATATTTCAAGCAAAATACTTCAGCGAAGAAGAAATTAAGGAAATAGAAAAACAAAAACAAAGGGAAGAAACGTTAAGGTTACGAAAAGAACAAAAATCTTTACTTCGTTTCTTATCAAAAATATTTGCGAAATTTTATGAATTATGGGTCACCCGATGACAGGACCAAAAATCTCAATAATAATCCCTGTTTACAATGTCGAGATTTATTTAAGGGAATGTCTTGATTCATGTGTCAACCAAACATTGGAAGATATTGAAATCATTTGCGTTGATGACTGCTCGACAGATAATTCTTATGAAATTCTTGAAGAATATCAGCAAAAAGATTCTCGAATAAAAATATTCAAGCAGGAAAGAAATAATAAGCAGGGTGCCGCCAGAAACAAAGGATTAGAAGTTGCTACAGGAGAATATATCTGGTTCGTAGACAGTGATGATTATATTGACACCAAAGCCTGCCAGATCCTCTATAACGCAATAAAAGAGTTTGGAGTTGATATGCTTTGCTTCAGTGCGACACAATTTTCAGAAGAAAATGGTTATAGAAAATATTTTTATGATGGTTACTTCCATCAAGGTATTCAGATCAACAAAATTTATCATCCTCAAACCGATTGGAGAAAGATTAAGTTTGCACACATGAATGTCACACCTTGGGCCTACATAACCAAAGCATCTATGATTCAGAAATTTAGATTTCGTGAAGGCGTGTGGCACGAAGACATTGATTTTACTCCGATTTTGTTGGCATCGGCAAATTCCTTTTGTTTTATTCCGTATTCTGCATATTTTAGGAGAAACAATCCAAGTTCAACAACGCAAACAGCAATCTCACAAAAAAGGTCTGAAGATTTAGTTAAGACTCTTGAATATTTAGATAAGTTTGTATCTGACAAAAAAATTTCAAAGAATCATTTTTTATACAATCAGCTTGTTGCTGAAATTTATGGCATATCAAAAACATTACTATCTCTCAATGACATACAGCCGAATAATGTTAGTGTGTTACCCCATTTGCTTAAAAAATATCACAGAAGTTTGGATACATATATAAAAACACTTCGACCGCCGAAATACTCATTGAAAAGGTTCGTAGGGAAAGTTTTGAAAAGAATCCGAGGCAAATAATGTCTGAAACTAAAATTCCAACAATAATTCCTGTTTATAATATCGAAAAATATTTGAGAGAAAGCCTTAAGTCCTGTGCAAGTTTACGTCAAAGCCCCTTGGTATATTTAAAGGATATATGCAAATGAAAGTTTATCAAGCTGTTCAAAATCCATATATGGATACCAATCAATATGTAATGACATTGATGGATGGTATCGATGCTCAATTTGATGATGTTGAGTGGGGATGGGGACTGGAAAAATTCTGGCAGAATGATATATTTGACTATGATATCATTCATATTCAATGGCCAGATTTATTGCTGTGGCCAAATCGTACCCCGATGCAACTTGAGCACAGGTTGTCAAAGTTGAAAGAAAACGGAAAGAAAATAATCTCTACTTGTCATAATTTGGAACCGCATTATTGTTCAGATATTAATAGAAAAGAAGCCTATGATGTCGTATATAGAAAGGCTGATATGATGTTACATTTAGGGAATTATAGTTTAGATATTATGAAACAGCGCTTCCCTGAAGCAAATCATGTGTTGTTACCTCATCAGACCTATGATTCAATATATGACAATCTGCCAGATCGAGATGCCGCATGTCATAAGATAGGACTAAATCCAAAGCATAAGTATGTAATTTGTTTTGGTGCATTCCGTGATGACGAGGAAAGGTTGATGGTTAAAGATTTAGCGGACAAATTAAAAAATAATGGCGTTTATTTTATAGCCCCGGCATACAATGAGATAAGAAAAACAGGCATTGCAGGTCGATTGTTACGAAAATATGAAAAAATCAAAATTTATTATTGTAATCATATCATAATGACAGGACATTCAAGCGCTCCTGTAGCAGTAACAATGGTTCCATATTATTATGCTGCCGCAGATGTCGCGTTAATACAAAGAAAGAAAATATTGAATTCCGGTAATTTACCGTTGGCTTTCTTGATGAAAAAAGTAGTTGTGGGTCCCAATATCGGTAATGTTGGATTATTGTTAAAGGAAACAGGGAATCCGACGTTTGACGTTAATGATGACAATATTATTGCTGCTGTCAGAAAAGGATTTGATTTGGCAAAAGAAAATTATGGAAACAAAAATAGGCGCTATGCATTGGAGAATTTTTCAACCACCATTATTGCAAAGCAATTACATAGATATTACCTGTTACTAACAAATGATGTAAAATGGCAGTAAGATCGTTGCGGGAAAATTACTTTTAAATATTGGAAAAAATATGATTACTCCTCTGATTTCAGTAGTTATGCCAGTTTATAACCGAGAACAATATCTGAAAGAATCAATAGAAAGCATTCTGAATCAGACTTTTACCGATTTCGAATTCATCATCGTTGATGATCAGTCAACTGATTCTTCGTGGCAGATAATTCAGGAATATGCCAACAAAGATTCCAGAATTGTTGCAGTAAAAAACACTGGTAAAAAAGGATGTTTTTCTGCTAGAAATTGTGGACACAGATTGGCAAAAGGAAAATATATAGCGGTAATGGATTCAGATGATATCTCCTTGCCACACAGACTTCAAACTCAGTTCGACTTTATGGAAAAAAATCCTGGAATCGGTATTTGCGGAAGCTGGGCAAAAAATTTTGGAACTCGAAACGATATCATAGAATTGCCAACAACTCATTCAGAAATTAAAGATAGCATCTTTTTTTATTGCGCTATAATTCACCCGACTATTATTTTTGCAAACAAAAGGATTTTCTACTCTGAAGAATACCATTCAGCACAAGATTATGAATTGTGGTGCCGAGAAATTGACAATTTACAATTCGCAAACATTCCTGAAACATTATTGCTTTACAGAAGACATTTAACCCAAACAAATGGAAAAAAACAAAATGATACCGCCAACATTACTCGTCTTAGGAATGTTAAAAAAATCGGTGTAATATTGTCAGAAGAAGAAAAACAAATCTATCAGGATTTATTTTCAGACACATTTTTACCACAAAATATTAAAGAAATAAGTATTGCAATAAACATTTTTGAAAAAATAGCTATTGCCGGAAAAAAATTCGGTTATGGGAAAAAATTCCAAGCACTCACAAAACTCTCTCAGAAAAAAATTTTGGATTGCGGCATAAAAAATCATAAAACTTCTCTGATGCTCTATGTTACCACTTTCAGAAAATTGAAAATTTTTAACAATCCAAGGGCGCATTTGCGATATGTTTATCATTGTTTTAGAAATTTACTACATTTATAGGTATTTAATTATGGTGTTAGCTCCCATCGTACTTTTTGTTTACAACCGTCCCGTGCACACACAGCAAACAATTAAAGCTCTGCAGAAAAATGAATTGGCAAAAGATAGCACCCTCTATATTTTTGCAGATGGTCCAAAAGAAAATGCAACTGACGAGCAAAAAGAGAAAATTAAACAAGTTCGAGAATACATTCATCAAATTGATGGATTTAAGCAGATAATAATTTACGAATCAGAACAAAACATCGGCTGTGCAGATTCAATAATTGCAGGCATTTCCTCTGTTTTAAAAAAATATGAAAATATTATTGTTGTAGAAGACGACATCGTAACTTCAAGATATTTTCTTAGATTCATGAATGAATCCTTAGATTTTTTTGAAAAAGATAAAATGATTTTTTCTGTCAGCGGATATAACTATCCCGAAAAAATAATGAAAATCCCGAGAAATTACAAAAATGACATATATCTTGCCTACCGTCATGGAGCTTGGGGCTGGGGAACATGGAAAGACAGATGGGACAAAGTCGATTGGAAAATGATTGATTTTAATAGTTTTTTGAAGAATAAAAAACTGCAAAAAGCATTTAACAGAGGTGGCTCTGACATGAGCGAGATGCTTAAAGCACAGATGGATGGAAAAATTGATGCGTGGGACATAAGATTCGATTTTTCACTTTTTAAAAATAATTGTTTTTGCGTAAGACCAGTGAAATCTCTAGTAAACAATGTCGGTTTGGACAACAGCGGCACCCATACAGGGAAAGATGAAAGACTTAACAATATTTTGGATAACAACTGGAATCCAAGAATTGAAACTGTTGAACCAAACAAAACGATATTGAAAAATTTTAGAAAAGTTTTTAATCCACCGCCGAGATATTCATTAAAGCGTTTTATCGGAAAAGTTTGGAAAAGGATATCTAAGTGAAAATTTTACATATTAACACTTCTTACGACAAAGGTGGAGCCGCATTGCTTATGAGGGCTCTTGCAAAAAATATTGTACAAAATCAAGATGTTGAGCAACTTTTTATAGTTAAAGGATCTACTAAAGAAAAAACTAGGGACATCTTTCAGGCAAAAGATGTCTCTAATGTTTTGGGTTATCAAAAACTTTCGCGTATTGCATCAGAATATGGTTTTTTATACCAATTTCTACCACTTGAGACGCATTTTATTTTGAAAAAAATGCACGAAACAGCTCCCGATCTGATTCATATTCACAATATTCACGGGGGATATTTTCAAACCAATCTGCTCCCCAAACTTTCAAAAATCGCGCCCATAGTTTGGACATTTCACGATATGTTCCCGATAACAGGGCATTGCGCATACTCTTTTGAGTGTGAAAAATGGAAAACCGGATGCGGAAACTGCGAAAGGTTGGATATTTATCCATCGATCAAAAAAGACCGCACAAAATTTTTGTGGAATTATAAAAACAATATCTTCAATTCAGCCGATTTCACTATCGTTACCCCGTCGCTCTGGCTGAAAAAATGTGTCGAGCAGAGTTTTTTGAAAAATAAGGATATCCGCCTAATCTACAATGGAATTGATTTGGAAACCTTCAAAAAAACGGACAAATATCAAGCAAGAAAAACGCTCAAACTGCCGGAAAATAAAAAAATCGTTCTCTTTTCGGCAAATGGCGGAATCAAAAACCCTTTCAAAGGCGGAGAATTTGTCTTTCATACATTTGAAAAACTGAAAAACCGCAATGATATTCTATTCTTAAACATTGGCGGAAAAAACGAAGAAAAGCCCGAAAACTGGCTTGATTTCGATTATGTCAAAGATTCTCAAATCATGGCAAAACTCTATTCTGCCGCAGATATTTATCTTTTCCCCACTTTGGTGGACAACTGCCCCTTGACCGCCATAGAATCACTTGCCTGCGGTCTTCCTGTTATCACTTTTGAAACAGGCGGGGTGCCTGAAATCGTTGAAAACAATAAAACCGGTTTTGTTGTTGAATATAAAAAAGGAGGAATGCTAACAAACGCACTTGCAAAACTTTTGGATGACAATGATTTAAGACAAAAAATGGCTGAAAACGCAGTTGAAGCAAGCAAAAAATTTTCTTCCGAACGAATGGCACTAGAATACTTGAAGCTTTATGAGGAACTTTTGCAATGAAAGTCTCGATAATCACAGTCTGTAAAAACGCTGAAAGCGCGATAGAAAGAACAATTTTGAGCGTTGTGACTCAAAATTGCTTCTCTGAAAATATTGAGTATTTGATTATTGACGGAGCTTCCACCGACAAAACAGTCGAAATCATTAAACAATATGCCGACAAATATCCGATAAAATGGATAAGTGAGCCTGATTCCGGAATTTATAACGCAATGAATAAAGGAATAAAATTGGCAACTGGAGATTATCTCCTTTTCCTCAATGCCGGAGATTATCTCATCCACTATAATGTCGTAAAATCATTAACGAATTTGTTTGAGAGCGGCACATTCGACTTGATCCACGGAAACACTTTTTGTGTGGATCCCGAAACTGAAAAATATGCCGTAAAAGCAGTCCCCGAAACACCTGAAGTAGATTTTTTCTATCTGGATACCCTTCCCCACCAGGCAACATTTTATAAAAAAGAGGTCTTCGAAAAATTCGGCGGTTATGAGGAGAATTTCAAAATCATTTCAGACAATATCCTTAATAAAAAGTTGATCTGCGATTACCATGTTTCCGCAAAACACGTGGATCAAGTGATTTCAGTCTTTGTAAGTGACGGAATAAGTTTCACAAACACCAAACTTGATCTGGAAGAAAGAAAGACTTTCCAGAAAAACTATTTCAGCGAGGAAGAGATAAAGCAGATAAAGGCAAAACACATAGTTCTGCCAAGCAAAAAAAAGAAATCCCTGCCTCGATTCTTGGCGAAAATTTTAATAAAAATACGCACTTTACGAAATAATAGCGGAGAATGATTTGCCTATAGAGTTTTCAATCATAGTCTGCACCTACAACAGGGCATCAATGCTTGCCGACTGCATTGATTCTCTCCTTAACCAAACTGCAGATAAAAACCGCTTTGAAATAATAATCGTTGACAACAATTCAACTGACAATACCGAAGAAATTGCAAAAGAATTGGTCAAAAACCATAACAATATCAAGTGCTTTAAAGAACCGATTGCTGGCTATTCCGCTCCCAGAAACTGCGGTTGGAAGAACGCAACAGGCAACATAGTTGCCTATATCGATGATGACGAGATCGCCTCTCCATACTGGCTCGAAAGCATTGAAAAGGCTTTTCAAATAGAAAAAAAACCTGATATTGTCGGCGGAATTTGTCTGCCAAAATATGATGCGGCCCCACCTGATTGGTTTACCGAATCAATGGGAGGAACCAACAGAAACCGGCAAAAAGGGATATTAAATCAACGAAATGATTCGTATCTTGGTTGCGGCAATATCGCGTTCAAAAAAGAAGTTTTGGAACAATTGAACGGATTTTCCAATGATTTCGACATGAAGAATGGTTTTCTCATGATGGGCGAAGACACAGATATATGCCAAAGAGCAATGAAAGCGGGATTCCAACTTTACTACGATTCTGACATAAAAATCTATCACCGAATGAATCAAAACAACTACGATATTGAAGTTAGAAAACAAAAAGCTGAAAAAACCGGAATGACCGCAAGATTCATCTTCGGCAGAAAACCATTTTTCAGCCATTATTTCAAATACTTAACTTACTTCTCAATGATTTTGGCTGATACACTAAACGACATTTTTTCTAAAAAGATAACAACTAAATCCGTCATTCTCAAAGAAAAGATCGCATACCGAAAAGGCTATTTTGAAATGGATCAAAAGTTGAAAACTCAGGAGCAAAAAAATGACTGACCTCGCCCCGATAATTTTATTCGTCTACAATCGGCCGAAACACACTGAAACTGTGCTTAACGCGCTGAAAAAAAACTCTCTCGCAAAAGATTCAATTCTTTATGTTTTTTCCGATGCCGCGAAAAAGGAAAAAGACTTTGAAAATGTGAATAAAGTTCGCGAGATCATTAGTAAAGTCAGCGGTTTTAAAGAAGTTGTCGTGACTGAGGCCGAAACGAACATAGGATGTGCCGATTCAATAACATCCGGCATCACAAAAGTGATAAACGAGCACGGAAAAGCGATAATCGTTGAGGATGACATCCTCACCGCACCAAACTTCCTCGAATTCATGAATGAAGCACTGAACAGATACGAAAGCGATAAGCGGATATACTCAGTTTCAGGCTTTGTTCCCAACGAAAAAATGGCAGAAATATGCAAAGATTTTCTGTTTTTAGCTTACCGCAACTCAAGCTGGGGCTGGGGAACATGGGCCGATCAATGGAACGATGTCGACTGGGACATGCTGCTATGGGAAAAGATAAAAAAAGACAAAAATCTTTGGAAAAAACTCCAACGCGGAGGAGAAGATGCGCCATATTTGCTGAAATTGCAGATGGAAGGATTTATTGATTCCTGGGCAATCCGGTTTTATGCTGACAATGCTTTGAAGGATAAATATACCGTTTTCCCGACAAAAACTTTTGTCACAAATATTGGTCTTGACGGCAGCGGAACCCATTGCGGAAATGTGAAAAACAACAAATCTTTATTCTCAGAAAATCTTCCGGCAGTCGATTTCAGTTTTCCCGGAAAATTGGAATTCAACAATGAAATTAACAACTTGTTTGCATCAAACTATAAATACAGCTTGAAAGATATCATCAGGCGCAAGATCAAAAACTGGCTCATAATTTTAAAGAGAAAAGGATGAAAATTCTTTTTATAAATACTGCAGATATTACCGGTGGAGCAGCACTGCTTGCCGACAGTCTGGCGGAATCTCTTTCCAGCAGATACGGTGTTGAAACATCGTTTCTGGTTTCAGAAAAATTTTCCAATAAAAAAAATGTCATTCAGACCAGATCAAAACCTCTTTGGTTTATGGAAAAATGTTTTGACAAGTTTTTGAATTTATTCGGTTTTCAATATTGTTTTATACCGTTGTCATCGAATAAAATCTTGAAAGAAGCTAAAAAAACCGCTCCCGATATCATTCATATTCACAATATTCATGGTGGATATTTTCAAACAAATTTACTACCCAAACTTGCCGAAATTGCTCCCATCGTCTGGACTTTTCATGACATGTTCCCGATAACTGGTCACTGTACACACTCTTTTGAGTGCGAAAAGTGGAAAACCGGTTGCGGAAACTGCAAAAGATTGGATATTTATCCTTCAATCAAAAAAGACAGAACAAACGCTCTTTGGAATTACAAAAATAAAGTCTTCAACTCTGCTGATTTTACGATCGTTACCCCTTCACTCTGGCTGAAAAAATGCGTTGAGCAGAGTTTTTTGAAAAATAAGGATATCCGCCTCATCTATAACGGAATTGATTTGGAAACCTTCAAAAGAACAGATAAACAGGAAGCAAGAAAAGCACTTAAACTGCCTGAAAATAAAAAAATTATCCTTTTTTCCGCAAACGGCGGAATCAAGAATCCATTCAAGGGCGGAAAATTTGTTTTCCAAGCTTTTGAAAAATTGAAAAACCGTAGTGATATTTTGTTCTTAAATATTGGCGGAGACAGCAATCAAACTTCTGAAAACTGGCTTGATTTCGGATACGTCAAAGAAACAAAAACCATGGCGATGCTTTATTCCGCAGCAGATGTTTATTTTTTTCCGACTTTGGCTGAGACTTTCGGAATGACCATTGTCGAAGCAATGTCGTGCGGGCTCCCAGTTGTAACTTTTGAAACAGGCGGAGTCCCCGAAATAGTTGAGAACAATAAAACCGGATTCGTTGTTGAATACAAAAACGGAGAAATGCTTACATCCGCACTCGAAAAACTTCTTGATGATGACAGTTTAAGAGAAAAAATGTCAGAAAATACGGTTGAAGCAGGCAAAAAATTCTCTTCAGAAAGAATGACTACAGAATATTTGCGGCTTTACGATGAACTTTTAAAATGAATACCGAAACAAAAGAACTGAAATTTTTTTATATCGGATCTTTTCTGATTTCTTTACTATCCTCATATTTTATCTGGCTCCAAACATCAAAATACGGAGTTGATTTATCTCCTGACTCAATTGTTTATATGAAATGGGCTCAAAATATTTTAGATAATGGTTTGGGTTTTATTATAAGCAACAACGATGCTAAATGGCCTCCTTTGTATCCGCTTATAATTGCTGTTTTTTCAAAAATATCCCATGCTGACATTGTATCTGTTGCAAGACACTTCAGTTGTTGCTTGATATTTTTCACCTGTTTTTTATTAACATTATTATTGAAAAAATTATCAGGGAAACGATTTGTTTCTGCTATAGCATTTGGACTATTTATACCTTTTTCTATACCGCTTAATCTTGTCTATTCTTTTGCTTGGAGCGAACCTTTATTTATTTTTCTTTTAATACTTATTGCCTTTTCTATTGAAAAAACGACCTATAGCCGGCTAGTTCTATGCGGTTTTCTAAGTGCATCAGCAATACTTACCAGATATGCAGGGGTCACAATAGTTCCGGCAGTATGTTTGCTAATTTTCATTCAAAAAAGCAGCTTGACAGACAAAATAAAAAAATGTTTTTGTTATGCAATAATTCCCACATTAATTTACATAACCTATATTTTTAGAAATTACTATTTTACAAAAACATTAATGGGACCGAGAGTCGCCTCAAGCACCGGATTAATTTTAAATGCCACAAGAGCCTGTGCAACAATTGCTCTTTGGTTTTCAGGCAAAAATTTTTTTGTAGCCACGCTTTTTATTTTGATTTTTATTATAGTTATTTTAAATCACAAAAAACAGATCCCATCATACTTTGTTAAATGTTCAAGCATAGCGATTTTTTCGATAAGTTTTTTGGTAATTTATTTCATTTTTATTGTAATATCTTCAACAACCACTGCTTATGATCCAATAGATGTCAGACTTATGTCACCTGCATTCCCATTTATACTAATCACATTATTTTCAGCATTTGTTTCGATGGATTTGTTACAGCAAAAAACAAAATTTTATTACGCTGGACTCTTACTATATTTATTTCTAATATCAATATCTGTCGTAACAACCATAGAAGATTTAGAATATAGAAAAAACCACGGAACATACGGATATAATTCTGTTTCCTGGCAAGAAAACAAACTTATCCTATATTTATTCAGTCTTCGGACCCAGTAATTTCAAACGATCCTTTCGCCTTATTTATAGTTAATAAAAAAATTTATGCCGACTCAGCATATCAAAGTTCAACCTCAATATGTCAAAAATTTGGAGGGTATTTTTTTGTCTTTTTTTATATTCCGACATCATCACCTTTAGAAAGATTATTTTCTGAGTGTGAAATGGAAACAATTACAAAAACATCAGACGGATCCCTTTTTAGAATCACTAACCCCAAGCAATAAAGTAATTAATTTGGGAAAATAGAAAATAATGGAAAAAACGTGTTTTCCAACTTTTCAATATTTCGGTCTTATTTTACAGATTCGATTCCGACTCTTCTTCACGGCTCACTACCGAGCATCTTTTTTTGACCAACTCAAAAAACGGTTCCGTCAGATCTTCCAAAAAATACTCAACAAACTCACGGTCTATTTTTTTTGCAACCTCGACACTCCGTTCGATCATTCTGCGTGCAGCTTTTTCATTCAAACCCAAATTTTCCTCTTTTTTCCGTTCAGAGTTAACGCCGTCTCCTCCGTATCCGCCGGATTGACGATCTGAACAGAAAGAAGATCGTAGGCGGCAGAAAGCACAAAAATCGAATCCCCGCTCTCGATCAGTGAAAAGTTTTTCAAATGCATATCGTTGTTGCCGATTATAAAACAAAAAAGCAAGCGGTTGAAAAAATCACTTTTGTCTGCAACCGGCATTGCTGAATATTTTGAAATAATTTTGCCGCACTGTTCATAAGAACCCTTGTATTTGTCTTCCGTCAGACGTTCACCGAGCTGACAGAAATCCTCCATGGCAATTTTTTCATCGGTTCGGTCTATCCGTTTGGCAATATAGGCCAGGCTGCCGTCAGCCATTTGAAAAAGCGCGTTAGGCACTGTTTTGATCTTCCACAACTCAGCAAGTTTCATTGCAACGAACTCGCTTTGAGGCAGCTTCTGAAACTCGCTGCTTTCCGGTTTCAAAATGTAGCCTGCAGGATACCCCACAAGAGTAAGACGCGATCTTCCTGCCGAAGATTCAAGGTGAAGAGAGAGCTTCTTTTGCACTCCGGCGACCGTTTTACCGATTTTTACCGATCTTTCAGCGAGATCTTCAAGATTTTCCTTTTTGAGTTCGATAGCCGGTAGCTCTTTTGTACCGAAAAATCTTTTGATGCAGCTCAAATGATAATGCGAATTCGTATCCTCAAGTAGTTTTCCGCAACAAAGGCAACGGTTCTTATTCATGTTTTCCCTCCGTATTTTCCGGGACAACGCTAACCGCACCGATGCAGTCCCTGCAGGCCGCAAGAAGGATCCCCATCCGGTCACGAGTATCAAGTTTCCAGCTTTTCACAGTAACCTCCAAAAGCCAGCCCTCGGGAATAAGCCCGTCGAAAAAAGGAAAAAGCGTCTTTGAAAAATAAGCCTCCTCTCTAAGCGGAAGAGTCAGACTGACAGCGTGAGATCGCGGACTTTCAAGGAATTTTTTATCGTAGACGAACTCATATCCCCTCTCTGTCTCCGAGATCACACCCGCTTTTTTATCCTTGAAAAAAACTGTTCCGCGACGAAATTCACTCATTTTTTATCTTCCTCTTCATTTTTCCGTTCGATCCTGACCACACCGAGGCAGCAGCCGAACATCTCCAGCGCCTGGTTGACTTTATCCGTGCGGCAGCTCTTTTTCCCTTGTTCAAGCTCACGGACAAAGCGCAGCCCCAAGCCCGAACGCAGAGCAAATTCCTCTTGTGTCAGTCCCGCCTCCTTTCTTTTTCTTTTGAGAAATTCCGAAACCCTTTCCATTGCACGCCTCTAACACCCTATCGGGTATAAACTCATTAAAAAATATACTTCAACACCCTTTCGGGTATAAAACAGCAACGAAACACATAAATTATACCCTAAAAGGTATTATTTGCAACTATTATTTCCAGATATCAGATTATTTTACCGCATTCATTCCGTCTAAAATCGCGTCTTCCATCGCGGAATAGGTCCATTTTCCGTATCTTCCGGCGAGTTTGACGGAGTTTTTTTCGCACCAGTTTTTGATAAGTTCCATGTCATCGAAATATTCTTTGTGGTAGATGACATATCCGGCATCGATTTTGCGGTAATCCATGAATTCGATGTCGTTTTCAGTTGAAATGAGTCCCATCGCAAGAAGAAGTTCGATGCTTTTCTGCCTGAATTTTTCGATGTCAATAGTTTCTTCCTGATGAGTGAATTCGATATAGGCACTTCCCTTGCCCGATGGTGCCAACTTATTGAAAATATTGGAGAAAGATCCAACTCTGTAAGGCATGAACTTTTCTTCGGGAATGTAGAACCAGTGCCCTTTGTGCCCGCACGGCTTTTTGAAAGCGGCATTGAAATAGCTGACGTGCGCGATCTTCATTCTGCCGGCGATCTCGCATGCCGGAAGCGAATCCGAAGCGGTCAGAAGTCTCAGAAATCTGTTGAGCGGGATAGTGTTTATGAGTTTTTCATACTCAATTTCAGTGCCGTTGCTCAGTTTCACCAGCTTCTTTGCCGCGTCGATCGAAACAGGCTCCGTGTTGAAGATGAATTTTTCCTTTTCGCACTGGTCAAAAAGTTTATTCGGCAGCTCTCCGATCCCGTTTTCGGATGGATAGAAAAACTTTGCGTTGTAACCGATATTTTTCTGTTCCGGTGCGGTTACGGCACCTTCGATCACCTGCTCCAGCGTGGGTTTCGGCACATAGTAGTCGCACCAGTGGCTCGCGTAATCCTTCGGGTGGACGGTATAGATTTTGGTGTTGTAGGGGATCATGAAGTGCTTCGAAATTCCCTCGCCGAGATAGGCCATGCACCACTCGTAGAAGTTCTCCTTCGCTTTAGATTTGTCGTTTTCGTAGTATGCCTTGACGAAACCTAGAACACACTCTTTTATGACCTGCGGCGGCAAGCCGAAAGTGTTCGACTGGAAGGGATACTGCGTAAAAACACCGTGCGAAAAAACAAAAGTTCTGCGTTCTATTTCAACGAAATTTTCCCCGAGAAGCCGCGTCATCAGTGAACGAACCTCAGGAGTTTTCACGTGAAACCAATGTCCGGTCTGGTCGAAAATGAAGCCGTTTTTTTTCTCGCTCGTGCAGATCCCGCCGACGCGGTCACTTTTCTCGACGACAAGAAAATCTGTTCCTTTCGCGTGGTATGCAGCCGAGAGACCGGTGAGGCCGGCTCCTAAAATAAGTGTATTTGTTTTCATGACTATCTCCTACTTTCACCCATTCAAAACATCCGAATCGATTTTGTATATCATTTTTTCATCAATGGAAACGTTTTTGACAAACATCATCATGTAGACCGGCAGATAAGTTATTTTGCCGCGCTGCTCCACGTTGCCGTTGTGAAAGACAAAAGCGTTTCTGATGCCGTAATCTTCATTGTTGCAGACATTGCTCAAAGCCGCGTGTTTCGCGTAATCCTTGCCCGATTTTATCTCGACCGGAACGACTTCACCGTTATGTTCTATCACAAAATCAAGCTCGCCCTGCTTTTTGCTGTTGAAATAAAAGAGGTTGAAGCCGTGCGCCTTCAGCTCCTGCGCCGCCGCGTTCTCATAAACAGAACCGAAGTTTATGTCTGCTTCATTGTTAAGGATTTTCAGTTGTATCCCGTCCATGTACATGCTTGCAAGAAGCCCGACATCCGCTAAAAAAAGTTTGAACAGGTTCGTGGTTTTTGAAAGAAGGAGAGGGATCTTAGGCTCGCTCACGCAAAAAACAGGAAGTGCGACTCCCGCATCCTTAAGCCATACAAAGCTATTCTCGAATCTTGAAAAACGTTGGTTTTCATTAAGATTTTTCAGCAGAAAACGCTTGTTTTTGGAATTGAGTTCGCTCGGGATCAGATCAAAAATGTCTTCTAAATAAAGTTTGTTCTGCGGATCGTATTTCGCGATATCCTTTTTATAAAGCCTGATTATGCTTTTCTGCTCGCTTACGACATCGGCAATGTTGTTCGTATCGAGATACTTCTGCACCACCGCGGGCATGCCGCCGACAATTAGGTAGAGGCGGAAAAATTCCAAAAGTTTGTTGTGAACAAGCTGATCAACGGGGGTTTTCTTCTCAAATGAATCGCGTAAAGCGTCAAAAACCCGTTTCGAAACGCAGTTAGCAGTCAAAAATTCCTCGAAATCGAGCGGGAACATCTCTTCCACATCCATATAACCGACAGGAACTGAACGGATATCCTTCAGATCGACACCGAGCAGAGAACCGCTCATAATGTACTGGTAACTTCCCTCTTCAACTAAAAATTTTATGGCAGTCGCAATGTTTTTACATTCCTGAACTTCATCAAAAAAGATAAAAGTCTCGTTTTTGACAAGCTCTTTTCCGGCAAAAACGGAAATCCGAAGCAGCATCTCGTCAACACTCGAAGCATTTTCAAAAAGAGATGCCGCCGCGGGATTTTCGATAAAGTTGATCCTGACATAATGCCGGTATTTTTTGGCGAACTGCTCAATAATAAAAGTTTTTCCGACCTGCCTTGCTCCAGTTATCAGGAGAGCTTTTTTCTCTTTTTTCTCGTAAAACCGCTCCAACCTTTTCGCTATTTTTCGCTCTAACATAGGCACCTCTTTTCAAAAAAGAATCAACAAACTGAAATCACAATATAAAATAGCATACCCTTAACGGTTTTCCAAGCTTTTTTTTGAAAAATTTAACGGTTTTCCATGAATTTTTCGGAAAATTTTAACGGTTTTCCAAGATTTTTACCGTTTATTTGAGTTCTGCCCAATTGTCGCCAATGGAATAGTTGACATCGAGCGGCACTTCAAAATCTTTGCCCGCAGCCCGCATTTTCTCGGCACACAGTTCTGCGATATCGCTTCTGTTTTCCGGGAATTCGATGATGAGTTCGTCGTGGATCTGAAGCAGAATACGCGCTTCGGGGCAGACACTTTTAAGCATGTTGTAGACTGCGACACTTCCCTGCTTGATCACGTCCGCAGCAGTTCCCTGGATCACGGTATTTACCGCCATTCTTTCGCCAGATTTCGCGATATTTTTGTTTGAATTTGCGATCTCAGGGATGTAGCGGCGGCGTCCGAAGTAAGTCTCGACATAGCCTTCTTCGCGGGCATTCCTGATGGTGTCGTCGATGAACTGCTTGATTTTCGGGTAGCATGCGAAGTAGTTGTCGATATATTTTTTCGCAAAAGCAATGTCGACACCCGTATCGACCGAAAGTTTGTAGGCCTGCATCCCGTAGATTATGCCGAAGTTGACCGCTTTCGCGTTGCGGCGCATTTCTTTGTCCACGAATTCGGGAAGAGTGCCGAAAATCGCGGCTGCGGTACGTCTGTGAATGTCTTCTCCGTTTTTGAAAGCCTCGATAAATTCAGGCTCTTTGCTGAGTGCCGCCAGGATCCTGAGTTCGATCTGGCTGTAGTCGAGAGAAAGGAGTTTGAACCCTTTTTCTGCAACAAAAAGAGAGCGGATCTTCTGGCCGTCCTCAGTGCGCGTCGGAATATTCTGCAAATTTGGCTCCCTGCTCGCAAGTCTGCCCGTAGCGGCGTAAGTCACGATGTAGGAAGTGTGCAACCTGCCGTCGGATGCGGTCTTCGCGGCGATCGGCTCGAGATAGGTAGAGACGAGCTTCGAATATTTTCTGTTTTCGATGATGAGTTTGGGAAGCGGATGGTCGTTTTCCTCGGCGACTTTTTCAAGAATATCGTGACCTGTGCTGTAGCCTGTTTTCGTCTTTTTGCCGCCCGAAAGCTGAAGTTTGTCAAACAAAATCTCGGCAAGCTGTTTCGGCGAATTCGGATTGAAAACAGTGCCAGCTGCCTCGTAAATCTGCTTCGTCAGCTCGTTGATCCTGCTTAAAAACTCGCTTCTGAGCCTGCTCGTTTCACTAAGATCTACCTTTATTCCGTTCTGCTCCATCGCCCTGACGACCTCAAGGTGCGGCATCTCTATTCCGTTCAGAAGGAACGACTTGTCTTCATGTTTTTCCTCGATTTTCGCGCGGAGCTTTTCCAGAAAAGCAAAAAACTGCTCGGGAGACTCTTTGTTCACTTCGCCAAAGCCCAGCGCCTCTGCGATCTCTTCAGGCGAATAGCCGTGACGGCCGCTGTCGTGACAGAAGTAGTAAATCTGCAAATCGATGAACTTTATCCCTTTAGGAAAAGGCGCATCAAGGAACTCTTTCACTTCAAAAGAATAAACCGTCGAATCAGCAGGCAGTTTTGCGATCTCAAGCGGCATAAATTTGCCATCTTTTCCGACATAAAAACTGCCGTAAAAGGTGCTTCCGTAAAGGGTTTCATCGCTTTTTACATAAAATTCGCCAGTTTCCCATTTTTCGTGAAGTTCGATCGTTTTTTTAGGTTCCGGCACCGACTCTTTTTTTGCCGGAAGATCGCTTTCAATTTTTCTTAAGATAGACGCGAAACCTAATTCGGAACAGAGTTTCACGATTTTTTCGGTGTCAGGATTCGTCCATGGATCAAAACATTTCTGACAGCCCTCCAGCTTTACCGAAGAATCAAGACGGATCAGAAATTTCGAAAACTCAAACTGTTCCTTATTCTCCGCAAAACCCTTTTGCAATGCAGGTTTCAGAGCACTCAGATTCTGATAGATGTTATCAGCCGAGCCGTATTTGTTGAGAAGTTCTGCCGCAGTTTTGAGCCCGACTTTCGGCATTCCCGGAACATTGTCGGAGCTGTCGCCCAAAAGAGCGAGGAAATCGAGCATCTGAGTCGGCATAACGCCGTATTTTTCCTGCACAGCCGCAGGATCGATGATTTTATCCTTCATGCTGTCATACATCAGGACATTCCCGCCCACGAGTTGCATCAAGTCCTTGTCGGAAGAGATGATGACGATTTCTTTGTCGGGATTGTTGGCTACGATCGAAGCAATGACGTCGTCAGCCTCGAAGCCGTCACAGGCAAAAACCGGAATGTTGAGCGCCTCAAGCATCGGCATAATCAGCTCAAACTGCGATTTGAGCTCAGGATCGACCTCCTTCCGGTTCGCCTTGTATTCGGGATAAGCCTTTTTTCTGAAGGTCTCCGTCTTGCTGTCAAGTGCCGCGACCGCCGCAAAACCTTTGAACTTCGATATCGTCCTAAAAAACATGTTGATAAAGCCGTATATTGCGTTCACCGGCTCGCCCTTCGGCGAATACATCGGCGGAAGCGCGTGAAAAGCCCTGAAAATATAAGAACTTACGTCAAGTATCGCGATTTTCCCCTCGTTCTGCATCGTTTCCTCCTCAAAAAAACGGCAGATTTTATTAAAAAACCGATTTTTCTCAAATATGTCACTAAAACTTTTTTTCTTGCCTATTTTGCAAAGTGGGATATAATCAAAAGTGGGATTTCCTACTGCAAAGGAGGTGCAGAATGCAGGCTGTAGCAATGAGATCTTATGATGCAAAAATCGATTCAAAGAAAAGAATCACTTTGCGAAACACTATTTACGAGTATTTTCACGTTGAAGAATACGATGACGGAAAAATCGTTCTTGAACCGCGTGTCCTGACCAAACCTTTCACTATTTCTGAGAACTCCCTTTCCATGATGGATGCGAGCATGAAAAACTTCAAGGAAGGTATGGTTGCGGAACCGATCGATTTTTCTGAATACGAGGATATCAAATAATGTTCAATATAAGAATGGGAATTCCGGAAATGAAAAATTTCTGGGAAACGCTTTCTCAAAAAATCAAAGAGGAAAAAGCCGGCAAAACCGAAAAAATTTTATTCAAAAAACTCCTTGCATGCTTCAAAAAACTGGCATCCGATCCAAAATATCCGGGACTTTGCACCCATGACATAGAGGTTTTGTCCAGAAGGTACGGAATAAAAGTCTGGGAATCCTATCTTGAGAACAAGAAACCAGCTGCCGGACGAGTTTTCTGGGTTTACGGCCCGAATCAATCCGATATTACGATCATAGCGATAGAGCCTCACCCTGATGACAAAAAATCGGCTTACAAAGAAATAACTCTTTCCTCAATGTGAGAAATGTATTGATAAGTTTCAAGATGAAAAAAATCTTCTGCATATTTTTTCTGATTTTATTAGCTTTCCCTTTGTTTGCCGAAGAACCGGAAAGCAAAAAGATTTTCGCGCTTGACCCGCTGACTGACGGGATCCTGCTCGGAACAGGCGTTCTGCTTACCGGCGGAGAGCTGCTTCTTGATGATGTAATGGAGCTAAACCGCAGAAAATACGAAGAAAAAAGTTATTCCAAAAGCGATGTGAACGCTTTCGACCGCAAACTTGTCAGACCTTATTCGAAAATTCACGACGGCGCATCCGATTTTCTCATCATGGCTTCACTGGTGACACCTGTCGCGCTGCTTTCCACCGACAAAAATGAGTGGTTCGCAAACGGCGTGATGTATCTCGAAACGATACTTATCGCAAACAGTTTGAAAGAGACGCTTAAACTCGCCGTCAACCGCCCAAGGCCTTACATCTATTCCGGCTCGGAGAATTTGCCCGAAAGCGATCTCAACGACGGCGGCTGGGCAAAATCCTTTCCTTCCGGACACACGACTTTAGCTTTCGCGAGCGCGACTTTTCTGACCTACACTTTCTGCAGATACTTCCGCAATTCACCGTGGCGTATCCCCGTTTCCATCGGAAGTTACGCACTTGCCACAGGTGTCGCAGTCTTGCGAGTTTCCAGCGGAAGCCACTTTTTGAGCGACGTTCTTGTCGGTGCGGCAATAGGAAGTGCTGTCGGATTTTTAGTGCCGTTTTTCCACACTTTAAACACGAAAAACGACATGAGCGTCGCCGTGACGGGAAACGGATTAAGTTTTACGGTGAAGTTTTAGGAAACTACTGAGATAAACACCATGATTCAGGACATAGAGCCAAGTAAATTCGATATCGCTTTCAAAAATCTCAAGCCACAAGGCGCTGATTCTATTATATTTTTCAATCAAAAAGGTGAAATTCTAGTCAAAGCGGCAGGGGACTCGCTTTTGTTCCCGACTGCAAAAGATTCACCTAAGTCTAAGCAGATAATTTACCTGTTTTCTGCGGATGAAAAACGTTTTTTTCTTGCCGTAACTCAGGATGAAATTTCGCTCGAAGGCTTCAGCTATCAGGAGTTGCGTGAGCTGCGCGGAACATGCAGAAATGTTGATCTTCTCGCTGCATTCACCGCTTATCACTTGTGGCGCTGGTACACAGACAACCGTTTCTGCGGAAAGTGCGCCGAAAAACTCTCTTTTTCCGAGACTGAACGCGCACTCGTCTGCAAAAAATGCGGAAACACGATCTATCCGCGCATAAATCCGGCAGTTATCGTGGCAGTCACGAAAGGTGACTCTCTTTTGGTAACACGCTATCGCAACGGCTACAACCACAACGCCCTTGTTGCAGGTTTTACAGAGATCGGCGAAACTCTTGAGCAGACCGTGGCACGCGAAGTGATGGAAGAAACCGGCATAAAAGTGAAAAACATCCGCTACTACAAATCGCAGCCATGGGGCATCGCGCAGGACATTCTGGTCGGTTACTTCTGCGAAGCCGACGGCGACGACAAGATCCGTCTTGACGAAAACGAACTGAAATTCGCGCAGTGGCTCAAACGCGATGAGATCGAACTGCAGCCGGACAGCATCAGTTTAACCAACGAAATGATGAAGATGTTTAAAGAGAGGAAAAATCCATGATCGGTTACTGCGGTCTTGACTGCGAAAAGTGCGACGCATACATCGCGACGAAAAACAACGATGACGCCCTGCGTGAAAAAACGGCGAAACTATGGAGTGAACTGAATCACGCCACAATTCTGCCGGAACAAATCAACTGCGACGGATGCCGCGCGGACGGAATCAAAACATTCTACTGCGAAAACCTCTGCGCTGTCCGTAAATGCGCTTTGCAAAAAGGTTTTGCGACCTGCGGCGACTGCCCCAAAATGGAAAAATGCCCGACTCTCGGAGTCATCACCGCGAACAATCCCGATGCGTTGAAAAATTTGAAATCATCATAATGCTAACATTTTATCAAAAACTTGACTTTTAAGCCTATAATCGCTAATATATTGACGATTTTGAGGTGCAAAATGATAGTGCTGAAAACTCCGCAGGAAATGGCGGTTGATGCCGCAAAACGCTTCAAGGAAATGAGAAAAGCGAAAAAAATAACGATAAAAAAGTTGAGCGAAAATAGCGGCGTTCCCTATTCCACAATCAGACGTTTTGAAAGCAGCGGCGAAATATCGTTTCTTTCACTCGTTAAAATCGTTTCGACTGTCGGTGAAGATGAAGAGATCACAAACCTGTTTGCCAAGCGCATACCAGCATCAATAGAGGAGATCATCCGTGAAAACCGCAGATAGAATTGAAGTTTTTTTGAACGGGAAAAAAGTCGGAACAATGGTTCCCTACCAGAAACGGCTGACCGCTTTTGAATATTCCGAGGAATGGCTTCGGGACGGATTTTCCATAAGTCCTTTTTCGCTTCCGCTGCAGGCAGGTGTAAAAATCGCAAAGGTCGATCCCTTCGACGGAATTTTCGGGATATTCGCCGATTCGCTTCCTGACGGCTGGGGCAAATTGTTGGTCGACCGGATGCTCAGAAAAGCGGGAGAACGCCCTGAAGAAATCGATCCTTTTTCCCGCCTTTCCATTGTCGGAACATCAGGAACGGGAGCATTGGAATACAAACCTGTTTACAACTTGAAAACAAATGAACATATTGACGATCTCGACCGCCTTGCCGAAGAATGCCGGAAAATCCTGCAAACAGAAGATTCGGGCGACCTTGACACGCTTTTTGCGATGGGCGGTTCTTCCGGCGGAGCGAGACCGAAAGTGACAATTCGGCTGAACGGAGAAGAGTGGATCGTGAAATTCCCGTCGTCGGGCGATCCGGCAGATATCGGTTTTATGGAATACGAATACAACCTCTGTGCAAGAGACTGCGGCATTGATATTCCGGGAATCAGGCTTTTTCCGTCTGATTTATGTCCAGGATATTTCGGTTGCATTCGCTTTGACAGAGTGAAAACCCCGCTCGGTGAAAAAAAAATCCACACCGCTTCCGTTTCTGCGCTGCTCGAAACTTCCCACAGGATCCCTGCACTTGATTACTGCTCGCTGCTCTCTCTGACCTGGCAGCTCACGAAGCGTGAAGATGAAGTTGAAAAAATGTTCACTCTCATGTGTTTCAATGTTTTTGCGCACAACAGAGACGACCACTCAAACAATTTTTCATTTGTTTATGACGGCGGCTGGCGGCTCTCTCCAGCTTATGACCTGACTTATTCGAACTCTGTCGGCGGTGAGCATGCGACGACCGTTGCAGGAGAAGGAAAAAATCCCACAATAAAGGATATTCTTGCTGTCGCGAAAAAAATCGGCATGAAAGAATCCCGTGCAAAGCAAATAGAGGAAAAGGTTAGTGAAACCGTGAATGAACGACTGTTTGGAATTATGAAAAAATCGAGGCTTTCATGAAACACTACATTGTTACCGGAATGAGCTGCGCAGCGTGTCAGGCGCGTGTTGAAAAGGCTGTATCAAAGGTGAGCGGCGTTGAGTCCGTAAGCGTGAGTCTGCTCACCAATTCGATGGGTGTCGAAGGTTCAGCCAGCGATGAAGCGGTCATCAAGGCGGTCGTTGATGCGGGTTACGGCGCAAAACTCAAGGATGAAAATCGGGAAAACTCGGTTTTTGAGAGCGAAAAAGAGTTTTTAAAAGACCGCGAAACCCCAGTTCTTAAAAGGCGTCTTGTCATTTCGGCAGTTTTTCTACTTCTTCTCATGTATATCACGATGGGGTACAACATGCTGCACCTTCCCCTGCCCGCTTCTCTGCACGGAAACTTCATCGTTCTCACTTTCTTGCAGATGGTGATCGCACTTATTGTGATGTTTGTAAACAGGAAATTTTTCACGAACGGCTTTTCTGCGCTTTTTCACAGATCCCCGAATATGGATACTCTCGTCGCGCTCGGTTCCTCGGTCTCTTTCGGCTGGAGCCTTGCTGTAATCTGTGAAATGTTCACGCACGCAGAGAATATCGCAGAGCTTTATCACTCGAGCCTGTACTTTGAATCGGCAGCGATGATCCCGGCATTGATCACAGTCGGAAAGATGCTCGAAGCAATATCGAAAGGAAGAACAACGAACGCGCTGAAAGGGCTCATCGAACTCGCTCCGGTGAAGGCAATCATCGTGAAAAACGGTGCCGAGATCGAGGTGAAAGCTGATGAAGTCAGGGTCGGAGACTTATTTATAGTCCGACCGGGTGAAAAGATCCCTGTCGACGGAGTCGTCGTTTCGGGAGAGAGTTCAGTTGACGAGTCGGCTCTGACGGGCGAATCGATCCCCGTTGACAAAAATGTCGGCGAAAACGTGAGCGCGGCGACGATAAATCAGACCGGCTGCATTACCTGCAGAGCGACGCAAGTCGGCGAGGACACCGCTCTGGCACGCATCATCCGACTTGTTTCGGATGCCGCTGCGACAAAGGCGCCTATTGCCCGGATAGCGGACAAAGTTTCGGCATATTTTGTTCCCGCCGTCATGATCATCGCCGTGATCGTATGCGCCGGCTGGCTCATCGCAGGTGAAACTTTGGCATTCGCGCTGGCGAGAGCGATATCGGTGCTCGTCATTTCGTGCCCGTGCGCTCTGGGGCTTGCTACACCCGTTGCGATAATGGTGGGAAACGGTGTCGGAGCAAAAAACGGTATCCTTTTCAAAAGCGGCGAAGCCTTGGAATCTGCAGGAAAAACTGCGATCGTTGCACTCGACAAAACGGGGACCATCACTTCGGGAGAGCCGAAAGTCACAGACATTCTGCCGGCTTCGGGGATCACCGAAGAAGAACTTCTCAAAAAAGCCTCTTCTCTTGAGAAAAAAAGCGAGCATCCTTTGGCGAAAGCGATAGTCAGAAAGGCCGAAGAGATGAATCTGGAAGCGTTTGAAACAACAGATTTCCGCATCCTGCCGGGTAACGGAGTGGAAGCGAAACTCGAAGGCAGGCTCTTTCGCGGCGGCAGCGAAAAATATATAAGCGATTTTCTCAAAGTGTCTGAAAACTTTACGAAAGCCGCATCAATTCTAGCTGAAGCAGGCAAAACGCCTCTTTATTTCTGTAAAAACGAAGAAATTCTCGGAATAATCGCGGTAGCCGACACGATAAAGCCCGATTCTGCAAAAGCGATCGGAGAACTGCACAAAATGGGGCTCAAAGTGATTATGCTCACCGGCGACAACGAAAGAACGGCACGCGCAATAGGCAGAGAAGCGGGAGTTGACGAGATTATCGCGGGAGTCCTCCCCGAAGAAAAAGCGGCGGCAGTCGTTTTGATGCAGAAATACGGAAAAGTCGCATTCGTCGGTGACGGGATCAACGATTCACCCGCATTGATAAAGGCCGATACCGGCATCGCGATAGGCGCCGGGACCGACATCGCGATAAAGAGCGCCGACATTGTTCTGATGAACAGTTCGCTAACCGATGCCGCAGCAGCAATAAGGCTCAGCCGAAAAACCTTGAAAAACATTCACGAAAACCTCTTCTGGGCGTTTTTCTACAATGTCGTCTGCATTCCTCTTGCAGCAGGACTTTTTGCTTGGAAAATGAACCCCATGATCGGAGCTGCGGCAATGAGCCTTTCAAGTTTCACAGTCTGCATGAACGCACTCAGACTAAATCTGTTCAAAATATACAACACAAAGCACGATAAACCTCTTAAAGTATTAGGTTTTTCAGCAACAGATATAAGTAAGGAAATTTCGGAAAACTTCAACAAAAAAAGGAGAAAAAAAATGAAAAGAACAGTAAAGATCGAAGGAATGATGTGCCCGCACTGCGAAGCGAGAGTAAAAAAAGTGCTCGAAGGACTTCCTTTCGTCACCTCTGCCGATGTCAGCCACGAAAAAGGCGAAGCAGTCCTTACCCTTTCAGGCGAATTTGATGAAGCGGCAGTCCGCAAAGTTATTGAAGATAACGGATACAAAGTCGTTTCGGTAGGATAATTTCACTCTCTTCGCCTTAAAAATTTAAAGAAAATATTCCGTTTATCCGCTTTTTGTGCTATAAACAGGCAGTTTTTTTAATTTCGGAGAAAAAAATGTTCGAACAGATCGAGATCCTGCCGCTCGGCGGACTGAAAGAGATCGGAAAAAACTGCATGCTCATAAAAGCGGGCGAAGACGCGATAATGATCGACTGCGGCATGGGTTTTCCGGGCAATGACGACTTTATGGAAGATGATTTTTTCATCCCCGATTTTGATATAATCGAAGAACTGGGGATAAATCTGCTCGGCTGCGTGATAACCCACGGGCATGAGGACCACATCGGCGGCGTGCCGTATCTCCTGCAGGAATTCGATGTTCCGGTCTATATGACTAATTTTCCTGCGCTCGTTCTTGCCGAAAGGATCGACCGTTTTGCAGTTTACAAAAAGAACATCAGGACTTTGAACTACAAACATCCTGAGACAATAAAACTCGGCGATTTCACGATCGACATGATCGACGTTCCCCACTCTATTCCAGAGGCGAAGGCGCTTGTCATCAAAATCGGCGACTTTACTATCCTCCACACCGGTGATTTCAAGTACGAACCGGGTAAAGGTTCTCCTTTTACCGGGAAAATTCCTGAAAATATCGACATTCTCCTTTCAGACAGCACGAATATCGAGCGTCAGGGTCACTCCGAAAGCGAAGAATCGATCCTCGGAAACATCGCCGACATTATTGAAAACGCCACGGGGCGCGTGATTGCGACCGGTTTTTCGTCAAATACGACGAGGATAGGAAACATCATCAACATTTCGCTGCTCAAAGGCAGAACTGTAGGCCTTCTCGGACGCAGCGTAAACACTTACATGCAAATCGCTTCTGAGCTCGGCCACATCAAGCTGCCGGCATCGGTCCTCACCGACCAGACGAAGATAAACCGTGTTCCCGAAAACAAGATAACCCTCATAGTTACGGGCTCTCAGGCAGAACCGCGCAGCGTCATGAAGCGGATGAGCCTCGACATGATGAAGTCAGTCTCTGTCCGTTACGGCGACACCATCTTTTTCAGCTCGAAAAACATTCCCGGAAACGAACTTTCGATCGGCAGAATGATCGACAAGCTCATTGAAAAGGGAGCTGACGTCTACTACGAAAATACCGACAAGATCCATGTTTCGGGACATGCTTTCCAGGATGACATCGTCCAGGCTTTCAAAGACGTTCATCCGCGCTATGTCGTTCCGGTGCACGGCCACAGAAGATTTTTGGATCTCAGCGCGAGACTTGCCGAAAAGAACGGTTTCAGCTCAGTAGTAATCAGCGACGGCGACATGCTCTGCTTCAAAAAAGGGAGACGTCCTTTCATTTCGCACACTTTCGAACTTTCGACAAAAGTCGTTTCCAACGGCGAATCGGATCTCATTGATTTTGAGAACATAAAAGAGCGCAAACGTATTGCCAAAGCGGGTTTCATGACAGTTATGATGACTGTCGACTTCTTCTCGAACGAACTTTTGGCGGCTCCGAGAATAATTTCAGCAGGTATCGCGAACGCGGCTAAAATGAAGCAGATAGAGCGCGAGATCAAGGATATGATCGAAGACTACTTCAAAGACGAACTTGCCGAAGAGCCCATCTGGAAGGATGTCGAAGAGGATATCCGCATCATGGTCCGCCACTATCTCACCGAACTCACCGACAAAAAGCCGGTGGTTCATGCAATCATTGTAAATCTGGATTAGGAGGAAAAAATGGAATCTCTGGCCGTTGCTCCCTGGATAATCTGGACGGTTATCGCCGTCGCTTCGTTCATTTTAGAAATTTTCATTCCCGGTTTCTGGGTTGCGATTTTAGGTATCGGTGCGCTTGCAGCAGTTCCTTTAGCTGCTCTCGGAGCGGGAACGACCTGGCAGATACTCGTTTTTGCCGTCGTTTCGATAATTGCCGGAATATTTTTCAGACCGCTCGCCCTCAAATATTTCTTCAAATCGTCCGAAAAACGCGAGGCCAACACCTATGCAATGATCGGCAAAAAGGCGAAAGTCCTTTCAAAAATAACTTCCGACGAGCCGGGAAAGGCAAAGATCGGAAGCGAAGTCTGGACAGCTGTTCCCGAAAACGAGGAGGCCGTTTTCAATGAAGGCGAAACAGTAGAAATCACTGCCGTTGACGGCGCAAAAATTATAGTAAAATCTCACAATTAGGAGGCAAAAATGGTTTGGGTAATCGTTGTTCTCTGCGTTTTTGCAGTAATCATCATCGCAAAAGGAGCGAAAATCGTTCCTCAGGCGAAAGTCATCATCGTTGAAAGGCTCGGAAAGTATCACTGCACGCTTCAGAGCGGTTTCAACATCATCGTTCCGATCATCGACAAGCCGCGCAAAATGGAAACAAGAGTGATGAAACAGCTCTACGACGGCAGAAAGATCATGGTCACGACGGAGCAGACCTTCATCGATCTGCGCGAGACCGTTCACGACTTCCCGAAGCAGAACGTTATTACGAAAGATAACGTCGTAATCGAAATCGACGCGATCCTTTACTACCAGATCACCGATCCGTTCAAGGCGATGTACGAAATTTCGAACCTTCCCGATGCTATCGAAAAGCTCGCTAAAACGACTCTTAGAAACATCATCGGAAACATGGACCTCGATCACACCTTGTCGAGCAGGGACGATATAAACTCGAAAATGACCGAGATCCTTGATGAAGCGACCGACAAATGGGGCGTAAAAGTCAACCGCGTCGAGATTCAGGACATCAACCCGCCGCAGGACATCAAAAACGCGATGGAAAAGCAGATGCGTGCAGAGCGCGACAAACGTGCTGCAATACTCACGGCTGAGGCTGACAAACAGTCGAAGATCCTTGAATCGGAAGGTGAAAAGCAGAAGAACATCAACTACGCTGCCGGCATGAAGGAATCGAACATCCTCGAAGCCGAAGGTCAGGCTGCGGCGAAAATCAAAGTCGCAACGGCTGAAGCTGAGTCAATCAAACTCATTGCTGACGCAATAAAAGACACGAAAATGGATCCGGCGCAGTATCTCATCGCACTCAAATACATCGAAACCTTAGCTGCAATCACTTCGGGCAAGGATAACAAAGTCGTCTACATGCCTTACGAAGCAAGCGGGATACTCGGTTCGGTCGGCTCGATTCAGGAAATGTTCAAAAATCTGCCGAAATAAGCGGCAAAAATACAAAAAATCAATCCGTCAAATCAATTTATGAATCCAAAAATTATCGGGATTTTATTTAAGAAGTGGTGCCGAGAACAGGACTTGAACCTGCACGGAGTTGCCCCCACTAGAACCTGAATCTAGCGTGTCTGCCAATTCCACCATCCCGGCACACAAAAAGCGCGGTAATTATACTCAAAATGCGTTATAGTCAAGAATTTTCGGCTAATCGCCCGCAAGATGCTTGAGCTGCTCCTTGAGAGCGTTGAATTTTTCGGCCTCTTTTTTCATTTTTTCGACCTCTGCCGAAAGCTCTGCAGCTTTTTTCTCAGCCGCAGCAAGTTTCTCCGCAGATTCTGCCGCACTCTTTTTGAGAGCTTCCAACTCGGTGTGAGCCGTTTCTAAAGCCTCTTTCGTTTCCATGAGTTTGTCGATCTGCTCGTTGAGAGTTTTGATCTTGTCGAGTTTTTCGGCATTTTTGCTTTTCAAAGACTCGTTTTCTTTAACAAGTTCATCGTTCTGGTCGGTGATTTCAGCCGCTTTCGCTATAGCTTCGCCGAGTTCCTCGATTTCGCTTTTCTGAGTCGAGCAAACTTTTTCAAGTTCCGCTTTTTCACTGCGGACTTTTTCAAATTCATCGGCGATGATCGTCAGATTCGATATTGTATCCTTGAGTTCAGCAGCCTCGGACTCGGATTCTTTGATAAGAGCTTCCTTTTCTTCGACAAGGCGGGATTTTTCGGCTGCCTCGTCTGTTGCTTTTTTCAGCGAAGTTTCAAGATTTTTCTTCTCAGCCGCAACCGCATCTGCCGCTTTCTTAAGATCAGCTATTTCGGAATCATTCTTTTTTACTTTGGCAGTTTCTGCTTCGAGAGCCTTCTTCAATTCTTCGGCTTCCTTTTTGTGCGCCTCAACCAGCTTTTCTTTTTCGGAAGCAGCGGATTTTTTGGTTTCTTCCAGTGATTTTGCAAGTTTATCTTTTTCCGTTGCAACTTCTTTGGTTTCCGCCTCAGCCTTTTTGACTCTCTCTTTCATCTCTTTGTTGTAAACCGAAAGAACATCGTTCTGATCTTTGACTTCGTTGATTTTCTTTTTCAGATCGTCAACGTCTTTCTGGCTGAACGAATTTTTGAGCGTTGCTTCAAGATCCTGAACCGACTTTTCAAGAGTAGCGTTTTTCTTTTCGGCTTCTTCAAGTTTTGCGGCGGTTGCAGTTTTCTCTTCCTCAACTTTTTTCATGTCGGAGGCAAGTTTTTCCTTTTCTGCCGAGGCTGCGTCAAGCTGTTTTTTGAGTTCGTCGCACTCTTTTGCCGTATTTCCGGCAGCGGCAAGCTTTTCTTCGAGATCGGCAACCTGCTCTTCAAGATTTTTTATGCGAAGTCCTTTCTGTACAATGGCGTCTTTGAGTTCGCCCGTTTCCTCTTCTATTTTTGAAGCATCGGAAAGATTTTTTTCAAGAGTCGCGATTTTTTCAGCCTGAACGCGGAGTTTTTCTTCACTTTCCGAAACCTGTTTGTTCATCAAATCGATTTTTTCTGCATCCTCGGCAAGTTTTCCTTTCAAAGCTGAAAGTTCTGCCGCGCTTTCTTCGGCTGCCAAAGCGTCAAGGAAGGGATAAATCGCATTCATCGAAGCAAGGATTGTCTCGTCGTCGGTCGGAATTTTGAGATAATAATCAGCGTGGTAGTCGAATTCTCTGTGTCTGTCGAAAGTCGCCTCGTCCGCATTGCTCGAAATAAGCAGGATCGGGCGTGATGCGTAAAGGCTCAGAGCCCTGATTTTTTTGCAGAGCATAAAACCTTGCATTCCCGGATTTTCAGCCCTGATTATAAAGGCGTTGATTTTCGTCCTGTCGAGAATTTCCTGAACCTTTGTTTCGGAATCCGCAACAAAAACGGAAAAACCGAATTGTTCAAAAAGAGCCGAAAGATTTCCGGCATTTGCTGAATCGGATTCGTAAATAAGAAGGTTTTTGCTCATGATAAATCCCCTGATTATTTGTTTTTAAAAGCCGAAAGTTTTTTTTCTATCGCAAAAATCGAACCGACACCGTTATCTTTCAAAATTTTCCAAAAAGCACTTCCGCCTAAAGAAATGAGTTTCGGATAACCGTGAAGAGTAAGTTTCAAAAAATTCGCGTAAATTACCAAATCCACCTTTTCTTTTTCGCCCGTAAGCAGTTTTGCAGCAAAAACCAAAAAATCTTCAACACTTAAATTTGAAGAGTATTCAGAAAACAGTTTAGTGAAAACTTCTTCCTGCATACTTACGACAAAATCAGGTTTTTCAGAACCGGGTTCACGGAACGAAATCCCGCACTTTTCACGTGAAACAATTGCCTTCCCGCCGCATTCTACCGAGACTCCGAAGGATGCTCCCTTTGAAAGAGAATTTAAGATTTTCATTACCGCGTCATTCTTTCTGACTGCTTCTTCTATAGAAATCATGCACTGAACCTCTCAGCCAAAGAGCGCGTTTTTTTATCATAAGCTCTTTTCTTTTGCAAGAATTTAAAATAATATGCGCCGGGTTTTGCGGCAAAGCCGTCAGGGGCGTGTGTGAAAAACCAACACACTCCACAGTCTGCTAATGCAGCCAACCCCCTAACTTAGGGGAGCAGTTGCAAGGAGGTATCATTGAAATTTTCAATAGTTATCCCGAGTTACAATCAGGGTGAGTTTTTGGAGCGCACTCTCCTTTCAGTCATAAATCAGGGCGTTGACACTGAAATCATCGTGATTGACGGCGGTTCGACCGACAATTCTGTCGAAATCATCAAAAAATACGAAGACAAGATCGCCTACTGGGTTTCCGAGCGTGACCGCGGACAGAGCCACGCGCTGAACAAAGGTTTTGCTCATGCTACAGGCGACATTTTCGGCTGGCAGAACAGCGACGACGTCTATATGCCCGGCGCGTTCAGGAAAGTTCAGGAAGTTTTTGAAAAATTTCCCGATAAAAAGATCGTTTACGGCAACTGGTATGAAATCGACGAAAACGACAACGTCATTGACAAAACATATTCTGCGCCGAAACCAAGAGTGCCGCATTTTTCCTACGAAGGGTTTGACTGCTACAACCAGACAATGTTCTGGAGAAGAAGCGTTCACGAAAAATTCGGTCAGCACGATGAAAGTCTGCACATGCTGATGGATGACGACATGATTTTCCGCTTCATTTTTCAGGAAGGAGTCGATTCTTTTTATAAAATCAATGACTTTTTGGCTGCGTTCAGGCGCACTTCGACGCAGAAAAGCCCTGATGACCATCTGAACGAAACGACGATTCTGAATGAAAAAATGCTCGCCGAAAAATTCGGATTTCCGCAGGAAAACAGTTTTGTCGGGAAATATTACCGGGTGCGTCACAGATTCGCGAAACTCTGGTGGCATCTCACTCAGGGCGGTATCCGCTACACCTGGCACAAATTCTGGCGCGGCTATAAAAAAAGAGGAAAAATTTTTTAAATGAAAGTCGTTTCGATCACCACCGCATTTCCGAGAAGCGATTCAGACGTTCTGATTCCGTGGATAATCCGCCTTATCAATCTTCTGCAAGAAAAGGGCATAGAAACCTCTGTTTTCACTTCGTCATACTGCGGAAGAAAAAGCGAAATCAGCAACAACATCAAAGTGTTCCGATTTAGATACTTTTTCAAAAAGAGGGAAAAGTTAAGCCACGATATGTCTGTTCCCGAAAAGCTGAAAAGCAACAAACTTTATTTTTTTGTATTACCGTTTTTTATGATTTTCGGAATGATTTCGGCTTGTTTTTATGCAAAAAACAATGATTTTGACATTATTCACGTCCACTTCCCTTTTCCTTTGGCTCTTTTCGGAATTATAATGAAAATTTTTTCCAAAAAGCCGCTTGTCATGACGTGTCACGGAAGCGAAGTCAACATGGCGAAAAAGAATCCTGTTTTCAGAAAAATCTTCAATTTTATGCTTAAAAAAGCTGATTTTATTACGGTAAATTCAACTTTTATGAAAAACGAAGTGGAAAAAATCATTGAAAACAAAAATATAGAAATAATCCCTATGGGGGCCGGAATCGGCAATGTTTCCGCAAAAGAAACAATAAAAAAAGATCAGAAGGCAAAAACAAACATTCTTTTTGTCGGGCGCTTGATCGAGTGGAAAGGCGCGAAATATCTCATTGATGCGCTGAATCTGCTTGATCCGGAAAAATTCGAGCTTCATATCGCGGGAGACGGTCCTGAGCGGGAAAAACTTGAAAAACAGGCGCCTGAAAACGTCATTTTTCACGGTTATCAGACCGGAAAAAATCTCGAAGAACTTTATCAGAATGCCGATATTTTCGTGCTTCCGTCAATTGTGGATGATGCAGGATACACCGAAGGTTTAGGCACAGTTCTTCTTGAGGCTGCAAATTTTTCGATTCCTTCTATTGGAACGGATGTCGGCGGGATTCCCGACATAATTATCAACAGAAAAACGGGGCTTTTAGTTCCGCCGAAAGATCCTAATGCTCTTAGCGGTGCAATAAAAACTCTTGCGGAAGATTCGGCTTTGTGCAGAGAACTTACGGAAAACGCTCAGAAACACTTGAAAAACAATTTTTCCTGGGAAGTTATAACGGAAAAGTTCTTCGAAATTTACTCAAAAGCGGTCTCTCAAAATAATATTTAATTTTATTGATGTTTTTTTGTAGTGTGGTAAAAATCACCGTTTTTTGAAAAAGGAGTTCGAATGAAAATAGAGCTTACCCCTTCGATTCTTCTCGATATGCTTGAAGAATATTCGGTGATAAACAAAAGCCAGAAGGAGCTGATTCTTTCAAGGCGCGACTACTACGAGTCGATGTTTCAGAACAACTTCCGCAGGGAACCTTTCGTGACGGAGCTTGTCGCTTTTGCGTGCGAAGGTGAAAAGATCAAGTGCGAAGAAGAGCAGCTTTTAAAGCTGATTGCGGCGCGCAGCGGCTGCGAATACATGGTTATCGACCCGCTGAAAATCGATTCGCAGCTTGTGGTCAAGCTGATAAGCGCAAAATACGGCAAACTAAACAGGCTCATTCCGCTTTACAAAGAGGGTGACGCTCTTGTCGTCGCGATGGCAGACCCGTTCAGAATGGATCTCATCGACCAACTTTCGACATCATGCGGATGCGAAATAATTCCTGTTGTCGCTTCGGCGCAGGAAATCGATAAAACCATCGACGATCTTTTCGGTTTCAAAAAGTCGATAAAAGCTGCAGCAGACGATCATTCCAAAGAAAATTACAACAATCTGGAAAACCTCACCGGTCTCGGTCAGGCAAAAAATATGGACGACAAGCATATCATCAATGCTGTCGACTATATGCTGAAATACGCGATCGAGCAGGAAGCAAGCGACATTCACATTGAGCCTAAACCCGCCGAAACTCTGATCCGCTTCAGGCTTGACGGCGTTCTCCACACTATTTATTCGTTTCCTGCAGAGGCACACCTTCCATTCTTAAGCCGTCTAAAAATGCTTGCAAAAATGGATATCGCCGAAAAAAGGCGCCCGCAGGACGGCAGAATAAAAGTTCTCACCGAAACGGGTCAGACTGTTGAGCTCCGTGCCAGCACTATTCCGGTAGTCAGCGGAGAAAAAATGGTTCTCCGTATTTTGGAATCAGGCAATTTCATCAAAGATATCAGCAACATAGGCTTTACCGACGAGCAGAAGAAATCTTTCGAAGAGGCGATGAAAAAGTCTTACGGAATGGTGCTTGTCACAGGTCCTACGGGAAGCGGAAAATCAACAACGCTCTATTCGACTCTGAAAACCATGGCTTCTCCCGAAATCAACATAATCTCCGTTGAAGACCCTATCGAAATCGTGATAAACGAAATCAACCAGATGGGTGTCAACGTCAAAGCGGGAATCACTTTTTCAAGCGCGCTGCGCCACATTTTAAGGCAGGATCCCGACATCGTCATGATAGGCGAGATCCGTGACAAAGAGACCGCCGCAAATGCTGTTCAGGCGGCACTTACAGGACACCTGGTGCTTTCGACGCTCCACACGAACGATACCGCGACCGCAGTTGAGCGTCTCGGAGACTTGGGAGTCGAACCTTTCCTTATCGCAAGCGTTCTCAATGCCGTCGTCGCACAGAGACTTGTCAGAAGAGTCTGCCCGCACTGCGCTTTCACCCGCGAAATGACTGAGGAAGAAAAGATCACGCTTCACCTTCCGCTTGAACATACCTACAAAATCAGAGATTCGGAAGGTTGCGTCAAATGCCGCTTTACCGGCTACAAAGGAAGAACTGCAATAGTCGAATATATGCCGGTAACGGCAAAAATGCGTTCACTGATTTCATCGGGCGCAACTACCGAAGAGCTCAGAAACAACGCGGTTATGGACGGAATGATGACTTTGAAGGAAGCTGCGATCCGCAAACTTGCCGACGGCGTCACGACTTTCAGCGAAATCGTAAAAGCGCTTTACTATGATTGATAAACAGAAGAGGTCAAACATGAAAAAAAGTCTTAAAATCTACATAATTGCGGCGTTGTTCACCGCATTTGCGCTTGTTTCATGCAGCAACAACATTGAAGGTTTCGAAACCAGCGACCGGATGCTTTCGCTCACGACTTTCAACGCAAAAATGACCGACGATCTCGCATTTAAAGGCAAAAGATTCAAGAAAATGGAATTTGTTTTAGCCGAAAACACGAGTGATATCCTCTGTATTCAGGATCTTTACGGCGAGAACAGTAAAAAAACAAAAATTATTGATGAAGTCCGCAATATGCTGAAAAGAGATTACGGCTACGACTACGCGCTTTATGCAAAAACGAGCAATGAAGACGACGACCTTGAACATACCTCAGCTCAGACTATTCCGGCCTCATGCTCAACGGAAGACATTACTCCGGTACTCTCATGCGTCATGCAGAACTGTTCCGACTACGATGCGGCATGTATCGTACAGAACTGCTGGCAGAGTTTTCTCGAACTTCCGGCAGATTGCCGAAACTGTATGATAGGAAACGGGGTTGAAGCCATTGCGGGCGGCAATTATCAGGAGATCCTCACAACATGCATGACGGAAACCAGAATTCCGGCAAAAAAACTTAAATACGAGTTCGACGGAAACAGCGGTGTCCTTCTTGCGTCAAAACTTCCAATGTCGAACAAAACACCAGTAAAATTAAGATCTTTCGGCAGATTGCGTACCGCTGTTGCAGCCAATGTCGAAAAAGACGGTATCGGCAAAATACAGGTTATCTGCACCGGACTTTCACCAGTGAGCGAAACCGAATACGACGGCTTCGGCGAAAGCTGGGAAGACGAACAGCTGACTCAGATCGAACAGATCCTTGCAATTCCGGTCAGTGACGACGTTGTCCAGCGCATAATTTTGGGCGATTTCGACGGAAACACTGCAGCCGGAAACATCCGCGAACACAACCCTGCACCGGTCGCACTTCTTGAAGAAAACGGCTGGTACGATCCCTATTTCGATGTCGAGCCGAAAGAAGAACTCGACTGCACGCTCTGTCCCGACAATCCTTTCGTTTCGGACGAAGCGCAGGAATCGGTTCCCGACCACATCTTCTTTCTGGAGAAAAAAGGCTACGAATTTTCATCGGAAAGAATTTTCCTCAACGAATTCACCGATTTCGACATGGAACATCAGACAAAAACCAGCTATTCCGTCTCCGATCACTACGGAATTACAACCGTCATGAGCATTGAAAATAAATAAGCAACCCTGGTTTTCAGCGGAAATTTGACAATTTTTGTGTAACGATTAAAAAAGCACGTCGTTTTGGGTATTATGAAACTTGGAGGATAAAATGGAAAGAAACGAAATCTTGGAAAAGGTTATAAAGCTTGCGAAAGAAAAGCTGGTTCCAAAGAAAAATATCGAAATCAAGGAAACTTCCTATTTTCAGGAAGATCTCAACGCCGATTCCATTGATATCACCGATTTTGCCATGGAACTTGAAAACGTCTTCAACATCAAGATGGACGACAAGGATATGGACAACATCAAAACCATCGGTGACGCGGTCGATCTTATTTACAAAAATCAGCCGAAATAAACTGACTCAACACTAAAAAATCGCTTTAACCCCTCTTTTTCCGCCTCCATTTTTTTGAATTATATATAAAATATTATATATTACCGCGGTTTTATGAAAAATGAATCGGAGTTTGCCTTGAACGACTCAAAACATACTGATCACGGTAAAATTTTCGTTATTTCGGCTCCGTCAGGCGCGGGAAAAACCACTTTGGTAGGACTTCTGCGCGAGCGCTTTCCGCTCCTTGCCGAATCAGTTTCATGCACGACAAGAAATCCTCGCGGACACGAAGTTGACGGTGTTGACTACTTTTTTCTTTCAAAAGATGAGTTTTTTGCAAAGAGAGAGGCCGGACTTTTTGCAGAATGGGCTGAAGTCCACGGCAATTTCTACGGGACTCCGCTCGATTTCCTGCAGAAGCAGCTTGAGAGCGGCAAAGACATAATCTGCGATATCGACTATCAGGGCGCGATAAACATCAAAAAAGCCTTTCCGGAAGAGGCGGTTCTCATTCTCGTGCTGCCTCCTTCGATGGAAGAACTAGAATCGCGTCTCCGTCTGCGGGCGACCGATAATCCCGAAGTTATCAAAACGCGGCTTCACAATGCGAAAAACGAGATTCTGCACTATCCGCACTTCGATTTTGTTGTGGTAAACAACGACCTGAATACTGCAGCAGCCCAGATGACAGCGATAATTTCTGCGCATACAGACTCTTCGATATTCCACAACATGGAGACTATAAAAAAACTTACGGAGTAAAATGGACAAAAAGAAACTGCTCTCCATTTTAAAAAGCGAACTTTACATCAACATTCCGAAAGTTGTGAGACCCGATTCGATAATCCGCGAGGTCGAGAAACACTCCGGAATCAAAGATCCCGATGAACTTGCAGCCATCACAGGCAGGATCCATCAGGCGATCGCGATGGCTTCGGCAGCACACAGCGGAATCGTGAGAAAAAGCGGCGAACCTTACATTTTCCATCCATACACCGTCGCATACCTTCTGGCCGTAAGCGGAATGGATGACGACTGCGTCATTGCAGGACTTCTTCACGACACGGTCGAAGATACGAGCATGACTGTCGAAGAAATCGAAGCGGCTTTCGGAAAAAATGTCGCAAACCTTGTCGACGGCGTTACGAAACTCACCGAAATCAGGGAAAAAATCGAAAACGAAGAGATCTGCCGCAAACTAACGCGTGAAGAAAAGCAGGCGACCGCGATAAAAAAACTTCTCACTTTCGCACAGAACGATTCGCGGATAATCATAATCAAGCTTTTTGACCGTCTGCATAACATGATGACGCTTGACGCGATGGTTGCGGAAAAGCAGAAAAGGATCGCTCTGGAGACGCTCAATCTCTATGTTCCATTAGCTCACAGGCTAGGGATCTACTGGCTGAAAGAGGCTCTCGAAGCGCTTGCCTTCTACTTCGGATTTCCCGAAGAATGGGCAGAAATTGACCGCTGCGTAAATGCGACTTATCCAAATCTCGCGGCGCTGACTGCCTCTCTCGATGAAAAAACGAAAAATGTTTTTGCCTCCCTTGCACCTAATATGGCGAAAAAAATTGAGAGGGTTTACTGCAAAACGAAGTCGTATTACTACATTTACACGAAAACGCTGAAAAAAAATCTCGAAGTAGGCGACCTCAAAAACATCCTGGCAGTCAGAATAGTCCTCAAAACCAACGACGTTTTCGACTGCTACACGGTGCTCGGAATGCTCCATCTTTTCCCGGGTTTCTCACTTGTTCAGCGTTATCTCAAGGACTATATCGCAACTCCGAAAGTGAACGGCTACCAGTCGCTCCACACGCTGATAAGATACGGAGAATACTTCGTGGAATTCCAGATCTGCACTGATCAGATGGAGCGTGTCGCGCAGGAAGGACAGCTTTCAAAGTGGAAAACCAAAAACGATCCCGCCTACAAAGATACTCTCGCGGAGTGGCTCAAATCGATTTTCAGCGAACTTATCGATTCGTCGTCAAAGCCCGAAGCTTTCGTCAGCGACATCGAAACGCTGCTTCCGCTCGACAAAATGATAGTTTTCACTCCGACAGGCGAAGAAATTTCGCTTCCCGAAGGTGCGACGCTTCTCGATTTTGCGTACGCCATCCACAGTGACCTCGGCGAAAAGTGCATCGGCGGAACGGTAAACGGCAAACGTGCGACGATAAGTCAGGTTCTGCAGAGCAAGGATGAAGTAAAAATCGAAACCGCAGAAAACCAGAATCCGCGCGAAGACTGGCTCGATTTCGTCAAAACGCAGCGGGCAAAACAGTTCATCAAACGCTATCTGCAGAAGCAGCAGGACAAAATTCTGGAAAACAAAGGGCGCGACATTTTAAAACCGCTTTTCGTCTCGCAGGAAAGGGGCGAATTTTTCGATACTCTCGAAAAACAGCGCGCATTTACAAGTTTCGCAAAAAAATATTCGCTGCCGAAGCAGAACACTCTGAGCACGTTTTTCATCAAGACTGCAACCGGAGAACTAAAACTCGAATCGGTCATCGAGGCGTTTTTCTCTTCCGACGAGATTTCGAGGCTCATAAACGCTTTTCCGCGCAGAGTCGCACCTCTTTTCGTACTTCAGGACGCAAGAACGGAAGATCTTTCTCCGATTTTCATTAAGGATATCGGCATGATAAGCGACTACAAAATCGCGCGCTGCTGCCAGCCTGCTGAAGGAGACATCGTTGCCGCCGTGGTTTCATCGGATGAAGGCTACATCCTCCACAAGCACAAATGTCCGAAAATCGCGAAAATAGATGCTGAACATCTGAAGGAAAACGTTTACTGGTTCGAATATCCGCGCTACGAAATTTCGTTCATCATCAGCCTCCAGAACAGAAAAGGGGCGCTTATGGAGCTTGCAAACGAACTCAGCGACAAAAACTTCAACATTTCGAGCCTTCACCTCAACGCCGACGACGCCGATGAATACACCGGAAAAGTTTACGTCACGGTTCAGGGCTCGAACATCCAAAGTGTTGAAAATCTTAAGGAATCACTCAAAGACAAAGAAGTTATCATAGATTTTAAAATCAATAACATCAATTACAGAGGTTAAAATGAAAGGTGTTTACACAGCTATCGTCACCCCGTTCAAAGAGTCGGGGAAAATCGATTTCGATGCATTCGGAAAACTGCTTGAAGGGCAGGTAAAAGCCAAGGTTTCGGGCGTTGTCGTTGCAGGAACGACGGGCGAAGGAGCGACTTTGAATCACGAGGAAAAAGAGGAGCTTTTCCGCTTCACGAAAGAACATTGTCCGACTTTGGACCTTGTTGCCGGCACTGGAACCAACAATACCGCCGACAGCGTAAAACAGACCGAAATCGCCCTCGAAGCAGGTTTTGAAAAAGTCCTAATCGTGACGCCTTACTACAATAAACCGACCCCGAAAGGTCTTTTCGCGCACTACAGCGCAGTCGCGGTAACAGGGGCAAAAATAGTGCTTTACAACGTTCCGGGAAGGACAGGGCTCAATATCGCTCCTGCAGCTCTTAAAATGATAACCGAGATCAAAAACGTCGTCGCAGTCAAAGAGGCTACCGGCGATCTCGGAAGACTCGCCGACTATCTCGACGCGGTCGGAACAGAGCGCTTCGACTTCCTTTCGGGCGACGATTTTACGGTCGTTCCCTTCATTTCGATGGGCGGAAAAGGTGTCATCAGCGTTCTTTCGAACATCTACCCCGAAGTCTGCGTGAAAATGGTCAATGCGGCACTTTCCGGCGATTTTGCAACAGCGGCTAAGATCCAGCTTGCAACAAACAAGATCAACCACGCGATGTTCATGGAATCTAACCCGCTTCCTGTAAAAGAGGCTCTTCATTTGATGAAGAAATGCGGAAACGTTTTCCGCGCACCTCTTGCGAATATGGAAGAAGCAAATTTAGCTAAACTTACCGATATAATTAAAGATTTTGAAGGAATCAAAGCAACTTTATAATCAAAATCCCGAGGAAAAATGACACTTAAATTTGCCCTTGTCGGCTGCGGAAGGATCGTAAAAAAGCACATTGACGCTCTTTTGAACATACCGAAAGCGGAGCTTGTCGCGGTGTGCGACATCGTTCCCGAAAAAGCAAAAAAAGCGGGAGAAATGGCGGGAGTTCCGTGGTATGAAAGCTACGACGAAATGCTTACGGCACACCCTGAGGTTGATGTCGTCAACGTTCTCACGCCGAGCGGACTTCACCCCAAACACGTCATCGATATCGTGAAAAAATACAGAAAGCACATCGTCTGCGAAAAGCCGATGGCTCTGAAATTAAGCGATGCCGACGAGATGATCCGTACCTGCGACATGAACGGTGTCAGGCTTTTCATCGTCAAGCAGAACCGCTTCAATCTGCCGGTCCAGATCCTGCGCAAAAAACTCGAAAGCGGCGGCTTCGGCAGGCTCGTCATGGGAACAGTCCGAGTCCGCTGGTGCAGAAAACAGGAATACTACGATGCCGATCCGTGGCGCGGAACGTGGGCTTACGACGGCGGCGTCATCACCAATCAGGCGAGCCACCACATCGACCTGCTCGAATGGATGCTGGGTGAGCCGGTCAGCGTTATGGCGATGAACGGAACATACCTCGTAAATATCGAAGCAGACGACACCTGCGCCGCGATAATCAAATTCAGAAACGGCGCTCTCGGCATAGTCGAAGCGACCACGGCAACGCGTCCGGCAGACCTCGAAGGCTCTCTTTCAATCCTTGGAGAGAAAGGAAATTGCGTCATCGGCGGCTTTGCGGTAAACAAAATGCAGGAATGGAATTTCGAAGGCGAAACTCCCGACGAAAGAAAGGAAATTTTGGAAAAATACAGCGAAAACCCGCCAAATGTCTACGGATTCGGGCACATCCGCTACCTTGAAAGCGTCATCGACTGCATCGAAAACGGCAAACACGCCCTCGTTGACGGTCTTGAAGGGAGAAAATCACTCGAACTCATCAACGCGATCTACGAATCGGTCGAAACGGGCAAGGAAGTCCACCTCGTTTTCGAGCCGAAAGAATCAAAACTCGGGCGGACAACTTTTTGAGGCAACATGAAAACAAGTAAAATATGTTCAATAATTTCAAACCAATTCGTCACGAAAGACACTTTTCTGATGAATGTGGAATTTGATGAAGTCCCGCAGGCTGGGCAGTTCCTCATGCTTTCAAAAACTGACGGCTTGACCATGCCTTTTCTGCCGCGTCCGATCTCGGTATTCGATTGGAATGACGGCGTTCTTTCGCTTCTTATCAAGGTAGTCGGCAAGGGAACGAAAATGCTTTCCGAAATGAGACCGGGCGAAAAGATAAGGATCACCGGATATTTAGGAAACAGCTTTCCCGACACGACCGGGACCCTTCTCTGCATCGGCGGAGGAATAGGTGTTGCACCTCTTTTCTACACGGCGAAAATATCAAAAGCGGCGAAAAAATCATTCATTCTCGGCTTCCGCGACAAAGATTCTGTTCTCATGGAAGAAAAATTCAGAGAGCTGGGTGAAGTCACGATCGTTACAGATGACGGAAGCTATGGACTTAAAAAATATCCGCATGAAGTGCTTGAAACCCTTATCGGTAAAGGATTTGAGCCAAGTGTGATCTGCACCTGCGGACCTCTCATAATGATGGACTGCGTTGAAAAAACATGCGAAAAATCAGGAATCACGGAACTTTATAAATCTTACGAAACGACCATGGGCTGCGGGATCGGAGCGTGCCTCGGCTGCAGGATAGAAACGGCGGGAGGCAGCTTCCTCGTATGCAAGGAAGGACCTGTGTTCAAATCAAAATAGGAGAGAAAAATGAAAAAAACGGCGATAATTTTTGTTCTGATCGCTTTCTGCACTCTGATTTTAAGCTGCGGAAGCGTTGATAAAAAAAGAAATGACGAAAAAGATGCAAACCTCAAACTGCTTGAAGCGGAAAGCAAAGACGCCGCATTTACCGAAGGGCAGGAGCTTCTTTCCAAACAGGATTACGAAAAAGCTATCGAATCCTTCAAGAAAAGCACCGTCAAGGATGCTGAGTTCTATGTGGCGTATTCGCTTGCGGCACTCAACCGCACCGACGAAGCGAAAAAAGCCTTTGAGACATGCGTCGATAAAGGGGTTCAGCCCGTTGAATCGCTTTATAATTTAGCAATGATATCTTACGATGCACAGGATGTAAACTCGGCTAAAACTTATGCCGAAAAAGCGCTGAAGCTTGACCCAAAGCATGTCGCAACGCTTTTTTTCTACGGCAACCTTTTCTATGTCGAACAGAACATGAACGAAGCTCTGAAATACTACAAGGAAGCAGAAAAAATCGAGCCTAAATCAAGCGAGATCCAGAATGCGATATTTCTCGTCTACCTTCAGAGCGAGCAGTTTGAAAATGCCTGGAACATCAGGGAAAAACTCGATAAAGATAGCCCCGAGATCGTTTTTGCAGTCATGCAGATAGCCGAGATCACGGGAAAATTCCTCGACGGAGCGAACTTCGCGAAAAAAGAACTCCTTTCTGAAAACAGAATAAGAAACCTCGCGAAGATCCTCTTCACAAAAGGTGGAGACCTCATAAAAGCCCTTGAACTTGCCGAAGCTGAAACCATCGAAGAAGGCAAATATGCCCTTCTCGACCGCTCGACAACACAGGGAAGCGCTTATGTTCTCGCCCTTGATTCCGAAAAAAATATCTTTGTTTCATGTGAAACAAATCCCGGAAACCTAATTCCGACCGAGGTTTCAGAGCAGGGAATCAAAGTCGAAGGCATCGATACTATCATTCCTTTCAAAGAAGTTTCGGCAAAATTAGCGGATTTCTGCAAAGCGAAATAGCCGGATTCCATTTTTGAGCTGACGCTTAGAAATTTATGATAAAAAACGCATAAAAAAACAAGCGAACCAATTGGCAGAAGTAATGGACAATTAGTTTAACACCTCTTCTCCAGAAGCCAACTTCTTGATTTCTCAAGAGATTTTCTATCGACCGTTGCGAGTACGCCGCCCGTGCTCTCAGAGATTTCACAAAACAAGAGCTTAATTTTTCCCTCTCGCTTTTTTCAAAAAACCGAGTATAATACTGCAGTTTTTGCATGGAGGTGCGGTATGACAATGAAAGCAATATCCATAAAAATTCCCGACACGATTGCGGAATACGCTGCGGTAGAAGACGAAAACGCAGTTCTTACACGAAATGCGATGATTCTTTTCCCCTTCATAAAAAATGAAGTCATTTCGCACGGAAAAGCCGCAGAATTATTGGGTATTCACAAGATGGATCTGATTGCGATATACAGCTCTCTTGGAATAGCTTATCTCGACCAGACAAAAGAAGAGCTTGAAAGTGATGTCGCCGCGTTGAAAAAACTTCGGAGCAAGTCCGCATGATCGTTATTTCAGATACAACCCCGATAGTCTCGCTTATAAAAATCAGTCGCATTGATCTGCTTGAAAAATTGTTCGGAGAAGTATGCATCCCTGAAGCAGTTTTCCGTGAGCTCACAACAAACACGGTTTTTGAAAGAGAAGCCAAAGTCGTCCAAGACTCGCCATTCTTAAAGACAATACCTGTCAAAAACCGGAAATCATTGGAAATTTTGCAGGCAGCCAGCGGCTTGGACGACGGCGAAAGCGAAGCTATCATTTTGTAATTGACGAGCGCAAGGGCAGAAAAGTCGCTCAAAAGCTCGGGATAACCATCACCGGTACAATCGGCATTCTGATTCAAGCCCATGATGAAAAGATAATTTCAACCGAAGATATAAAAATCTATCTTGAACAGCTGAGAAACAGCAATATCCGTCTCAGCGAATCGCTTATTCGGGAAGCGTTGTCCATACTGGAGTGAACTACTTCTTGATTTTAAAATGGTTCAGTTTTCCGATACTTACATTGATCCTGCATTCACTTGTTCAGTTGTTGCAGGCGAGTCGCCCGCGCTCCGACAAAAGAGTAGTTTTTGATCTACTCTTCTTCGCTTTCCTTAATTATATCAAACAGTTGAAAAACGATGTTCATCGCTTCGCGCGGATTTATCTTTTCGGGGTCTACTCTTCTTAAAACTTTTTCGATCTCGCGCAGATAGTCTGGAACGACGCTTTTATTCTGCTCTTCAGCCATTGAAAAGATGTCGGCCTGAAGCATCGAGCCGTTCTCAAAACGCATTCTGCGGTCGAAACCCTCCATTTTTTTGAGGATCTTTTCAGCGTTTCTGATAACTTCCTTCGGCATATCGGTGAGTTTTGCGACTTCGACACCGAAACTTCTGCTGCTGCCGCCTTCTTCCATCTGGTAGAGGAAGCGCATTTTTCCGGCGTATTCCCTGACTGTCATGTGGAAATTCGCGACCTGGTCGAAGTCTTCGGCAAGCTCGGTCAAAATGTGGTAGTGCGTCGCAAAAAGGGTCGTCGCGTTGATTTTGGTTATGATGTATTCGGCAATCGCACGGGCTAAGCTGATGCCGTCGTAAGTTCCTGTGCCGCGCCCGATCTCGTCAAGAATTATGAGCGATTTTTCGGTCGCCGCGTTCAGAATCGACGCGGCTTCCTTCATTTCGACGAGGAAAGTCGATTCGCCTCTCGAAAGGTTGTCGCTCGCCCCGACTCTCGTAAAAATCGCGTCAACGATCCCGATTTTCGCGCTCTCGGCGGGAACGAAACTGCCGGTCTGCGCCAATAAAACTATGAGTGCCGTCATTCGCATCAAAGTCGATTTACCGCCCATGTTTGGCCCTGTGACGAGGCAGAAACGGCGGTTCCCGGAACCGATGGAAACGCTTGCGGGAACGTATCTCGCATCTTTGAGACACGCTTCGACGACCGGATGTCTGCCGTCAACGATATCTATCCCCTCTTCTTCGGTGATCTCGGGGCGGCAGTAGTTTTTTTCGACCGCGAGTTTTGCGAAACCGCTGAAAAGATCGATCCATGCCACGAATTTCGCAACTGCGAGGATGTCGTCCTTGAATGAGGCGATCTCGGTCACTGTATCATCCAAGATCTTGAGTTCAAGCTCTGTCAGACGCTCCTGCGCCGATGAAATTTTCTCCTCGAGCTCCTTGAGTTCAGCCGTGAAATAGCGCTCCGTGTTGACTGTCGTCTGCTTTCTGATGAAATAATCCGGGACCTGCTTTTCAAAACGTTTGCTGATCTCGAAATAGTATCCGAAAACTTTGGTGAAACCTACTTTTAATGTGGGTATCTGCGATTTTTCGCGCTCTTTTGCCTCAAGGGCTACGATGTGCGAGCGGAAATTGTGGATAAAGTCGGAAAGCTCGAAAACTTCGGGTGAAAAATCGGCATTTACGAAGCCGCCGTCCCTGTAAAGAAGCGGAGAATCCTCAAGAAAGCGCTTCTGCCACGAAAGAATCTGCTCTTCGCTGAGTCTCAAAGGTTCGTCGCCGGCGAAAAACGGCATTTTTTCAGGTATCGACATGATGTAGGAGCGGAGTTTCACCGCATTAAGAAGCGAAGTTGAAAGCATCGATATTTCGCGCGGTCCTCCCCTTCTCACGAGTATCCTGCTGAGAGTTCTCTCGAAATCCTTGATCTCGCCTAAAGAATCTCTGATCTCGCGCAGCAGAACTGGATCTTCGAAGAGCGTTGCGACGCAGCACTGCCTGAGAATTATCCTGTCGCGGTTTTTCAGCGGATTTTTCACGACCTCAGAAAGAAGCCTTTTTCCCATCGGAGTCTGCGTTTTGTCTATCGCCCAAAGGAGAGATCCCGCCCTTTCGCCGCCGATGAGTGTCTTTTCAAGCTCGAGATTGGAAACCGTGTTGTAGTCAAGCGATGCGGTGTCGCAGCTTTTCCACTCGACCGGCAGTCTGAGCGGCGGAAAATTGCCGAAATAGAGCGAATCGAGATAGAAAAGAAGCTGCTTCAAAGAAGCGAGGACATTCCTGTCAAAGGTGCATCCGTAAAGGCTTTCAAGGTATTCCGCAGCTGTTGCCGAAGGGACCCAGTCTGCAAATTTTTCACGGTCGAGCACTTCGCCCGAAACAAAAGATGATCCTTCCGAAAGAATAGTCTCCTTCGGATCGACCAGATCGATGATGTCAGACGCTGAAGCCTCGGTCGAAACAGCGTAAAACACGTTTCCGCAGCTTACGTCCACCCAGCAGAAAAAGGCGTCTTTCTTTTTGAAAAAGACCGACATCAGCCAGTTGTTCCTGTTTTCGTTGAGAGAACTCTCTTCGACCACCGTTCCCGGCGTCATGATGCGGACGACGTTACGCTCCATCGTCTTTTTAGTGCTGTCCATATTCTCGCTCTGCTCGCACACAGCAACCTTTTTCCCGGCTTCAAGCAGCTTTTTGATGTAGTAGTCAGCCGCATGCCACGGCACGCCCGCAAGAGGAATATCGGCATCTTTGTGGCGGCTCGTTAGCGTTATTCCCAGAATATCGGAAGCCTCGATAGCGTCATCGAAAAACATTTCGTAAAAATCGCCCATACGGAAAAAGAGGATCGCGTCGCTGTACTGTTTCTTTATTTCAAGATACTGGCGCATAGCCGGTGTTTCCATAGCTTTTTCCATTGCGGTTTTTGCTGGCATGTCTACTCCTTGATTTCAGATTGCGGAATATGGGAAAGCCGCATGAATTCTTAAGATTCCAGGATGTTCGAGATCGATTCCATGTGGTTTATGCTGTAAACGACTTTTGCGAAGAATCTTGCGACATCGACTTCGTTGTACCACGGATGAGCTTTTTTGAACTCTTCGCCGCGGTTGACTGCATTCGTTCCGGTAACGCTTCTTACAAAGCCGTCAGCATAAGCTTTGTCGAGTTTTTCGACTGCTTCGCCGTTAAAGAACGGGAATGTGCAGAAAACATCTATATTTTTAGCACCGAATTCGTGAAGTTTCTGGCACGCTGCAATCAAAGTTCCGCCTGTTGCGATCATATCGTCAACGATAACAACGTTTTTGCCGTCAACACTGCCTACCAGTTTGGTATCAACAACCGTCGAAGCTTTGGAATAATCTCTTTCCTTGACGATGAGAGCCATATCGGTCGCAAGTTCGCGGGAATAGTATCTCGCCGTCTCAGCAGAACCGACATCCGGAGCAACAACGACTGTGTTTTCGGTAATAAGACTTCTCTTTTTCATCGAATTCATAAGCTGTCTTGATGCGTGGAGGTTGTCGAGTCTTGCAACATGGAAGAAACCCGCGATAGCTTCAGCGTGAATGTCGATCGTGAGGACTCTCGAAGCCCCGCTTGCCTCGATAAACGATGCGACCATCGAAGCCGTAACACTTTCACGCCCTTTTCTGCGCTCCTGTCTTGCATTCGGGAACTGCGGGATAACTGCCGTGATCGAAGCCGCATCGCTGTTGTGGACCGCATTCAGAGCCGTTGCAAGCGCCATCAGGTTGTCGTTTACCGAATATGGTGAAAGAGGATCGTCCATGAGCTGAACAACATAAACGTCCATGCCGCGGATAGGCTCGTCGATGGAAGTTTTGATCTCGCCGTTTGCAAAGTGCGTCTCGGTGCTTTTTATATAGCGGAAACGCTCCTCCAAATGCTCTTTCTTATATTTTTCCTTAAGATATTCGACCATTGCATCCGCAAAAACCTTACCAGAATTACATGCAACGATACCAAGCTGACCACGATCCGCACTCATTTTTTACCTCCTCCGAGAGTTATTCAAACAGCCGCTGAAAAATACCGATTTTTGCCTTTTCTGCAAGAAATTTTTTGATAGCTTTGCCGTGAATTATTTCTTTTCTCTGAACATCAGTTCCTGAAGATTTTTCTCTTCGTCTTTTTCCATTTTCTGCTTTTCGTCTTCGTAACGCTTTTTCATTTCTTCAGGCTTAAACTTTGGATAATCTCTTGTGATTTTCAGGAAATTCTGCGCTGCAAAGTAGTGCATTCCGCGACGCGCGTACATATTTGCGACTTCGAGCTGCCAATAGGGATTGTGCGCAACTTCGGCGGCTCTTTCCAGATATTTGAAGCCGGCGGCCTGATTTTTTGCCGCAAATTCGCGGGTCGAGAGCCAGCGGTAGTAGTTTCCGAGGTTTCCTGAAGTTCTCAAAGTCATGTTTTTAAGGCTGCTTTCAACAAGTTCCTGCGACTCTTTTTCGAGTTTGAGCGAGCAGTAAGCCGCGGTGAGATAGTCGCTGAACCTCTGAGTCAGGTCGGCGCCGCGCATGTAAAGATCGAAAGCTTCCTTGTAAAGCTGGTCTTTTTCGAGGATTTTTCCGTTGTAAATCATGAGCTGACCGCGCTCTGAATCTGTTAAATCCTTACGCTCGCCCTGGATTCTGCGGATCATCTCAAGAGCTTCGTCGTAGCGCTTTTCCTTCAGCATGTTCCTGATGACTGAAATGAAGAAAACATCCTGATTTTTATTGGCAAAATCGAGTGCTGCGGCGTTTGAGTCCGAAATTTTGAAGATGAATCTTTCGAGTTCGACCTTGTTGTTTTCGTTCAGAGAAATTATTTCGGTTATCCGCTCGCTGAGACCGAAGCGCGTCATTCTGTCATAGATCGTATCAAGTGCTTTTGCGTATTTTCTGCCCGAAAGGTCGAGAGCCTCTTTAAATAAAGTGAGAGCCTGATCGTACGCGCCCAAACGCAGCAGATAAACGCCGTTTATGTAGTGGGTGTAGTAGTATTTCGGAGCTTTTAAGAGTGCCGATGAAAGCTCCGTTCCCGCCGAAAGAACCTGTGCAAAATCCCCGGAATTGAGTTTTTCAAGACCTTTTTCCAGCGGGATTTTGAAATTTGCAGGCTCAAGATAAACCGCTTCCTCATAAGATACCGCCGGCTTTTCATCTGGCTGATAACCAAGAAGTTTCTGCCCGCCTTCGGTAGAGGTAAAAATCATCGTGGTCAGAGCTAAAACAGCGAGCGATGCGAGAGAAACTATTCTTGTGTTCCCGCGGAGTTCCATCGGTTTTACAAGAAGAACAAGCACTAAAATCACAGGGAAAAGCGTCGCAAAATTGTGCAGATTGAAATCAAGCGTGTTGTGCATGACAACGAAAAATAGAACCGCCATAAGACCGTTTTTCCGCTTGGTTTCGCGATGACCGAAAATGACGAGCCCGATAAAAAATGCGAAAATGAAAAGGGCGAAAACTATACCTGTCTCAAGGATGAACTGTATCGGCTCGTTCTCAAGCTCACGGGCATAAATCCAGAGATTCGACTGGTAATAGGAAAAAACTTTGGAAAAACTGCCCAGCCCTGAACCAGTGAAAAGAAAATCGAAGAAATAGTCTTTCGCTCTCGCTATAATATCAAATTTGTCGAAGTAGTCCTCTCTTCCGAAATCAAACTCGCGCTCAAGGAGTTTAAGCCCTGTCTGATAAATAAAAATCAGGACGAGAATAAGGGAAGCAACCGGTAGATAAAATTTATAACCGCTTGAATTCTTTGCAGATTTCCTGTTTATAAAGAAAAAGAGCACCAGGGCTGCGACGTAGGCCGCGATCCCTGCTCTGGAGATAGTCGCCGCAACAGCCGCAGAGTGGAAAAAGAAAAGAGCGGCATAAAAAATCTTTTTTCTGGGGAATGTCGTCGTATAGATCGAAGTGAGGGCGAGAAGACCCGAAATTCCGAAATATCCTGCGGCGTTATTCGTGTTGATAAGAATCGATTCCATGAAAAATCCGCCATGGCGCAGTTTGCCGTAAAGCCATGCGTCGGACTGCAGAAACCTCAGCGCAATAGAAAGAATTATGGCAACCGTCGAAATCAGGATCACCGTGTCGATAGTGTTCTGCTTCCACTTTTTGTTGCCGAGAAAAATGTTCCTCGCAAGAATGCAGGAAAGGAAAATCAGCGTCAAAACACGGAATATCGAATAAACCGTGTCGGGTATCGACATCGTGAGCGGATGAGCGCCGGCACCTTCGAGAGTGTGAAAAAAATGCCCCTGCGGAGAAAGTATCTTAAGAAGCGCCGGCGGCAGCGGAATGAGCTGCAGAAGCGCAAAAACGATTATCGCGGCAAGCGGAAAAACAACCGAAGAAACTGCAAAGGACTTTTTTGTAGCGAGCAGATAAACAGAATAGAGAAAAGTCGCAAATGCACAGATGAACATGATGACTAGGTTTGTACCGATGTGGTAGTATACCCCGCCCAGAAGGAACGGCGGCAGGACGAAAAAAATGCCCGAAGAAAGCATCAGAAATATAAGTTTTATTTTACTGCTCACTTACAAACCTCTCGTTTTTACTGGTCATAATGCTGAATGCTGGGAACGACTCTTCTTTCAATCAACAGTCCGTCAGCGGTCAAGAGTTTCATAAATTTTTGAAATAAAGACTTCTGTCTCGGAATTTATTATCTCACCTATCGCACGTACCACATCCACCGGCTTGCGACCTTTCGCTTCAAGCTTTGTGTCAAAAGAGTGAACGACGATCACATCTGAGGTCTTATAGTCTTTAAGTTCAAAAATTATAGCGACTCTGGCGTAACTTTTGTCGTCTTCGATAACTTCGTCAAGGGCCAGTATCCTGCCGCTCAGAACATAGTCAGGTTTTTTATCCATCGTAATTACAATGTCGGAAAATATCCGCTGCTTTGCGAAGTGATTCGCGACAAGGTCAGTGATCATGTCATCCGGTCTTGATGCCCAGAAATGGGTGTTGTAGTAAAACATCTCCTCGAAAGAAGTCCTGTAGACAAGATTGTATTTTTTGTACGCTTTGTCAGCGGTGAAAGTTTTTATCCTGAGTGTCGCCTTTATCGGCTGCGCGGAGCCGACCTGCGGCTGATAGTTGACCTGATAATAGTGCTTGAGCGGCGCTTTTGAAGAAAAGAGCGAACATGACGAAATCGTGAAAAGAGCTATGAAGCAAACAATCAAAACGCCGGTTTTTTTCATTTTTTATCCTCTGCTGTATTATCCGAGTTGCCGCCGCCGAAAAGAGCCGACGGATTTTCCATGATTATTCTCGTAAATTCGCTGAAGTTGCTCATCGCATCCGAAAGGTCGTCAAGTGATTTGTCGATTTTTTCGGTACTTCTTTCAAACGTAAGCTGCAGTGTATCGACCGTTCTCTGCGTCGATTCTACGAGTCCGAACATTTTGTCGACCTTTTCCTGAATGTTCGCCTTTTTGTAGTCTGTCCTGAAATCGGCTACAGCCTCTTTCATCATGTCGAGAGTCTTCGCGAACGAGCCTTCTTTCGACGTGAGCTCCTTGACGTTCGTCGTGATGGCCTTGACATTGTCCATATTGCCGTTGAGCTCTTTCATGAAAGTATCAGCCTCTTTTATGACGCTGGAGATCTCCTTTTTGTTCTTTACGAGAAGTTCGTCAAGAGAAGTTGAAATGCCGCCCACGTTTTTGACGATCTTTTCAACGTCGTCTTTCTGGACTCCTTTCAGAGCCTCGTTGAACTGGTTGAGTATCGATTCGAGCTTTTCGGCGATGACGGAAGCTTTTCCGGTGATCTCATCCCAGCCGCTTTTTTCGGAAGGAATTTCGCCGCCGACCGGAATGTTTTCACCCTGACCGCCGCCTTTGAGTTCGAGGAATTTAAGACCGGTGATACCGATCGTTCCGAGCTGCGTCTTTGTTCCCTCTTTGATGGGAACGCCCGGTTTAAGACAAAAAGCGACTTCGACAACTGCCGTATTTTCCTTGTCAACGGAGATTTTCGAAACCGTTCCGATGTTCATGCCCTGAAATTTTACCGTGGAACCTTCGGAAAGACCTGCGACCGAAATATCTTCAAAACGCGTAAAATAGCAGTCCTCGCGTTTAAGCAGACGGTTTCCGATAAGAAGCGCCGTAAGAATAAGAATAACAGCGATACCGAAAATGAAAAATATCGCGACTCTTCTTTTTTGAGCTGAAGTAACCTGCATCACACCCTCAAAAATTCACACGCGCGATTCTAAGTGTAAAAACAGGATTGTCAACGGTTTCTCGCTTTTTTCCGATTTTTCAGTATGATTTTCCGCTTTTAGGAGGAGTCATGGGCGAAAGCAAGTGTTTTCTGAGCATGCACAAACTGCTGGAAACGGCGATTTCTGATTATCAGATGATTTGTCCGGGCGACCATGTTTTAGCCGGCCTTTCGGGCGGCAAGGACAGCTCGATGCTGCTCAGGCTTCTGGCAAGAAAAAAGATCCAGACAACCAATGATTTCAAACTTTCCGCTGTTTTCGTGAAAATGGGTTTTGCCAACGACGACGAAATTTCAGAATATCTGCGCGATTTCAGCAAAAACCTCGGCGTCCAATATTTTGAGATAGAAAGATCGCTTGAAAAAATCATGGCTGCCGAAAAAAAGCAGGCATGCTACCTCTGCTCAAGAACGAGAAGGCTTGCTCTTTTCGATCTTGCCGACGAAATCGGAGCGAACGTCATCGCTTTCGGTCATCACCGCGACGACTTTGTCCAGACATTTCTCATGAATCTCTTTTTCAACGGCTCGCTTGAAGCGATGAAGCCGGTCAATCCGTTTTTCAAAGGGAAATACCGCATCATCAGACCCATGCTCTACATCAAAGAAAGTTCCGTCAAAGCCGAAATTGAAAACAGCGGCATCAAGGTTTTCGATTCGGGCTGCCCTTTCGGCAAAGTTTCTGAGCGCGCCTATATCCGCTCGCTCATAGAAGAGATCACAAAACACGATAGCACTGCAAAAAACAATATTTTCAAGGCGTTATACAACCGGAAACCCGATTTTCTCCTCAAAAAGCCGTCGAAGGATATTTTGTAAATAGCGCTTCAAAAATCTTGCCGACAAAGCGTTATTCCGATATAAAGCGGCAGCATTTTTATTGAGAGGTTAATATGAGTTTCAAATCACAAGTCACAGGGTTTCAGAGGAATTTCTGGATCGCGAACGTCATGGAGATGTTCGAGCGTCTGGCGTTTTTCTCGGTGCGTGCAGTCCTTCCGCTCTGGATGATCGCGACTGCCGACAAACACGGTCTCGGGCTCACTTTCACCGAAAAAGGGCTTATTTTCGGTGTATGGGCGGCGTGTCAGAGCCTTATTCCGATGCTGAGCGGCTCTTTTGCCAACTATTTAGGCTACCGAAAAAGCCTTTACATCGCTTTTACGACCAATGTTTTCGGCTACATTCTGATGGCGAACGCGGCGGGTTTCTGGAGCATGATGCTTGCAGGTATCGCTGTCGGAACGGGAACCGCCATTTTCAAGCCGCCGATTCAGGGAACTGTCGCAAGTTCCGTTACTGAGGAAAACAGTTCGGTCGGTTACGGCATTTTCTACTGGGTCGTAAACATCGGAGGTCTTTTGGCTCCCGTCATGGCAAGCACTCTGCGCGGAAACGACACCGACGGCTACACCTGGAGCTACGTTTTCTACGCGGCGGCGATAGTCACTGCCCTAAACTACATTCCGGCGACGTTTTTCTTTAAGGAACCTGAAAAAACGAAGGCCACGAAGTCCGCGAAAGATGCTCTCAACGACACATGGACTGCGCTGAAAGACAAGGATTTTATGATCTTTCTTCTTATTTTCAGCGGTTTCTGGCTCATGTTCATGCAGCTTTGGGATCTTTACCCCAATTTCATCGACCAGTGGACCGACAGCCGCGCTCTGGCAAAGATCCTGCCTGCCTTCATGACCGATAACGGCAGCGTCAAAGCGGAACAGTTCATCAACATCAACTCGCTCTGCATCGTCCTTTTCGTCGTTCCGTGGAGCGTAGTCACCGGCAAATTCCCGCGTCTTGTCGCGATAACGGCCGGCATCTGCCTCACGACGATAGCCTTTTTCTGCGCCGGTATCACGATGGCGGGCGTTGTTACCGCTATCTGCATCGCCTTTTTCAGCCTTGGTGAAATGACCTGCTCGCCCAAATTCAGCGAATACATCGGCGTAAACGCGCCAGCTGACAAAAAAGCGCTTTACATGGGACTTTCGAACATTCCCTTCGCTGTCGGCTGGATCGTCGGAAACGTCGTTTCGGGCCCGCTTTACGACGCTTTCGCGAACAAACTCCAGATCACGAAGCAGTATCTTCTGGAAGTCAAAAAGGTTCCGCTTGAAACTCTTGTAAAAGTCGTTGACGACTACAAAGCGGCAAATCCCGACAATCTTCTGCCTGAAACCATCGCGAAAATGAATATTGATACTTTCGATTTCTTCCCGTATTTTCAGGAACTTACAGAACTTGACAAATATGCTGCAAATCAGATTCTCTGGGATGCTTATGCTCCGTGGAAAATCTGGATCGTTCTTTCTTCCTTCGGCGTTCTCTCAATTGCTGCAATGCTTCTTTACAACCGTCATAAAAGCAAAATAAACGCAAAATAAGCGGCAAAAACACTGGAAAACCGTTCTTATTTGTGATAAAGAAAACAGGTTTTTGTTAGAATGAAAACGGAGTGAGAAATGGAGATCAGAGTTACCCTGGAAGATATTTTTAAGGGTGATATTTCAAAAATAAAAACCATTATCGACAAAATTGCGCCGGACAGCAGGCTTTCTGCCGAAAACGAAAACAATATCTCTATAAAATTCGGAGAACTGAAATCGTTCGAACTTGCCTTAAAACTGCAGGAACCGGTATGCAAGGCGTGGTTTAAAAAGCTCGATTCCGAATATCCCTACCTTCCGTTTTTTCTTAACAAACAGTCGAAAACATTGATGTTTTTCATCATGGGGAATACCAAATTCTCCATAGACGAGCACAACAACGTCTGCTTCGACGACATATCCAAGCAGCAGTATCTCAGCGCAAAAAAATCTTCGATCAAAGCATTTTGTCTCACCCACAACATCGACCCGAAACCGGCAACGCGCAATCTGCTCTCTTTTGAACCGGTACAGCAGAAACAGGCAAACGTAAAAATCATCAAAATACAGGATTATCTCAATAAATTCGGTGCAATAACAACTTTTGACGAGCACCGCGAACTTGTTACGTGGCTTCTTGCCGACAAAGTTCCGCCTTCAATAAAAATCCTGCTCTGTTCCTGCATACAGAACTGTCCGCAGCCCTTTTTCGATATCATCATCGAATACAGCGGGATCCGCACGGAATACATCTCAAAAATCATCCCTTCAAAGAAGGATGTCGAGGAATTCTGTCAGACGAAATCCACGATAAAAATCACGTTTGTATTCAAAGACGGAGACAGTCACCAGTCATGGAATCTGGATCATCCGTTTTCATGCATGGAACCGGCGGAACTTGAGAAAAAGCGAATTGAACTGATGGATCTTCCTGAAGCACCGCAAAATGAAAGCGCACCGGAAAAATCTGAAATACCGGAGAGAGAGCCTGAGAATCACGAAGAAACAGAGAAACCGGAAGAGAACGATTCTCCGGCAGAGGAGCCAAAGCAGGAAATTCAGGAAGTTAAAGAAGAACCTGCAGAAGAAGCAGAGACTGAGGTCAAAAAGACGGAAGAGGCTGACGAACCTGAAGAAGTCATTCCGCAGAATGAAACTCCCGCGGAAACAATCGCGAGACTTCAAAAGAAAATCCGTGATCTTCGGGAAAAAATCCAACAGAAAGATAACCTGATAGAAGACTTGGAGCGCGCGCTGAACGAACGGCAGCGTTCGAAAATTGCGACATTTTTAAAGGGATTGTTCAAGTGACGACGGTAATTTTCAACGGCAACGGCTCATCAACCGGAGTTCCGCAGCTTTTCTGCGACTGCGATATCTGCAAACTGACTGACGAACGCAACCGCCGTACCCGCTTTTCGATGACTCTGATCGAAGAAGATACTGTTTTGCAGATCGATTTCCCCTACGAAATCAGGCAGCAGCTTTTAAAATCGAAAGTTTCCCACATTGACGCAGGCTGGCTCACACATGCCCACAGCGACCACTTTGCCGGAATCGACGATCTGCGTATGGCTTCATTCAGAAACGGCGAACCGCTGCCCTTCTTTTTGAGCAGAGAGACTTTTGAGATCGCTCAAAAGCGTTTTCCATACCTTTTTTTCGAAAACGAATATCTGCCGCGTCCTTTTCTAAAGCCGGTTTTCGTTGAAAAAAAGCCGGTAACTTTCAAAAATCTGACGCTTATGCCGATACGTCACAAACACGGAGAAACCGTCGTAACAAGCCTGCGTTTCAAGGATTTCGCGCTTCTTGCCGACATAAATTCGATAGAACCTGAAGAACTCGACAAAGTTAAAGGTGTAAAAATACTGGCGATTTCTTCGACCGTCCATAAAAAGCACCCGACACACTTCAGTTTTGAGGAAATTCTCGATCTGATAAAGTACATTTCGCCCGAAAGAGCATATCTCACCCACATGAACCACACTTTCGACTACGAAGAAACCTTGAAACTGCTGCCAAAAAATACAGTTCCGGCTATTGACGGCATGAAAATAGAATTTTAACTTAGGAGGTACACCATGAAAAAAATCGCTCTGCTTTTCGTCTGCATCGTTTTCAGTTTCCTTTTCATTTCAGCGGAAAACGCAGCTCCGGCACAGAAACCTGCTGCACAGAAAACTCTGCAGTGGTCAAAAAAACCGAGATTTTACTCAACATGGGCAGCTGCCAACGAATACTGCGCCAACCTTGAGGAAGACGGTCACAAAGACTGGAGACTGCCGACCATCGACGACTGGCGCTCGATAGTTGAAAAATGCCCTGAAACAGCAACCGGCGGAAAATGCGAAATCAGTGAAAAAAACGGCAAACTCACGATGGACAGCTACAACAAACAGGACTGCCGCGGCTGCCGTAAAGGACGCACCACTCTCGGCGGCAAAGGATGGTTCTGGTCTTCATCGCAGAGACCCGATACCGACCACTACTGGGTAATCAGCCTCAACAACACAAGAATTTCCGAGGCAAAAATGAATGTTCCCTATAACGTTTTCTGCGTCAGATAAATCCCCGGCACAAAGTGTGCCAAAATAGAGGTCGCACATGTTGAACTGGCTTTCTTCAGGAGCAATAGATATTGCAGGACGCATTACTCCGTTCCTGTTTTTATTGGATGTTCTTATCTGGTTTCTGCTGGTAAGAAAAAAGACCAGCATCAAAAAAAACAGAAAAATTCTGGTAAAAACTGGTGTTTTTTCGCTGCTCGGCGCGGCAATTGCACCGCTTTTGATCATCGTAGTTTCCGGAAAGCTCTTCCCGTTTCTGTCATCCGCAGGAAAACTCATCAAAAGCATAAACAGTTTTGCAATGCTAAAAACGGTGTTGTTAGTCGCATTCAGAGGTTTCTCGATAACCGGCGGCATACTCATACTTTCAATTGTTCTTCTGTTCGCTTTGAAAGACGCGAAAAAACTCACTTTTGCGATACTTTATCCGTTTCCGCTTTTCGCGGCGCTTGCCAGAATCAACTGCTTTCTCAAAGGATGCTGCTTCGGCAAACTTTATGAAGGTGTTTTTGCGATAAAATATCCGCCGGCAAGCCTTGCATCAAGGCAGCATTACGCCCAGTCGCTGCTTCCGTCTCGGTATGTCGCATCAATGCCTGTCCATCCGACTCAGCTTTATATCGTTTTTTCCATGTTCATGCTTTTTATCGGTGTTGTTCTGATGAATAAGTTCAAAGTAAAAAAGAACATTATTGCAGGAACGGTTCTTTCGGGTTACGGATTTTTTAATTTCTTTATAGAACTTTCCCGCGAAGAGCCGCTTGTCTTCAACTTCATCACGATGGGACAAATCATGGAAATCATTCTCTTTTGTTTAGGTCTTTACCTTGTTTTCAAAGTAAAGGAAGAAGATATTTCGGAAAGTGGAAATTAAGGAGGAAAAATGCTGCCGAAAAATAATCCGACCAAGCTGAAATCCTGGAAAACTCTTGAAAATATTAAGAAAAATCGATCTTTTGATTTAAGGAAACTTTTTAAGGAAGATCCCGGAAGAGCGGAGAGATTTTCAGTTTCCTTCGACGATATTTTTTTCGACTACTCAAAAAACCTGATCGATGAAAATGTTATGAAAACTCTCTTCTCTCTTGCTGAAGAAGCAGGATTAAAAGAGGGCATCGCGGCAATGTTCCGCGGCGAAAAGATAAACGAGACCGAAAAAAGAGCCGTTCTGCATACAGCTCTGCGCGATTTTTCGGATGATCCGGTAATGGTTGACGGGCACAATGTCAAAGAAGACATCAGACGTGTTCAAAACCGCATGAAAGCATTCGCCGACAAGGTTTCAAACAAAAAATGGATCGGTTTTTCGGGAAAACCGGTAACAGACATCGTAAACATCGGAATCGGCGGCAGCGACCTCGGCCCCGTGATGGTTACGGAGGCTCTGAAACCCTTTTGGAAAGCAGGTTTGAGGGTATTTTTCGTTTCCAATATCGACGGAACGCACATTGCCGAAACTTTGAAAAAACTCAATCCCGAAACGACCCTTTTCCTCATCGCGTCAAAGACTTTCACCACTCTTGAAACTATGACGAATGCAAATACCGCGAAAAAGTGGTTTCTGGATAACGGCGGCTCCGAGCGTGACATTGCAAAACACTTTGCAGCCCTTTCGACTAATACGAAAGCCGTAACGGAGTTCGGTATCGACACTGAAAACATGTTCGAATTCTGGGACTGGGTAGGCGGCAGATATTCGCTCTGGAGCGCGATAGGCTTAAGTATCGCCTGTGTCATCGGATATGAAAATTTCGAAGAACTGCTCAAAGGTGCCTATGCGGCCGACATTCACTTCAAGACTGCACCTTTTGAAAAAAATATCCCTGTGATTTTAGGGCTTTTGGGTATCTGGTACAACAACTTCTTCGGCGCGGAAACTCATGCGATCCTTCCTTACGACCAGTATATGCACCGCTTCGCAGCTTACCTGCAGCAGGGAGATATGGAATCAAACGGCAAAAGCACCGACAGATCGGGAAAACCTGTTGATTACCAGACCGGTCAGATAATCTGGGGAGAGCCGGGAACTAACGGGCAGCACGCATTTTATCAGCTAATCCATCAGGGCACAAAGCTTATTCCCGCTGATTTTATCGCTCCGGCGATATCGCACAATCCTGTCGGAGACCACCATGTAAAGCTGCTTGCAAACTTTTTTGCCCAGACTGAAGCACTCATGAACGGAAAAACTGCCAAAGAGGCAAAAGCCGAACTTGAAAAAGCAGGGAAATCACCCGAAGAAGTCGAAAAGCTTCTCCCGTTCAAGGTGTTCAGCGGAAACAGACCGACAAATTCGATACTCATTAAAAAAATCACGCCGCACACTTTAGGCGCTCTCATTGCGATATACGAGCACAAAATTTTTACGCAGGGTTTAATTTGGAACGTTTTCAGCTTCGACCAGTGGGGAGTCGAGCTCGGAAAACAGCTGGCGACAAAGATCCTGCCTGAACTCAAAAGTTCTGAAAAAGTCACGACCCACGATTCTTCTACGAACAATTTGATAAATAAATTCAAGGAGTTGATATGAATATTCTGGTTACCGGCGGAGCGGGATACATCGGCTCGCACACCGTTGTCGAGCTGATAAACGCTGGTCACAGCGTTGTTATCGTCGACAATTTTTCAAACTCGAAACCTGAGGCGATTGCACGAGTTGAGCAGATTACCGGCACGAAAATCAGATTTTACGAAGCAGATATCCGCGACAAAGAGGCGATGACGCGCATTTTTGCAGAAAACTCTTTTGACTGCTGCATCCACTTCGCAGGATTTAAAGCTGTCGGCGAATCAGTTGTAAAGCCGTGGATTTATTACGAAAACAACATCTACGGAACTTTGGTTCTGCTTGATGCGATGCGCTCGGCAAACTGCAAAAATATAATTTTTTCCTCTTCGGCAACTGTTTACGGCGATCCCGCGTTCGTTCCCATCACCGAAGAGTGTCCGAAAGGCAAATGCACCAATCCTTACGGTCAGACCAAATCGATGCTCGAAGAGATTATGATCGATTTTCATACGGCAGACATCAAAACGAATGACCCGAATCCGTGGAATATCGTGCTTCTGCGCTATTTCAACCCTGTCGGAGCACACAAATCAGGACTTATCGGCGAAGATCCGAAAGGGATCCCCAACAACCTCATGCCCTACATCACGCAGGTCGCAGCCGGAAAACTCGACCATCTGACTGTTTTCGGAAACGACTACAAAACTCATGACGGCACCGGAGTACGCGACTACATCCACGTCGTCGATCTCGCAAAAGGCCACGTCAAAGCACTTGCCGCAATCGAAAAAAAGTGCGGAGTTGCAATTTACAACTTAGGCACTGGCATCGGTTACAGCGTTCTGGACATCGTTCACGCCTTTGAAGAAGCCAATGACCTTAAAATTCCCTATGAGATCGGTCCGCGCCGCCCCGGCGACATCGCAGAGTGTTACTCTTCACCGAAAAAGGCCGAAGCCGAACTCGGCTGGAAGACCGAGAACGGCATCGTTGAAATGTGCCGCGACAGCTGGAACTGGCAGAAAAACAATCCGAACGGGTATTGAAAAAAATTGAGACGCACCACGGCACGTCTTTGCAATTGTTGAATAATTTTAGTTACTTGGATTTAGCCGCTTTTACGATGTTTTCAGCGGTGAAGCCGTATTTTTCCATGACCAGACTTCCCGGAGCGGAAGTGCCGAAAGTATCAACGGCAATGATTTTTCCTTTTTCTCCGGCATATTTTTCCCATCCGAAACTTGAGCCGGCTTCGATCACTATGCGGTTTTTAACAGATTTCGGAAGCACCGATTCCCTGTATTTTGCAGGCTGTTTCTCGAATGTTTCACGTGAAACCATGTTGACGACACGCACTTTTCTGCCCTCTTTTTTGAGAGTTTCGGCAGCTTCAAGCGCGATGTGGACTTCTGAACCTGTGGCGATGAGAATGAGTTCGGGAGCTGCTTCCTCAAGTATCTCGTAAGCACCTTTGAGAGCGTTTTCGACATCAGCGTATCTGGTTCTGTCGATGACGGGAACATCCTGGCGGGTCAGAATGAGTGCAACGGGCTGATTTTTGTTTTCAAGGATGTGTTTCCAGGCGACTGATACTTCGTTTGCATCAGCCGGACGCCACACTTCAAGCCCCGGAATGCAACGAAGAGACGCAAGCTGCTCTACCGGCTGGTGAGTCGGGCCGTCCTCGCCTACCGCAAGAGAATCATGCGTGAAAAGGAATATTGAGCCGAGTTTTGCAAGCGCTGCAAGCCTTATCGGCGGGCGCATATAGTCAACGAACGAGAAGAATGTCCCGGTGTAGGGTTTGAGCATTCCGTGGTAGAAAATGCCGTTTGCAATAGCTCCCATCGCGTGCTCGCGGACTCCGAAGTGGATGTTTTTGCCCGAAAAATCGTCAGCCGAGATCCATTTTTCGCCCGAGATCGTTGTTTTGGTCGAGCAGCTGAGGTCTGCGTCACCGCCTACGAGCCACGGAACGGCTTTGCCGAGAGCGGCAAGGACTTTTCCGTCTGCGGCGCGTGTCGCCATTTTTGTTCCGGCTTCGAATTTCGGAAGGATCTTGTCGAGATCTTCGACTTTGAGCTCCTGCATCTCCTTGAACTGAGCCGCTTCTTCGGGATATTTCACCGCATATTCCGCAAAAAGTTTGTTCCAAGAAGAAACAGCTCTCTTTCCGGCACGTTTTATCGAAGCGAAATCCTTTTTGACGTCGTCATCGACAAAGAAAAATTTGTCGGGATTCATTCCGAAACCTTTTTTTACCGCCGCAAGTTCGTCGGCACCAAGTGGAGAGCCGTGGGAGGAAGAGCTTCCAGCCTTGTTGGGAGAACCGAATCCGATAGTGGTTTTTACGATGATAAGTGTAGGTTTCGAGAGCTCTTTTTTAGCTTTTGCGATAGCGCGGTCGATCGATCTGAGGTCTCTGTCGCCGTCAGCAACCATGATGACCTGGAATCCGTAGCTTTCGAAGCGTTTTTTTACGTCCTCGGTAAAAGTGATCGAGGTCGGTCCGTCGAGCGAAATATCGTTTGAATCGTAAAGCAGAATGAGCTTTCCGAGTTTGAGATGCCCCGCAAGCGACGCGGCTTCAGCGGCAATTCCTTCCATCATGCAGCCGTCACCAAGAAGCGCGTAAGTGTAGTGATTTACGATCTCAAAACCGGGTTTATTGAACCTTGCGGCAAGCATTCTTTCGGCTATCGCCATGCCAACTGCGTTCGCAACACCCTGACCGAGCGGCCCCGTGGAAGCATCAACGCCAGGAGTTACGCCGAATTCGGGATGACCCGGAGTTTTGCTTTTCCACTGCCTGAAATTTTTCAGATCGTCCATCGAAAGTTTGTATCCTGCAAGATGGAGCATCGAATAGAGAAGCGCACTGCCGTGACCCGCAGAAAGAACGAATCTGTCGCGGTCTATCCAGTCGGGATTTACGGGAGAAACCTTGAGATGCCGTTTCCAAAGAGTGTAAGCCACAGGTGCAGCCCCCATCGGAAGGCCGGGATGGCCCGAATTGGCCTTTTGTATCATGTCAGCCGAAAGAACGCGGACGGTATTCACGCTTTTTTCAGAAATCTTATCGGGAAAAGCCATTTTTTTCTCCACAAAAAGTTCATAAATCGGCTGAATATACAAAAAAATAGAGAAACGACAAGATAAAAATGGGGATAGATGAATCTTTTGGGAAAGTTTTTATGCTACCGAAGATTTTCCAGAAAAACTTTGTTGAGGCTCTCCCAATTTGACGGATAATTTTCCTCTTTTGTCTGCAGGATTTCTTCGATTTTGGCTATATTTTGCTGAATGAAATCGTCAAGAGTTTTGATGTGAGGCCCTTCAGTTTTTTCGAGATTGTGCTTTTTCGCTTCTAAAAGCCGCATGAAATCATCTTCGATCTCACGGGGCATGGAACCCGTGTAAAGTTTTGAAAAAAGTGTCGGCGGCGGGCTCTTTTTATCGAGGATCCAGCGGCATGCAAAGATCGGACGCAGAACATAAAGATATTTTTTAAGGATGACACTATCCTCTTTGAAATATGCGCGGAGAGTGCTTTTCGCGATCGAAATGTAGTGATAAAGCATCCGTTTTTCCGAAAAATATTCGGGCATTACGCTTTTTACCCGTTCCCAATCCCCGGTCGTGCGGTAAACCACCGGCGAATCAGCCCACTCGAAAATCACGGGATTCGATTTCGCAAGAAGCAGAAGCAGCTTTTTTATGTCCCAGCCGTTGATGTCGTAAATGTCATTCAGCTCATACTCGATTACATCGCGGACCGCATCAAGTCTCAGATAGTCACGGAGATCCCGCACATAGACGAAACGCACGTCATAATCGCTGTCAGGCGAAGCAAAACCCCATGCGCGGCTGCCGCTTTCGCAGGCATAAATTATCTTCACACTGCACTTCTGCTCGATTTCTGAAAGTTTTTCTTTGATTGTTTCTTCAATGGTCGGCATCTTATGCTCCTGAAAAATAAAACGGCAGATTTTACATACAACAGCTGCAATTTTCAATCCGCAATTTATAATTTACGGCTTTGTTTATAACGGAGGTAAAACCATGAGTTATGAAGCAATTGTCAAAGAAACAGCAAGACTCTCAAGGATAGAGCAGTTAAATCTTCTCGCATACCTTGCCAACCTGATAAAGGAAAACGAGGAAAATGACTTGTCTCTCGAAAAGGCTGTTTCAGACTCTCTCAACATGACAAATCTTTACGGACCCTTCAGTTCCGCAGAAGAAGCCGTTTCTTCAATGCTGGAGGACTAAAATTGTATCGGATTATTGAAGACAAACTGATACTTTCAGCCACCGCCACAGGCACTCATTCAGATCTTTTCGGAAAATAATCCAAACATTTTCAGATTTTTTTGTTCACCAAACGCTTTTTACCGGCATAAACTTGCCGGTTAAGGGGGTAAAAATTGCAAAAAAGTAAAAAGTTGCCCCCTTAACTTGAAAAATACCCCGTTAAATGATATGCTTTTTCGGATTTTGTCGGAGGTTACTATGGAATTTGAAATCAGAAACGATTTATACCCGAGAGAGAAATATTTGGAAAAAATCAGGGGATTTTATCACGAATGCGAGGTGATAAAGGTTTTGACCGGTGTCAGAAGATGCGGCAAATCGTCGATCATGAACCTTATCATTCAGGAATTGCTTTCGGGCGGCGTGAACAGAGAAAACATCCTTTATTTCAATCTTGATAAAAAGCCGTTCGATACAGTTGTTTCGTCAGAAAAACTTGATGAAATCATTGAAAAAAACAAAGTTGCAAGCGGTAAAAACTATCTTTTTATTGATGAGATCCAGAATGTTAAAGGCTTTGAAAAGGTGATTAACGCATGGCGTGAAGAAGGGAATTTTTCGATATTTATTACCGGCTCGAACTCCTATCTTCTGTCGGGCGAGCTTGTAACAAAGCTGACTGGACGATACATCGAATTCAATATTCTTCCTCTCTCGTTCGACGAATATCTGAACGTGAAAAAGTTTTTCGGGAAACAGGTCTCCGATGACTCGACAGAACTCAGGAACTATATCTACGAAGGAGGGTTCCCTTACGTTTTAAAACTCAACTCGATGAATGACAAAAGAAGATACGTTCAGAATCTCATTGACGAAATTTACGAAAAAGATGTTAAAAAAAGGCTGAAAATAAGACACCGTTCCGTCTTTGAATCAATCATGAAGTATATCGTCAACAATTTCGGCGCGACGACGAGCATTCAGAATATTGTCGATGATTTTGCAAAAAACGGCGTGAATATCAAAAGAGAGACTGTCAACCGATACATTGAAGCCTTGGAGAGCGCGAAAATCATCATGTCTTGCAGCCGCTTCGACATGAAATCGAGGAAATCACTTGCCGGAGAAAAAAAATTCTACCTTTCTGACCTATCGTTTTACTATGCTTTAAACACAGACAACCGCATAAATTACGGTCCCGCACTTGAAAACATAGTCTACACCTACGCTTTAGGCTTGGATTACTCAATCAGCGTCGGCAGGATCGGCAAATTGGAATGCGATTTCATTTTAAGAGACAACGAGATGAATTATTCATATATTCAGGTCGCATACACGATTCTGGAAAGCAGAGAAACAGAGGATAGGGAATACCGGAGCCTTGAAAACATAACATGGGATAACTATCCGCGTTATCTGCTGACAATGGATAATCTTATTCAAAAGCGAAACGGCATAATTCACTGCAATATAGCTGAATTTATTAAGGAAAATAGAAAGTTTTAGTTTTCCTTCATCGCAATACAGAAAAGTTCAAGCGGTAAGTGGCAGTAACCGTTGGGATTTTTGACAAGATATTTCTGGTGGTACTCTTCGGCGGGATAGAAGTTTTCGAGCGGGTTCACTTCGACCGCAAATTTTCCGGCATTTTCGCCGAGAAGCGATTTTTCCTCATTTACAGCCGCTTCAATGTCAGCAAGGAGAGTTTCATCGGTGTAATAAATTCCGGTGCGGTACTGTATCCCGCAGTCGCAACCCTGCTGATTGACCGAGAGCGGATCTATTGCTTTGAAGTAGTAACCGATGAGTTTCTGTGTCGGAAGAACCGTCTCGTCGTATTCTACCTTCACTGTTTCGGCGTGTCCGCTACCTGAGCAGACATCCTGATAACTTGGATCTTCAGTTTTTCCGTTGGCATAGCCGACAACTGTCGATCTCACTCCCTGAAACTGGTCGAAAAAACGCTGCGTTCCCCAGAAACAGCCCCCTGCAAAATAGATCGTTTTCATCACTTCCTCCCTAAAAACCGCGGTTTTTTAGCACAGAGCCGCTTCTTTTGCCATTTCTTTTGTGTTTTCGCCCTTTCTTTTTATAATGGCGCCGCAAAATTGCCGGTATCACGGGATTGCGGGATTACGTGATCTCGGGCGGCGCGACAAAAACAGGAGGAAAAAATGACAAACGAATTCAAGGTAAAAGACATTAATCAGGCCGATTTCGGCAGAAAAGAGATCGCTCTGGCAGAGATCGAAATGCCCGGACTTATGGCGCTTCGTGAAAAATATGCTGATAAGCAGCCGCTCAAAGGGGCTCGCATCACTGGAAGCCTTCACATGACGATACAGACTGCCGTTCTGATAAAGACTTTAGTCGCTCTCGGCGCGGATGTCCGCTGGGCAAGCTGCAACATCTTCTCGACTCAGGATCATGCTGCTGCTGCTATTGCCGACATGGGCGTTCCGGTTTTCGCATGGAAAGGTGAAACTCTTGAAGATTACTGGCAGTGCACGCTTAAAGCGCTTTCATTTCCCGGCGGAAAAGGTCCGCAGCTCATAGTTGACGACGGTGGAGACGCGACGCTTCTCGTCCACAAAGGGTATCAGTATGAAGAAGATCCGACGATTTTCGACGCTCCGGCTGAGAACCGCGAAATGCAGATAATCATCGACCTCATCAAGGAAGAATACAAAAAAGATCCGCAGAAATGGCACAAAATCGTCAAGGAAATCAAGGGTGTAAGCGAAGAGACCACGACGGGCGTCCACAGACTTTACCAGATGCTCGAAAAGAAGACCCTTCTCTTCCCGGCGATAAACGTCAACGATTCTGTCACGAAGTCGAAGTTCGACAACCTTTACGGCTGCAGAGAGTCGCTTGCCGACGGCCTCAAACGCGGAACCGACATCATGGTCGCAGGTAAGATCGTCTGCGTATGCGGCTACGGCGATGTCGGCAAAGGGTGTGCGAAGTCGATGCAGGGTTTCGGCGCGAGAGTCATCGTAACCGAGATCGACCCGATCTGCGCGCTTCAGGCAAGCATGGAGGGCTTTGAGGTCAGAACTGTTGAAGAAGTCGTTGATTTTGCTGATATTTTCGTGACTGCTACCGGAAACTGCGACATCATCACCGTTGACCACATGAAGAAAATGAAAAATATGGCCATCGTCTGCAACATCGGACATTTCGACAACGAGATCCAGGTCGATGCGCTTTATGCTGTTCCGGGCGTAAAAAAGATCAACATCAAGCCGCAGGTCGACCGCATCGAATTCCCCGACGGACATTCGATAATCCTTCTCAGCGAAGGCAGACTTGTAAACCTCGGCAACGCGACGGGACATCCGAGCTTCGTAATGAGCAATTCTTTCACCAATCAGGTTTTAGCGCAGATGGATCTCTGGCAGAATGACTATAAACTCGGCGTTTACATCCTTCCGAAACATCTTGATGAAGAAGTAGCGCGTCTCCACCTTGCAAAACTGGGGGTAAGCCTCACAAAACTCACGCAGAAACAGGCTGACTACATCGGCGTCAAAGTCGAAGGTCCCTACAAAGCCGACCACTACAAATATTAGGAGATAAATATGAAAAAATCCTTTTTATTTCCGCTTTTTTTCGCAGTTTTTTTCTCTCTCAACTCGTGCATTGCAATGAAAAATGATGTTGACATGGCAAAAACGGAACTTCGCGCCGAAACTACTGCCAAAATGAAAATCCTTGAAGAGAACGTAACAAAAAACGTGACTCAGACTCTTAAAGATGAAGTGGCAAAACTGAACGCGCGTCTTGACGAAATCGAAAAAACGCAGCAGACCGAAAAGCAGATGCAGAAAAACAAAATTGACCTTTCTTTCAATAATCTTGAAGAGTTACGTGAAACCATCAAAGAGCTAAACCAGAGAATCGACAACGTTGATATGACGGCGCAGAAAAATTCTCTTCTTTCCGAGCAGATAACCGCTCTTGAGAAAAAAATCGCTGAAAACGAGACGGAACTCGCTCTGCTGAAAGAAAATATGAATTCGCAGATAGAGAACCTTAAACCGGTAGACAAATTCACCGTGACGAAAGAAGGAATCGTCCGACTTCCCGAAAGCGAATCAAAAAGCTACAATCAGCTTGTCGAATACACTAAAAGCGAAAACTGCGATCCGGCAATCGCGAGAAAAGCATGGGAAACTTACTCGGAGAAATGGTCCGAAAGCAGAAAGTGCGACGTGACCTTCTGGATCGGCGAAACATACTACATGGAAAAAAGCTACAACAAAGCAATAGAGACGCTGCAGCCCATCGAAAAAACCTATCCGGGATGCCCGAAAATAGAACGCAGCTACCTTCACATCGCCTTTTCGCTTTTTCACATCGGCAAAGTCGAGGTTGCAAACGCAATTCTTGAAAGCATGAAGCAGAAGTTCCCGCAGCCGGCTTTCCCCGATGAAGTAAAAGAACTTGAAAAACTCATAAATTCAAAAATGCCGAAAAAAGCTGCTCCTGCAAAAAAGGCTCCGGCAAAACAGCAGACAAAAACACCGGCTAAAACCAAAAAATAATCTGAAAATTTCCTGAAAACCGCCTGAAAAAGGCAAAAAAAATGGCTCCTCGTGACGGACTTGAACCGCCGACCTAGTGGTTAACAGCCACCCGCTCTACCGACTGAGCTAACGAGGAACCTCAAAAAAATTGGATCGAATGTAACGAACTCAAACGGGCGGGAGTATACACTTGGGAAAACAATAGTCAAATAAAATCTTTTATTTTTTTGTGATATTGCAAATTTTTCAAGAAAAAACAAATAGTTACCACTAAATTTGTCTTTGTTTTCAACTTAACCGCATGAGGGCAAAAAAAATCCCCCGTTGCCGGGGGACTGCCGTTTGAGTATTACAACATAACCTGAGGGGGATCTTAATTATCAAAAAACACGTTTATTTAGTTCCACCAAGTGCCGATTTTTCTGACTCAAAAATGAACTTTTTTTGAAAAAAGTGAATAGGTCGCGATTTTTATTGATAAATTTTTACGTGTTTTTTTGAGGGATTCTGCCGCTCATAATGCCTAATAAGGTAAAAATCCTGAAATTCGCGTTTTTGAATAGCCAAAACACAAAAACTTGCCTTTCTTTCCACATTCCGTATCATAACGCGTTTTTGATTTTTTAACAAAGAGGCTTGTTATAAAGTGAATATGGTTTTTGCGAATCAAGAATCAA
>JAFQZM010000014.1 GCA_017405875.1 bacterium
AATCAGAGACGGCTGGTTCAAAGATTCTTTTGAATGTCTCGAAGCAACCGAAAGCTGTGAAAACGGTGAATGCTGCGACACTTGTGATGTCTTTGTTCTTGAAGAATCAAACGAGAAAGATGACGATGAAGTCATTTCTCCTGCTCCGGACGACAGCGCTGACGCAGGCGACACTGAAGTTCCTGCTGAAGATGCTGCAGGCAATGCCGATGGTTCCGAGGCTCCGACCGACGGTGATTCCGCTCCAGCAACCGATTCCGAAGCTGAAAAAGAAGAAAGCAAATCCGACGGCTGCTCGATGCTGTTTATTTAATTTATTCCAACAAAATCCTTTTCCGTAACTTGTCAAAATAACAAAAATCTCTTTCCATTTCTTGTAAAATTAAAGAAAACTGTAAAAATTCTTTAATAAAATCAATATGTTGACATTTTTTTTGAATTTTTTGGGTCAGAAAAATTGCTATTTTGTATAACTAAATATATGATTATTTGTTTTTTTATTTTGGAGGATTTTATGAAAAGATCAAAGATTTTAGCAGCTGTTCTGGTTTTTTTGCTTTTTGCCGGTTGCGGAAGCTCAAAAAACGATAATCAACATGAAAATCAGGATTTAACTGATACAGTGACTGAGGAAGACGCCGACACAGTTGACATCGAGCCGGCGGATGCAGATTCTGACGACGATTCCGATTCCATGCCGGAACCTGACAACGATAATGCCGATACTCAGCCAGATGATGATGCAGACAGCGATCACGGCAGAAAACAGGGCGAACTTTACGGCGAATGCTATCCGGACGACACATGCAACGCCGGTTTGACCTGCGATATAGAGAATAATATCTGCATAAGGGACAACAGCACTCCTGATGACGATCCGGATACTATGCCAGATGATGACGATCCTACCGATGACAAGGATGACACCGATCCGATTCCCGACGAAGATCCTTCAGGCTGCGCTTACGACAGGCAGGGAAACACCTGTACGACCGACAAAGAATGCGGTTCCTGCATGATCTGCGTTAGTGGCGGGAAATGTGCAAAAGGCTGTACAAATGACGATGACTGCGCGGCAATACAAACGTATCTCAAATGCAATAGAAAACTGGCACGCTGCGTCAATATATACGCTTCAGACAAAGTCTGCTCGGAAACGAACTGCCCGATCGGATGCTGCTATGCCGAGAAAGGACTCACAGGTCTCAAATGCGCGACGAATCCGGTTCCGATGACATGCGGACTTTGCCATCAGGGTGAAATCTATTCGCCTGAAGACTCTAAATGCCTTCCGGCCGCATGTTCTTCAATAACAGACAGCTGCCCTCAGATCAATGCCGGTGCGACCAAGCCAAGCTGTTACGTGTGCAAAGCAGGAGAACTTATCTGTGCAAAAAACAATACCGCAGGATGTTCCTCTACGACTGTCGTCAACACGGCACAATGCGTTCCCGCAGGTCAAATGTGCATCGAAGGAGTGGACAACTGCTGCTCAGGCAATCCGTGCGTAAACGGATACTGTTACTGAAATTTGGAGGTAAATCATGAAAAGAATCCTGTTTCTTACATTAATTTTCATGCTGTTTGCATCGTGCGGCGGAAAATCCGAAACAATTAGTAAGCTCCTACAACAAGATATCTTCCATTAATGTCCGTTGTGTCCGGGGAGGATTATTGTGTGAAGAAGGTTTCTTCTGGAACGGTTCCGAGTGTGCAAATCCGTGTGATCTTGATCCGTGCAGCAGTGTCGCAAATTCGACCGGCTTATGCACGGCCTACTCTTCAAGCGATTATGGATGCGGCTGCCTTGAAGGATACAACTGGCGGCAACGAAATTGCGAAATCATTCCTAAAGTTTTCGGCAATATTTGCACAGGTAAGACAAGCTGTTACAGTGGTTTAGGAGAAGAAGTTCCCTGTCCCCTGTCTATAAAAGAGGACTCCTTCGGGCAGGATGCCTGCTATGCGACACAAAAAGTATGCGTTCCTCAAAGTTTTACAGTTCAGACGATTTCCAACAAAAATGTAGTCGTTGACAACAACACAGGTTTGATATGGCAGCAGACAATCCCAACGGATGAATACAAATGGGATATTGCTGTTTCATACTGCAATAGCTTGACTTATGCAGGATATGATGACTGGCGGCTTTCATCTCTGAAGGAACTTCTCACAATTGTTGATTACGGCAGAGGTGAACCTCCGGAAATGGATACGACCTATTTTCCGGATTCTACGTATGCTCAGTCCAAGTCGTACACTTTTTGGTCCTCTACCACCGCCGCCGTCGATACGAGCTACGCTTGGTACATGAGTTTCAAAGGAGGAATGGCTGATGTCAACGTTAAGACAGATACTCCTTGTCTTGTTCGTTGTGTGAGGTAGTGCAATGACCAAGCCCAGCAACCATCAAAGTGTCCGTTGTGTCCGAAACGCGGAGTAGCGCACTTCTACCGGATAGTTTCCTCAAAAAATGAAAAGTTCCAGAGAGACTTTCCGAAAATACTGTACGCTTGAAGGCTATAGTCGCGTAAATCGGTAAATAAAATTCTGAATTGTAAAAAAACTGCAAAAAAATTTATCAATAAAATCAAATAGTTATAAAATTTTTCGGGGGGGGGTAATTTTTTTTCAATAAAAATCGGATTTTTGGGAACTAAATATATGTGTTTTTTGGCGAGAGCCGTATGTTTTTTAACTTTATGGAGGTTGTTATGAAAAAATCACTTTTTTTGGTTGCAATGCTTGCAGTGGCAACAACACTTTTTGCGGAAACTGAAATGGTTTCATGCGAATCGGATCTTGGAAAATGCACTTACACGCTTTCTGATGAGTTTTTCAGTCAGGAATGCACATGCCGTGATGGTATGGGTGAGGGGGAAGATTCAACAATTGATGGCACCCAAACTCTGCCGACAGACGAAGAATGTGATGCGGAACTTGAGAAAGTATGCAAAAACGCAGGAATCAAATGCGAAAACGAAGCTGGAACATGCATTATTAAGCCGGACGGCGAATATCAGTGCACCTGTACCGGTGTTGAGAAATTGAGTAGCGGAACCGGAATTTTCGGCGAAGAAGGATGCAACACTATTCTTGAAGAAAATTGCGGAACAGAAGCTGCTACATTAAGAACAATCTGCACCGATTCTGAAATTTTCAACGCATGTGTTTCTTATGAAAAAACTTTCGCAAACACCTGTTTTGAACCGCTTAGCGATGAAGAAATCGACGCTCTTCTTGATGTTCCGGTTGAAAGCGATGTAACAGCAAGAGAAATCTCATGGTGCTGTCAGGATGAGAGTATGAGAAACGAGAAAAAGGCTTCTTTTGAGTGCATTGAAGCGGCTGAAAGCTGTGAAAACAAAGAATGCTGCAGTGCTTGCAATGTCGGTGGCGAAGATTCAGCAGAAGAGGACAAAGAAGACGCTGCAAACACTGGAGCTCCGACAACCGGTACAACACCTGAAGACACTGCTGACGGCGATTATTCCGCTCCCGCAACCGATTCAGAATCTTCCGCTGAAAAAGAAGAAAGCAAATCCGACGGCTGCTCGATGCTTTTCATCTAATTTCCCGAATTTTTTTTAAGAATCAAAAAATATCTAAGATTTTTGCTGTGAAATCTACTTTGCGTCGGGGCGGTTTACTTTCTGGTGATAATCTTCTGGTTTATACTGATATTCAAGGTTGAAGCAGGCGAAGCAGAAATCTTCGAATTTGTGGAGGATCTTGCCGAAATCAGCGATTTCGATGTGTTTCAGTGTGTCTGCACCCAGGTATTCGCAGATCTCGTCGTGGCTTTTGTTTGCCGCGATAAGTTCGTTTCTGGTCGGAGTGTCGATGCCGTAGTAGCAGCTTCCGATGACTTTCGGAGAACCGATCCTGATGTGTATCTCCTTTGCGCCGGCATTTCTCAGCATTCTCGTGATTTTGCGGAGAGTGGTTCCGCGGACGATCGAATCGTCAACGAGAACGACTTTTTTGCCTTCAAAGAAGTCGGGAAGGGGATTGAATTTGTGGCGGACACCTTCGTCGCGCTGTTTCTGGTCCGGTTTTGTAAAAGTTCTTCCGACGTAGTGGTTTCTCAGAAGTCCCATGTCGAAAGAGAGTTTTGCGCTCTGAGCGTAACCCAAAGCAACGAAGTTGGATGAGTCGGGAACCGCCATTACGACGGTGTCATCGCCGAAACCGAGTTCTTTATCGTAGTCGGCAAGCTGTGCGCCGATCTTTTTGCGGACATCGTAGACTTTTTCACCGAAAACTTTTGTGTCGGGGCGCGAGAAGTAGATGAGTTCGAATACGCAGTGCTGTGTTTTGCCGGCGTTGACTGCGACCGTGACCATCGGTTTGCCTTTTTCGAGCCTGATGATTTCGCCGGGTCGCATTTCTCTTATCATTCTTGCTCCGACGATGCCGAATGCGCAGCTTTCAGAAGCGAGGACGATGCCTTCCGACGGAATTTCGCCGTTAAGGTCTGCGTTGTCGTCGAGAGTTCCGATGACGTAAGGACGGTAGCCGTGCGGATCGCGGAATCCGAACATTTTGTCGCGGTACATCAGAATTGAGGAAAACGCGCCTTTGAGCTGTTTCTGCGCTTCGATTATCGAATCTTCGATCGTCAGTTTTTTGTGAAGAAGGTAGAAGGCTATAAGTCTGCCGATAAGTTCGCCGTCGTTGTCGCTTTTGAAGGTGAATCCGTAGTCGTTTTCAAGCCACGTGCGGAGTTCGTAGTAGTTGATGATGTCGCCGTTGCTGCAGATGGCAAGGTGCGGACCTTCCGGAAGCTCGATCACATGCGGCTGGCTGTTGGTTTCGTCGCTTTTTCCGGCAGTCGGATAACGGACATGCCCGATAGCTATATTGCCTTGATATTTTTTGAGAATTTCTTCAGTTAGAACGTTTTTGACGAGTCCCATTCCTTTGTAGCAGAAGATGTTTCCGCGCTCGTTTCTTGCCGCTAAACCGCAGCTTTCCTGACCTCTGTGCTGAATTGAAAAAAGAAGTTCCGCAACAAAAGTTTCAGCCCCTGAAACATTGAAAATACCGGCTATTCCGCACACTTTAACCTCCCAAAAAGAAAAATTCGCGCGACTTTACATTTAAAAAATTTTTTTTGCAAGATGCGGGAACAATAAAATGAATTTTTGTTTTTTACCGTGTTTCGGGTATAATATTCGGTTTTGAGCTGGCGCGTAATAATTTTTTCTCTTTATAGGAGGTTTCAATGAAAAAATTCATGTCTGCAGCACTTGTTTTGCTGCTTCTTTTTTTTGCTGCATGCGACGACGGTGAAAAATCCGATCCTGTATTGGATGACGATGTTACCACTGATGACGGTGATACCGATACGGAAAAGCCGGAGTGTGACGGTGATGACTGCGCTACAGATGATGCTGACACTTATGATGACGGTGACACTGACGACGGCGATACAGTTCCTGACGGTGGTGACACTGACGACGGCGATACAGTTCCTGACGATGGTGATACTGACGATAGTGATATCGTTTTCGGTGAAACCTGCAAAGTTACTGCCGGCAACGGCGCAAAACTCATCAAGGGAAACATTCTTTCAGGAGACAAGGTTTATACTGACGGTGAAGTGCTGATCGGTGAAGACGGTTTCATAGTATGTGTCGGTGATGACTGTTCAAACGAAGAAGCGGCAAACGGCGCGACTGTCATCGACTGCCCCGGTGCAACGGTATCTCCAGCTCTGATAAACGGTCACGACCATCTGGGTTATGTCAACAACAAACCCGGGAACTGGGGTGCTGAGAGATTCGATCACAGGCATGACTGGAGAAAAGGGAAAAACGACCACACGAAACTTAATGTTCCAGGCAATGCATCAACGGAGCAGAAGCAGTGGGCGGAACTCAGACAGCTTATGGCCGGAACACTTTCGATTGCAGGAAGCGGCGGCGCAAAAGGATTCTTGAGAAATATCGATCAGAATTTCGTCGATACTTACGGACTTGACGGAATGGATGTAAAATATCAGACTTTCCCGCTCGGCGACAGTGACGGAACGATGATAGAAAGCGGCTGTGGCTACAGCAAGATAGACAAGGCGAGCGTTCTTCAGGCTGACTGCTACCTGCCGCATGTTTCGGAAGGTATCAACAAGGCGGCGAGAAACGAAATGCTTTGTCTTACCGGAAGACAGGATGGCGGAATCGACCTTGCGAAAGAAAATTCTGCTTTCGTTCACTCTGTCGGTATTATCGCTGAAGACGGTAAAGAGCTTGCCGACAGCAAAACTGCGGTAATCTGGTCAGCTAGAACCAATATTTCGCTTTACGGAAACACGGCACCTGTCACGATGCTCAAACATCAGGGCGTTCTTATCGGCTTGGGAACAGACTGGGTGGCAAGCGGTTCGATGCACATACTGAGAGAGCTTGCGTGTGTTGATTACCTCAACAAAAACCACTTCAAT
>JAFQZM010000015.1 GCA_017405875.1 bacterium
ATTGCGGTTCACTCACTGCTGGCAATCGAATTTTATAGTGAACGACAAAAAGTTACGGCTGATTTTCTCGCGTCAAGCACAGGAGTTAATCCCGTAATTATCAGAAATGTACTCGCTCAGCTCAAGGCCGTAGGATTAGTTGAAATAATGCCCGGTGTCGGCGGTACGAAACTTAAAAAATCAATCGACGAAATTTCATTGTTGGACGTATTCCAAGCAGTTGAAACGGAGGAAAATTTATTTCATTTACACGAAAAACCAAACCCCGACTGCCAAATCGGAAAAAATATTCATCGTGTGCTTAACGAGGAATTAAAGAAAATCCAAGATGCCGTGAAAAACAAAATGAAAAAGATCACGTTGAGAAAAATGTTTGAAAACAGCCTGCAGAATCAAAGCTCGGAAACAAACCCAAGCTCGTCGTAATAAACGCAGTGAAGTTTTTTGAACATTATTTTTCTCTGCGTTGACTGTCGAATGACATTTGAGCTTCTCCCCATTTATATAGCTCGTTCAACGTTGGTAAAAGATCACGTCCATTGTCTGTGAGAGAATATTCAACTTTCGGGGGAGTAGTCGAGAAAACCTGACGTTTCACTAACCTTGCCTCCTCAAGTTCCCGCAGTGATTTTGTCAGCATCAAATTTGTGATGCCCGAAACACGGCGTTTTAGTTCGTTATATCTTGTATTCGGTTTCTCATGTAAATACCAAAGAATAGGCAGTTTCCATTTTTGTCCTATAATATTCAAAGCATAAAGAATCGGACAGTTTTTTTCTGTTGCGTAATTCAAATTTGTATCGATAGGATAAGCGATATTTTTTTCTGTTTTTTTTCTCGCCATACTAAAATTTACTCCCTTACACAGTATTTTTTTATCAAGGCAGAAAATCCTGCGTACTTGTGTAGTTTTTATACCTTGATATACTAAGTATACCTGAAATGAAAATTGATTGCAATAGAGAAGGGAAGAAAAAATTTATGGACTACAAAAAAACAGGACACGATGTGTTTCAAGCTGTCGGAGGCAACGACAACGTGACGGCTGTAACTCATTGCGCAACACGATTGCGTTTTCATTTGCAAAACGCTGAAAAGGTCAAACAGTCTGAAGTCGAAAAAATTCCGGGCGTTTTGAAATGCGTTTACGCGAATGGTGAAATGCAGGTTGTTATAGGCCCGAACGTAACCGTCGCTTATGAAGGCGTTCAGGAAAAATATACCGGAGCAGGAGCAGTTACAGCGGAATCCGAATCCGATAAAGGTTGGGTCGAGCGTTTTCTGGGATTGATAAGCGGAATTTTTACGCCGATCATTCCGGCAATCACGGCAGCAGGTATGGTGAAAGCTGTTCTCGCAATTTTGAGAGTGAGCGGTGCTGTTAATGTCGAAAGCATGTCCTACAAAATTTTGAATTTTTCGTCTGACGCTGTGTTCTTCTTCCTTCCGATTATGCTGTCAGCTTCCGCCGCAAAAATGTTCAAAATGTCTCAGGGCTTGGCTATGATGCTCGGAGGAATTTTATTGCACCCTGCTTTTACTTCAATGGTTGCTTCGGGAGAGGCGATTCAGCTTTTTGGACTTCCGATTCGTGCCGTATCATATTCATCGACGGTCATTCCGATAGTGCTGATTGTGTTTGTTGCGTCTTACGTTGAACGTTTCGCAAACAAAATTCTTCCTGATGTTATCAAATACATCGCGAGACCTTTGCTCGTTATGGCTGTAATGATTCCGCTGTCATTGTGCGTTTTGGGGCCTGTCGGTTATGTCATCGGCGATGGACTTGCGGCTTTACTAGGCGGATTAAATAACATTGCTCCGTGGCTTCTTCCAACCGTAATAGGAACTTTCAATCCTATTCTTGTTATGTTCGGTCTGCACAACGGATTGATACCTTTTGCCGCAACACAGCTCGCTACTTTCAAATACGAAAACATCATGGGACCCGGTATGCTGTCGTCAAATATTTCTCAGGGTGCTGCGTCATGGGCATTGGCTATTCGTACAAGAGATAAATCCCTGAAATCACAGGCAACCTCTGCAGGCTTTACTGCTTTAATGGGTATCACTGAACCGGCAATGTACGGTATCACGCTGAAATATAAAAAACTTCTTCCGTGCGTTATGGCAGGAGGTCTTATCGGCGGTCTTTTTGCGGGAATCAGCGGCCTTGTACGATATTCATTTGGAAGTCCAGGACTTGCGACTTTGCCCGTGTTCATCGGTGAAAGCTCAGGAAATATTATAAAGGCTCTCATTACTACCGCTATCAGTTTTGTTGTAACGTTTATCCTTGTTATGTTTGTGAAAATTGACGGATTGGAAGGAAACGACAAACCTGAAAAGAACACATCAAACGAAAAAGTGAACAAAATAATTCTCAGTCCTATGGAGGGTGAAGCCGTAGATTTGAGCAAAGTTAAAGATGAAATTTTTTCATCAGGTTCAATGGGAGACGGCATGGCTATTCAGCCTTCAAAAGGTGAACTGCGCGCGCCCGCTGACGGAACAGTAACGTTGTTTCCGACACTTCACGCCGTAGGAATTACTTGCGATGACGGAACGGAAATTCTTATGCACATCGGAATGGATACGGTGAAGTTAAACGGAAAATATTTTGAAGCTCACACAACTAACGGAGCAAAAGTCAAAGCCGGAGATGTTTTGATAACATTCGACATGAACGCAATTTCACAAGAAGGATACGATTTGATTACGCCCGTTATCATCACCGAAACTTCATACAACGGACATGTAGTTCAAGGTGTTTCAAAGAAAGTAAACTTCGGCGATGAACTTTATCGTGTTGAAAATTAGGAGGAAAAAATGTCTGTACTGAGAAAAGATTTTCTTTGGGGCGGAGCTGTTGCGGCTAATCAGTTTGAAGGGGCTTGGA
>JAFQZM010000016.1 GCA_017405875.1 bacterium
AATCAGAGACGGCTGGTTCAAAGATTCTTTTGAATGTCTCGAAGCAACCGAAAGCTGTGAAAACGGTGAATGCTGCGACACTTGTGATGTCTTTGTTCTTGAAGAATCAAACGAGAAAGATGACGATGAAGTCATTTCTCCCGCTCCGGACGACAGCGCTGACGCAGGCGACACTGAAGTCCCGGCTGAAGATGCAACAGGCAATGCCGACGGTTCTGATGCTCCGGCTGACGGTGATTCTGCACCCGCAACCGATTCAGAATCTTCCTCTGAAAAAGAAGAAAGCAAATCCGACGGCTGCTCAATGCTGTTCATCTAATTCAACAAGGCGGCAAATCTTGTCGATATATCGATATTACGTTATTTCGAGATAACGACCGCCGCCGAAAACAATTCACAGAATTTCCTTTGCGATCCTTTCAAGAGTAAACCGAGTCACTTCGATTCCGTATGAAGTGTCGATCAAGTGCGTTGCAAAAGGTTTCTTCGCTTCAAAACTCATCTGACTTGAGATCCGTTTTTTCGCTTCTTCTTCGCTGATGTTGTCGCGCGTCATCAGGCGGTCAAGCTGGATCTCAGGCTTGCACCATGTAAGCATGACTGTTTTGAAATATTTGTGCCAGCCCGCTTCGATAAGGATCGCAGCTTCAAGGATCACGGGTGAATTTTTTGAAATTTCATCAATGATTTCAAAAGTTTTTTGCAAAATTGCAGGATGGGTGATTTCGTTCAGCTTTAAAAGTTGCGCTTTGTCTGAAAAAACGATTTTTCCCAAAACTTTGCGGTCTATCTCGCCGTTTTTTATGACGTCAGCGCCGAAAGTTCTTCCGATTTTTTCTATAATTTCTGCATTTTTAAGAATTTCGTGCCCGACTGAATCGGCTGAAACGACTTTAAAGCCCAGATTATCGCGGAAATAGTCAAGAACGACCGTTTTTCCCGTTGCGATAGAACCTGTCAGCGCGGCGACAACTCTGCTTTTGTTCATAGCGGTCTCCCAAAACAAACTTCAGGCATTATAGGCAGCTATTTTTTTTGAGCAAATCGAAACTCTTGCATTATTTGCCGCTTTATTTAGAATTTTCCGTTTGTTGAGATTGTTCAAAACAGATGAAAATATTTTTTCCTTTTACGACACTTCTTTTAATCCTTCTTGCCGCTGCTTCCTGCGAGCAGTACGAATGCCGCAACGGGGATTCCTATCACATGGGCGATTACTACTGCGAGGATGACGAAGGGATATGCCCTGAAAAAATGATGCTTTTTGAAGAATGCGGCGATCGCGGATGCAACCTTAAAACAGGCAAGTGCAATACCTGGAAAGATCCTGAGACCGGACTCAGATGGTCGTCTCTCGGAGGCTGGAGAAAACGCTGCAGTAAGGCGGTCACCTACTGCGATAACCTTTACGAGGCAGGCGGTCACGGATGGCGGCTGCCTACGACCAGCGAATTGGAGGAAGTCTCCAGCATATTCAATAATCCTGGGAATCTTTGTTCTTCCTCGAGAACAGATGCGGTTCCTTTGATGTATGTCCGCTGCGTGAGAGACGAGTGATCAGCGCTCTTTCAGGCTGACACGGATGTAATAGGGCCGGTCACCTTTAGCATCGATCTTGATAAGCTGCTTATCCTTGAGCTTCATCGGCATTTTGTAGGTGACGACTTTGCCGTCAGGCATCTGAACGGTCTGCGGAACTCCTTCCTTCACTTCATCAACATAAATCACCTGATCAAGCACGAGCGCGTTTTCCGGAAGTTTCGGCTCGACCTCGCAGCCTGTGAGCATCATCAGAAACAAAACTGAAAAAACGATAAAAAACCAACGCATTTTCTCCTCCGTAAACCTCAACCTGACCCTCTCTGACCTCACCCTTGATCCCTCTCCATTGTGGCGAGGGATAAAATACAGCGAAAGGGGTAAATTCAGGCGAAAGGAACAAATTCAAGTGAGGTCAAACCGCGGCATTATAATTATTTCTTGATTTTAAATAAAATTTTTAATAAATTCGCGCGTTTTAATCGTGTTTATTGTGATTTTAATTGGAGCAGATATATGAAACTCAGAAGTAAGTTATTGTTTTTATTGGCATTTTTTGCTTTTAGCGGACTTTACGCATCAACTGTTACCGACACTCTCGGCGCAACAAGCACAGTCAATCCCTTCAGTGCGAGAATATTTGCGGCAGGTGCCGAAGCAACTTATTTCAACCCCGCTCTGCTGCCGAAAACGAAAAGAAGTTTCACCCTCAATATTTTTTACAGCTATCAGAATCTCGACATAACCCTTTTTGACCGTCCCGATTCACTTAACATCATCGGAAGTGTCACCGACGGAACCGGAATTTACGGTGCAAATCAGGTCGGAAAAGACCCTCTTGAAACAAACCTTCCGTACAAGACCCGTCCCACGGCAGATCTTGACGAGAGAGGCAACGATTCTTCAAAAGAAGGCAACCTTTACGGCGCTGTCGGTCTAGTGCTTCCGATTTGGAAAGACTACATCGCGCTCGGTCTTTACGGAATGATCCCTGTCACCTCGCTGATGAAGGAGAAATCCTTTTTCGCGGACGAAAGAGAGGCCAATTTCTCGAACTCGCTCCACTACGAGCTTTACGACGACAGAATGACCTCTTTCAACCTTTCGCTTGCACTTGCCGGCGGCTACAAATGGGTTTATGCCGGAGTCGGCGTCAATATCACGGCTGAAGCAAATGTCCAGGCTCCGATCTTTACTCCGGATGCGGGCAAAAACGAGAATAAAATCGGGACGATGGCTGAAATCAAACCGAAACTTGTCCCCCATTTCGGACTTATCGTAAGACCGTGGGGGCCGATCCAGCTCGGTTTCACGGCACATCTTCCGGCAAAAACCGACATCGATGTCGATACAAAGATCACTTTCTGGTATATTGACCGTGACAAAGAGGCCGAAATCAACAGAAACAGGGTGCATGTCGCTTACGCTTTCAGACCGCTCGCGCTCTCGCCGTCAATCGCCATCGTTGACTACAAATTCAAGAACGACCTTGAGCTCAGCGTCGGTTTTACCGCTATCTGGAGACAGTGGTCAAAATACAAAAACCGCTACAACGAAAGTCCTGAATACAATGTTTACTGGGACAGCTCGATTGTTGAAAAAGATGAAAACGGCAACATTGCGAAAGTCGGCGGCTGGGCTTCGGAATACGTAGACAAATACAAATGGAAAGACGCATGGGAATTTACTCTCGGCACTTCTTTCAAATACCACGCGATAAAAACCGGTCTAGATCTCGGTTACTTCATGTCGCCGGTTCCCAAACAGGACGGTAGAACGAATTATGTTGACAACGACAGAATGAGCATCGCGGCGGGTTTCAGCTACACTTGGGATCTGCCCGAAAATATGCAGCTTGAACTCGGCGGCAACTTTCAGGCGCACATAATGCTTGAAAGAACAACGAAAAAGGAGGAAGGCGAAGCAAATTCGGTCGGCAAGGACGGAAAAGTCGTTGACGAGTTCCCCGATTCGGTCTGCGACGGCTTCGGTGACTGTCCGAAAGATACTCCGATAGCGGAATCAGAAGGTTTTCAGACAAACAACCCCGGTTATCCGGGATATAAAAGCAGCGGTCAGATTTTTACAGGCGGCTTATGGCTTACACTTTATTTTTAGGAGGTTACTATGAAAAAAGTATTGATTTTACTGACTATTTTCGTTTTTTGCATGTTGATGGTCTCCTGCGGAGACTCAAGTGACAGCGGCGATACCGATACTACGGATACCGATACCGATACGGACACAGACACCAATGACAATCCGGACACGGCAACCGACACCGATCCTACTGATCCGACCGAGCCGACAAATCCTACTGAACCGACTGAACCGACCGAGCCGACAAATCCTACAGATCCTACTGAACCGACTGAGCCGACCGAGCCGGTAGCAGAAACCTGCACGGAAGGTGATATCAGAGTCGGCGACACAGCCTGCCCCGACAATCCCAAAGGAAAACTTCATCAGAAATGTGAAAACGGCAGCTGGGCCGATATTGAAGGAACATGCATTCTGTGCGATCCCGGCGATTACCCGAAAGTATGCGGAACCTACGCACAGAAAATGTGGTTCACTTCGGTATCGAAAATCGGTCCTATAAGTGCTGCTGAAGGCTGGACAAGAACCTACTTCCACATTGTTCAGGAACAGGAACAGGACAAAGTTCACATCAAGGCGACATACTGCAACATCAAAATCGACAACGACCAAAGTGGACTACTTGCTATTGTAATGCCAGATTCATTCGCAGAGGCTTTGGGAACAGCCGGCAAAGAATCCGTCATTGTTAAAAATGACGACGGCTCTTTCGGATTCAATCAGGATGTTTTTTGGGAAATCCGCGGAATCGATCCTGCATGTTACGGCGACAATCCGGCCGGATATACTCTGCCGTCAGATCAGAATGATGCATGTGTTCAGAACTGGGACAACGACGAGCTACCGGGACTTACCGTCAACGCAAAAGGAACTATGGGTGGAAATGCTTCTCTGGGTATGGTCGAGAAGTCATCTTCCAAAATTCACACAGGTCTGATTTCTAAAAACGGTCTGCAGATCAACGCTTTGGTTGACTGGACGGACGAGCAGAAGATTATTGTTGTTGAAGGAGGTACTGATGTACTCAAACTCGGTGCCCAGAACCAGCAGCAAAACAGCTCGAAACAGCCTGGCTTTACCGGTCCTTTCAACTTCATCGAGCAGTTCAAAATTCCGGAAGGAAGCGACTGTGCGTACATCGTAAATAACGCTGCGACGATTTTCTCCCCTGATCCTGTAACGCTGAAATAAAAGGTAGGAAAAAATCATTTGACAAGCAATAAATTATTTATACAATATTGAGCCATGAGTGATTTTAAGATCAATAACTTAGCTTTTCCTATTCAGCTCGCAAGGCTGGCAGATACGCGGAATGTCGAAGAATGCAGAGATGTATTTTTCCGTCTGATGAAGGTGACCGGCCTTGACGAAGAGCTCATAAAAAAGGCTCTCGGCATTTTCGACGATGTTCACCGCCTTTACACCGGCAGATACGAAGGATACAAATCGTGCGACACCGAATATCACGATTTCAGACATGTCATCGACGTAACTTTGGCATCGCTCCGTATTGCCGATTCGCTGATACTGAACGGGGAAAAGTTCACGAAGCAAAACATTTTTCTCGTAGGAATCGCCGCCGTTTTCCATGATACCGGCTACATTCCCGAAATTGACGATCCTGTCGAGAACGGTGCCGTCTACACTTCGACTCATGTAAGACGCAGCATGGTTTTTGCAGAAAAATATATGTCGAAAAAAGGTTATTCCGCTGATGATATCGAAAAAACCAAGCAGATGATCCTGCTCACCGATCTCAGCGTAAAACTTACCGACATCGAATTCATTGACGCCGAGACCGAAAGATTCGCGAAAATCCTCGCTTCGGCAGACCTTATCGGACAGATGGCAGACAGAATTTATCTCGAAAAACTTCTTTTCCTCTACCGCGAATTCGAAATGGGAAAAATCCCGTTCTATTCGTCGGAAGCCGATCTTCTGACCAAAACGATAGGCTTTTTCAAAATCATGGAAAACCGTCTCACAACCGATCTTGAGGGAGTGAATGCGTATCTTATCCTTCATTTCCAGAAAAGATACGACATCAATGAAGACCTTTACCGCAAAGGAATGGACAGCAATCTCGCATATCTGACCAAAATCCTTGCAGAACATCCCGGTCATCACAGAGAGTTTCTGAGACGCGACAAAATAGTCGAAAAACTTTGATCCCGCCTTTAAAAATCACATCATTTTCGGAGTTGTTATGAAAAAAATCCTTTTTATCTCCCTTACGATTCTGTTTTGCATCGTTTCCTGTACTTCCAAAACTAAAAAACCGGCCGCTGAAACAAAAAAAGAGGCAGCTCAGCCTGCAGAAAAGGCGAAAACGATACTCGACTACACCGGAATCGAGACTTCCCATTCGGGTTTCGTGATGAAAGACGGCAGAAAACTCTATCTCGCGAGAATTGAAAACGCGGCACAGCTCTACCTTGAATCTGCCGACGGAAAAGAGACGAAGCAGCTCACCTTTCTAAACGACGCTGTTGACGGCTACAAAGTAAGCCCCGAAGAATCGCAGCTCATTTTTATCTCCGCGAAGGGGGGAAACGAGCAGTACGACTTCTATCTTTACTCTTTCGAATCGGGCAAATACGAGCCGCTTTTAGCCGACGACGCAGTCCGCTACGAAGATCCGACATGGATAAACGAAAACGAATTTCTCTTTGCTTCAAACGAGGCGAACGGCAATGATTTTTACATCTATCACTTTGATATTGCTGCAAAAAAGCGGACACTGCTCGTAGAAAAGAAAGGTTACAACTCCATAAGCGACGCTTTGTCGAAAGACGAATTTCTTTTCTACACCTACGAAAGCAACTACAAAACCGTTCCATATCACTTCCATGACGGAAAAGCGCACAAAATCAAAGTGAGCGACGAAAACAAAAGATACTTCCCGATTGCCTTTTTCGAGGGCGGAATTTTGATGCGCACGAACGAAACCAAAGATATGGAATATCTTGAAATCATTAAAGAAAACTCAAAAAAGACTCTTTTTGAAGACAAGTGGGAAGTCGAAACCGTTGCAGTTGACAGAACAAACCGCAATTCGGCGCTTTTCTGCACGAATGAAGAGGGTTACAGCCGCTGTTTTTACTATCACGACACTCAAACAGAGCCGCTTGATTTCGGCAAATCGCTTGTTTCGGTAAGCGCTTTCAAAAACGGAAAAGCAGTCGTAAAAATTTCGAAGGACAGCGAGCTTCCCAAATTACAAGTCATTGATTTAATTACAAAAAAATCAGAAGTTTTCGGATATTCAAAAGATAACGGGATCGATGTCTCGCTATTTGCGGCGCCCGAACTCAAAAAGGTCAAAAGTTTCGACGGCGAAGAAATCCCCTACTTCCTCTATCTTCCGAAAACGGGCAAGGCTCCCTACCCGACAATCGTTTACTTTCACGGCGGTCCGGAAGGTCAGTTCAGACCGGGATTCGCAGCGCAGTTCCAGTACTATCTTTCAAAAGGAATCGCCGTTGTCGCTCCGAATGTCCGCGGCTCATCGGGCTACGGCAAAAGATACATGGATTTGGACAACTACAAGCTCCGCATGAATTCAGTGCGTGACGGCGGTGCGATACTGGAAGACCTGGTCAAAAGCGGCATTTCCAAACCGAACAGATTCATTGCAAGCGGCGGAAGTTACGGCGGATTTATGACAGTCGCATCAATGGCGCAGTTTGCAGACGACTACATCTGCGGAATTGACAATGTCGGAGTCGTTGACCTCATCAACTTCCTTGAAAACACTTCAAATTACCGCAGGCATCTGCGCGAAGCCGAGTACGGTCCGCTTACCGACAGAGAGTTTTTAGCTTCGATTTCACCCACGAATATGGCTGAAAAAATAAACGGCGAGCTTTTTGTTTTCCACGGCGCAAACGATCCGAGAGTTCCGGTAAGCGACGCATACATTCTTATCGACAAACTAAAAAAAGCGGGCAAAAAAGTGCAGAAACACATTTTTGAAGACGAAGGGCACGGCTACCGCAAAAGAGAAAACCGGAATATATACTTCCGGAAAAGTGCCGAGTTCATAGAAAGCTGCGCCAAGGATAACTAATGGATAACATTAAACTTTTTCACGACTTTCTGCTTCACGAAAAGCGCTATTCCATAAAAACGGCTGATTCCTACTGCTTAGATATCGAGCTTATGCGGCGTTATTTTTCGGAACTTGATCTCGACCTGACAGAACTGGATAAAGACGACATAAAAGATTATCTCGGATCAATTTATTCCGAAGTCAAGGCATCATCTCTTCGCCGCAAAATCGTAGCGATAAGGCAGTTTTACCTTCTTCTGCACAAACGTAAAATTGTTGAAGATAATCCGACACTTACGCTTACAGGCCCGAAAAAGGACGGCGTTCTTCCCGGAGCTTTGACCCGCGAAGAAATGACCAGGCTCATTGAATACAACTATCCGCAAAATCTCAAAGGTCTGCGCGACAGAGCGATAATAGAAATGCTTTACAGCAGCGGAGTCCGTGTCGGAGAGCTCATTTCGCTCAAAATAAAAGATATGGATTTCAAAGGAAAAACCGTCAATGTTCTGGGAAAAGGCAAAAAGGAAAGGCTGCTTCCCGTGACTGCTCAAGCTATTGATTCTATTGAGAATTATCTTATGAAACGCCCTAACGGAAAAGAGAGTGATTCTATCATTTTCTGCAATCTAAAAGGAGAACCGCTGACCGAGCGCGGTGTGCAGTACATCATTGACACACTGGCTAAAAACTGCGGGATCTACCGCAAAATCACTCCCCACATGCTGCGTCACAGCTTTGCGACCCATTTTCTGGAAAACGGCATGAATCTCAGGTACTTGCAGGCTCTTTTAGGGCACAGCAACCTTTCAACGACAGAAATCTACACCCACCTTTCGATTGAAGAACTCACAAAAGTTTACCGCAAGGCTCATCCCGGCTCGAAAAAATAATTTTACTTATTTTATGAGGCTGAATTCAAAATCGGCAAAAAATGTCGGCACGAATTTGCCGTCGGTAAAGTCAGAATCTTTGAGGACGCTGTAGTTCATCCCGATTCCGGCACCTAAAGCAAACCAGCTGAAAATACTGTAACTTCCGCCAGCTTCGATGCCGAGAGACCAGTCGTTGAAGTTTGAATGTTCCGAGTTGTCCCAGATTTTTTTGTAACCCAGACCCGCTTTCAGGGCAAAATCGCTTATTTTGTAGAACCCGCCGGCAGTAATTCCCAGCGAATAAGCTCTCTGCGAGGAAGTGCTGTAGTCGGTTCCCACAGAAAGAGTCGAGTAAACATTTGCAAAATTGAGCCTTACGCCTGTGCTTAACATCGGATCGAATTCGGTATCGTGCTGAGTCTGTAAAATAAGATCGACTGATAGTGATGACGAGTCATCTTCTTTAATGATTTTGAGCTCTTTTTCTTTAGCAGCGACGGCTGTGTTTTCCTTTTTCTCCTCTTTTTCGTATATCGGATAGTCGTATCTCGGCGTCGTTCCGTAGTATTCGCCCCAGTTTTTGGAAACGGGCGAATATTCTTCTTTCTGCGCTTTTTCTTCATTTTTTTCAGTTTCCGCGACTTCGGTTTCAGCTTCTTCCGCTTCACTTGCGTCACTTGTTTCATGCTTTTTTTCGGGCTCTTTTTTCTTTTCTTCTTTGTTTTCTTCAGTTTTTTCTTCGGTTTCGGCAGATTTTTCTTCTTTTTCCTCTTCTTTTTCAAAATCAGCGAAAACCGTGCTTTCCCAGCCCGGCGCATTCGTTCCGGCAGTGATTTCGACAGTCAGTTCAAAAGGCTTTTCCACTTCTTCGGCAGCAATATTTTGAATTAAAAAAAGACTAATAAAAACAAATATTTGAAATTTCAAAGCATCCTAGTTCAAAGGTGACGGAGCAAAAACGAACATCGAAACTTTAATGTCATTTTTCTGCGCGTCAAGAACTATTTTGTGCTTGTGCGAATAATTTCCGTATTCGGCTGTAGTTGTGATTTCCATTCTGCCGTCGCGCTCGGTCTTGACGACGAAAGGTATTGAATTTTTTCCTTTTTTCAGGCTTCCAGTCCACTCGTGAGTGCGGGTGTTCCTGATTTTTTCATTTGACGAAAGAAATGAAACTCCATCATCTAAAGTTATGCCGAATTTCACGTTTTCGAGATCTTCGGCGGTATCGTAAACCAGATTTATGGTGACAGGATCACCTTTTGCTACTATCGATTCCGAAATTTTTTCTCCAGCTTCATCCGTAGTCGGCTTTGAGAACAAAACTGCGAAAATTATTACGAAAATTGCAGCAGTGGCAGCTGTCGCATACTTTGAAAACGCAATGAATTTGGCTTTTCTGCGCTTTTGAGCGGCAACTTCTTCAAGCCTTGCATTGATTCTTGCCTGAAAATCCTCACCAATCTCATCATCTGATTTCTTGTAAGATTTCAGCAGTTTGCTGTATTCTTCCGGCATTTTTTCGATATTTTCTGTCTCGTTTTTCATAATGACCTCTCAAACAACATAAATACGACCTGAAAAGTGGCGGAAAGTTACATCTTGAAGTCACAATTTGTGACATCAAGATTTATTTTGCCCGTGAAGTCGCAATTTGCGACTTCACCAACTAAAAGCATGTTTAAAACTCGGACATTCTTGCTTTAAAACACTATTTTTGTAAAATTTGACGTTTGCTTTTGAGAGTGTTCAATGAGAAAACTAATAATTTCGATATTTTTATTGTTTTCTGTTTTGCTTCTTCAAGCGGAAGAACCAAAGAAAGAGATTATTGTTTCGCAGATGACGAAAGCGGAACTCAATGCCTGTTACAAAAACAGGGAGAAAACAGACCAGCGGTTTCTCATAAAACAAAATGGTTACATGGGATTTATCGACGGCTGCGGCAGAGTTGTCATTGAACCGGTTTATGATTCCGCCCTTGAATTCAGCGAAGGTCTTGCCCGCGTCGAGAAAAACGGCAAATTCGGCTTTATAGACAAGTCAGGAAAAGTTGTGATCGATTTTTATCTCGATTTCGCGTGGTTTTTTTATGAAGGGAAGGCTCTTGCTGAAATACACGGAGAAAAAGAAGAAAAATTTTACATTGATAAAGACAACAAAAGATACCCTGCAAGATACGGCGAAAACAAAGAGGGTAAAGCGGTAATGTTCCGAAAAGATTTCGGAGATATCGTGTATCGCTACATTCATGGAATAAGTGCTGGAAATGCTTTCGTTTTAGGAAAAGGACTTGTGTCAATGAAGGAAAGAAAACCTCGATCGTATTTTGAAGACTATTCCCGTCAGAGGCTCAGCGTGAACAGCGTTTTAAAAGATGAACTTGTTGAAACCTGCGAAAATGTGAAACTGCTGGAAAAAGACGGGGACATGATTTTTACGAAAAACGGCAAGGCTTTAAAAACTCTTGACAATTTCAACATTTACGAGGCTCCTGCGTGCAGGGCGGGACTAACCAACATTTTATGGCTTAAAAAAGGCGGTGGAGAGAAAACTTTCTTTCTTTACAATCTGGAAGGAACAGAAATCGCAAGCTTTGAAAGCGAGGATGTTATAAGAAGAATCGTCTACATCGACAAGAACAGGCTCGGAATAGCTTTTTACGGCGGCAGAAAAGCAGAAATTTTTGATTTGCACGGGCAAAAACTTCATTATGCTGAACCCGAAAAAGAACATTTTGCCTTATCCGAAAAGTTTATGGACAACATTTACTTAAGGGACGGTCGCGGCGAAAAAACAAGCTTCAGCGAAAGATTAATCAAGGAATATTGCGGTGCCAAACTGAAAAACAGAGAGGGCTATGTCAACCATATACTAACCAGAGAAGTTTATGATGTGAAAACAGGAAAGGTTGCAGTTACAGCCAAGTCAGCTTATCTTTCTTTTCGTCAATACCGAAGTCTGAATCAGGGATGTCTTCCCGTTGTCCGGATTAGTGAAACTCTTTATTACTTAAACAGCGATCTCAAAGTCTTCTGGAGCGGAGAAATCAAAAAATATAAGGAAGATGAGTTGCAGTATGAAACGTTAGATGACATTAAAAAGAAATTAGATGACATTGAAAAGGAATTGACCGAATAGACGCTTTAGAAGAAAAACCCAATAATTTCAGCATTTTTATTATTTTTAGCCGTCTGTGCGTCTGCTCCGGCTGTTACAAAAGCTTCTTGATTTCAAAGCCCGTTTTTGTAAGATGTTCCGCTTTTTTCGGAGGATGTGATGCTGAACAACAGGGAATGGGAACTCATAAATTTCGCGAAAGGTGAAAAAAACGCGTTCATCGGAGACGACTGCGCGGTGTGGAACGAGAAGTCGCTTGTCGTAACTACCGATCATTTCTGCGAAAATGTTCATTTTGACCTTTCTTTCATGCCGGCTGAGGCTGTTGGCTGGCGGCTCATGGCGGCGAATGCGAGCGATGTGATCTCGATGGGATCGCGTCCGACGCACTATCTTTTGAATATCGCGGTTCCGGAAGGCGGTTTTGAAAATGCGAAAAAAATGATCAGCGGTATCCATGATTTTGCAGAAAAATACGGGATAGCGCTGCTCGGCGGCGACACGACTGCGGCAGAAAGATTCACTTTAGGCGTCACGATGTTCGGTGACAAGCCCGAAAAACCGCTGCTTAGAAGTGCGGCAAAACCGGGCGATTTCGTTTATTTAGCCAGCGAAACGGGGCTTTCGCTCTGCGGTTACAAGGCTCTGAAAAAAGGTATTGAGGGTTTTGAAAAATCGAAAGAGCGCTTTTTATACCCCGATCCGTTTATGCATATTCCAAATAAAATCAACGAGTTGAATGCAGCGATCGATATAAGCGACTCCCTTCTCAGCGAACTCAGGCTGCTCTGTGCGCTTTCAGATGTTTCGATAAAAATCGAGGCTGAAAAAATTCCGGTGCATGAAGAAGTGGCGCTCGGAAGTGAACTTTTTTCGATACCGCTCCTCAACCTTCTTTTCGGAAGCGGCGAAGAGTTTATCATGCTGTTTACCGCAGAGAGAGAGATCGACGGAGCTTACAAAATAGGCAGAGTTACTGACAAACCGGGAAAACATCTTGAAATCACTTATGAAGACAGCGTTGTTGACGCTGATTCTGTCAAGCTTTTTTCTCATTTCGGCTGAAAATAAACAGAAGAGAAATGGAGAGTTGATTTTTTGAACAAAAAAATGTCTGAATTTTACAGCTTTTATGGAGGTTTGGTTATGAAAAAAGGTTTGTTTTTTTTGATTATTCTTCTTTTTGCAGTCGGATGCGGTTCTTCCGGTAACGGAGAGACAAACGACTCATCGAAAACGGGCTCACTTTACAACGAGTGTTATCCGAACGGAACCTGCGACAGCGGGCTTGTCTGTGATGAGGAGTACAACACCTGCATCAAAGACAAACCCAAAGACGACAACAAGGATGAAGACAAGACTTCAGATGAAACGGATACTGCACCCGACGCTGACAACGATGACACTCCCGACTCCGAACCGGAAGATTTTCAAGAAAGCTACAACAAATCAAATTATGACGCGTATGCTCTCTTTAAAGGTGAGACTATTCTTCAGGACGGAGCAGCCGAAAAACTGACACCCGACGATAAAATAGAGTTGGAAATTGTCATTGACGGCGAAACATATCGTGATTTTAAAGAACTTGTGGCATATGTATACAATGGTAATATATTGATCGGAAGCAGCAAACTTATTGATGAAGAAAACGATGTATTTTTGTCAATGACATTCTATTTGTCACAAAAAAATCTCAGAACAATTCGTGATTTTGCCGAAGATCTGGGGTATGAGGACGAAATAGATTTTGCTCCACATGCGCTGCTCTACAAAGCTAAAAACTTTAACGAAGAAGGCTTCTTTTATAACAAATTCATTGCAGTTGGTGTAAAATCTGTTGAAACATATCCGGAGTTTGCAGATTATTCAGAAGGAAGAATGCAGATTTTCTATGATGAAAATTCTACATTTGACGTGGGAGAGAACTTCAAAATATCATTTGATCTGCATCTGACCGCAGATACCGATGAGATCAATATGCAGGTCTATGGATTGGCCCACTGTTATGATTTTGAAAGCGACCGGGAAATTGACTGTCCCGAGGACATCGAAACGATAGCAGGATTTTAATTCCGCACTCTGATTTTGACTGACGATAGGAGTGACAACTTGAAATCACTTATGAAAACAGCGTTGTTGACGCTGATTCTGTCAAGCTATTTTCTCATTTCGGCTGAAAATATCTGCGGTTACCCCAAAGATGCGACAGTTGAAGTGACCTCTGCTACCGGCGAAAAAAAATTCTTCTCAGTCGGTATCGCCGAAACTGACGCATTGCACGAAAAAGGGGTCATGTATTGCAGAAAAATGGAGAAAAATCAAGGGCTTTTCTTCATTTTCGATAATGAGCAGCAGCGTTTTTTCTGGATGAAAAATACGACTATAGAACTTGCCGTCATCTTCATCGACCGCGACTTCAACGTCGTTTCGGTGCGCCGCGGTGTTCCGCTCAGCAAAACGACCCTTCCCAGCGTAAAACCGGTGAAATTCGTTCTTGAAGTAAACTGGGAAGCCGGAAAATCGGTGCTTCCCGGAGACAAAATCAAACTGAAAATGTTGTGAGATAAAGTCCCCGAAAAAACTTCAAAAAATCTTTATCCTTAAATTGAATTTTTTCTGATAAACAATAAAATAGCCTGCTTTTTGTTTAGTGACCAGAGGTGTTCGTTATGAAAAAAATATTTTTCCCGTTGATATTTCTCATTTTTTTGATTGTTTCGTGCGGTGAAACGACAGGCGTCGAGCCGAAAAACAGAGGGCTTGCCGGTTTTGCCGTCGAATTTGCCGAAGACTTCGATCTGGGAAGTCCGGAGCACAGAATCGAAAATCCTGAAGGCGGCATAGTCACGACGATAAACATCACCGCGCTCGGTTACAACAAAAAACCGTACACCAAATTCAACGGAGAAGTCGAAATCGGCCTGCTTTACGGCGAAAATGCGGCTGTTTCGAGAATAACGATGGAAAACGGATACGCCGGAAATGTCGAAGTCAAGATGAGATACTGCCTTGACAACGACCGCGTTGTAGTTAAGGAAGTCAAACAACACGACGGCGATTCAAAGTATGAACCGACCGGAAAAATGGGCGTTTCACCCGTTTTTTACACCGAAGTTGCAACGATTTCCGCGATTCAGGGCACAGTCAAAAAAGCAAAAGGAAATCCTTCCGCTTTCAACAACCGCAATTTGACTTTGAAAGACCGTGAAATGGTCGTTATCGCCGTTATCGAAGGCGGTTTCTATCTTCATGAAGTAGGCGCGGAAGATTATTCCTCGGTTTATATGTACACCTATTCGACTCCTTACGTTGACGACAACGTCGAAGAAAATATGTTTCTTCCGGTCGGCACACTGATCGAAAGCGCGAACGGCTCGGTTTTCGAGTTTTTCGGCTTCACAGAAATGAGTTTTCCCACTTTCCATCCCGTTTATGTCACCAAAAACGGCAAAAAAGAGCTAAAAATCGACAAATCGCTCGTTCCGGAACCGAAAAATGTAAACGATATTCTTACAGACAACGACGAAATGGAAAAACACGAGGCTTCGCTCGTTAAGGTCGAAAACGTGACGGTTGCATGGTTCAACGAGGAAGATTCGTCCTATATCGAATACTCGCAGTTCCCGCTTGAAACTTCTGACGGAAAACCGATCATGGCACAGACGCTTTACACAGCACCTCTTTTTAACGCAGTCGCCGAAAAACCTGTAGAAGGAAAAAAATCGCATCACTACAATTTCACAGGAATTTTAAAACAGCACACCAGTGCGAGACCGTCAATGTGGATTCTGGTTCCGCGCGACATGAACGATATTGAATGTTTGGATTGTGAATAATTTCGGAGAATTATTATGAAAAAAATTATTTTTTTGATTTCTCTCCTCTTTGTTTTTTCGCTTTTCGCTCAGGAGGCTGAGCCTGAAGAAAACGAAGCCGAAACTCCAGCAGAAGAAGCTGCCGAAGCCGCTCCTGCAAAGACCGATGACGACAAAATAACGGTCTCGAAGGAAGAGCTTGCAAAACTCGTCAGAGAAGCTGTTGCTGAAGAAATGGCGAAAAAAGAGGCCGAAAAAAAGGAAGCCGAAGCTAAAAGCGGAGAAACCGTGACGGCACAGGCTGAAACAAAGCCTGGAGAAGCCGAAAAAACGGAAGAAGCCGCTGCGGAAAAGAAAGAGATCCACGGCACCGAAGACACTAACGGCCTCATCCAGACAAGCTACACCAAAAGCAGTATCGCGTTCATCATGGGAGATGACAACCTCCGCGACAACTCGCAGTATTCTCCGAAATGGGACATCGGTTCAAGGTATGAATACGAAGATTTCGCAGACAGAGTCTACGGATATTCCAACAACGTTAAAAGTTCGACAAAACTTTCGCTTTTCCACGAAGAAAAAGGATTTTTGCCCTACCTCACGGCGAGAATGTCGCTTTCTTTCGCAATGTACAACGCAGTTGACGCAATGTCCGACAAGCTCATCACATCACTCAAAGAAGACCGTTCTTTCCTTGAAATCGACTTCCGTCATCCGACAAAACACAGATTCAATATCACGCTTTATCCGTACAACGCAGACAACATCGCAATCGGTACTCTGCGCGGACTGCGCTGGGGCGGAAACGCTTCTGTTTGGCCGCAGAGCGATTCTTCGCCTGTTCCCGGATTTCAGGTCCTTTACGGCTACTCCGATTTTTCGATATACTTTGGTTTCAAGGCTCACGCGCAGTCGAAAACCGACAAACTTTCGACAGAAATCGTTCCTAAAGAGACTGTTTACGGATTTTTCGGCGGTCTCACCTACAACAACAAGCCGCTCGGTCTCAAGGCAAGCCTTCAGGGTGCTTTCATCGACAAAGGCGACAACGTAAACATTTCCGATTCCCTGCTTAAAAAACCGGGAGATGACACCATCAAATCTTACGGAATCGACGCTTATGTCGAATACAACAACGGTTCGAAATTCGGTGATCCGCTCGGAATCAACTCATATTCCGACGGAACATGGATCCGACCCGACTACACGTCAGACATTTCGTGGAGAATCCGCGGCGAATACCTTTTCCAGAACGAACGCCTTCAGAATGCGGACTATCTGGCATCGGCAAAAGGCAAGGCACAGCCGATAACCGACGATTACTTCGCTCACGGCGCGGCAGTTGACCTAGGCTTCCGCTTCAAAGGACTCAGAGCGATGTTCCTTTACAGCTACCGCGACCTTTCGTTCATGACTTTCGATGCTCCCGGCGTAAACCCGTGGACAACGATCCCGAGCGAAGCAAAACAGACTCCGGAACACATGTTCACCGTTTCGGCTGACTACTTCGTATGGAACTTCTGGTTCGGCGCAAGTTTCGGCTACAAAATTCCGGCGACCTACACCGTCAAAGACGAAAACGGCCGCAAAAACACGATGGTCATCCGCGAAAGACTTTCGACAGACGCAGTCAGCACGGCTTTCGACAGAACGAGAGAAATGCTCCCGACCGGCAGAAACGCGCTCGACATTTTCTTTGTCAAAGCCGACATCAAATACCAGTTCAGCGATTCATTCACTGCAATGCTTGAATACTCGTTCACCCGCGACCACAACCGTCAGAGAATGGTTGCGCAGGAAGACGGCACATACAAAAGCGAGTCCGACGTTATCGAAGTTATGGACGTTCACGGACTTATGTTCCTTGTAGAAGGAAGATTCTAAAGATTATTTCACTAAATTTTCAGGATTTTTTCCGCTTAAAACGGCGCAGCAGTCATCAATTACCATTCTTGCCATTTCGGAACGTGTCTCTTCGGCAGCGCTTCCGATGTGAGGCAGAAGAACGGCGTTTTCAAGTGTCATAAGCTTTTCATTTATCTTCGGCTCAAATTCGTAAACATCGAATCCTGCAGCATAAATCTCTTTCTTTTCGAGAGCGTCAGCCAGAGCCGCTTCGTCGATGAGCTGACCGCGTGCAGTGTTGATGATTATCGCGCTTTTCTTAATGGTTTTAAGCTCAGCCGCGCCTATCATGTGGTGAAGTTCGGGAACGTAAGGCAGATGGAGCGAAAGGAAGTCGCACTCTTTCAAAACTTCTGCAAATTCGCAGTATTTCGCGCCGAGTTCTCTCTCAGCCTTTTCGTTTCTGCGTCTGCTCCAGTAAACTATCTCAAGTCCGAATGCCTTTGCCCTTTTTGCAGTTGCAAAACCGATCCTACCCATGCCTAAAACGCCGAATTTTTTGCCGTCAAGCGATACTCCGTTGAAAAGCTCCGGCGCCCATCCTTTAAATTTGCCTTCGCGGGCATATTTTTCAGCTTCGACCGCGCGTCTTGAAGCCATGAGAAGAAGCAGGATCGCGATATCGGCAGTAGAATCGGTGAGGACTCCCGGCGTATTCGTTACGGTGATCCCGTGCTCGCGGCAGTAGCCCAAATCGATGTTGTTGAAACCGACTGCATAGTTCGAAACAACTTTCAGATTCGGCATTTTTGCAAGCAGCTCGGCATTGATCTTATCCGAAAGCATTGAAATCAGGCCGTCAGGCGAGATCTTTTCAAGAGTTGCCGCAAGATTTTTGTGCTCCTCATCATTAAGAACGATCGTCTCGAAATTTTTGTCGGCAAGCAGACTTTCGTATCTTTTGCCCGGAAGTTTGCAGGTTATTACGATTTTTTTCATATATTCCTCCATCAGAAATAACTTTTCTCGAAATTTTTGGCGTATTCAGCCGCTTTTGAATAGAAATTTCTCAAAATCTGGAAATTGAGCATGCTTTTTTCGGAGAGCTGACGCCCTTCGGTGTGGTGGAATGTAAAAGGCGAAACTATCGAATTGTCACTTTTCCTGAGATAGTAAATCACGCCGCCTTTCTTGTCGCTGAAAATGTAACCGCTTTTGCCGATGACAGCTTTTTCCTTGTAGAGCGCATTCTTTTTAAGTGACGGATTTATGCTCGCAAGTCCGCGGAAAAAAGCACGCGTGGCATAGTTGCTGTAGATAAGTTCCATTGTGCCGCCGAAACCGCGCGACTGGTCGAATTCCATGAGTTTCGCCAAAAACGGAACATGTACCTCATCGTTTGCAGGAACTTCAAAAACCGGAACTAAGTTGTTGTTTTCATAGACGAATCTCACCTTAGGACAGCCTCTGAACGGACCGTTAGTGATGCACGGCTGAAGCGCGTAACCGTCTGAAGTGTAGTAGAGCGCTCCGTTTCCGGCATCAAAAAGATAAACTTCCGAAACCGTTCTCGCGGACGAATTTTTGTATTTGAGATAAAGGATTTCGCCCGTTTTTTCGTTGTAGAAAAAAGTCAGAGCGTCGCCTTCGCGGAAACGGATTTTGTAACCGTTCAGAAAGTAAACGATTTCCTGAATGTTTTTAACCAGATGCTGGTGAATTTTCGTGTTGTATCTTTTTGCGAAAGAATCGGCGATAGTTCCTCTTATCACGAAATCGGCGTAAAGTATGCTGTCACCTTTTGGCGAAAAAGTCCGGAACTGCGGCAGATCGACATCGTAAGTCAGCGGAAAATCTAACGAAGAATGGTCAGTAGGATAAAGCATGAAAGGCTTTTCATCGTACTCTTCGGTTTGAGGCTCATCAGAATCAAAATACATGAAAACATTAAGAAAAACAGAAACAACAAACAGTAAAACGAAGATATTGCGAATGCGCTTTTTCACGACTTTTCCTAAATAGAAGCGCTATTTAAGAAGCATTTTGACTGGTTCCATTCCCGCCGGAGTTTTTTCTTCAATAGCTTTGAGAACCGCGCCGCCGCCCGTGAACATGTAGTATTTTGCGTTGTCAAGCGCAGCCATATAAGTTCCGGGAAGGAGTTTTTTGAAATCCTGAAGAGTGTCGCCGCCGCCGTAAAGTTTGTTCGCGTCTTTGTTTTTGTCGATAAGCGAATACATCGCCGCAGTGCCGCTTCCGAAGTTGGGTGTGAAGCCCATGACTGCGTTTACGAAGAAGGTCTTCGCGTTCGCAAAGATCTCTGCAACTGCCGGTTCAGCAAAGGTTTCGGGAGCCGCGTCAAGAACGTATTTAAGTTCCATTCCAGGTTTGAGGTCTTTGAGAGCGACTGTTCTGTACTGACCTTCGAATTTGCCGTCCATCGTATCTGACTCGACAATGTACGGAAGTTCAACGATTTTGCCGGGGAAATTAGCCGAGAAATCAACAAATTTCTTCGCAGCCGCAACGTCTTCTTCTTCAACTCCGGCAATTTTTACGCCGTATTTTGCGCAAAGATATGCGTTGTAGATTACACCGCCCAGAACAAGGTGGTCAGCCTTTTCCAGAAGTGCTGAAAGAGGTTCTATCTTGGTATCGAATTTGGAACCTGCAACTGCTGCGAGGAAAGGTCTTGCCGGCTCATAGATGCGTTTAAGGTTCTCGATTTCTTTTTCCATCAATATTCCGGCAAATGCAGGAAGGCGTTTTGCAACACGGACCGTCGAAGTGTGGCTCTGCCACGAACCGAAAGCGTCGTTTACGAAAACATCGGCAATAGAAGCCATTTCGTCGGCAAGTTTGTCGGCTTTTTCGTCTTTTGCCTCTTCTCCTGCGAACCAGCGGGTGTTCGGAAGGTAGATCATGTCGATTTTTCCCGATTTAAGCTCGTCAAGAAGCGGTTTCATTGCTTCTTTGCAGAGGCTTTTGTAGCCGAAAGCGTCTTCAGCCTTGAACTCCGGAACTTTTATTCTGAGAGAAAGCTTTTTCTCGAGATATTTGACGACAGGAAGAACGGAAGTCTTTTCTTCCATCGTGATTTCGCCTGTTTTTTTGTCTTTCGGACGTCCGACATGGGTCATAAGTATCGGTTTGCCGCCTTTTGCATAGATCCTGCAGATAGTTGCGAAAGTAGAATCGATTCTGTAAGGATCTTCGATTTTTCCCTTTTTTACGACATTGTGATCAACACGGACAAGAACGATTTTTCCCTGAAGATCGGCTTCATTCAAATTTTTAAGAGTAAGGTTTTCCATGATTTTCTCCCTTAATTCCCTTTAACACAAACGCCTTCTGTATGGTCACATACGCCGTGGAAACATTCATATCCGTCTATATTGCAGTTCGGAAGGCAGGCTTTGACTTTGTTCGAGCATCTGTAACCTACACGGCAGTCTGACGGTTTGGTGCATCTGTGCAGGCAGAGACCGTTTCCGCCCCAGCCGCCGCCGAAGTTATAGAAAAGCTCGCCTGTGCTGTTGCAAGCTGCCGAATCTGTTCCGTCACCAAAGAATGTGCAGTATCCACCAGGGAATCCGTCGGATTCAAAAAGACAGTTAGCTTCCTGGTCACCGTTGTTGTATTTCTGAGTGCACTGGCTGTCTTTCGTGCAAGCAGCACCTATTTGACCGGACTGAGCCTGATTGCCGCTAGTGTCGCCGGTGTTCAGATTGCTGTCATCACCGGTATCAGCTCCGGTATCCGTTGTGTCTGCACCGGTATCAGTCGTGTCAGCGCCGGTATCGGTCGTATCTGTACCTGTATCCGTCGTGTCAGCGCCGCTATCAGTGGTATCTGCACTGGTGTCAGTCGTATCAGCAGCCGTATCAGCCGTAGTATCTGCATCGGTATCAGCAGTTGTATCAGCCGTAGTATCTGCATCGGTATCTGTTGCGGTATCAGCAGCGGAATCCGTTGTATCTGCAGCTGTATCAGCCTGTGTGTCTGCGCCGGTATCGGTCGTATCGGTAGTAGTATCCGTCGTATCTGAGTTGTTTGAGTCTGTATCTGCGGACTGCGTATCGCCGGTCTCAGTATCGACTTCATCGTCGTCACTAGCACAAGAAACCATGAAAAACATTGAAAAAATTACACAAAGGGCCAGTAAAGAAAGTTTTTTCATAACAATTTTCTCCTTCAAAATTACTGTTTAGTCTGAGGATTTACCTTTTCCGCGACCGATTTGTCAGCATAACCAGCCGGAATTACAAGGTCTATCTTTTTAAGATTCGATTTTACCATCTTTTTTACAGTGGTTTTTACCTCGGGCATTTTCGGATTCTGCGAAAGTTTTATTGATTTAACAACTGTGCCGATTTCGACGAATTTATCATCGATTTGAGCATCAACTGTGCGGTATTTTGTAAGATTTTCAGGAAGCGTTGCAACAAATTTCTTTTTAAATTCAATTACTTGCTGATTTTTCAAATCCGGAGTAACCCAAACTTTGGAATAAGGTTTGCCGTCAACAATAACGGACCAGACTTCACAGTTCCACTTTTCAACAGTTTCATTTCCCTGCTTTTCGAATGCGACTTTCGGGATAACTTTGTCAGGATCGATTTTACCCGATTTTTCCTTGAGTTCGTTGAAAAGCTGCTGTGCGAATTCGATATATTTGCTGAGTTTTATCGCCTGAAAAGATTTGTACTTGTGATTGACGATCGTGATTTTATCGGCATCAAGGTCAATAAAAGTCTCGATATCGCCGTTTGGCGAAGTGTTGACGACTTTCATCATGCTGTCGGAAATAACCGTGTTCTTTTCAGTAATAACACCGTTCACATCGATTTCTTCGCGTGTTTCCCAAATATCAGCCGCCAAAAGCGACGAACAAACGAAAAGCGTAAGCACAAACAAAAATTTTTTCATATTTCACCTCATAAAAAAATCAAAAACCGCTATAGTGTAGTCACTTTCTTTTTTTTCTCAATACCTTTAAGAATTTTTATTTTAGGGTAGTTAAATTTAAATGTATGGATTTAAAATCTAATTCTCCCTCTAAGCTAGAGGGAGTGCCAGCAGGGCTAGGGCGTGTGTGGTATTTACTGGCGTGTGTCGCCTTGATTACCACCCGTCATCTGAGCAGTTATTGGTGTTGTAACCGTCACAGGTTGAATTACAGGTCGCCGTTCCGCTGACATAATTTGAATCAAGGTCTTCGCAGTTTATCTGACCTCCGTCGCAGACTTCATCGCCTTCGACTATGCCGTTTCCGCAAATAGCAGGAACATCGCTGCTCGTTGAAATCCAGATAGTGTTTTCATCATAAAGATAGGTATATCCGTCGAAAGTATAGACATCCTGAAGT
>JAFQZM010000017.1 GCA_017405875.1 bacterium
ACTTCAGGATGTCTATACTTTCGACGGATATACCTATCTTTATGATGAAAACACTATCTGGATTTCAACGAGCAGCGATGTTCCTGCTATTTGCGGAAACGGCATAGTCGAAGGCGATGAAGTCTGCGACGGAGGTCAGATTGACTGCGAAGAGTTGGATTCAAATTATGTCAGCGGAACTGCTACCTGCAACTCAACATGTGACGGCTACAATACAAATAATTGCTCCGATGACGGGTGGTAATCAATCCAGTTTTCTCGGCACGAAATCGAAGTAATCAATCATGAAATAGTTGTGTCGGCTGACAAGTTCGCGCGGAACGATTCTGAAGTCGTGCATTCCTTTGTCAAGGCGGGTATAGAGTGAAATGCTGTTCATTTTTTTCTCGTCGGCATGGAAATCGAGTGCCGCCGCTTTTTTGCCGTCGATAAGAAGGTCGAAATTTCCCATTTCCTTTCCCTGCAGACCGTAAACTCTTATCTCGTAACTGCCGCCCTTGTTCACTTTCTGTTTGAAATCGTAATACTGGTCGGTACTTGCAAACCTGCAAAACCACAAAAACTGGTATTTGACAAGGTATTGGTAAGGGGGTTCCATATCCAAATATGAATCAAGATACGACATCTCGGGAAATGCCTGGCAGAAATCGGGGTTTCCTGTCAGAGGGAAAGATTTGTTCTCGAGATCGACATGAATCTCTCCCGTGTCTTTCGGTGCAAAAATTTCTTTGATTTCAGGCGGTTCGGTGTTGTTCAACATTTCCTTGAAGCGTGCCCAGTAATATTTTTTTCCGGGATATTCGAACATTATCCGCCGGTTCTGTTTTTCTCCCAAATCGCGGACATAAATGATTTTGTTGTTTTCAGGATGGCTGTGATCCATCAGCGCGTAACCTGACCCGTACATCGTAAAAGGAGCCACAAAAACGACTCCTTCCTTAATTCCGGCGTCATCAAGAGATTTTTTAAGATCTGCGCTGACATTCCAGAAACCTTTATCGTAGCTTCCTTTCAAAGCGGGAAGCGCAAAGAACACCTGATATAAAAAGGCTGCGGAAAGCAGTGAAAATGTCAATGTTTTAGCGATCTTATTCAATTTCGGCCTTTTGAATGCACCCTCTGTTATCCGGCAGAAAGCATAGGCGAGGATGACAATGAGAAAGAATGAAGTTTCATACAGATAGCGCGGTCCGAAAGCGTTTCCGTGGTAATAAAAGAAAAAATATCCCGCCAGGTTTACGAAAAATAAGGAGAAGAGGAAAAGCAGCTTGTTGAAGTCTTTCCGGTTTTTTGCAAAAACGAATGCAAGCGGCAAAAGAATCAGTACCGTCGGATGCAGAAAAAGATTCATGATCAGCGACGAAAGTCTGTGATTCGAGACAAGAAGCGCGTGGGAGAAAGTAAGTCCTTCCGGCGGCAGTTCTATACCGTTAGAGTACGAGCAGCCCGTCCCCAGACCGAATCTGTGGCAGAATTTGCGCGGCTCGCTGTAGTTGAAGAATATATCCTGTTTGAAAAGCAGCGGATCTCCCGTGTAAATCGAGTTGTAATAAAGGAGAAAAACGAGAAACGGAGCAAAAAAAGCAAGAGACATCAGACCTTTGTCAAGCGCGTCGGCAAAAAGACGCAGTTCCCGCTTTTTTAGAAGAACGATCAGGTAATGCGCGATCAGCGGGATACCTACAAAAAGAGTGTTCTGAGGGCGCGTCAAAGCCAGCCACCCCAATGAAATACCCAATATTATTGGATACTTGTGTGATTTCTGGTCAACCATGTGAATGTATGCCCAGACTGCCAGCAAAGTCATAGTCATGCAGAAGGGGTGAGCCATCCATGTTCCGCCCATAACGATGAAAAAAGTCGAAAAAAGCATAAAGAACATCGAAATTACGGCGATTTTTCTGTCAAACAGTTTTTCTGTGATTTTACCTGTCAGAAAAACATTCAGCGCAGTAAGAAGCGGATTGGCGAGAACGGGGATTCCCAGAATAACGAAAGGAACCAGAAAGAACGAAAATCCCGGCAGAAAGATCGAATAAAGCTTTTCTCCGTCAGGAATCATATAGGCATACTGAAAAAATTCGTAGTGTTCCGGCATTTTGCCGTGAAGTCTTCCGACTGCGAAATTTTCCGCCATGACTAGGTAATTTATGCTGTCCTGAACATGCGGCATCCCTTGAAAAAAGAGAAATGCGATGGTCAGTGAAATAAGAAAAGCCGCCGCCGGAAGAATGAAAAAGGGCGATTTGCCGAAATTCAGATTTATGTTCGAAAAGTCGTATTTGAGGGAGATGGCATAGAAAAGCATCAGAAAAGAGATCAGAAGAATGTGAAATACCGGAAATGAGACAGTTAGCGGCAGAAAAAAGTTTCCGAATGTCGCCCAACAGAAAAATGTTAGAAAAACAGCCAGTGAAATCAAAGAGTTAACTATTATATTCATTGCAAAGCCTCAATTTTCTCAGAAGGAAAAAATTCAAATTTGTCAATTATAAAATAGTGCGGTTTGCCGTTAAGATCAGGGGACAGCTTTATGAAGTTCATCCCTTTTTTGAAAAAAGCATCAAATTCAACGCTGTCAAGAAGACTCTCCTGCGAGTAAAAATCTATTTTTTTAGTGAAATTTCCGCTTTCAAAATAAAAATTCCCGCTTTCTGGAGTTGCTGCGAAAGTTATTTTTACCTTGTAATTTCCCTCTTTCTCGAAATTCTGCCCGAATGTGTAGAATTGTGTTTTTTCCGTAAAACGGCAGAAGAAGAAAACACGCTTCGAAATCATATCTTCCGGCAATGTAAAGCCCGAATATTTATTAACAAAAGCCGGATATTGCGGGTATTTGTTGCAGTAGTCGGGAGCGCCGTCGACCGGGTTGTTCTTGTATTCGGCCTCGGCAGTTATCCATGAAATTGAAGGATCGCGGTGTATTTCAAAAATTTCGGGCTTTTTTTCTCCGTTGGCACTGAACAGAGCGGTGTAAAACTTCCTTCCTTTGTAGTAATCCATCAGATTCTGGTTTGACGCATAATCCAAAGCATGAACGAAAATCAGCTTGTTTTCATCGATTTTGTGCAGGTTCATACGCACTGCGCCGTCGGCATAAAAAGTGTCGGGATGGATAAAAACCACCCCTTCATCGATATTTTTTTCCTTCAACGCTTCGGAAAGCAGTTTATCCCCGATCCAGAAACTTTTTGAATAGTAGGAATTTTTTATCGGCAACATACAGAAAGTCTGAAAAATCAGCGATGAAGCGATAAACGCCGGAACGAAAACGGCATTTTTGAAAAACGGTTTTGAAAATATTTTTTCCGATTTTCTGACTGCGGCCAGAATTCCTTCGGCAATCAGCGGAAAAAGAAAAAACATGCATTCGTAGTAATATCTCGAACCATAACCGTAATCTGAATCTATATAGTAATAAAAAAAGTAAACGACGAAAAAAATAAGATAACCTGTCAGAAGTATTAAATTTTTCTTGAGTTTCAGCTTCTCTTCGGCAAGCAGGAAGGCGAGTATGAGAAAAAGCATCATAAGCGGACTGAAAATAAAATCCGAGACAAAATAATACAGTCTTTTAGAGGTGATTTCGAAGGCAAGCGGAAAAGTGAGGCCGTTTTCGGGCATTTCGTAGGGAGTTCCGAATCTGCACCCTTTTCCGAGTCCGAGTCCCATGCAGTCGTCCTCAGGTTCTGAAATATTCCAGTGTTTTACATATTTGAACTCTGTGATTTTTCCGCTTATCGCATAGTTCGAGTAAACAAAAAGAAGAAAAAAGATAAAAATCACGCCGCCCATAACGGGAATGATTTTAAAAAAAGACTTTTTATCAATAAAAACAAAGAGATAGAACAGAATGAAAATGAGCATGAAAAGGGCGTTCTGCGGTCGGATAAACATCAGAAACGAGATAAAAAGAGCCGAAACCGCGGCAAATGCCGCTCTTTTCGTTCCGCAGTTTTTGACAGAAAGCACGGCGAAGTAAAAAGCTCCGAGAGTGCATACCGCGCAGAACGAGTGAGCCATTAAAGTTCCGCCCATAAGAGCGGTGTAGAGCGATAGCGCTGCAAGTGCCATAGTTATAAAAGCGACACTTTTTCCGTAAAACTCATCAGCGATTTTTCCGATAAAGAAGACTGAGGCGGCATTAAGCAGCGGATTGCACAGAAAAGGCACTTTAAGAAAAACAAACGGTGCTAAAAAAATCGAGAAACCAATTTGGTAGATTGAATAAGTCCCTGAAATTGCAGGATTTGTATATAAAAAGTGAAAAAACTCATAGTGCGGATGAAGCGGCGTCGTGATTTTTCCGTCAAGGATCGCCTCTGCAAGATATTTGTAGTTCATTTCGTCAGGTACATGTGGAAGACCGCGGAAAATAAAGACGGAAACAGCAAGAGAAAAAAGAAATGCTAAAGCCGGAAAAATATAAAATTTGTAAGGCTCGGTTTTATTTACTGCAGCTTTAAGTTTTTCTGCCGGAACGAACGCTAAAACAAGTGAAGAAAAAAGAAAAAGTACCGCCATTACGGGGAGATGAAAGAGAAAAAGAGCGCCGAAATTACCGGTAAAAGCCCAGACGAAAAAAATCAGAAAAAGAACTGCGGCAATAAAAAATCTGACTTTTTTCAAACTGCACCTAAAGTTAAAATTCGTCGTCTTTTGAAAGTCTGCGGTAGAGTGTCCGCTCGGAACGACCTAAAAGTTTGGAGGCAAGATGTTTGTCGCCCTTCGTGAATTTGAGTGTCGCGTCAAGCATCTCTTTTTCGATTTCGTCAAGAGTCTTTTCTCCGACACGGAATGAAAGAACCGTTTCGCCGCTTTCCGACTGAGCTTCACTGCGGCTGCTCGAGCCTGACGGAAGCCCCGAACCTGTCAGAACAAAGCGGCTGACGTAGCTTTTGAGTTCACGGACGTTGCCTTTCCACTCCTGTTTGACAAGCTCTTTTATCATTTCGTGATCGGGATAAACGACCTCTTTCGCAAATTCGAGAGAAGCCTTTTCGACAAAATGCTGGACAAGCAGGGGAATATCCTCTTTGCGCTCTCTCAAAGGCGGTATGTGAAGGATGAAAGTGCTCAGTCTGTAGTAGAGATCCTTTCTGAAATTTCCTTTTTCAGCCTCTTTTTCGAGATTTTTGTTTGTTGCGGCGATTATCCTGACGTTTGCATGGAGCGGAGTCGAACTTCCGACCGGAAGATACTCTCTCGACTCGAGGAAACGGAGAAGTTTCGTCTGCAGACTCGGAGGCATATCGCCTATTTCATCGATGAAAAGCGTTCCTCCCTCTGCCGCTCCGACATATCCTGGCGAGTTTTTGTCTGCGCCAGTAAAAGCCCCTTTTTTGTAACCGAAAAGTTCCGATTCCATCAGCGATTCGTTGACCGCGGCGGCGTTGAAAGCCATGAACGGGCCGCCTGAACGCTTGCTTTCGCGCAGAACGAAGCGGGCTACGAGCTCTTTTCCAGTTCCGCTTTCGCCCGTGACGAGAACTGTCTCATCCGTTTTAGCGATTTCAGATGCGTTTTTCAGAAGCCGCTCCATCGCCTCACTCTGATAGACTATCCGGTATTTATCGGCCGAAATATCAAGGTTTTCCTTTTTCAGACGGACATTTTCCTTCATAATATTGCCGACTTCTATAGCCTTGTTCATCTGCTCGAGCAGGACCTTCATGTCGACAGGCTTTGTAAGAAAAGTGTATGCGCCGTTCTGCATCGCCCTGACCGCGGTCTCGACCTTGCCGAAAGCGGTTATCATGATTATCGGGATGTGAGTTCCCAAATCCTTCACCGCCTCGATTATGTCGAAACCGTCAAACCCGCCGGGAAGAAAAAGGTCTGTAACGATAACCGAAAGTTCATGCTCCAGCTCCTTGATGATCTTGAGACCGGCAGTAGCGTCAGCTGCAGTCATCACAGTGTAGCCCGAATTGCCGAGCAGAAACTTCATCGACTGAAGTATCGATTCCTCGTCGTCTATGACAAGAACAATTCTATTCATTTACGCTTCTTTTATGTGTTTCTTGAAGAAAGGTCTCAAAATCAAAAGTCCGAGCGGAGTGATAAGCGCCATTCCGCCGATTATTACCCATACCATGTGGTGATTCGGATAAGTCGAAGCGATTTTTCCTGCTTCGTCAAGCGGAACGTATGAACTTACGAGCCAGCCTGAAAGCGGAGCAACGAAGAATTTCGCGAAGAAGAAGGGAAGGACTGAAAGAGAAATGTAGGTTCCTTCTTTTCCTTTCGGTGCGATTTCAGCAGTGAACTGCATAAGTCTCGGTGACCAGATCGATTCGCCGATCGTGAAGATAATGAAGAAGAAAATCAGCGACCAGTACTGCATTGAAAGCGGATTGGCAGCGAAGAAATCCTGAAGCGCGTTCATGTCAGGAGCGATTCCGAGCCATTTGATGAAGATGATTTCGCTCAGAACGGAATCGTTGAGGAAAGAGAACATTGTGCCCGGAAGAACTGCGATAAAGCAGCTCGCAGCCGAAACGAGCGAACCGATGACAAGCATTTTGTAAGATTTCGTCTTTCTCGTGAAAGCTGCTACGAGCGGAGTGAGGTAAATAATCAGAACGGGGTTCAGAACGCCGTAGATAGATCCGATCTTCGCGCCTTCGCCCAAAACTCTGATTCCGTATTTCGGGAAAGTGTAGTGAAGGTGGAAGAATACGAAACGGACGAAAAGGGTTATCGTCAGAATGCCGATGAAGATCCAGAAGTAGTTTTCCTTTACGGCACCGCCGATCTTTTTACCCATTGAAACCGCAGCGCCTTTGACAGCCTGAAGACCGCTTCCGTGCTGTTCGACCGGTTTTTTGACGATTTTGGAAGTGGTTTTGCCCGATTCATCGGTTTCTTCGACGACTTCGATACCGTCACGGATGAACATGATTACAAGCGCGCCGACAATCGTAAGTCCTACAGCGATGAGGAAGAGCATCTGATAACTTGAAAGATGAATTCCTGCGAGGTCTATGCCAGCGTTTTCATTGATGATTTTACCGGCAGCATCTCTCTCTGCAAAAGTATCTCTGACAAAGTCGATGAGCCAGCCGCCGACAGCGTAAGCTGCATTCATGATGACGTAGAAAAGACCGAAGCCTAAAGCTGCGCCCTCTTTAGTCGTATATCTTTTGATCGAAACCGAGATAACGGGTGAAACAAGTGCGAAACCGAGTGCGAACGGGATGAAACCGACGATGAAAACGATAACCGGATTGGTAATGAAAGTCATCGCCAGACGTGAAAGGAAAAGAAATATTACGCTTAAGAACATAACTTTTCTTACGCCGATCGTGTCAACCAAAGCACCTGCGACCATACCGATGCATGAAAGCAGGATCGACCATATCATGATGACGTTTCCCGCCATCTGGTCGCTTAAACCGCAGTCAGCCGAAAGCCAGAGCGTAAGCACCGGGTTCATTGCGGCATAAGCGATATACTGAATTACCATGTATCCGAAAAGGATCCACATGTCACGCGGCGATTCATGAAGATCTTTGACGTATTTCCAAACGATTACTCCGGCAGCAACGACACCGGCAACAAGAAGCGCGACAGCTAAAATAGAAGCAGCGTTCATAAAAAAACCTCCGTAAAATATTCAAAAATTAGTGATGATGTCCGCAGCCGCAACCGCAATCGTGATCGCCGCAGTCGTGGTCGTCACAGTCGTCTCCGCACTCTTCACAGCCGCAACCGCAGTGATGATGAGGAATTTCAACGCCGGTAGCTACGAGTTCCATTTCAAAAGTAAGCTCTTTTCCGGCAAGCGGATGGTTTGCATCAAGAGAAACGGTGTCGCCTTCGATTTTTGAAATCACTACCGGAATAACTTCGCCGTGTTCGCTCTGCATCTGGAAGATAGCTCCTACATGAATGTCTGCGTCTTTCGGGAATTCCCCTTTGCCGACTTCGAAAACATAGCGCTCGTCTCTTTCGCCGTAAGCCTGTTCCGGCGGGATGACTATCGTTTTTTTGTCGCCGATTTCCATGCCGATAACGCCGTCTTCAAAACCGGGGATGACCATTCCGCCGCCGACTTCGAACTTTATCGGTTCGCCGTTTTCGTAGGAATTGTCGAATTCGCTTCCGTCTTTCAAGCGTCCGATGTAGTGGATCGCCACTTTGTCACCTTTCTGAACTGCCATTTTTTTCCTCCAAAAATATTTAATCAAATCGAGATTTCATCTCAAAATCGCAATATTTTAAGGATTTATGAAAAAAGTGCAAAGAATTTGGGCAATAAAAAGGGGAAAACGGTTATTTTTTTATTCGATTGTCGGCTTGAAAAAGTCAAAGTTGACGTATTTTTTGTCTTTACTCTTTCTGACAGCCATTCCCGGATCGGTTTTTATGTAGATTTTCAAAACGCCGTCCACTTTTTTCGGATAAATGTATGAAACTTCTGCCTTGAAAGCGCGGGCATCGATAATGTTGAGTAAATATTGAGGAATTTTGTCGAAGTTGTGGACATCGATGACGAATCCGCCGGTTATTTCCCTGAACTGATAGTCGACTTCGCCGTCAAGTTCTATAGTTATCCGGCTGAATTCGGGGAATTTTCTGAAGAAAATGTTTTTCAGCTTTCCTTTCTTTGCCAGTTTCGTAACCGGAAGATCGGGCAGTTTTTCGCTCAGAGTTGGTTCTTTTTCAGCTTTTACGACTTTAAGCTGACGAATTTCGCCGTCTTCCGATCTGACCGCTTTTTTGCGCTCGGCCAGACGTTTTTCTTCCTCTGCTTTCTGAAGCTCGGCTATACGTTTTTCCTCAGCCAGCCGCTTTTCTTCTTCTGCTTTCTGAAGTTCCGCGAGTCTCTTTTCTTCCGCTATGCGTTTTTCTTCGGCGATCCGCTTTTCTTCTTCCGCTTTTTTGAGTTCCGCAAGCCGCTTTTCTTCAGCTATGCGTTTTTCCTCGGCGATTCTCTTTTCTTCTTCCGCTTTTTTAAGCTCAGCGAGCCTTTTTTCTTCGGCCAAGCGTTTCTCTTCGGCAATTCTCTTTTCTTCAGCTATGCGTTTTTCCTCGGCCAAACGCTTTTCTTCTTCCGCTTTTTTAAGTTCTGCAACTCTTTTTTCTTCTTCGACAAGTTCGTTCATAAGGGAATTGACAAGTTCAGTTTCTCTTGCAGCAGCGAGGCGACGCTTTTCTTCTTCGGCCTTTTTAAGCTCGGCAAGCCGTTTTTCCTCGGCGAGACGTTTTTCTTCCTCAGCTTTTTGAAGTTCTGCGACACGCTTTTCTTCGGCAACGCGTCTTTCTTCAGCCAGGCGTTTCTCTTCTTCCGCTTTTTTAAGTTCCGCTATACGCTTTTCTTCTTCAAGCCGCCTGTTTTCTTCAGCTATGCGTTCTTCTTCGATTTTCCGCTCTTTTTCAGCCTGTGCGAGACGTTCCGCTTCTCTTTTTCCCGCGAATTTCGCTATGATCGTGTCGAAATTCTCGTCGTCAAGAAAGAGCGAGCGGCTGAGGCCCATGATTATCGTTCCTTTGCGGTTGAAAAAAGTGTACTGAGCGCCGGATTCAACAAAAAATATGAATCTTGTCATGCCGCCCGAGACGTTTTTTTCGACAGATTTCACCATGTCAGGCAAATCGGTCAGATCGGTATCCTTGAAAGTTCCGCTTGCTTCGAAAACGATTCTTTCAGGGTTGTTCAGGCGGTATGATGAAAATGTCGGATTTTCGTCGGCGCTCTCGAAAATCAGATAAAAATTATCGTTGTCAGAAAGTGTCTGCAGCGAAAAAACAAAAAGAAAAATTAAAAGAAAGCTCATGATTCCAAGCTGCTGAGACTAATCACCGGAATTGTTGGGAGTGTTTGTCGTATCCCATTCGACTATTTCTGCAGCAATGCACTTGCCGTCGGGAATAAGTGTGAAATCGGACATGTATTCGTTCGTTTCAGCCTGTTTCAGAATAAGATTTCTGATTTCGCCGGCAGTTCTGATTATACCTTCAACATCTTTGACTTCGGTTATCGTCAGAGTGCCGTGAGTCTGGAAATAGTATTCATCCGCAGTACCCAATTCTGCGTCAACCCAGACCATTACGCACTGCTCGCAGTTCATATAAGTTTCGTTGAGACCGGTTCCGAGCTCGTATGTTCCTTCCTTGATGTTACCCATCAGGTAAATTTTGATGATGTCGATCGCGTTGCCGCCTATAGCCGGTGACAAATAGCCGTTGATTTCATCGGCGTAAGCACCGCCCATAGTTATTTTCGGAACTTCGATCATCGTGCACCCTTCCGCATTCTGCTCAAATTCCGGGTCAGGTTCATCGGTAGGTTCTGGCTCGGTGTCGGAATCTGTATCTCCCGTTGGTTCACCCGAATCATCGGCTGAATCAGCATTGTCAGTTGTCGTGTCAGGATTATCCTGTGCCGTATCGGTATCATCCGCCGGTTCCGAATCAGTGTCGCCCGTAGGGTCAGCGTCATCGGTTGAATCTTCATCCGAAACTGTATCGGTATCGGTCGTATCTTCTTCATTTGAACTGCTGCACGCTACAAAGCAGGCAAGCGCCGAAAACAGAAGAATGAAGAAAATTTTTTCAATAAAATTACTTGTTTTCATTAATTCAAAGCTCCTTTTATCTCACTAGCTGTCTCTCTGATGTTTTCGAGAACATTTTCTTTTAAAGGATCAAGGGTGATAACGCGGACTTTCGTCTCTTCAGCTATCGATTTGATTACTGAATCGGGGATCTGTGCCTGCATAAATACTGCTTTTGCCTCATTTTTCTTGATGAAATCGACAACTTTCGCCATGTCTATTGCGCCCGGTTCCTTTCCTTCAACTTCAAGCGGGATCTGTTTGAGACCGAATCTGTCGGCAAAATATCCGAAAGCGGGGTGATGAACTACAAAACTCTTTCCTTCAACATCTTTGAGGAGAGCTGCAACTTCGTCATTCACTTTTTTGATCTCAGCTTTCAGTGCTTCGCCGTTTTCGCGGTAGAATGCCGCATTGTCAGGATCGGCTGCGGAAAGTTCCGCAACGGTGTTGTCGGTCATAACGATAAGGTTCATCGGATCGAGCCAAACGTGAGGATCGTGCATTTCGGGGAAATGCGGCGGGAACGGGTGTTTTCCGTGATGGCATCCGCATTCCTTGCCTTCTTTGCATCCGCATTTGCCGTCAGCACAGCCTTCGCAGCCTTTTTCGTTGAGGCAGGCACAGCCGCCGTGTTTTTTGCAGCACTCTTTGTCGCCTTTGCACGGACATTCCTCGCCGCCACACTTAGGACAGCCTTTTCCGTCGTGACATTTGCACTCTTTTCCTTCTTTACATCCGCACTTGCAGTCGGCACAGCCTTCGCACTTTCCGCCGCAGCATCCTTCGCCGCAGCCTTTGTCGCCGTGATGACAAGCGCACTCTTTACCTTCTTTGCAGCCACATTTGCAGTCAGCACAGCCTTTACCTTCTTTGCAGTCGCATCTCTTGCCGTCTTTGCATCCGCATCCGCATTTTTCACAGCCTTCGCAGCCTTTGTCACCGTGATGCTCTTTGTGGTGCGGACAACCTTCGTGCATTCCGTCGTGGTGATGATGTTCATGCTTATGTTCTTCAGCTTTCGGAGCGTCGAATCCCGGAAGCGAACACACATCAACACCGCATTCCTCTTTTTCAAGCTTTTCACCGTGCTTGCATCCGCATTCCCTGCCTTCTTTGCATCCGCACTTGCAGTCTGCACATGCTTCGGCACAGCCTTTGTCGCAGTGATGATGAGGATGAAAATGTCCTTCCATTTTGCGGAAATTTATTCCTTTCGCCATATCGGCAAAACGGATGTTTTTGTAGTCAGCGGCAAGTTTTTCGATAGAAGCTGCTTCGAAGGGAACTCCGATTTTGAGGTAAAGTGCGGAATCTTTGAGGTCAGCCATCTTTTTCGGGCCCGGTTCATAAGTTTCAGGCGTGCTTGACGGCTCCATCATCGTGTTTACTCTGACTTTGTCCTTGCCGACGGACTTGACGATATAAGCCTGCGGCGGGATGCTGACAGTTACATTGAGAATGTCCCGTTTTTTTGCCGCGGTACTGGCCTCGCTACTGGCTGCGCTGTCCTTGGAAGCGGTTTTTTCACCGCAGGAAATGAGCACAAAAAGAGCCAGAAACAGAACAAAAATTTTCATGATTTTTTTCATGAGACATTCTCCCTCAAACTAAATTTCACAAATATCCTCGATCTGCCTTGTGACAGATTCGAATTCTTTTGCAGTCGGGCTTTCGCTGTGTGCATAGACGAACGGAAGTCCGCAGTCGCCCGAATCGCCTACAGCGGGATCGAGCGGGATCTTTCCGAGCAGTTTAAGGTTGTATTTTTCCGCGATCTGCGTTCCGGCACCGACTTTGAAGATATCGGTGACCTTTCCGCAGTGCGGACAGACGTAACCGCTCATATTCTCAACTATTCCGAGAATTTTGATGTTTGCTTTTTCGCAGAAGTTGACCGACTTTCTGACATCGGCCGCAGCGACTTCCTGAGGGGTCGTGACGAGGACCGCACCGGTGAGGTCTTCAACAATGTTGATGAGCGAAAGGAGCTCGTCGCCTGTTCCGGGAGGCGAATCGATAACGAGATAATCAAGCGTTCCCCACGAAACGTCTTTGAAAAACTGCTGGATCATTCCGTGTTTTATCGGGCCTCTCCAGATTATCGCGTCGTCTGAATCCTGAAGGAAAAAGCCGACCGACATGATTTTGAGCGCGCCGAAAGTGATCGGTATGAACTTGTTGTTTTCGACATTTATTCTGCCGTCTTTCATGCCGAACATAGTCGGAATGCTCGGTCCGTGCAGGTCGATATCAAGAAGACCGACGGTTTTTCCGTCCATCGCGAGAGCCATTGCGATATTTACCGCAACGGAACTTTTGCCGACGCCGCCTTTGCCCGACATGACGAGGATCTTGTTCTTGATCTGACAGAGATTCTTTTTTATCTCCTGACGCACAAGAAACTGCTCGTCGTTTTCGTTTTCCATTCTCTTTTTAGCGCTGCAAGTAGTGCTTGTGCAACTTTCACACGAGTGTTTTTCTTCAGTCATAACTGCCTCCAATCAACTAAAAACGGGAGATTCTAAGGAAAAAAAGGAGAAAAACAAGATTCTTGTTTTCGGCGCGCTGCCGCGCCGATTGCCAATAGTGCCGCGCTGACTGCCGCGCCACTAAGGTCCTTAGGGTCCTTAGGGTCCTTAAGGTCCTTAAAGTCCTTAAGGTCTGCGCGGCAAAAGATCCTGCTTTATTTCAAAAATCTTTTTTCGAGGTTTTTCCGGTATTCTTCAAGATCGAGTTCAACTCTGTTGACACCCTCTTCCACCGCGGCTGAAGCGACTGCGAAGGCGACTTCGACTAAAACTCTGGGATCGAACGGTTTCGGAATGATGTAGTTTCTGCCGTATTCGAGCGAATCAAGCCCGTAAACTTTGAGGACTTCGGGCAGAACCGGCATTTTTGTCACTTTTATGAGTGCAGTTGTAGCCGCCATTTTCATTTTTTCGGTTATCTGGCGTGCTCTGACGTCGAGTGCGCCTCTGAAGATCGCGGGAAATCCCAGAAGGTTGTTTACCTGATTCGGGAAATCGGTTCTTCCTGTGCCTACTATCGCGTCGGGGCGGGCAGTTTTTACTTCTTCGTAAGTGATTTCGGGGTCAGGGTTTGCCATCGGGAAAATAACGGGATCAGGTGCCATTTTTTTGAGCATTTCAGCTTTGACGAGCCCTTTGATGCTGACTCCGATGTAGATGTCGGCTCCTTCAAAAAGTTCCGAAAGCGATCTCGCAGTCGTGTTTCTGTACAAAAATCTGTGATATTCCGAAAGCCCGTCCTCTCTTCCTTCGAAAAGAACACCGTCTTTGTCGTAAGCGAAGACGTTTTCCTTCTTAATGCCGCAGTTTATGAGGTGTTTTGCGATCGCGACACCTGCTGCACCTGCACCAGTGAGGACGACTTTGCAGTTTTCGGGTTTTTTGCCCGCGATTTCAAGTCCGTTGAGGACTCCAGCCGCGCAGATCACAGCCGTTCCGTGCTGGTCGTCGTGGAAAACGGGGATGTTCATCGCCTTTTTGAGCTTTTCTTCGATCTCGAAGCAGCGCGGAGACGAGATGTCTTCAAGGTTTATGCCGCCGAAAGTTGGTTCGAGCGACTTCACTATTTCGACAAATTTGTCGGGATCGTGTTCGTCTATCTCGATATCGAATGCGTCGATCCCTGCGAAACGCTTAAAAAGAAGCGCCTTTCCTTCCATGACCGGCTTTCCGGCGAGCGCACCGATATTCCCGAGTCCCAGAACCGCGCTTCCGTCGCTGATTACACCGACGAGATTCCCTTTTCCCGTGTAGTCGTAGACAGTTTCGGGTTTATCCTTGATTTCAAGGCAGGGAAGGGCGACTCCAGGCGTGTAGGCTTTAGACAAGTCGGCCTGAGTTGCACAGACTTTGGATGGAACGACTTCGAGTTTTCCCGGTTTCGGGTTCTTGTGATAACTGAGGACTTCTTCTTTGTTCATTCTGTTCTCCGCTCAAAAATCAAGAAACATTGGTGAAAAAAGTCAAAAGAAGGCAAAAAAAAATGGTCGCGGGGATTGGATTTGAACCAATGACCTTCGGGTTATGAGCCCGACGAGCTACCAGCTGCTCTACCCCGCAACCTCATTGCCGCGCAGTATGATAGTTAGAATGTTTTTAATGTCAAATTTTTTATGGCTTTGGATTTTATCTTATTCCGGTGCTTCCGAAGCCGCCTGCCGATCTTTCAGTCTCAGAAATATCTGAAACTATTTCGAAATTTGCCTGTTGAACCGGACTTACGACAAGCTGCGCGATGCGGTCGCCCTTTCTGATTTCAAAAGGCTTGTCCGACATGTTTGCCAAGATCACTTTGATTTCACCGCGGTAGTCGCTGTCTACCGTTCCCGGTGAATTGAGAACGAAAACGCCGTTTTTTGCGGCAAGTCCGCTACGGCTTCTCACCTGAATCTCAAAATTTTCGGGAATTTCCGGAAAAACACCTGTCGAAACCATTTTCCAGTTGTTAGGATCTATTGAACAGTCCTCGTTTGAACAGATATCGGCACCGGCTGCCCCCGTTGTTTTGTATTCGGGAAGCGCCGCGCCTTCAGCTAATTTGAATTTTATTGAGATTTTATTTGTGATTTTCTCTGCCACCGCGATCTCCGCCTCTGCGGTCGCCGTTTCTTGAATCGTCTCTCGGTCTCGGCGGTCTGACCGGTCTCTCTTTCGTCCAGTCTTTATCGAAGTCGCCGGGTTTCATGCTGAGTTTGAATTTGCCGCCCTGTTCGATTTCGGTGACTATTACGCGGACTTTCTGACCCAAATGGAGATAATCATTTACGTTTTCTACTCTTTCGTCAGAAATTTTGCTGACGTGGAGAAGACCTGTGGTGCCTCTCCAGAGCTCGACGAATGCGCCGTATTCTTCAATTCTCGTGATTTCGCCTTCATAAACTTTGCCGAGTTCGACATCGTCGGTAAACGATTTTACGAGTGCAAGAGTCGCGTTGAGAACTTCCTGATTCTTTGCTGCGATCGTAACGGTTCCGTCCTGCTCGACTTCAACGTCGGCGCCGGTCTCTTCAACGATCGATTTGATGTTTTTGCCGCCTGTTCCGATGAGATCTTTGATCTTGTCAACATCGATTTTGATCTGGCAGAGTTTCGGAGCGTTCGGGCTGAGTTCCGGTCTCGGAGCTGCGATAGCCTTTTCCATTTCGCCGATGATGTGCATTCTTCCGACTTTCGCCTGAAGCATTGCTCTTTCCATAACTTCTTTCGGAAGTCCCTTGATTTTGATATCCATCTGGATCGCCGTGATACCGTCTTTGGAACCTGCGACTTTGAAATCCATGTCGCCGAGATGGTCTTCATCACCGAGAATATCGGAAAGGATATAGAAATCGTCTCCGTCCTGAATAAGTCCCATTGCGATTCCGGCAACGTGCTTTTTAACCGGAACACCTGCATCCATAAGTGCGAGCGAACCCGAGCAAACTGTTGCCTGAGAAGATGACCCGTTCGATTCCATGATTTCGGAAACGAGGCGGACGGTGTAGGGGAACTCTTCTTTCGGCGGGATTATTGCGGAAAGCGCTCTTTCAGCAAGGTTGCCGTGACCGAGCTCTCTTCTTCCCGGAGATTTGAGTCTTGCTACTTCGCCGACCGAGAAAGGCGGGAAGTTGTAGTGAAGCATGAAGCGTTTGCTTGCCCCTTCGGTAACGGTGTCGACTTTCTGTTCGTCTTTGCCGATTCCGAGAGTGAGAACGCCGAGCGACTGGGTCTCACCGCGAGTGAAAACAGCCGAACCGTGAGTCATCGGAAGAACGCCGAGGTCGATCGTGATCGGTCTGATCGAAGTAAGGTCACGACCGTCGATTCTTCTGTTTTCGGTGATTATCTGATGTCTCATCGCATATTTAAGGTAGTCGTCGAAGAAAGTTTTTGCGCGGGTGATGACAAGCTGCGGATCGTCCGCATTCATGAAATCGGAACCTTCTTCGATTTTTTTGGTGACTCTTTCTACAAGCTCAGCCTTCGCTTCGTCAAGAAGAGCATATCTTTTGAGCTTTTCAGTCGTTGAAAGAGCTTCCTTTACGATTTCTTCGCAGGTTTCGTGAACGAATTTTTCAAGATTTTCGTCTTTTACCTTCGCAACTTCGGCTCTTTTTACCGGGTTGATCTGTTTTGCCAGTTTATCCTGCATTTCAAGAAGCGGCTGAATTGCCTGGTGACCGAGTTCGATAGCTCTGGTCATATCTTCTTCGCTTACTTCCTTCGATTCACCTTCGACCATGACGATCGAGTCGTAGTTTCCTGCGACCGTGATGTCGATATCGTAGTCGTCATCGTCTCTGACAGCCGGATTTATCATGAATTCGCCGTCTTTTCTGACAACTCTGCAACCTGCAACGGGTCCGTTGAAAGGAATGTCCGAAATCATGAGGGCAGCAGAAGCAGCCGTGATCGACATAACTCTCGGATCGCAGTTGGGATCAAAGCTCAGAAGGTTTACGAGGATCTGGGTCTCGTTGGTGAACCAGTCAGCAAACATCGGTCTGAGCGGTCTGTCTATAAGACGCGACGTAAGTTTTTCCTGTGTGCTCGGCTGGGATTCTCTTTTGAGGAATCCGCCCGGAAATCTGCCGGCAGCGTAGAATTTTTCGGTGTAGTCAACGGTAAGCGGGAAGAAATCGCCTTCTGCAGCCGGATCGCCTTTTGCCGCAACGACTGTTGCCAGAATTACCGTGCCGCCGTAGTTGCACCAGATCGCGCCGTCAGCCTGTTTTGCGTAACGGCCGGTAGTGATGGATAAATCTTTACCGTTAAAAGTTATAGATTCTTTAATCTGATTCATAATGCCTCTTGAAAAATAGATGTTGTTTTGAAAATCGGGAAATATGCGAAAGGAAAATATTGATTACTTACGCAAACCGAGTTCTTTAATAAGTGCCGTATATCTGTCAAAACTGTTCCCCTTGATGTAGTTGAGAAGTTTCTGTCTTCTGCCAACCATCTTGAGAAGACCAAGTCTTGAGTGATTGTCCTTCTGATGTGTTTTAAAATGTTCGGTGAGCTCGTTGATTCTAGCCGTGAGAATAGCTACCTGAACTTCGGGCGAACCTGTGTCGCCTTCTTTTGTTGCGAACTGAGCGATAACAGCTGATTTTTTTTCTTTATCAAGCATACCCTAAATCCTCCAATAACAAGGGTCAAAAAAAACGCGGAAAGTATATGGATAAGCGCTCAAAAGTCAATAAAATTGTTCCTTTAGACGCCCTTGATTTAAAAAAGTTTAAAGAAATCAAGAGGTTTAATTGCCTGTGCAGTAGTTGTAAAATTCTTCGAAAGCTTCGTCGCAGTCTTCGATACCGCCTTTGCATTTGAATTTTTTGCCGTCAACTTTGAACCATGCCTCATCGCCGCTTTCAGTTGCGCAGACAGTAAAGTTTTTGCCGGGGCATAATAGATCGCTGCCTTCCTGGTCTTTTGAAGATTCGCATTTTACTTTTTCCTCGCCGCCGCAGGAAACAAGCGCGAATACGCCGAATACGAAAAGAGTTACTGCCAAAAACTTCTTCATGATAAACCTCCTAAAGTTAAAAAATCACTTTTTGTAATAAAGTTTGAAAGTTTTAGTGAAATCAGTGAGTTCTTGTTTTAGCTCGGTGTTTGCCGCAGCGATGTTAGAAATCATTTTTTTGACATTTTTTCTATCGTCAACCATTTTTGCAGCCCATTTGGTGTACATTTTTTCGAGTGTCGAAACCGAAGTCACCAGATAGAGGAATTTTGCGTATTCCGTGCCGAAAATTTTGTCGATGAACTCTTCGAAATTTGCCGATTGCTTGTGCTGTGAAGAAAGCTGGTCAAACTCCTGCGCAATTATTATCCGGATCGATTCTTCGTTTGCGATTTCAACAAGCCCGCATGTTTCGTCGATCCGCTCCTGCATAAATTTGAGCAGATAATCGGCGTTCGCAAAGACATTCGTCGCCGTATTCCGCTTCTCCTGAGCCTTTTTGTAAAGCTCGGAAACAGCATTCGCAAGAGTTTTGTTTTTTTGCGTAAGCTCTCTGCACTGAGGTTTTGTGCTGTTGAGAAGAGTTAAAGCCTGATTGTAGAGCAGGGTGGCGAAAATATCCTCTTCTTCGGTTGCAAAAAGTGCGGAAAAAGTGAAAATTACGATAAAAAATACTGCTGTTTTCAAAAATTTTTTCATTTGTTTTTAAGTGCAGCCGAAATGTTGAAACGGTAAGCGCGGAATGCCGAAAATTCGTTTACCGGGTAGTCGTCATCGATGTATCTGTCCAGTTTTATTCTGTTTTTCTCAGAGTTGTCCTTCGGATCGATCTCGATTATCAAAGCTCCTACCGGACCGTCGCCGTACTGGTTTCTGAAAAGGTCGGGAATAAACGATGAACCCAGAGAGCCGGAAGTTATAAGGCGGTTGCCGTTTTCAAGCTCGTTTGCACCGCTTACGATGAGGCTCATCGAGTACCACATCGGGTCGTTTTCGAGAACGTATTCCCAGATCTGCTGGATCGTTCCGCCGTAACCGTCCTTGTCCTGCGTGATTTTGTATTCGACTACGCGGCTGAAGTGATACATCGAAATAGGCGGGAATTCGAAGTTCCTGCTGAGTCCGTTGTCGAAGATCATCAGATTTCCGTTTTTGAGTATCGTCGGATTGTGAGCGCGGAAAGGCCATGAAAAGTCTTCATGCGGCATCAAACCCTGTTTTACCGACAAGTCTTCGATTTCATTTCCGTTTTTGTCAAGCGGTGTAAGGAAAAACTCGGAGTATTTGAACTCGAATTCGGAGTAGACTTCATAAGGAATTCCGTCTATCGGAGCTCTTTCGTTTACGTATTTTTCGCCTGCAACAACTTTGTCACCGTCTTTCTGCGAATAGTCGCCGACCCAGGTCATCTGGTTTGCGGGATCGTATTTCGACATGAATGAATCGCTGAGTCCGTCGCCGTCCGCATCGTCGATAAGTCCGAAAAGATGCGGTGCAAGATACCATTTCAACTTTCCGGCTTTGTAGAATTTTGCGATTCCGGCAGTCTGGGAACCGATGATTACCGAATCATCCGACTCGTCGTAGAAAATCGCGTTGTGGTGGATCGTATTGTTCGTCTGTCCCGGAATTTCGGTGCTTCTCGGCTGCATATCCATGAAAAGATCGGATACATCCGGCAGTGTTTTGTTAAGGTTCCATGCATTGCGGAGTTTCGGTTCTGCGGGATCTTCAGGGTTGATTTCGATGACTCTGTCCTCGATGTAGTCGCTTCCGGCCTTGTCTACACCTATGAGATAGTTGCCGTCAGGCTTGATGAAAACTTCGTGATGAACATTTTTGTAGCCGAGCGGAGCCAGATCGATATCTTCGAGAACATAACCCATGAAATCGTATTTTGTGACGTGGGTTTCATCTTCTCCACCGCCGCAGTAGAAGGTATCGTCTTTGATAACTATCGGAAAACATACCGGAAAAGCCAAGTCGCTGTACCAGCGGACACGACCCTGTTCATCAAGTGCGATGCCGTTCATTTCGGTTCTCGAACGGGGAGTTCTGAGCCAGTTTACCATTGTCCAGCCGGAATCTATCCTGCCGGTCATCTCTATTGCCGGAAAGTCTTTCGGAACGGCCTTGGTTGCTATTTCGAAAGTTTTTTCATCTACTGCCTTGCCCGATGCGTCAAGAGCTGCAACCGTAACTTGGTTTTTGTGAGCCGGGAAAAGACCTAAAACGGGTATCTCGACATTTTCAGCTGCATCTTCCGAAACGGTATATTCGCGTTTGAAAGGAGCCGATTTTCCGTCGATGTCGGCAACTTCGACCGTGACTTTAGCAACACCGGCGGTTTTCACGGGAACTGCCGCGCTCAGCGGAATGTTGCCGGAAGGGTTTATTTTAGGCATTGAGAAAAGCGAGCCTGTAAGGTCTGTGTCGGTCACACCTTCTTCATCGGTCGTTTCATCTTCATCGGGAGTTTCGCTGTCTCCGTCCGTTGCAGGTTCGGATTTACCGCTGCCGCCGCATGAAACAAAGAAAAATATTAAGGTTAACGCAATCACAACAAACGATTTTTTCATCTTCAAACCTCATAAAAAATCAAAAACAGAGAATTTTAGTCGATTTTTTGGAAAAATCCATTTTGTGCGGCTATTATAGCGCGGTAAAGAAGGAGGGCAATCATGGAGATTCGTGAACTTCAGCAGATTTTAAACGATGTTAAAAACAATGTCGCAAAGTTGGTGAAAGGGCATGACAACGTTCTGACGAAGACTGTCTGCGCCTTCTTTTCGGGCGGTCATCTGCTGCTTGAAGATGTTCCGGGAACGGGCAAAACCACGCTCGCAAAAGCGCTTGCAAAGTCGCTCGGCATGAAGTTCAGCCGCATTCAGTTCACTCCCGATCTGATGCCTTCCGATATCACCGGAGTTTCGATTTTCAACCCGAAAACTTCGGCTTTCGAGTTCAAGAAAGGACCGGTTTTCGCAAACATGATCCTTGCCGACGAGATCAACCGCGCTTCTCCCAGAACTCAGTCTGCGATGCTTGAGGCGATGGGCGAAGGGCAGGTGAGCACCGATGGCGGTCAGTTCGTTCTTGACAAGCCGTTTTTTGTCATTGCGACGCAGAACAACATCGAATCGAAAGGAACTTACGCTCTTCCCGAATCTCAGATGGACCGTTTTTCGATGAAACTTTCACTCGGATACGTTTCCGCCGAAGCAGAAATGGAGATTTTGAACGGCCGCGGTTTCGTGACTGCGTTTGACGAACTTAAGCCTGCGGTTTCTTTTGAAAAGGCTTGCGAAGCGATCCGTGCGGTCGAAGAAATCAAGGTGAGCGATGAACTCAAATATTTTATGGTTAAACTGGTCGATTCAACGAGAAGTGCTCCCAACGTAAAACTCGGCGCAAGTCCGAGAGGTGCGCTTTCACTGATGAAGGCGGCTCAGGCGGCTGCCGCATTTGACGGGCGCGATTTTGTAATTCCAGACGACATTATTTCCAATGCGGTTCCAGTGCTTGCACACAGGCTGATACTTGACAATTCGGCATTTGTGTCGGGCACTTCAAAAGAAAAAGTTGTCGCGTCAGTGCTTGAAAATATCAAGGTTCCTGTTTAGTTGTTCTTGAAAATATCTCGAAAAATCAGATTTTTTTAATTTATTTGAGTGATTCGGTGCAATCTCTGCCTGGAACGACTACTTTGATGTCGCGGCTGTCGAGAAGGAGTCCTTCGCCTGCAGCTTCAACCGTTATGTAGAAAATATGCGGCGCGCAGTCGTTGTTTTCATGGATTTTGTTCTCAAAGGTTACGTCGAAAGATGCCGCGCTTCCTGCTTTTACGGTCTGCTCCGCTGTCGGATAAAAAGATTTTACAAAACTTGTTGTGTCTGTGACACTGTATTCGTTGTCAACGTGTTTGAATTCTGCCTTAACTTCGAGTTTGATATTTTCCTTCAGATTGATGACCGCTTCGGCAATCTGTGCAGAGAAAGTCTCGTCATCGGCTGCTACGGAAATATTGAAATTGTTGGCAGGGTTGGCTGTATCCTGCGACTCAGTGTTTCCTGCCACGCTCTTAAAACCGTTCACTGGATTGTTTGTTTTATAAGAAACACCGATGAATTTCGCATTTATGTCATTCATTTTCGTAGCCGCTTTAACTGCTGTCTTTTCCAGAGTGTATGTGTTTCCGTTCACGCTTTCACGCCATTCGTCATAGGAATCGCCGTTGTTTTTCTTCCGGAGAAAATTGTTGAAATTTTGTGTGCTGGCCATAACAAAAACCGGCATCGCATTGTCTCTGAAACATGCTCCGCCCCGGTTCCCGATTTGACCGCTGCAATCAACGGGACTGATGTTTATTGTTTTATATTTGGCATTGCAGACAGCATTGTTGTCGCAAAGAATCAGATATTCTTTGTTTTCTTCGCCGGACGCTGCCTCCCAGAGAGCGAGACCGTGATATGTTCTTGTTCCTGAGGTTGTTTTAGTAATTCCGTCAACCGCATTTCTGACCAGATTCGGATCTGTTGTAATAGGCTGAGCCAGATTGTAAGCGTTTCCAGCCTCAACGACTCCCAATGTAACGAGTCCGAATGCTGAATCGGGAATTTTTGAGCGGATTCCATCTATTATAGCTGTTTTTACATTCGCTTTCAGGTTATCGTGCGCTGCAGACATAGATGAATAAAGTTCAACCATAAGGAGAACATCGATTTTTTTGATTTCCGTGTCGAGTTCTATTGTTCTGTCGACAGAATCGCCGTTGTAAGGAAGGGTGACTTCCAATTCTTCTTCGGTTTCGCTTCCTGAATCATGGTCTGCATCGTTCTGTTCGCCGTCAGCATCCGTTGTGCTGTCTTCATCGGTTTCAGGATTGTCCTGATCTTCCTGTTCGTCAGGATCGTTTGTCGGATCGGACGAGTCGGCGTCATCATCGCCTGTCGTGTCGTTGTTGTCAGGAACGTTGTTGTCCGAATCATCGGCAGAATCGGTGTCGTCACTATCGTTGTCCGGTTGGGAATCGCTGGTATCGTCGTTCGAATCAGCATTGTCGGCATCATTACCGGATTGAGAATCACCCGAATCATTGGTAGAGTCTGCGTCATCGTATGTTGTATCGGTGTTGCCGTCTGAATCGTTGCCGCTTTCGGAATTTTCATCATCATGCGGAACATTTTCATCGTTTTCTATTGTCTGCTGATCTTCATCGTTAAATTCATCGGGAGAAATAGGGTCGTCTCCGCAGCTTAAAATGAAAAGAAATGCAAAAACAGGGATCAAAAATCTTAATTTCATAACATTCTCCAAATTACTATCACATTATTTCGAGCGTCAGGTTTATATCTTTTGCAACAGCGGAATGAGTCAGAGCGCCGACAGAAATAAAATCGGCTCCGAGCTTTGAAAGTTCGTTTATTCTTTCAAGAGTGACTCCGCCCGAAATCTCGATTTTTGCGCTGTCGCCGATGATGGAAATCGCTTCGCTCATCATTTCGGTGTCCATGTTGTCGAGCATGATGACATCTGCTTTTGCAGCAAGAGCTTCTTTTACTTCGTCCAGATTCGTTGTTTCGACTTCGATTTTAAGAAGATGGTGGATCCTGCTTCTGACGTTTTCAACTGCCTGCGTGATCGAGCCTGCAAGAACTATGTGGTTGTCCTTTATCATGACGCCGTCATCAAGCCCGAAGCGGTGATTGCTGCCGCCGCCCGTTCTGACCGCGTATTTTTCCAAAGTTCTGAGCCCCGGTGTGGTTTTGCGGGTGTCTGCGATCTTCGTCTCCGAATATTTGTCGATTTCTTTTACGTATTCAGCCGTGAGTGAAGCTATTCCGCTCAGCCTCTGCAGAAGGTTGAGTGCAGTGCGCTCTCCTTTCAGGATCGAAGCTGCGTTTCCGCTGATGTTCATTATTTTTTCGCCTGCGCAGAGTTTTTCACCGTCTTCGGCAAGGAATTCGATCTCAAGATCTTCATCGATGAATTTGAAAACATAGGCCGCCAGGTCTACTCCGCAAAGAACGAGATTGCTTTTTGCCTTGATGAAAGCTCTGCCGTTTCTCACTTCATTCGTGACAAAGTTCGTCGTAACGTCGCCGCGTCCTATATCCTCGCTGATTATGCGGGAGACAAATTCTTCAGTTGCATAGTCGGGACATCTCATTTTTTTCTCCTATTTTGAAATATTTTTCGCATTTCTTACAAGTTCGCTTCTTTCCGCAGCCGGTTTGCCGAAGAAATACGATCCCATGACGGCGATATCGGCTCCTGCTTTGATTATTTCAGGCAGAGTCTTTGCGTTTACGCCGCCGTCAACTGAAATTTCGTAGTTGAAACCGCATTTTTTTCTGATCTCAGCCGCTTTCCTGATCTTTTCAGAAGCACTTTTGATGTATTCCTGACCGCCGAAACCGGGGTTTACGCTCATCACGAGGAACAGGTCGCACAAATCGCCGACATAGGGAAGAAAATCGATCGGCGTGTGCGGATTTACCGAAATTCCGGCTTTAAGCCCGAGCTTTTTGATGAATTGAAGGGTGCGGTGAAGATGCTGCTCCGTCTCGGCATGGACTGTTATCATTTCGCATCCGGCGTCGGCAAACTGCGGAATGAACTGCGTCGGGTTCGATATCATGAGATGCGCGTCAAAAGGAAGTTTCACGAGAGGTCTTATCTGCTTCACTATCATCGGTCCGAATGTGATGTTCGGAACGAAATGCCCGTCCATAATGTCGAGGTGAACTAAGTCTGCGCCGCTTGTTTCGATCGACTTTATCTCGTCGGCAAGTTTCAAGAAATCGGCTGAAAGGATCGAAGGAGCGATTTTGATCATTTTATTTTCCTCATTCTGCAGATGAAAAATATGTCTCTGTTGTCGTCGGGTTCTTTGACTGTAAAATACGATTTCTCCACGGTAAATTCAGGGTGATGTGCGGAGAAACGCTTGATCTGCTCCAATGTTTCCTCTTTCGTGAAGGTGCAGACGGAAAAAACGAGGATTCCGTCTTTTTTCAGATATTTTCCCGCTCTTTCGAGTATTTTTCCCGAAACTGCCGCCATTTTTACCGGGTCGTTATCGTTTTTTATCCACTTTATTTCGGGGTGGCGCCTTATTGTTCCGAGTGCGCTGCACGGTGCGTCAAGGAGAACTCTGTCGTATTTCCCGTGCCATTCGGGGTTGTCTTTCGTAGCATCGTGGAGTTTCATTTCGATATTTTTCTTGCCGTGCTGGATGATTACGTCGGCGAGAAGATTGAGGCGGTTTCCGTTGACATCCGCCGCCGTGACGAAGCCTTCATCTCCTGTCAGATACGATGCAAAAAGGGTTTTGCCGCCCGGAGCTGCGCACATATCCAGAATTTTGTCGCCCGGTTTGATATCCATTTCAAGGACTGAAAGCTGCGAAGATTCATCCTGAATAAAAATGTTGTCGAAGCCTTTCAGCATCGAGAAGTTGACAGCTTTGTTCGTGCAGATTCCGTAGGGACTGAGTTTTGCAGCTTCTGCCGTTGCCCCCTTCGAAACGAGCTTTTCGATGATCTGCTGGCGCAAATTTTCGTCGCCTTCGATTCTGAGTGTGATCCCGAGCGGTTTGTTCACGATCTGCAGGTATTCTTCGACATCCTGTCCGACGGTCTCTGCCTGCGCTTTTATTCTGTCATAAAGCCACTGCGGTACAGAATAATAGGTCTGAAGAAACTCGTCGTGTCTTTCGCCGAAATCGGCTTCCATGTTTTCGCGCGTCGGATTTGTGCGGAGGATTTCGCGCAGAATGAAGTTTACGAATCCTGCTGTTTTTTCGTTTCCGCAGCGCTTTGCAAGTTCCGCAGCTTCGAAAACTATCGTTGCCGCCTCGCGGTTCGACATGAAAAGAATCTGATAGAGCGAAACTCTGATGAGTGCAAGCAGCTCCTTATCCATCCGTTTGAGCGGCTTTTTGAACACTTTCAGGATCCAGAAATCGAGGTGGCTCAAATGCCGCACCGTGCCGTAGACAAGCTCCGTGATGAAGCGGCGCTTCGGAAAATCGAAAGCCGAAAGGCTGTCATTCAAAAGTTCGTTTACGAAAAACGACTGGTCGAGAACATCCTGAATCAGCGAACTCGCAACGAGCCGCGGATCTTTTGTTTTTCTGCTGCTCACGTCTCCTCCTGAGAAAAATCCGCCGCTTTATAGCACACTTGAATAAAATGGGAAAGAAATCGGGATCAAGAATTCGACCGCCGCTTTCGATATTTCGAGATTTCGATAATTCGATATATCGACAAAATTCAGCGGCGTCTGAAAAGAACGAAATTTTATTCTTTTTCGTTGATGACTGCGATCGCGTCAAGGTCGAAACCGGCACTTATTGCTCCTGTCGGATAAGGATCGTAAATCGGATCTCCGATTGAATCAAACTGCGATCCGTCACCGATAACGTCAACGATTTTAACGTGGGTGATTGCATTGAGATCTACTGTTCCGTCTTCAACTTCAGGTTTTCCTTCAAGGTCTGCAAGGTCGAACATATTACCTTTGCCCTGTTTGAATTTTCCTGCGAATCCCCAGATCAGGCTGGCATCGTGCGAACCTGTTCCACCGATTTTTTCAAGTCCCAGATAGAAATGGTCAAATGCGACGAAATGTTCACCGTCGCTGCTGACTTCAACTGTTCCGAGCTCAAGGAAACCGTCATTAAAGCTGTTTTCGAAAACTGCAAAATCACCGCCGGCACCGTCTGTTATCGGTTTTGCGAAAGTAAGAACTATGCTGCCGCCGTCACCTAAAACTACAACATCGTAGGAATCGCCTTTAGCTTTTCCGAGAGCCTTTTCGGGAGTCTGCCACTCTTCAGTGACGCCTTCGCCGACAATGTAGTTTTCGTATCCGGTTGCCCATGCAACGATTTTTGTATCGTCTTTGTCTATCGGTTCTTCAACGACTTCGATAAGTTCGCTCCATGGATTGTCGTTGCAGCCTTTGTCGGTAAGGTCGGTTCTGTCTGCTGTAGTTGCAGCAATGGCCTCTTCTTTTGTTTCTGCGTTGAAAGCGATCTGACAGTAATAAATTTTTCCTTCTTTTATAGTGTAGTCAAATCTGCTCCATTTCTCTTTGTAGAAGGCTTTTTCAGCATCGTTTTGAGCTATTATGAAATCGTTTTCGCTATCGGCATACTTAATGTGGAAAAGAGAATCGCCGTGTTCGGAAGGCTGAAACCATGCAGTCCGGGAGATGATGTGACTGTAACCCCATGCATCATGGTATCTTCCGATGATTTCGTGGGTTCCGACAGGTTCTTCAGTCGGTTCAGTCGTTGGCTCAGTAGTCGGTTCAGTCGTTGGCTCAGTAGTTGGTTCAGTAGTCGGCTCGGTTGTCGGTTCATTCGTTGGTTCAGTAGTCGGTTCGGTTGTCGGTTCAGTCGTTGGTTCGGTGGTCGGTTCAGTCGTTGGTTCGGTTGTCGGCTCACTTGTAGGTTCAGTAGTCGGCTCAGGGTCGTTGTTGCTGCTGCCGCCGCACGATACGAGAAACAAAAGTGTGAAAATAAGGGCAAAAACAAAAAATTTTTTCATTTTTATCTCCAAAAATCTTAGGAATTAGCAAAAGCCAAAATTGAAATCCTTATGGTTTAGAAAGATTTTTGATGCAGTTATTTCGCTGTCAGCTTTGTCCAAGCGTAACCGCCGCAACCCGAAGTTGCCGGATCGGTTTTGTCTGCAGCCGCAGTAGCGAGAGCCGCTTCTTCGCTTTCTGCATCGTAAGAAGTCTGGCAGTAGTAAAGAACGCTATCTTTTTCGGTGTAGTCGAATCTGCTCCAAAGTTCAGGGTTGTACTCATTTTCTTTGTCATTCTGCGCGATGATGAAATCGTTTTCGTTGTCATACTTTGAGATGTGGAAAACCGATTTGCCGTAGGAAGATTCCATAGTCCATTCGGTTGCCGTAATGACGTATGCGGTTTCATAATCATCAGTATAGTTTCCCATAATTTCGGTCGGTTCGTTGAGTTTTGTCCACGGATAATCGCCGCAACCCGAAGTTGCCGGATCGGTTTTGTCTGCAGCCGCAGTAGCGAGAGCCGCTTCTTCACTTTCTGCATCAAAAGCAGTTTGGCAGTAGTAAAGGTCGCCGTCTTTTTCGGTGTAGTCGAATCTGCTCCAAAGTTCAGGGTTGTACTCATTTTCTTTGTCGTTCTGCGCAATCACGAAATCCTGTTCGTTGTCATACTGTAAAATGTGGAAAACTGATTTGCTGTAAGAAGATTCCATGCTCCAGTCAGTTTCGGAAATAACGTTGAAAGTTCCCCAATCATCCAGATAGCTTCCGATGATTTCAAGCGGTTCTTCAGTGGGTTCATCGGTTGGTTCAGTCGTTGGTTCTGTTGTCGGTTCGGTCGTTGGTTCGGTCGTTGGTTCGGTCGTTGGTTCTGTTGTTGGTTCAGTCGTCGGCTCTGTTGTTGGTTCAGTCGTCGGCTCTGTTGTAGGTTCAGTCGTAGGATCAGTGTTCTCATTGCTGCTGCCGCCGCACGATACTGCGAAAATCAATACAAAAACAATAACAAGAAAGGATAAGGTTTTTTTCATTTTCTCCTCCATCATTTGGAAAGTGAATAAATACGGAAAAATTGTGCAAACCTTTTGAATCGCAATTTTTCCCTCCTCGGGGTACTCATTACTGACTTGAGTCTGCGTATCCGGCTTGGCTTGAAGCTACACGGTTGCGGGACAGCATCGGATTTGCACCGATTTCCGCAGGAAACAAATCGCGGCGGCAATATAGATTGTTAAAAACGCGATGTCAACTATAAGTTTGTGAAGTTGAAAGAATCAGTAATAAATTTTTCCGTTCTTTCCGTAAATTACCCTCGTTCCGTCTGCACCTGGAAGGTAAACGGCGTTGGAAAGGTCGTGGTCTGCCGTGAGCACTGCGCCGTCACCGGCAATGAGATTCGGTCCGAGAACGATTTCGCTGCTTTTTTCGATTTCGCAGTTGTTGCCTATAACTATCGGCGGTTCCTGCTTGATAGGCGGGAAGTTGAGTTTTTTGCCGAGCGCTACGAAGAAGTCTTCGTTTTTACTGCCTGCGAAATCTTCATATTTCGTGTGGTAGTAGTCGCCGAAAATATCGGTGTCGTCAAAGAATTTGAGCGGAAGAGTGCGCAGAAGTTCGAACGAACAGTCAAGATATCCGTCCGGCGTTCCCATATCCCACCAGTTTCCTTTGATGTAAAAGGCGTTGAGGTTTCTTCTCGACTTTATTGCCCTCTTGTAGACATAGCTTGTGATCGAAACAAAGCACCCTTTCGGGATAAATTCAAGGAGCTGCGGATTTATGACATGAATGCCGGTGAAAAGCGCATTTCCTTCAGGGATCGTGTCGTAAATCGATTCGTTGAGCATTCTCACAATCTTGTTCCCGTCGACGCGGATGACAGCGCGCGGGTCTTTCTGCGATGCCGGAAGTATTCCGAGAGTGGCTAAAGAATCAGAGTGGTTGTGGCTTTCGATCATCTTGTCTAAGTCGAAATTGAAAATCGTGTCGGAATTTATGACAACGAAAGGCTCTTTTTTTACGAAAGGCTCCATTGAAGCTATTGCGCCGCCGGTTCCAAGAATTTCCTGTTCCGGCAGATATTCGATGCTTACGCCGTATTTGCTGCCGTTGCCGAGAGCTTTTGCGATTTTTTCACCGTGGGAATGAAGGTTTATGTAGATTTCCTTTATCCCGTAGTGCTTCAGAAAATAGATGTTGTATTCGATCGTCGGACGGTTCAGAACCGGAATGAGCGGTTTCGGAATAGTGTCTGTTATCGGAGCCATTCTGGTTCCGAAACCTGCGGCTAAAATAAGGGCTTTCACTTTGATCTCCCGTTGTCAAATTCAGGAATAAAGGGTGCCAGAAGCTCTAAAATCTTGTCGAGTTCGAGCTTTATAAGGGCATCTTTCACGTAGCCGAGAGTCGGCAGAATGTATGGCACGAACCATTCTTTGCCTTTGACCTGATTGAGATAGACGAATCTTCCTGCATCTTTCATCTTGCGCTGAAGTGTCTGGATGTAGAAAGCGTGTTCGAAAGTTTCGTAGTCGTTGAAGACTTCGTGCATGACGCTGTTCGTGTTCCAGAAATAGGAAAGAAGCGAAGAAAGTTCCTCTGCCGAAAGTGTGACGTAAGAATCGCGCAGCAGCGAAACAAGGTCGTAAACCGCAGGCGCCATCAGCGCATCCTGAAAGTCTATGAGATATTTTTTATCGTCTTTGACCATGATGTTTTTCGACTGAAAATCCCTGTGCGAAAAGAAATAGGGGAGAGTGTAGAGCTCTTTCGAAATTTTCGTGCAGTATTTTTCAAGTTTCGGCCAAAGATTTTTGTAAGGAATGTGGTAAACCCTTTTGGCGATCATGTATTCGTAAAAATGGTAGAACTCGTCCATGAAAAGTTTGGTCGTGAATTTTCTCTTGTCTGCCGGAGTGTCGAATTTCGTGCGGTCGTAAAGTTTTTTCTGCGTGTCTGTGAGCAGATCGAGTGCGTCTTTGATGTATTTGAACTTGTTCTTTCTGTCGTTTTCGATGAGTTTGAAAAGTGTGGTGTCTCCCAGATCCTCGAGAAGCATCGCCTTCTGTTCCGGAATGACGGCAAGTATTTTCGGCACGTTCACGCCGAGACCGTTCAGAAAGTCGCGGATCGCCATGAAATCGGTGAATGAATCACCGCGCCCGAATTCGCCGGGTTTGATATTTGCGACTTTCATCATGACGACGGTCGTGTTTTCAAAGTGTATCCTGCAGTATGATCTGCCGGAAGCGTCACCGAAAAGCGGTTCGACAAAAAAATCGAGGACTTTTCTTCCTTTGTAAAGATTAAGAAGCTGATAAGCCAGAAAATCGGTTTCGTAGTTCATTATTTTGTCTCCAGCTGGTCGTAAAATTCATAAATTACCGAGAAAAAATAAGGGGTGATAAGCGCTCCCGCGATGAATCCGAGCGGCATGAACAGTTGTGCGAGAAGAAACGCCAGAGCTGCGGAAGCGTAGAAAATCAGTGAAAACAGGAAAAGAGGAAGTCTGTAGCCGTTTCCTTCGCGAAGGCTGTCCCACATTGCATCGACGGCGAATCTCTGTTTGAGCGCCGTGATGAAAAATGTGAACATGAAAACGCTGAAAAGAGCGATCGAAGGAATTACAGCGGCTGCCGCGCCGATAACGAGCAGCGGGAAAAGGAGTATCGAAATCAGAAAACCGTTTTTGAAGCAGCCTAAAAGAAGTCTTGCCGAAGAGAAAGTGTCGTTTTTCATCCCTTTTGAAGCGCAGACGACCGAATTTGCGAGGAGGATCATAAGAAAACCTTCAAAAATCAGAGTCAGGATCACTCCTGCCGTTATACTGAAATGAAAGAATACCGGTGGAATTGCAATTGCCGCACCCCAGCCGATAAGTTTCGTGAAATTAGACTTGTACTGAATCCAAGCCTGTTCAAAAGCTCCTGTAAAATCAAGCCTTTCTGTTTTCCGCATTACTTCCTCCGGGCGAAAATGCAGCGCATAAAAAAACCAAAACATCCTATTCTATTGATTTTTTTTTATAAGGCAAAAAGAGTGTTATTCAGTGACTGCGGCTATATTTTTGAAGTTTGATCTGACGAGATCGATTTCTTTTTGGGAAAGTCCGGAAGTCATCTCTTTAAAAAAGGCTTCCCCTGCTTTTTTGTATGCCGCGGTTTTATTTTTGATATCCTGTTCGGAAGCGTCGTTCTGTTTGAGGATTTCGATTCTTTTCTGCATGGTTTCATCGCTGATTTCGTTGAAAGCGAGGTAGCATTTCAATATTTTTTTCGATTTTTTCATGAAAATTTCGGGTTGCAGACCTTTGCTTTCAAGGTATTCGTTGATTTCTTTTTTTCCGTCTTCGATAAGTTTGTAAGCCAGGCTCGGCTGGGCACCTGAAATTTGTTTGTCGTACTTCGAAGTTATCGCGTCGATCGTTTTTTTGTGTTCGATAAGAAGCATGATATCGGTCTGTGTTATCGTAAGATCGGGTGCTTTTTCTTCAGTTTCGACTTTTTTTTCTTCACTTCTTGAGCATGAAAAGAAAAAAAGCGGCAAACTGCATAAAATCACGGCAAAAACTGCTTTGCCCAAGCAAAAACGAACTGAATTCATTGAACCTCCGAAAAAAAGTCCGGATATTTTATATGAAAAAGGCATAAAAACAAATTTTTGACCTGAGGGCAAAAAAAGAGCCGGACTGAGCCGGCCCTTTTGAGGTTATAATGGAGACAACTTACTTTTTAGCGGTAAGAACTCTTTCCATTCTCTTCAAACCTTCTTTGACGTCAGCTTCGGTGATGTCAAGGAACGGTCTGAATCTGATTGAATTGTCGCCGCATGCAAGAACGATCATGTTTTCTTTGTTCATGCAGTCGTCGATGAATTTGTTTCTTGCTGCGCCGTCTTTCATGTCGAATGCGCAGAGAAGACCTTTGCCTCTTACGTTGAAGATTTGGCCTTTTGTCTTCTTGGAAAGTGCTTCAAGTCCTTCAAGAAGGATTTTTCCCATTTTCGCTGCGTTTTCAACGAGCTTTTCTTCCTTTATGATCTTGAGGTAACGTGCAGTTCTCTTCATATCGACGATGTTGCCGCCCCAAGTGGAGTTAAGTCTGCTCGATTCAACGAAAACGTTGTTTTTAACCTTGAGAACTCTGTCGTTTGCAAGGATACCGCAAACCTGGAATTTCTTTCCGAAGCAGATGATGTCGGGTTTTACGCCGTAGTGTTCGTGAGTCCACCATTTGCCGCTGAGACCGCCGCCTGCCTGAACTTCGTCGAAGATAAGAAGGAAGTCGTATTTGTCAGCGAACTTTCTGAGTTCCTGAATGAACTCTTTTCTGAAGTGGTTGTCACCGCCTTCGCCCTGAACCGGTTCAATGATGAGGCCGGCGATCTGGCTGCCGTATTTGTCGCATGCATCCTGAATTTCTTTGCAAGCAACTTTTTCAGCTTCGATGGTCTTCTTCAGATTTTCGCCTTCAAGCGGGAATATTGCTTTCGGGTTGGTGATTCTCGGCCAGTCGAATTTCGGGAAATACATATATTTTCTCGGGTCGGAAGTGTTGGTGAGCGAAAGAGTGTAACCGGTTCTGCCGTGGAAAGCCTGTTTGAAGTGGATGATCTTCATTTCGTTTTCGTCGATTCTTACACCTTTTTCAAGGTTCTTTCTGAATTTCCAGTCGAAAGCGGTTTTAAGTGCGTTTTCAACAGCAAGTCCGCCGCCGTCAACGAAGAACATCTTCTTCATGTAGTCGGGTTTTGCGGTGGTTGCCATAGCTTCTACGAATTCAGCCATCGTCGTGGTGTAGAAGTCGCTGTTCGAAATTTTGTGAAGAGCTACTTCGCCGATCTCTTTGATGAAATCGTCGTTGTGAAGTTTCGGATGGTTGAAGCCGATGGGCATTGAAGCAAAGAACGAGAAGAAATCAAGGTACTCTTTGTTGTGCTTTGCGTCATACATGTAGCTGCCGTGGCTTTTTTCGGTGTCGACAACCATGTCGTAGCCGTCGCAGAGGATGTACTTGCCGAGGATCTGATGGACTTGTGTTGCCTTCATCTCTTTGATTTCAGCCGGTTTTACATCTTTGACTGTTTTTGCAGCGCAAGCTTTTTTTGCGCACGGTTTCTTTGCCGGAGCAGCTTTTGCAGCCGGTGTTGCTTTCTTTGTTGCCATTTTTCTCTCCTAAAAAAATATTAAAAAAACGGGACACCATTTTTCAGAAAACAATTGACAGGCGAGACATAATATTTTTTTTAATTTAATGCAACAAAAATTTCGAGATCCCGTGATTTCGGTATCTTGGTAGCCGCCGTCGTGATCCCGAGATTCCGGCAAGAGTTGCGGCGGCATTATTCCGGAAAGACGGCTACATATAGCCGTCTTTCCGGAGCGTTTCCAATCCGCCGCCGTCGTCTTTATCCTGCGCCCTGCCTGAGCGTTCGGCAATTTTGGCGAACTTTCCGCTTTTGAGTTCTTCGATTATTTCAGAAACATTTTTTGCCGTGCTTTCGACAGGAAAAGTGCACGGATAGCAGCCGAGCGAGCGGTATCTTTTTCCCTCGCCGTGGTCGTAGTAAAGCGAAACTGTCGGGATTTTTTCGCGCTCGATGTATTCCCAGATGTTGAGTTCCGTCCAGTCGAGAAGCGGATGAATACGCAGGTGTGTTCCCGGCGCGAAATCTGTTTTGAACTGGTTCCAGAATTCCGGCGGCTGGTCGCCGATATTCCATTCATTCGATGCGTTTCGCGGTGAAAAGTATCTTTCTTTCGAGCGGCTTCCCTCTTCGTCGCTTCTGATTCCTAAGATTATCGCGGTGAAGGCTTCGTGCGATTTGTCGATTTCGTAGCAGCCTTTCGAGTGGTTGAAAACATATCTCTTGCCCGTGCCGTCAAGGGTAGCCTTGAGTGCCTGAGTCTTGAGGTTTCTGCAGCATGTGATTCTGTCTACATTCCCATCGGGGAAAGTCGCTTTCTGTGCAAGAGCTTCCTCGTTGACTCCGACAACCATGTTCAGGTGCCACTCTTTCGTGAGGCGGTCGCGGTATTCGATCATTTCGGGAATTTTGTAGTGCGTGTCGATGTGGATGAGCGGGAACGGAACGTGACCGAAAAACGCCTTTTTTACGAGCCAGAGCAGAACAGTGCTGTCCTTGCCGATAGACCAGAGCATACCGAGATTCTTAAAATTCGCGTAAGATTCTCTGATTATGTGGATCGAAGTCGCCTCAAGGCGGTCAAGGTGTTCCATTTCGCCTCCAAAAACGGCGCATAGTAGCAAAAGATTTTTGTAAGTAAAATTTTGTTTATCTTACGCAGATTGCAAAAAGCAGGGGGGAGGTGACGCTGTCAAAGGAAGAATAGCCCATACGGAATCTTATCGTAAATGCTTCCAGAAAGGAATAATCTGAATCATAGTAGGAATCATCGAAGGGAGATGAGGACCAGAGCTGTTCAATAGGTAATTCGGGAAAATCAGATGTCGGCTCGATTTTATCGTAGTTCACAAGAGAGAGAAGCTCGTTTTTGTTGGGAAGCCGCCAGTCCGTATATCCTGCGTAATCAAGATCGTTGCAGTAGGCAAGGGCTTCAGTCCAATAAAGCGTTCCGGTATAATCCGCCGCCCATACGAGTCCTGACAGAGTGTCTTTGATTACGAGATCTCCTTTTTTTACCAGAGGCTTGAACGAATTTACAGCCAGTTTTTCACCTCTGACGCATCGGACAAAATTTCTGCTGTTTTTTTGTTGTTCGTATATGCCGCCGGAATTAAAACTAATGCACCACGTGTAATGATTGTCTGTGCCGGTATAGGGTGAAGATGTCCAGAAGAAGAAACCCTGGTCCCCGTCCGGTACGTTACTGTCCGGAAAATAATCGGTATCCATTGACGGAGCAACTCTGGAGTTGTCAATAATTGAAGCTAATTCCTGAATAGTCGGAAGTCTCCAGTCGTCATGACCTCCGTAATTTAGTTCGGCGCAGTATTTGTCTGCTTCAGAATAGAATATTCCTTCTGAAATAGTCTGCTGCCACTGAAGCCCCGTGTTGTTATCCGCAACGATTTTTTCGTTTTCAACTGAGGTGTCTTCAATGGAAAAACTTTGGGGAAGACAGACTCCTTTTGCCGCCTGCTGTGCATCCTGTCCTCTTGCCTCTCCGTAATCGCACGGTATTTCTGACGATTGGAAGAGTGCGCCGGTTGCGACATCTTCATAAAGAGGAGTTTTGTAGCATTTTTTGATTCCCGTGCAGATATTCCCGATAGTAACAGACTTTTCTGCGGAAGGTTCGTTGTTAATAGCCGGTTTTGAGGGGTGTCGGACACAGCGGACAGAGTTCTTCTGGCTTTTACTGCTGTGAATCAGTTCGGTTGTTGCGAAATCCACGGAGAATGCATGGTCTCTTTTTAGAGATGATTCGTAGTAGTATTGGGGAGCGGTGGTCGATGACCAGAAAGTTAGTGACGGCGTGTTAGGAAACGTTGTTGCGGAACCGTAGTATAGATAGCCGGAATATTCGAGTGAAAAAAGTTCGTTTTTATTCGGCAGTCTCCAGTCGCTGTAGCCTGCATATTCAAGATTTTCGCAGTATTCAAGGGCTTCCTGCCATGTTTTGCCGGAGACATATTCGTATTGCCAGATCAGATCTGTCGCGCTATCCCTTACAATGAGATCGTTGTTTGCCGCCTTAGCAGTTGCAGGGTAACTTAATTTCATAAGAGTATCGCCTCTGGCGCAGCGGATCAGAGCTGTATTTTCTCTGTCGTATTGTGTTATTGTATCGCCCATGAAGATACTGACTAAAAAATTGCCGACAAAATTTCTGCTCCACATATATGCGACGCTTTCGGACTCGGGCAAAGGAAAATATTTCCAGTTTATTTGACTGTCACGGAACAGGCTCACTGTTTCGATCAGATACGGTACTCTCCAGTCGCTGTAGCCGCCGTAGACTAAGTTTTCACAGTATTCTTCAGCATCTTCCAGGTAAAATTCTTCTTCAGGTATTGTATACTGCCACTGTGTGCCGGTGTTTTCGTCAATAACGATTTTTTCGTTTTTAACTGTCCTGTCGATAGAAAATTTCTGCGGAACGCACAATCCTTTCGCGGCGTATTGCGAATCCTGACCGTAAAAATCAGAGCCTTCTGCCGGACATTTCTTCAAATCGTTTTCATTGTCGAAACATTCTTCCTCCTGACCTGTGCAGATGTTTCCGAAACTTGTGGCCTTTACGGTGACTTCGGTGTCTGGTCCGTCTTCTTCAGGCGTCGAATCATCTGAATCATCAGCGGAATCACCGTTATCAGTTGCCGGAGCAATGTCTGAATCATTGTCTGAAGTTGAGTCAGTATTGTCTGAATCGTTTTCCGGTTGCCCGTTATCTCTTATGCAGACATTGTTTTCAGTGTCGCACGTAAGCCCTTCGTTGCAGGTGCCGTTTTCGTAACATCTGCCGTAAATAGTTCCTTCTTCTCTTTTTTCCTTGTTTTTTGAAGAACCGCTGCCACAGGCGGAAAAAATCAGAATGACTGCGGATAAAAGCAGGATAACTGTAATTTTTTTCATCGTATACCTCTCAAATTAGTGATTAAGAAAGGGGTTCAGCTTTTTTTCGAGGGAGATCGAAGTGTTTTCGTCATGCCCAGGGTAAACGACAGTCTCGTCGGGAAGTGTCAGCAGTTTTGTTTTGATGCTTTCGACTATTTTTCTGCCGCTTCCGCCTGGAAAATCGGTTCTTCCGATGCTGCTTCTGAAAAGGGTGTCGCCCGAAAAAAGGACGTGATTTTCACAAGTGTAGGATTTTCCGATGTAGAAGCAGGTGCTTCCCGGCGTGTGCCCCGGTGTGTGAAGGACTTTTATTTTCGTTCCGGCAAGGTCGAGCGCCATGCCGTCTTCAAGTTCGATGTCGACATTTTGTTCATAGACGGAATCTAAGCCGAAATTTTCCGAAAGGTTGAGTTCTGCCGAATAAAGCCACTCTTTTTCAAGTTTGTGGACGGCGGTTTTTGCTTCGGGAAACGCTTCTTTTACTTCGTTGAGTCCGCCGATGTGGTCAAAATGCGCGTGAGTGAGCAGAATATAACGCACGTCGAAATTTTTTGCGGCTCTTATGATTTCTTCCGCATCGCCGCCGGGGTCGATTATGAACGCTTCGTCTGCTTCCGAAACTATGTAACAGTTAGCTCCGATGGGAGCGACGGGCATTTTCCGGATTTCCATTTTCACCTCCTGAAATCAAGCTGCAGGATTATATGAAAACGGGAAAAAATTGGAAATTTTCGGCGCCGATTTCACCTCAAAAATCGAAAAATCTCATATTTTCAGTGGATTGTATTTAATTAAATTGACAAAATAGCGTTTTTGCGTAATATGGCACGGCTATTTTGTTTTGTCTTATAATAAGATATAAGGAGTTCCCGATGAAAACGATGATTTTTGCTTTCATTTTGATGTTTTCGACTCTGATGTTTGCCGAAGAAGTTCCACCGGCAAGCGCGGAAGAAGTTCCGGTTCCCGATTTTATCAATCTCGACAACGTTGATCTCAATTCAGCTCCCGAAACTTATGAAGTCGTTCCCGGCGACACGCTTTGGGATATAAGCGAAAAAGAGCTCAAAAGTCCGTGGTACTGGCCGAAAGTCTGGTCGCTCAACCCGCAGATCCAGAACCCGCACAGAATCTATCCCGGCGACAAAATCTCGTTCCGTCAGACCGGCGAAATGATGATGCCCGGCGAAGAAGGTACGAATGCGTATGCTGAAAGCGGTGAAAACGGAGAAGAAGGCTACAGCGCTGAATACGAAGACGAAGGTGAAACCGATTCTCTGGCTCAGACAGGCAAAACGCTTGACGCTACGCCGGAAAATTACAAGAATTTCGTAAAACTCGGCGGAAAATACAGAGTCGACAGATTCAAACAGATCGACGACACCCTTTTCGATGTCGTTCAGAAAGGTTTTGTCGGCAACACCGAAGAAGAGAAAATGGCGAAAATCGTCGCTTCCTTCGAGCCGAAAGAACTTCTTTCGACCGGTGACAACGTATATGTAGAGCTCGGCGACGACGATGAGGAAGAAGACGATAAAGAAAAAGAGAAAAAAGGGGGAAAACCTCACTTCCAGATCGGCGACTACGTTGAAATCATCCACGTCAGAGACAAAATCAAACATCCCGACACCGGTGACAAAATCGGTTCGATCGTCGATATAGTCGGCAGAGGCAAAGTTCTCGACATCGGCAAAAAGAAGAAAGACGACGACAAGGATGACAAAGACACGCAGATCGCGACTGTCAAAATCATAAAGTCTTACGACGCTATCGAGCGCGGTTTTTATGTCCGCGAATACGTTGAAACGGAAGACAGCGTAAAAGTTACCGAGCCTTCATCCGACATCAGGGCGAAGATTCTTACCGGTTACGACCCGACTTTCTTCTATGGTCCGAACTACATCGTTTACCTTGACAAAGGCAGCGACGACGGCGTTGAAAAAGGCGTTATGCTCTCTGTTTACAGAAAGGGCGACGGTCTCAAGGAATTCGAAGGCAAATCGTCTCCGGCTGGTCTTCCGTACGAAATGATCGGCGAGCTCGTAGTCGTTCAGGTTGCCGAAAAAACTTCAGTAGCGATCATTACAAACAGCATCACCGCTCTCGAAGCGGGCGACACTGCGGTCTCAGGCGAGATTGAAGAATAAGTTCCTAATCTTTTTACCTCTTTTATTTTCTTTTTTCCTGTTTCTTTTTGTCTGTTTCAATTTTACCGATTCAAACGTTCTCGGTCACGCGATAGAAAAAGAGAGTTCTTTTTTTGCCGATGCCGGCAGTTTCAAGGCTGATCTCGATTCTCTCGACAGTTTGGCTGCCATGTACGAAAAATCGGAAGAAAACGCTCTTCCCGATGATTTTCTGCAGACAAAGATCCAGTCAGTAATAAGCAGGAATGCCCAGTTCATAAAGAATGAAAGCGGAGAACGTCTTTCTGCGAGGATTGAGGATTTTTCGGCAAAAATTGCGGCTAAGGGTGAGGAACTTGCAGAAGCGGCTGCCGAGGAAAAACCACGCATAACCGCTTCTCTGCGGACTGACATTTCGACTTTGAAGGATATGGCAGACCTCGCCGCGAGGCAGAAACTCGGTATTCTGCAGTACAGCTATTTTGTTTGGCAGGATTTCATCAACAAAACCGTTATAGCTGTTTCGGCGCTCTTTCTGCTGGCAAACGTGATTCTGACGGTTCTTCTTTTGAAAAAGAGGAAAAGTGCCGGAAAGGTGCTTTCTCTGATAGGTCTTGGCGCAAATGCTTCAGTTGACGATGCGGCTGAAGAAATCAGAAAGCTCACTGAAGCGAAAAGCGCGGAACTTGATGAAATCGGGAAAAAATATGCCAGAGAGCAGATCGTCGGAAAAAGAAAGGAAGATCTTCTCAACGCCATTCCGGAAGGACTTTCGGCGGCAGCTTCGGGGCGCGTGACTTTCGTGAACAAAACGATGAAGGAGTGGTTCGGCGTGGACGGTTCTTTTATCGGTGAAGAGATGAAAACCGTTTTCGACAAGGTGGGAACTGACGGAGCGGAAGGCAAATTCGTAAACGGAGAAGAGACTTATCAGCTTTCTGTTTCTTTAGGGCAGAACGAAACCTTTTATATTATAAGGAATATAACGAAGTCTGAAGAGCTTTCGAGCAAACTTCTCAACAGCGAGCGTCTCGCTTCGATAGGCGAAATGGCGGCGCGTATCACTCACGAAATCAGAAATCCGCTCAACACGATAAAAATGAACAGCGACTATCTGCTTGAAAATATCGGTAAAACCGAGCCTGAAGAAAAAAAGCAGCTCCTTTCTCTTGTCGTGAAGGAAGTCGAGCGGCTCGAGCAGATCACGAACGAATACATGGGAAAGGTGAACTACAACAAAAACGGGGCGAACGACAGCGGTGTTTCCGTTCCGGCTGATCTCGTCGAGTTCCTTTCGTTTCATCTTCCCGAACTCAAGCAGAGAAATATCGAACTTACGGTCGGTAAGTGTGAACCGCTTTCGATCTCGATTTCGCTTTCATCTTTTAAGGAAATCATGCTCAATCTGCTGAAAAACGCATGGGAAGAGCTTGAAAACGGCGGAAAAATCGCAGTGAACATTACTAAAAACGGCAGTTTTGCGGTGATTTCGGTCGAAGATTCGGGTCGCGGCGTTCCGCAGAGCGAGCGCGAGACGATATTCAAAAATTTCTACACCAAAAAACCGGGCGGCACGGGAATAGGCTTAAGTCATTCGAGAAAACTCGCGACTGAAGCCGGCGGGAAGCTCTATGTCGGAGATTCGGCACTCGGCGGCGCGGCGTTTATGCTTGAGATTCCGGTAAAAAGAAAGTCTGCCTGAATTTTTATTCATCAGTTTTTTTGATTGCATAAAATTGATTTCTCCGTAAAATCTTTCGGTATTTTTTGTTTGGGAGGCAGAAATGAAGAAAATCGCTCTTGTTGCCATTATGTTTTTGTCGCTTGTTTTCATGATTTCATGCGGCGGCGACGATGATGATTACTGCGAGCAGAATGAAGACTGCGCAACAGGCTTTATCTGCGATCAGGGACTTGGCAGGTGTATCCCGGAAAACGGAACGGGAGACGAGGGAAAAACTGACGACAACGGCGGCACTCATGACGGGGAAAACCCTGACGGAGGTGCCGCTGACGGCACTCAGAATCCTGACGAAGATAATCAAAGTTCCGGCGGAATATACGTCACATGCACTCCCGGAGAACGTACTGAATGTTATGAAGGTCCGAGCGGCACAGTCGGTGTCGGAATATGCAAAAAAGGTTATAAAGAGTGTGTCGAAGACGGAACAGACTGGAGCGAATGCAGAGAACAGGTGATTCCGCAGACCGAAATATGCAATGACGGTATTGATCAGGACTGTGACGGTCAGGATACGACTCCTGAAAACGCAATCGATATTGACGGTGACGGCTATACCTACTGCAGCGGCGACTGCTGCGAAACAGGCTGGGACTGCACCGGTGACCCTGAAAAAGTCAATCCCTCTTCATTTGAAGTGCCGGAAAACGGTGTCGATGACAACTGTAACGGTCAGGTTGACGAAGTGGTTTCCGCATGCGACACCGGTATCGCTGCTGATACGACAAATCCTGTGGATATGGCTCAGTCAATCGACCTCTGCCCTGTAACTGAGAGCCAGACGTTCGGTGTATTAAGCGCAAAACTCCTTTTCCCCGACGGAACAGGCTCTTTGGAAGAGATTCAGAAAGCTCAGTACGGTGTTCTGTCGACTTTCGGCAACAATCTGCTCCCGAAAGCGGGAAATTCGTTCCTCGCTTTTTCGACGGGTGAGCTCGGCAGTTCGTCGATATCCACAATGTACGAGACTTCAAGCCAGCCGCCTGCAGATTGGTTTCAGGCGAACGGCGGTCAGACTTTCCCCGATTCTCCGGGATGCAGCGGCGGAGGAATCATAGGTGGTCAGACGAGCGATCCCGGAAAGCCGCCTGTAAACGATCCGATCATGCTCGAGCTTGAAATCCGTGCTCCGAAAAACGCAGAAGCTTTCGGTGTCGACGTTTACTACATTTCAGCCGAATTCCCGCAGTATGTATGCAAGTTCAACGACTTTTTCGTAATGCTTCTTGATACCGCTTTCAAATCGACTGATCCGAATCTTCAGAATCCGGCTGACAAAAATATCGCGATGGACAGCTTCGGCAATCCGCTAGGCATAAACCTTGCAAAATCGGGTCTTTTCAATGTCTGCTGTCCAAGAGCCGCTTATCCGAGCTGTCAGGGCGATCAGGACCTTAAAGGAACTCCTTTCACCACGGCAGGATGCAGTACTCTTACTATAACGGATGCCCACGGCGCTACCGGCTGGCTTAATGTTCGCGGAAACATCGTTCCCGGAGAAGATTTCAAACTGAGAATGGCTCTTTGGGATACGAACGACCATCGGCTTGACAGCATGGTTCTGCTTGACAATTTCCAGTGGTATGAAGCGGCAGGCAAACCCGGTATCGCTCCGAAATAAATTTTCGGTTGTTTTTTGAGGCTCAAATGCGGATTTTTCCTTTTGAAGTGCGCGATGGAGAATACGGACTTTTGATGAAAAAGCTCGGCGTCTCCGAAGTCGGAACTTCGATCATGCGCGGACGTTTTTCGGTAAAAACTTTCATGGTGTCGGATATTTCGACTCCCGCTGCGAATGTCGTAAAGCAGGAAGTTCTTTCTCTCGGCGGCGAGGCTGCCGTTCCGTCTCATGCGGTAAACTGTTCCGAGCCGAAAAGCGACTTCGTTTTCACGCTCAGAAGCGACAGAATTCCAGATTTTGTTGCGCGGATGAAGGCTCAGTGCTGGAAGCTGCCGCAGGTTGCAGATTTTGTCGAAAAATTCTGCAAATCAAGCGCGCCGTGGTTTTCTTTTTCTTATCCCGGAATCGATACGGCGCGGCCGAACATCATGGGGATACTCAACGTGACTCCAGATTCTTTTTCGGACGGCGGAAGCTGGAATACTCTCGAAGCCGCTTTAAAACACGCCGAAACTATGCTTGAAGAAGGTGCCGATATCATCGATGTCGGCGGCGAATCGACCCGTCCCGGTTCCGAGGCAGTTGATGCCGAAACCGAGAAAAACCGCGTTGTTCCCGTGATAAAAGAGATAAAAAAGTGCTTTCCGAAAGCTCTGATTTCAGTCGATACGGTAAAAAGTTCTGTCGCCGATGCAGCGGTAAATGCTGGAGCAGAGATAATAAACGACGTGAGCGGGCTTACTTTTGATCCCGAAATGGCCTGTGCTTGCGCCGCACTTCAAAAACCTGTTGTCATCGGTCACATCAAAGGTCTTCCCAAAGATATGCAGCTTTCTCCTCATTATGATGATCTCTTTCCCGAAATGCTCGATTTTTTCGATAAGTCGCGCGAAATGCTGCTTGCAAAAGGGTTTGACGAAAAGCTCATCATGCTTGATCCCGGAATCGGTTTCGGCAAAACGCTTGAGCACAATCTGGCGATAATCAGACATCTTGAAGTTTTTCACGCATTCCTTGAGCCTGTTATGGTGGGGTTGAGCCGCAAAAGCATGATCGGAGCAGTCACAGGCAGAATTGATCCGCTTGAAAGGCTTGCGGGAACGGTCGCACTCGACACGATTGCTTTGGAAAAAGGTGCAGCTGTAATCAGAGTCCACGATGTCAGAGAGGCAAAAGATACTTTAGAAATATTCAACGCTTTAAAGGAGCCGTCATGTTAACTTTTTCGGAATTTTTGGGCGATATTGCGGGAAGCGCGTCTGTGCCGCTTTTCATTTTCAAAGCTGCAGTTGATTTCTGCTGCATCTACTTCATTTTTTATCTCTTTTTTGTCGAGATAAAGGACAGCAAATCGGTTAGAGTTACTATCGGATTCGCGCTTCTGGCTTTGTTTTATCTCTTTGCCAGGATTTTCGATCTCACCGGTATTGAGTGGCTTTTAGGAAATTTCTTTTCCTATGCGGCAGTACTGATAATCGTAGTTTTCCGCAATGAAATCAAGAATATGCTTGCTTCGATGAGCATTCTGAGCCTCAACATGAAGCAGGAGGAATATTCGGGTGAAGAAGACATTATAAGCCACATTGCAAACGCGATGGACTATCTCGCTTCGGTCCGTGAGGGCGCGCTTGTCGTCATCATGCCTTCGACTGATGCGAAACTCGGTGCGATCGCAGAGGGAACCGAGATAGATTCGCTCATCACGAGAGAGCTTCTTCTCACGATTTTCAAGAAAAATTCTCCGCTTCACGACGGCGCCGTCATCATCAAAAACAGAAGGATCGCAAGGGCTTCGGTATTTTTCTCGCTCAGCACGAACCCCGACATCGACCCGAACTTCGGAACGAGACACCGCGCCGCTTACGGTATCAGTGAAAAGGTTCCTGAAGCGCTTGTCATCGTTGTCAGCGAGGAGAGAGGCGAAATTTCTCTTCTTCACGGCGGCAGAATAACGCGCGACCTCAGCAAAGACGCGCTCAAACAGCAGCTTGCAAACAGACTTTAGGAGAAAGAGATGAAGATAATGACGCAAAAACAAGGCTTTATCAAAAGAGCTTTCACCCACAATCTCCGCGAAAAAATACTTTCGGCACTCTGCGCCGTTGTTGTTATGCTCGTCGCAATCTGCCTGAAGCCCGTAAACAAAGTCTATTCCGTAAAAGTCAACACGAAAATTTCTCCCGATCAGGAGCTTGTTTCGGGCGCTGTCGACATGATCGAAGTTAAGGTGAGCGGCAATTTTTTTGAGCTTAGAAAAATAAAAAGCGAAGATTTGGTGATAAATTTCGATTTTTCATCCGAAAAGGCGGGGGAAATCAGCCGCAACATAGGCGACAACGAACTTCCGGCATCGTTTCTCCCTCTTGATGTTGAAAGTGTTTCGCCGCAGATTCTGGTTTTCATAACGGAAGAGAAAAAGGCGGAACCTGCAGAGACGTTGCCTGAAGCGTCTCCTGAACAAAAACCTGCCGAATCTGAATCTGAACCGGCAGAAACTGTCGTGCCGAAAACCGATGAAAACGCCGTAAAAACCGAAAACGGGGAGAAAAATGACTGAAAAACCGCGTGTCATCTGGTTTACAGGTCTTTCCGGCGCAGGAAAAACGACTCTTGCCGAAAAACTGGCGGTTTATCTCAAAAATTCAGGCGTGAAATGTGAACTTCTTGACGGTGACACCGTGAGAAACATCTTTCCGCAGACGGGATTTACCAAAAAAGACCGTGACGAGCACGTGAAACGGATGGGTTTCCTTGCTTCTATGCTTGAGCGCAACGGTGTTACGGTCGTCGCTTCTTTTATTTCGCCTTACCGCGAATCACGCGACTTCGTCAGAAAAATGTGCAGAAATTTTGTCGAAGTTTACGTTTCGACCTCGCTTGAAGTTTGCGAAAAACGCGATGTTAAAGGGCTCTATAAAAAGGCGAGAAAAGGGGAAATCACCTCTTTCACCGGAATCGACGATCCTTACGAACCGCCGGTTCAACCTGAAATCACGATAAAAACCGACAACGAAACGGTTGAGGAATCGTTTGAAAAACTGGTCGGGTATCTTGACAAAACCCCGTCTCAATAATAAGAAGTGCCGTTTTCTGTTTTATTAACTTTCAAATCAGGAGGAATCCATGGTAACAGTAAGACCTTTCAGAGCGATCAGACCGCGTGACGAGATCGCTTCCAAAGTTGCGGCTTATCCTTATGACGTTCTCAACTCGGAAGAGGCAAGAGAGCTTGCAAAAGACAACCCTATCTCTTTCCTTCACATCAACAAACCCGAAATCGACCTTCCGAAAGGAACCGATCTGTATGACGACAGCGTTTACGCAAAAGGAAAAGAGAATTTCCAGAAAATGATGAAGGAAGGAGTGCTTGTTCAGGACAAGGAACCGCACCTTTACATTTACCGTCAGGTCATGAACGGCCACGAGCAGTACGGCATCGTAGGATGTGCAAGTGCTGATGACTATAACAACGACCTCATCAAAAAGCACGAGCTTACGAGAAAGAAAAAAGAAGACGACAGAACCCGCCACGTTATCGAACTCAACATCAACGCAGGTCCCGTTTTCCTTACCTACAGAGACAACAAACGCATTGACGAACTCGTAGCAGAAGTCGTAAAAAATACTCCGGAAGTTGATTTCACCGCTGATGACGGCATCCGCCACACCGTATGGGTAATCAAAGACAACAAGATAAACAACGAGCTTACCGGCACTTTCTACAACGAAGTTCCGCTTCTTTACGTCGCTGACGGTCACCACAGAAGCGCAAGTGCTGCAAGGGCGAAGGCTGAAAGAATGAAAAACGATCCGCACTGGAATCCGGAAAAGGAATACAACTTCTTCCTTGCTGTTTTCTTCCCGGCAACCCAGCTCAAGATCCTCGACTACAACAGAGTCCTTCTCACGATGAACGGCCTTACCAAGGAAGAGTTCATGAAAAAAGTCCTCGAAAAGTTCGAAATCGTGCGCGAAGGCGAAGCAAGACCGAGATGCGCAAAAGAATTCGGCCTTTACATGGATAAAAAATGGATCACGATCAAAGCGAAAGACGGCACTTTCCCGGCTGACGACCCGATCGAAAGCCTTGACGTCGCAATCCTTCAGAACAACCTTCTTGCTCCGATCCTCGGCATCGGTGACCCGAGAAGCGATGAAAAAATCGACTTCGTCGGCGGAATCAGAGGAACTGAAGAACTCGAAAAGAGAGTCGACAGCGGCGAATGTACGATGGCTTTCAGCATGTTCCCGACCTCGATCGAACAGCTTATGAGCGTTGCAGACGCAGGCAGAATCATGCCGCCGAAATCTACATGGTTCGAACCGAAACTCAGAAGCGGTCTTCTCGTTCACATTCTCGACTAATTATAGCGATAGCGGTTATTTTCCGGCGGTGGGGAAACTCACCGCCTTTTTTTTGCCTTTTTGAGCCTCTGAAACGGCGCGCAATTTTTACTAACCAGATTGGTAAGGCGCTTGACTTAAAAAGTTTTGCGTGTACACTCTCTCCGTTTATTGGCTTTCGGCTTTTTAGTTTTTTTATTTTTGGAGGTTTTTTATGAAAAAGTTTTGGATGATTTCAATGCTTCTTATCGCAGCTCTTTTCGTAATCAGCTGCGGCGAAGCGGAAGAAGAAGGCGGCGAAGGCGCTGCCTGCACAACACCTGGTGCTTTCAGATGCAGTGGTGATTATTCTCAGACCTGTGATCAGGAAGCATGGAAAAATTTCGAGCAGTGCACGGCTGACAAACCCTGCAATGCAACAACCGGAAAATGTGAAGCAAAATCGAGCGACAACACAGATCCGACGACCGAACCCACGACTGAACCCACGACTGAACCGACGACCGAACCGACGACCGAACCGACGACCGAACCGACAAATTCCGGCGACAGTGCTTGCAGAGATATGTTGGTATGCTTCCAGGGTTGCAATCAGGATCAATCATGTATGCAGAATTGTTACACAAACAGCACAGACAAAGGAAGAGCTGACTATGATGCTCTTTACAATTGCTTGAACAACAACGGTTGCCTTGACAGCTCACTTTCAGATGAAGAATATGCAAATTGCATTATCGGTAACTGCAATAGTGAAGCTGATGCTTGCGGTATGTTGAGCGGCGGCGGCGGCGAAGCAGCTGACAACAGCTACAAAGCTCCTTACGGCTCGCTTAAACTCAACTTCTCAGTTCAGGCAATAGCAAACGACACTGATGACCAGAATAGCACGAACGGTCTTACTCAGGCTGCATTCGCAACCGGAACTTACGGCAACGGCTCGACTTCCGTTACCCCGGCTGATGCTTACATGATTCAGTCTTCGGCTGGATACTATAACCAGACCCAGAATGGAAAAACCTACACAGGTGTTCAGGTTATGCAGGTTCCTGTTTACAACAACAATGGTCAGGGTGCAGGCGGCAACCCGGTCGTAATCCTTGACATTCCTGAAGAAAGTGCTGCTGTCGGCTCTCTTAACACCTCTCTCTTCCAGGGCGGAGAAGCTCAGCTTTACGTCGTTGATATTAACTGGAATGCTGCACAACCCAGCATCTCCTGCTTCCACGCTTTCGGCGAAGGTACGACAAACATCACGAGTATCGGTGACATTGCAAACCACGGCGATATCACTCTTAGCGGAAACATCACGCTTTACAGCACGAAGAACTACAACGGTGCTGGTGACATTACCAGTCAGCTTGGTGTAACAGCTTGCAGCCCGGTTCAATAAGTTTTGAACCTGATTCACTTTACAGCCCCTCTCCGGAGGGGCTTTTTTTTGCCTTTGAATTTTCAGGAATTTTTTTCAGAAATTTAGAGAAGGTCGAGAGCGCAGCCGCCGGCAGATTTTAATGGTTTGGATTCTTTCATGCAGTATTTCGAGCAGCCGTCGCCGTCCATTCTGTTGCCGTCGTCACACTGTTCACCTTCATCAATGGTGCCGTTTCCGCAGTTTTCCTTGTCATCGGTGTCAGGATCGTTGTTGTCGTAGCAGCCTGATTTATCCCAGCTCATGCAGTCTGAAGCGCATACTGCGGTTCCGTTTTTGGGTGCATCTGTAAGATTAGCGCACGGGATAGTGTTGCCGTCGCAGATTTCGTTTGCGTCAATGACGCCGTCTCCGCAGACATGAGCAGCGGAAGTGTCTCCGGTATCGGTAGTGTCGGATGTGTCAGTCGTATCAGCCGTGTCAGTTGTGTCAGCCGTGTCAGTTGTGTCCGGGTCAGGATCGATCGGGTCAGGGTTGACGACGGAACCGCCGCAGGTAACGTTGCTGACGTCTTTTCCTGCCATTTCGAGAGCTTTTTTGACAGCTTCGCATGCGTTGATTCTGCCGTAGCCGTAATTTTCGTTGAATCCTTTGGAGTAAGTTACGCCGCCGACTTTATCGGAAGTTTCGACATAGATCTGGTAAACTTCATCACGGGTGAGATTCGGGTTTGCCGAAAGGACAAGACCCGTTATGCCGGCAGCAAGCGGGCAGGCCGATGATGTGCCGCCGAAATCGTTGGTGTAGTTGCCGTTTCTGTCGCCCTGAGAAGATTGTCCTGTGTTGTAGCCGTCACGACCGGTGTTGTCGATTGTCCAGATGCCGTCAATGATATCGTATCCGTTGCTTGAGTAGTCGCAGCTCGGAGCCATGAAATCAAGGGAGGGGCCGAAGTCCGAATAGTATGCACGTTTTCCGCTTGCGTTCGTCGCACCTATTGCAAAAACGTTTTCATTGCCCGCAAAACCGTCTTTTGTCCGGCTTGAGTCAATGCTTTCATTACCGTTTCCGGCAGCGAAAAGAATCACGATTCCTTTGCCGTTTCTGCCGGTCGAAGTAAGGTTGGCGACGAGATTTTTAAGAGTGGTGTTCATGTCGGCTGCACCGCCGTTATCTTCAGGACCCCAGCTGTTCGAAATGATGTCGGCGCCGTTATCAGCCGCCCATTCAAAACTTTCGATTGCCGCAGAGTCGAGTGAATATCCCGTCATGTCCATTCTGATAGGGATAAGCGTGCAGTTCGGGCATGCGCCTGAAACGCCTGTTCCGTTGTCTGTCGCGGCTCCTGCGACTCCGGCGCAACATGTTCCGTGCATATCGGAATAATCGGGAGACCAGTCGTTGTTTTCGTAACTCGGATCGTCGTCATCACTGCCGAAATCGTAACCGTTGGTGAATCTTCCGACGAAATCTTCGTGGTCAAGGTCGAATCCGTCATCAACGATGGCAAGTTTGATACCTTTGCCGCCCAGATTTCCCTTGAAAGCCTGCATTACTTCCCAAGCTTCGGCGACATGCGCATGGTCGTTGCCGGAGACTGAAGTGTTCGAGCTGTCGTTGTTGAGGTGCCACTGGTTAGGAAAAAGCGGATCATTCGGTTTGTATGCCCTTTTTTGAAGAGGAATAAAAAAACCAGGTTCAGCAGCCTCCGCAATTTTGCTTTCGACAAGCTCGGCTGCCTTTTTTACAGGGTTTCCTTCGACGGAAACAAGGTACCATTCCGGCACGAATTTATACTGCTTTATAAAGTTGAAACCGTTCTTTTCACACCATTTTTTTGCTTTTTCAGCGTTCGGTCTGCCCGGGATTCTGACGAAAAGCTGACCGCTGACGTGAACTTTCACACCCTCTTTGATGTAAGCTGGAAAAAGTGCGCCGTTTTTTGTGAGATTTTCTTTTGCCGAAGCGTCGTTTATCTCAACTATCGAAATATTGTTGCGCTTTTTGAGGATTTTTACACCCTGAGGCATAACGAAATTCGCCTTTGTGAGAGTCGTTCTGATGAAGGAATAGCTTGAAAAATCCTCGGTGAGGAGAACTTTTTTTCCTTCGGCGTAGTAGTAGAGCGTCTCGGCGGGAAGAGCGTACGAGAAAAGCAGCGTGAATAAGAGAAAAAACAGTTTTTTCATAACCTGACTCCTTAAAAAATCTATAATTATTGTCTCGGAAATCCTTTGAACATGCGAAGGTGTTCTGTGAGAATGAACGATTTCGATTTGAAGCGCTCGATTCTTGCATAGGCGTTGTGCGAATGGATGCTTTCGAGGTGCAGCGTTTCGACCATGAACCATTTTATCCGTTTGTCAGCCATCATCCTTTCGGAGATGTTGCGGACGACGTCTTCTGCGAAAACTGGGTTGGAAAACGCCTTTTCGGTGACGAATTTTTCGTCCGGCCGCTTGAGAAGGGGATAAATTTCGCAGCTTGCGCTTTCTTCGATGACTGAAATAAGTTCTTCTATCCAGATGAATTTCTTGAACTGGACGTAAAGCGTGACGAAACTGCGCTGGTTGTGCGCTCCGAAAGTGCTGATCTCCTTTGAACACGGACACAGGGTCGTTACCGGCACGCGAAGCCCTAAAATGAAGCTGTCGCCCGCCGTTTCGTCGCTGAAGCCGCTGAAAAGGATGTTTGCCGAAAACATTGAAGTGATTCCTGAAACGGGAGCTTTTTTCTGAATGAAGTAGGGGAATCTGAGTGCGATAATCGCCTGAGGCGAATTCAGATGCTCTCTGGTTTTTCTCAATATTTCCGGTATGTTATCCATTGTTATCTCGTGGCTGTAGCTGCTGAGTACTTCAAGCATCCGGCTCATGTGCGTGCCTTTGAATTCTGGCAGAAGCATGACTGTGATGTCGGTTTTCGCCACGGTGTGCTGTATTTCGTTTTCTCTGTCTTTTACGACTATCGGGTATTCGATATCCCAGATGCCGACCTGATCAACGGTGATGTTTCTGTTGTCGATGTAATTTTGAACGTCATTCATCTGTTGGAGCCTCTTTGAAGGGGAACTAGTGGGTAGGTCTTGAGCACTCGTAGACTTCGGCAGGAGTTACTTCGTTGATTTTTATGCTTTTTTTCGTGCCGTCGCCGTCGCCGACTTCAATCGTGAATACTTTCCAGCATGTGTCGGTCTGGTTCATGAGCAGAGAAGCGGTTTTTTCTTCCGTGCCGTGAGCGTAAGCCTTGACGACTGCAGTAGAGGGACCTTTTGAAGTGTCGTATGCGTGGACGACAACTGTGTAAGTTCCGTTTACGGGCTTGTTTATCGTAACGGTTTCAGGGCCGATTCCGTCGGTGTTGTCGATGTCCAAGAACGGATCGTCCTTGGTTTCGCCTTCTTCGCCCCAGTCAGGTCTTTCGCCCGAATACTGCGGTGAGCAGTTCCAGTAGTAGCAGTCGCTTTGAGCGTTGCCGAACTCGCCTTCAGGATTGATGAGGTGAAGGTCCATATCGGAATTTTTGTTGTTCCAGAGCAGTTTTACGGCAAGATCGTCGTCGGAAACGGCTTCAACGGTGCATTCCGCGGGAACGCTGCTGACACCTTTTTCGTTTATTACGATAAGTCTGACAGTGTATGCGCCTTTTGTCTTAGCCTGGAACGCAGCGCGGCTTATCTTGTTCGAAGGATCGTTGTTGAGCGGTGTTCCTGCGCGGTTCGAATCATCGACTATGTCGAGCGAGATTCCGCCGGGAGTCGTTGCAAAACTCCAGAGATATTTCAGGTCGCCGCCTTCGCTGTCGGAACTTTCGCTGCCGTCAAGGATCGCCCACTGGAAAACGGAGACTTTTTCAGGCTCGCATTTGAGTTTTGCAGTAGGATACTTTTCAACGTTCGGACCGCATTTGAGGGTGATCTTCTTGTTCGCGTTCGCACCGTATTCAGTCGGATCGGTGTTCACGATAAGCAGTTCGCCGGTGAGAGGCGAAGGATATTCTTTGTCGTTGCGGCATGTGACTTTGAGCGCAAGCTGATCGTCAGGCGCTATCGAAACGCCGGGTTCAGGACCGTCTTTGATGAGAAAACCGTGTTCGTTGGAGTTTTTCGAAAGTCCTTCGGAGATAACGACTGAGGAAAGTTTAAGGTTCGCTGTTCCTTTGTTGTAGATGATGACTTCGTTGTCGAGTTCATTGATAACGTCGGTGAAAACAAGGATTTCGTCGTCTTCGTTGTCATCCATTGTCTTTACTTCGATTCTTCCGCTCGGTTTTGTCTGAGCCGTCAGAGGAATGTCGAACTCTGGTTTGCATTTGTCGTTGCTTTTTACTCTGAGGTAGCGGACCTGTTCTGTCCATGTGGAAGCTACAACGGAGACACCGATTTCGATCTCTTCATCGTTTTTGAGTTTTACCGAGCCGTTTTCTGTCGGATTCGATTCTATAGTGAACGTTCCTGCATCTGAGTTGCCGTCTTTATCCACAATGGAAACTCCGTAGATGATAAGCGGTTCTGCCGCATCGCAGGTATAGCAGCGGTTCATGATGTAGATGTACTTCGTGAGCGATTTTTCGCCGTAAATTATACCTGAAAAGAGAATTTCTTCGTTTTTAGGTTTAAGTCTGTTGTCTGCGCTGGAGTAGTTGCAGCTTTTCTCGGGAGTGTCGTTGTCGGGTTTTTCGGTGTCGCCGGTATCGGTAACGTCGTTGTCACCCGTTTCACCAGTGTCAGCGGTCGTGTCGGTTTCGGTGTCAGGCGTGTCGGTATCGGAATACGGGTCTTTTTTGTCGCCTCCGCATGAAACGGCGATAAAAAGGAAAGAAAGAAAAAAGATTGAAGAAATTATGATTTTTTTCATTTTATCCTCCTTTACTGCTGCGATACAGGCTGAACGCATCTGAAGCCGAGGTTGTAATAACGGTAGTTCGGGAACGCTTTGTCACGGGCGTAAGTCGTGATTTCGTCTTCAAGCGATACCCAGCTTCCGCCGCGGATTACCTTTTCCTGTGTCGGCGAATCTGCAGGACCTATCGGGTCTTCGACGACAACGCCGTCAGTTCTTTTCTTATAGTAGGAATCTGTATTGTACCATGTGTCTGTCCACTCCGCGACGTTTCCCGCCATGTTGTAGACTCCGTAAGGCGAAACGCCCTCGTCGCCCCACATTACGGAAGTTACGTCTCCGAAAAGAGCGGTGTAGTTGACCTGTGTCGATTCGATGTTGTCGGCAGGCTTTTCATCGCCCCACGGATATTTGCGCATCGTTTTGCCGCGGGCAGCCTTTTCCCACTGTGCTTCGGTCGGAAGTTTTTTGCCCGCCCACTGGCAGAATGTCGCTGCCTGATTGTAGGAAACCCAGATTACCGGGAATCCTGCGTAAGTCGCGTTGTTGTAGTAGTTCTGGTACATGATCGAAGTTACGTCGTAAGGTTCGGTGCAGACGTCTGCATCCTGACAGAGTTTGTACTGGCTGTTGGAAACTTCGTATTTGTCGATGTAGTAGGAAGAAAGATAAACTTTGTTCGTTCCTTCCGACTGCGGCATTCCTTCATCTTCGGAAAGTCCGGTCGGAGTGCCTTCTGGCGCACCGTATTCGAATTCGCCTGCAGGAATGAGAACCATTTCGGCGATACCGGCCTGGTTGGCGTCATCCTGTTTGACCATATCCTTAGGGAATCCGATGTGGAAGTTGCCGAGGAACCTCGTGCTGATTTTGATAAGGTTGTTTTCGACATCCGGCTCGTAGGCGTCTTTGTCGAAAACCTCGAAAGTCTGTCTGTCCATCGAGAAATAGGGCTTCAGATCCTGTTCATCGAGGAGATTCGGGAAGTCGGTCTCTTTGTACGGAATAACGACAGTCAGATCTTTTGTGAATTCAACCGCAGCCGGTGAAATCGAATAAATGTTCGTGACCGGTTTCGAGACGTTCGTGAAAGCGGGCGTGTCAAGCGAGTAGGCGGTGATCGTAACGACGTCGATTCCTTCAGGCAGAGAACCTTCCGGAATGTGTACTGTAACGCCGTCAACACCTTTGTAAACGCCGCCCGAGTTGTCGAAATCCTGTCCGGTTTTTTTGTAAAGGTAGTCCTCTACGCCGCATGAAGAGAGGAGAAGGGCGAAAAGAATCAGTGCGGATATCTTTTTCAGTACAGACATTATTCACCTCCTATTAAGGAAATTGAACAACCGGCATTCGTTGTTCCGATTTCCCAGCGCGGCTCGTCGCCTTCTATAACCTGTGTCCACTGGGTGTCGTTTTCGCTGCTGTAGCCGAAAAGCGAAACTTTTGTAACAGGTTCCACAGGATCGTTGCTGTAAATCGTGATGACGCCGTTCTGCTTGCCGACATCGTAAGGCTTGAAAAATACCGTGACAGCCGCTTTTTCACCCGGCTCGATGTTCAGAGTTTCGGGAATTACGATGAAGTTGGGGTCGTTCGATACGACTTTCGCTTCCATTGCTCTCGTTCCGATATTTTCAACGTCGAATTCCCAGTAGTCTTCGTCGCCGGGCATCGTGTCGTCGAATTTGTGGGCTCTGTTTTCAATAAATATCGCAGGGAAGTTGAACTCGACTTCCTGATAGTTGTACTGCCAGAGTTTTTCCGTTCCGGGAACCATCGGTATCGTGATTGGAATCGGGAATTGAAGTTCAAGTATTTTTATAGTGAGTGTGACAGTGAAGATGATCTCAATTCTGTAAAAAGTGTTCGATTCGTAAAATACCGGAATTTTCATAACGGTTCCGACAAGCGGCGGCTCGATGACAAGATACTGATTGTCGGAGAAAATGCTGCGTTCCTGCTTTTCGTCGATAGCGATTCTGCTGCCGAACATTTCGACATACATTTTGCCGTCAAGCTCGAAGTTGAAGTGGATGAGGCTGCATACATCGCCGATTAACGGGATGCTGAGACCGCAGCTGCCGCCGACCATGTCGGCAAGCGTTCCTTCGTAAAGCTGGAAGTGGTCAACGCTGTCCTCCATCGAAACGGGGTTGTCGACGTTTCCGTCAAGCAGGAAGGGCTGGAAAGTCTTTTCATCGGCGAAACTGAGGTCGAAGTTGAGCCATTTGCTGAGTTCGTTCTCGGCGCCGGTGTAGCAGTTTTTCCAGAGAGCTTCCATGTTGATGCCGTAAAACATATCGGCTGAACCGGTGTCAGGAGTTCCTTCAAAAAAAACTTTGACCGATTCAGGCCACTGCGCTTTAGCTCTTCCTTTCATTTTTGCGCCCATTTCAGCGCCGTATTCGACGTTGAATTTGAGGCTGAGCGGAATGATGCCGCTGCATCCTGGCAGCCAGTCGCCTGTTCCCCAGGTGTTGTGCGGGATCAGGATATCGCGGTATTCAAATTCGATTTCGTCCGAATACTGCTCGTCGTAAACGCGCCACTCGTCGCCTTCACGCACGATTTCGGCACTTATCGGCAACACCGCTGTCAAAAGAACCGATAAGAACAATGAATAAAAAATCTTCTTCATCGCTGCACCTATATTAATCTGTTACATCTCTTGCACATCTGAAACCTATTGAATTCGAGTTGTACTGCGGATTTACGCCGCGTCTGTAAGTCGAACGTATAAGTCTTCTCGAAGTTTTCCAGCTTCCGCCGCGGACCGTTCTCTGGTCGCCTATCGGAAGCGGAACGCCGCCCTGGAACAGGTCGGAATAGTAGAAGAATCTTGTCGAAACCCATTCTTCGGCATTTCCGGCCATATCGTAAAGTCCGTTCGGGCTCAGTGCATTCTTTGTGCTGAATGCATCGTATTTCGTTCCGTTGAAGTATCCTACCGGCGATACGTGAGGTTCCGGGTATGCGATAAGCAGATCGTCTGCCGAAACGAGTTTTTCAAGTTCCTTGCTCGGCTCGAAAGGATCTGTGCTTCCGCGGTAGTTCGATTTGTAGGGGATGTCTGCGCCTTCAAGGAAACTTACGCTGTTGATCCATCCTTCGATCGTTGAATCATCCCAGGGCAGATCGGGGCATTCTTTCGTGCATTCCTCTTCGTCAGACGCGGAGCATAGGCAGTCGCTTCTTGTCTTTGCCGCATATTCCCACTCTTCTTCGGTCGGAAGGCGCTTTCCTGCCCATTTGCAGTATGCGTCGGCGGCATACCAGCAGATGCTTGTTACAGGCATCTTGTCTTTTGCGGAACCGTGATATTTGTCCTTGCTGTATTGTCCGAACCACTCTGCAAGGTATTTTTCATTGCCGTAGCATTTCGCCAGACCGTATTCGTCATCGGTTTTCATAGCGTTTTCAGGACGCCATGCCTTGTTTTTCGGGTCGTTGAGGAATATTTTGTACTGAGCGACAGTGACTTCGTATCTGTCGATAAGGAAGTTCTTGTACATGCTGATCCTGTGTTTCGGTTTTTCCATCGTGAACGATTCATCGGTTTCGCTTCCCATGATGAAAACCTTGCCGGCAGCGTTGATTTCAACCATGCAGCCCGGCTGATCCTCTTCGTTGCAGCGGCACATATCGTGCGAGCAGACTCTTTCTTCAGTCGGGTAAGGATCTTTCTCTTCGTCCGGATTCTCAGAGGATTCCTCTTCTTCCTTCTCATTGAAGTAGTAGATATCCTCTCCGGTGTTGCCCTCGTTGAAAATCTCGTTCGTGAATTCGATTATCGGCTGGTCGATGCCTCTGAAAAGCTTGATCGTGTCAGCCGGAGAGAGCTTTTTGAAGACGAGGTCGGTAACCTTCTGAAGCTGCGTCATGTAAGATTCGCTTCCGGTAGCCGCGCTGACGTCCTGAAGGAACGACTTGCTGCTTTTCGTTTCGCCGGAGAAGGAATTTACGATGACTTCCATAACTTTGATGTAAAGGTCGTCTTTGTAAACGTTGGTCGAGAACGATGTCTTCTTCGATTTCATAAAGTCGTTTACGCGCTGTCCGATACCGCGTTCGCGGATGCCTCTGGCAACGACGTTGACAGGGTGGCTAGCAAGTCCCTTGTTGACCGCCTTGTCGTAATTCATTAATATATTCAGGAAGTTGTCGTTTACGTCAGCTGAAATCATAACAAGCGGCAGCATTATCTGAGAAAAATATGTCGCCCAGATCGGGTCCATAGCTCTGTTGAGCAGACTGCCGCTGTTCTGAGCGGGAACGTAGCTTGCAAGAATTCCTTCCTTGATTTCGTTGTTTTTGTATCTGAGCTGCGTTTTTTCCGTTTCTGTCGTCTCTTCGAAATACGTTGCGATTTCCGAAGCCATTCTGTTCGGCTGTCCTTCGACAATGAGTTTTTTCGTGAGATACTCCTCGTTGTTGATGATGTAGCTCTGAATGCGGAACTTTAAATCCGGAGAAACATAGTGAGCCGGAGGAACGATGAGAACCGGAAGCGCCGATTCATCGATGCCGTCATCGGCGATGTCTGTCGGAAGAAGCGGAACCGTCGGCATTGCGTCAACATAGAAGTATGCCCAGCGCGGACGCGAGTTGTAGGTTTTTACCGCGGAACCGTTTTCGTTGAAGTATTTTACGAAAATCTGGTCTACTTCGTCTGTACTTGCCTCTTTCGGAAGTTCTCTCAAAACCGAGTGATGGAATGTTTCGGTAGCGTCATCTTCCGTTACAGTGAGGTCTTTCGTGTATTTTTTCGGTTTTGCGGCAGCCGTGGTTTCGCCTGCATCTGTTCCCTGATCTTCAATATAGGAAGCGGTCTCTCTGTAAAGTTCGTCAACGGCGGCTGCAATCGCGTTCTGAACGTCAAGGTCGCCGGCTACGATGATGCTCGGCGATATGTTGACCATTTTGTCCTTGAGTATGCGGATGAGTGTTTTTGTCGCTTTGAGTCCGCGGATTCTTTCGAGAAGAGCCGTGTTGTAAAGCGGATTGACGGTCGTCGCGATGCCCGGCTGAAGGAAAATGAGAGCCGCAGCGGTTTCACGGACGCTGAATTCGACATGTTTTCTCTTGAAGTAGTTCTCGCCGTTCGACGGGAAGACCGTGAGCATGATCGGCACGTTTTTCGTTTCGTCTTCATAGTTGGTCTTCAGAATGAAAAGCGTCGTTCCGACTACGTTCGAACGTACCCAGAAAGTTCCGTTGACCTCATCGACGTTCTGAACGAGGTTGTTTCTGCCGTACTGCACCTGAAGGTTCTTGAAAGGAATGATGAATCCTTCAGGCAGGCTGACACGGCCATGGAAGAATATTTTGTTGGAAACGTATTCGATGCCGCCGAACTCCTCTTTTTCATCGAGCGGATTCTTAGGTTCCATGAGGTTGTCGACGCATTTCGCATCGAAACATTTTTCACCAAGATCGCAGTCTTCGAAAGAACTGCACTCGATATCGAAATGGCTGAGTTCGGGAGAACAAGCCGAAATGAGAATCAAAAACAAAGGTAAAACTGTAAAAATCGATTTTTTCATGTCGTTACCTCATTACGTTAAACATCACGGAAAGGTGCGCGCCGCCCTGGAAAAGCTGTTCGCTGCGGTCGAATCCCTTAAAAGATCCGTACATTTTAAGATAGGTGAAGTCGCCGCCGACTCCCAGTGCGATATATTCCCACACTCTGAAAAAGTAGTCTAAATTCGCCGAAGCGTAAGGACCGCCGAAGAAACTCAGGATTCCGTTGGGTCTCGTGCGGTCTGCGATTTTTTCGATACCGCCGATAAATCCTCCCGAAACCGTGATCGCGCTTCTCGTTTTGCGGGTCCTGAGACCGTGAATGTAGTATCTGAGAGCTATACCGCCGCCGTAGTAAAGGTTGTCTGTGTCAAGCGACAAAGCCCTTCCTTCGATACCGACAACTAGATCCTGAAGAGCTCTGACATTGAGTTTCAGCGTGTAGTTTCCGATTATGTCGAAGTTCTGGAAGTCGCCGCCGCCGCCGCCGACACCGCCTGCAAGTTCGATAGAAAGCATGTAGGTGTGCCATTTTTCAAGGCGGACGTCGTCTTTGGGAACCCAGCCTTCCTTTCCCAGGAACTCAACGCGGTAGAAATCGTTGACTTCTTCGAGAACGACAAGATCATCCTTTTCGTAAAGCTCGAACAGCTTTTTGGAACGGACGCTTGCCTCGGTGTAAAGGTAGGTCGAGGTTACGACTTTCGCCAGATCAGGCTCTTTGTGCTTGTGAACGACGCCTTTTTCACGTTTTTCAACGACGAAATCGTCATCTTCGGGATCGGGATAGAGATTTTTTGATCCGCCCTGCACGAAGTCGTCTTCAGGCTTTGACGATTTTGACGAACCGGTTTTTGCAAAAGGATCTTCTTCCTTTTCTTCGAAATCGGAGCTGTCGTCTTCCGACTGAGTTCTGCTTTCTTCCTCGGATTCTTCAGCTTCCGAAGAACTTTCCTCTTCTTCGCCGGACTCCTCTTCATCTTCGTCATCATCGTCGTCGGCTACTGCCGCACTGATGAAGGAAAAGTCTGGAGCCAGCGCAGAAAGTGCGGAACAAGCGGTGAGCACGCAAAAAACAATCAAAATTTTTTTCTTCACTTTGTCCTCAATATTTCAAAAATAACAAAACTCTGCAAAGTACAGACCAAATATAATAATATAAAACAATTTTTTTGCAAGTGACTGGAAGTTGATTTTCGGGATCGCGGGATCGCGGAATCACGGGATCTCGAACCGGGATCACGGAATCCCGGAATCTCGGGATTATTTCTGGAGTTCGAGATATTTTTCAAGACCGAGCTTGAGAACGTTCATCGCTCTCTTGGTCTTCTCTTCATTGAGGACGAACGCGATTCTTGCTTCATTTCTGCCGAGTCCCGGAGTCGAGTAGAAGCCTTCTGCCGGAGCGAGCATAACGGTTTCGCCGTTTACGTCGAAATCGGTGAGGAGCCAGATGATGAAGTCTTCAGCGTTTTTGACCGGAAGTTTGATGACGATGTAGAAAGCGCCGTTAGGAACTCTGTATTCAACGCCCTTCATCTCTTTGAGCGTTGCGAGGACTGCGTCTCTTCTTCTCTTGTATTCGCCGACGACAGTCTCATAGTATTTGTCGTCGAGGTCAGCCGATTTTACAGCCATCATCTGGTCGATCGTGGGCGGGCAGAGACGGGCCTGGCCGTATGCAAGAGCTGCTTTCATTATCTCTTTGTTGTAGCTTACGAAAGCGCCGATCCTTGCGCCGCAGGATGAGAATCTCTTCGAAATACTGTCCATGACGACGACTCTGTCCTTAGCCTCTTCGAAGCTGAGAAGGCTGACGTGTTTTTCGCCGTTGAAAATGAATTCACGGTAAACTTCGTCCGCGAAGATGAAAAGGTCTTTTTTGATCGCGAGCTGGACGATCTTCGAAAGTTCTTCTCTCGAGTAGACTTTTCCGGTCGGGTTGTTCGGGTTGCAGATCATGACAGCTTTCGTGTTCGGAGTAACGAGCTTTTCGATCTCTTCAACTGCCGGGATCTCCCAGTCGTTGTCGATTTTCGTCGTGATAGGAACTATCTTTACGCCGGTAGCTGTAGCGAAACCGTTGTAGTTCGTGTAGAAAGGTTCCGGAATAAGAACTTCGTCGCCCGCATCAAGGCATACTGTGTAAGCCATGATGATAGCTTCGCTTCCGCCGGTAGTAACCATGATGTTTTCTCTGGTGAGCGGAATATCGTATCTTGCGTAGTATTTTATAAGCGCGTCCTGATATTCGGGAATACCCTGGCTCGGTCCGTAAGCGATGACTTTAGTCTTGATTTCATTAAGAACTTTGAGCATCTCTTCGGGAGTTTCGACATCGGGCTGACCGATATTGAAGTGATAGACGGTTTTGCCTTTTGCCTTCGCATCGTTTGCGTAAGGAGCAAGTTTTCTGATCGGTGAAAGGGGCATCGACTGTCCTCTGACGGAAATGTGTCTCATTTTATCCTCCATAAAAGTTAAAAAACGTTATCGCGCCCTTGTAACACTTAAAACGGCAAAAGCAAGAAAAACGAGGCGGGCAAATTTGCGTGATTTGACCAAAAAAATGGACGAAAAATAATTGTTGATTAAAATTGCGCGGTTTTTTTCAAAGGTGCAAAATGGATACGTTCAAACAGAATAAAATTTCAAAAAAGAGTCCGATAACAAAAAAACAGGCGTCCGACAGCGGCATGGCGCTTGTTCTCATCGCTCTCATCTGTCTTGCCGTGCTCAAAAACAACGCATTCCTCTGGGCGGCTATAGCGATTCTTGTTCTTGATATGATTTGCCCAGTGATTTTCAAGCCTTTTGCCTTTTTGTGGTTCGGGCTTTCGCGCATTCTGGGAACTTTTATGTCAAAAATAATGCTCGCGCTGGTCTTCTTTCTCGTTGTCTTTCCGATGGGACTCATCCGCCGCATTCTGGGCAAAGACTCGCTGAAGCTGCACCAGTTCAGGAAAGAAAAATCGTCTGTTTTCGCTGAAAGAAACCACGAATACACCGTATCAGACCTCGATAAACCGTACTAAAGGAGATAAATATGGAACTTCTGAAAGATTTGTGGGGATACCTTAAAGTCCGTAAAAAATTCTGGCTTCTCCCTTTGATAATCGTTCTTCTGCTCATCGGACTTCTCATAGTTCTCTCGAGCACGAGCGCGATCGCACCGTTTATTTACACGATTTTTTAGTTTGGGAAAAATATGAAAAAAGAGATAATCTTAGGAATTTCGGCATATTATCACGACAGCGCGGCAGCACTTTTAATTGACGGCGATATTTTTGCCGCAGCTCACGAAGAGCGTTTTACCCGCAAAAAACAGGATCCGTCATTTCCGATAAACGCATGCAGATTCGTTCTCGATCAGGCGGGGATCACTCTTGACGATGTCACGGCAGTCGCTTTTTACGACAAGCCATACATCAAGTTTGAAAGGCTTCTTGAAACGTACCACGCATTCGCTCCGAAAGGACTCAAAAGCTTCAATTCGGCAATTCCTGTCTGGATAAAGGAAAAACTTTTCATGAAGGATATGCTTCGCGAAGAACTTGCAAAACTGGGCGGCAGAATCCCGAAACTCTATTTTCCCGAGCACCATCTGTCACATGCGGCGAGCGCGTTTTATCCCTCTCCATTCGAAGACGCCGCGATACTCACCCTTGACGGAGTAGGCGAGTGGGGAACACTCACGATCTGTCACGGAAACGGCAATAAAATCAAGGTGTTGAAAGAACTCGATTTCCCGCACTCGATAGGCCTTTTCTACACTGCTTTCACCTATTACTGCGGTTTCAAAGTAAACAGCGGCGAATACAAACTGATGGGGCTCGCTCCTTACGGCAACAAAAATGCCGAAGAGACCAAAGAAATAAAGCGCAAGATCATCGAAAACATGATTGACCTGCGTGAAGACGGCTCGTTCCTGCTCAACATGGACTATTTCGACTATGCGACGGGCTTAAGCATGACGAACGATGCAAAGTGGGAAAAACTTTTCGGCTTCCCGCGCAGAAAATCGGAAAGCGAGCTCACTCAGCAGTACATGAACATGGCTTATGCGATTCAGGAAATCACCGAAGAGATGGTTCTCAAACTTGCTGAAACGGCAAAAGAGCTCACGAAATCTGAAAATATCGTCCTTGCAGGCGGTGTTGCTTTGAATTGTGTTGCAAACGGCAAACTTCTCCGCACGAAAATGTTCAAAGGGCTCTGGGTTCAGCCGGCATCCGGAGACGCAGGCGGCTCACTCGGCGCGGCGCTTGCCGTCCGCTACATTTCATTCGGTCACGAAAGAACGAACATTGAAAAACGCGATTCGATGAAAGGTGCTTATTTAGGTCCCGAGTTCAGCGAGCGCGACATTGAAAACGTAGCCCGCAGATACGACGCAAAATACAAAAAATTCAACGATTTCAGTGAATTGTGTGAAAAGACGGCCGATCTTTTAAACAACGATACCGTCATCGGCTGGTTTCAGGGAAGAATGGAATTCGGTCCGCGCGCTTTGGGAAACCGCTCGATTTTAGGTGACCCGAGATGCCCCGAAATGCAGAAAAAACTCAACCTCAAAATCAAGTACAGAGAGGGTTTCAGACCGTTCGCGCCGTCGGTTCTTGAAGAAGACATTTCGACATTTTTCGATATCGACACGATCTCTCCCTACATGCTTTTAGTCGCGCCGGTGCTTGAATCGAGACGGACAAAACTTCCCGAAAAATACGAAGAACTGCCGCTTTACGAAAGGCTTTACTTCCTGCGCAGCGACGTTCCGTCTATCACCCACATCGATTTTTCGGCACGAATCCAGAGCGTAAGCCGCGAAACCAACCCCAAATACTGGCAGCTCATCAACACTTTCAAGCAGAAAACGGGCTACGGAATCGTTGTCAACACTTCTTTCAATGTCCGAGGAGAGCCGATAGTCTGCTCGCCCGACGACGCTTACCGCTGCTTCATGCGCACCGAAATGGACTATCTCGTCATGGGAAACTATCTTTTCGACAAAAAAGAGCAGCCCAACTGGGATAAGGCCGACAACTGGAAAGAAGAATTCAAACTCGACTGATTATTTGTCCTCAAACATTTTTTTTCTGAACTCGTAATCCGGAAGGACAACAGAAAGTGTTATAGAAGCAAGATTTTCCCCGACAGATGACGAAATATTGTCGTAAAATTCACGACTTATCTTTATGATTTCTTCTCCGTATTCGGTGTCAGTGATTTCATTGCGATACCATTGGAGCAGAACATCTTTGCTTTTTTCGAGAGTGTTTTTGTATTCTGTGACGCAGACTTCGGTTTCTTCAGGCTTGAATCCGAAACTTGCCAGTCTTTTCGTCAGTTCGATATCGACGAAAGTTTTTACATTTTCAAGTGCTGTATCCCAAACCTGATCCTCACGTTCTTTGTTGTCATGTTTGTTTTCAGATTTAAGCCGCCTGATTTCTTCTCTCATAGCCTGAAACTTCTGATGCTGCTGAACGGCAAAATCGTTTGATGGTGCGGTCTTACGACTGTTTTCAAGCGCCTGAAACTTTTTTCTCAGCATTTCCAGATCTATTTTCAGCGATTCGTTCTCTTTGGCGTAAGTTTCCGAAATGCTTTTCAAGCGTTCCAATTCCAGATTGTCCTGATAGATGATGAAAGCGAAAGCTGCAAATATTACAATGTCAGAAATCAGAAGCAGCAACAATGTTTTATTCATGCTCACAAACTCCTTTTTTTAAGAATTTTTCCTGCCAAATTTCTAGGTTTTTTTCTGTAAATCCAAGTTTTTTCAGTGATTTGAGTGCATCTTTGCTGTTTTTTGAAGAACGGATGAGAGAAATCAGCGTTTTGCTCTCCGAGGTTTCCGAAGAATTTTCCGTCATTTCAAAAAAAAGTTCTCTCGAGTTCTGAATATCTTCAAAATACGGGAAGCAGAAGGAATCGAAAAACGCGCTGAATGCTCTGCTTTTGTCGCGACTGTCAAAATTTTTCACCGACAGATTGGACTTTGCCGATTTCGTAAACCCCTGTCTTGCCGCGCTTTTCAGATTTTTATCGGAAAGAACGGTTATTCCCGTTTTTTCATTTTTTTCTTCAACCTTGACCGACACGAAATATATCCCTTTTTCATAAGTTCCCTTCAAAACGGCGTAACCCCGGTCTGATGAAAGCGATATTTTTCCGCGTTTCATTCCGTTTACCGAAACTTCTCCTTTGCTGATTCCGTGAAAAAGAATCGCCGCATCGGTGTGGGCGGGGATTTCGATATAAAGGTAAAGATAGGAAGTGCTTCCGGAAAGTCCCTGGATTTCCTTGAATTTCGGTGCGTTCCCGAATTTGCGCACTTTGGAAAACGGCAGACCGTAAAGTGTGGCGAAAACTTCTTTGAAACTGTCGTTTTTATCGGTTTTCAGCCATGTCTGATATTTTGTCTGGGGGAGATAGAAAACCCTGTAATAATCTTCCAGCGAACTTTCCGCATATACCGAAAAACATAAAAAAAATAAGGGGAGCAAAGCCCCCCTTTTCAAAAATGAACTCATGTTTCTTATTTAAGTTCTTCGAGAAGCAGCATCGATTTGAGGTAGATTTCATCTGTCGGAAGAAGACTCTTCATAAGTGTTTCGAGTGTTCTGACAGCTTTCGATTTGTTGGTCTCCTTCATTCCGAAAGCTTCCCAGTAAAGAGCCTGAGCCTTTGTAGAGATAGCTTTCAATCCCTCTTTCGCCGATTTGCTGTTGTCATCAAGATAGAGAGCTTCGTTGAAATCCTTTCTTGCGCCTGCAAAATCGTTCTTGTCGAGTTTTGCAAGACCCGATTTCGAGTAAGCGTCTGCCATCGAGGATTCGATCTGTTTCGTAACTTTCGTAAGCTGGACTTCGCGGACGCCTTCTTCCTTGTATTCCTGTTTGAATTTCTGTTTTACCTGCTGAAGTTCAGCCTTGTTGATCTTGTCGATGCTCTCCTGATATTTTTTGGAAACCTGCTCTTTCTTAGCCTTTGCTTCCGCTTTGTCTTTTTCCGAGCTTTCAGGTTTCTTTGCATTCAGAGCGTCGATTTCTTCTCTCGTTTTTTCGATCTGCATCTTGTAGTTGTCGGAAGTCTTTTCCCAGTTCTGTTTTTCCTTGTCGAGGATAGCCTGTCTCTTTTCTTTTCTCTTTTCCTTTTCGGCAAGCAGCTTGTCTCTCTTTTCCATCATCTGCTGTTTGCGTTTTTCCCTGTCCTCTTTCTCCTTGATCTCCATATTGTCGTATTTGTCGGTGATGTTCGTCTTGCCTTTCTCGTACTGCTGTTCCTTGGCAGCTTCCTGCTTCTGCCATGCAGCTTCCTGCTTTTTGCTTTCCGCATGGTGTTTTGCCTGCATTCCTTCAAGTCTTACAGCCCAGGCGTTGTTGGCATTGTCGATTTCTTTTGCAAGAGCATCGATCTGCTTGTCGTTGTTCGCCATATTAGCTCTGTCGGTAGCTGTCTTTCTTTCAAAAGCGGCAGCACGGGCAGCTCTTTCCTTATTCCAGGTTTCCTGCTGTCTGTCTCTCTCTTTCTTTCTTGCTTCGATCTTGGCGTCTCTCTCTTTCTGAGCCTGTGCGATCTGCTGATCGATTCCCGCTTTCGTTTTGTTCTTGTCAGCCAGGAATGCCTGATGCTGTTTTCTTGCAGCAGCTTCTTCAGCTTTTTTCTTCTTCTCGAATTCGCTGTTTTCCTTCTGAAGTCTCATGCTTTCGTTCATGAGTTTTGCATCGAGGTCTGCGAAAATCTTTTCATATTTTTTGTCGATTTTCGAAGTTTCCTTCTGAATGTATGCGTCATGCGACTTTTCGTGCTGTGCGAGCTGTTTCGAAACTTTCGCGTGCTCTGCTTTCATTGCGCCGAGTTCTTTGTTTCTTTCGGACGTTAGTTTTGCCAGTTCGGTAGCGAGAGCTTTTTTGAAACCGCTTTCAGCAACAGCTTTTTTCTTCATGTTTGCATTCGTATCGGCTTTGAGTGCACCGATTTTCTGCTTCTTTTCCTGCTGAAGTTTCGCGATATCGCCTTTGATTTTGACTCTGATATCGTTGTATTTCTGAGCTATAGCGGCATTCTCGGCCTTGACTTTTTCGTCGATTCCTTTCGATCCTTCGACAGCTGCGGCTTTTTTTGCATTAAGATTGTCGATAGTCTTTTTGTGACCTGCGGTTACGACTGCAAGTTTGTTTGCTTTTTCCTTGTTGAGATTTTTCTTTTCCTGCTGAAGTTTTGCGATCTCTTTTTCGTAAGGCGCTTTAACTTCTTTAAGTTTTGCCGGGTCGGGAGTATTCGACTTCTTTTCCCAGTTTTTCATCGCAACTGAATTTGCCTGAAGCTCTTTCTGTTTTGCCGCGATGCTGTTGCGGATAGCAGCCTTTTCCTTGTCGCCCTGTGCTTTGTATTTAGCGTTGAGATTTGCTTTTTCAGCCTGGATCTTCTTGATTTCGTTAGCTTTCTCGACGTTGACGGCATTCTTCTTAGCCTTTACGCTTGCTGCCGCGTTCTTTTCTTTCGCTGCGCCGTCAGCCTTGATCTTTTTCGAAACGCCCGCTCTCTGAGCCATCTGGTTTTTGTGAGCCGATTCAGCTGCTGCGACCTTTTTCTGGTGAGCCTTGAGAGCGTTTGATTTTTCCTGCTCGACGGCAGCGACGTCTTTCTTTATCGAAATAAGTTCGAGGTTTTTCTCTTTTTCGATCTTGGAAAGTTCGTTTTTGTTACCTTCGATCTTTCTTTCATATTTCGATTTTTCGAGATTTATCTTTCTGGTAGCGCTCTCTTCCTCGAATTTGATCTTTCTTTCGATCGAAGCTTTGTCGTTGTCGATCTTTCTGATAGCGGAAGCGTGTTCCCTTTCGAGTTTTGAAAGTTCAGCCTTGTTGTCTTTCGCAGCCTCTTTCTTGTCTGCGTAGTTCTGCATTTCGCTGTCTCTTGCCGAAGATATAGCGTCAAGAAGTTCCTGAAGCTTGTTGGTCGTTTCTATCTTTTTGTTTTCGAGTTCGGCAATCGACTGGTTCATTTCATCGTTGATCGGATCAAGGCTGTACGGAGCCATTTTCTGCTCGTATTTTTTGTCGATCGAAGCGATCTGCTCGTCGTATTTCGCGATTTTTGCATCGTAGGAAGCAGCGATTTTGCCTTCTTCAGCAGAAAGGTCGCTCATCTTCTTTGCGTGAGCTTCTTCGAGTTTGGAATCTTCTGCGGCAGCCTTGTCGAGTTGTGAAGCGGTGTCGGCTTTTATCTTTTCGACATCTTTAGCAACATCGTCTTCAACTTTTGCCGCTTTCTGAGCGTAAGCGTCTTCGACTGCGGCAAGTTTAATTTCGAGCTTGTTGAGTTCTTCGGCTTTCTGCTGTTCGAGTTTGCCGTCGATCTCGGCCATTTTGCCTTTTTCCTCGTCGATCTGGCCTCTCAGCGCGTTGTCTTTAGCTGCAAGCTTGTCGATTTCTTTCGCAACATAGTCGCCCCAGTTGCCCTTGAAGTTTTCGACTGCTTCGGCCATTTTGTTCTTCTGTTCCATTATCTTGTCGTCGATGTTCGCCGATTTTGTGGCGTAATCGTCGTCAAGTTTCCCTTTGAAATCTGCGAATTTTCCGTTTTCGGTAGCGATCTGGTCGTCAATATTTCCGACTTCCGAAAGAAGTTTTTCGTTTTCCGAACGGAGAGCGTTCTCTTTATTTGCTTTTTCGTTCTCTTCGTCATCGACTGTCTTTGCGATGACATCCTGAAGTTTAGCGATTTTTTCTTCGTATTCCTGCTCGGTTTTAGCAACAGCGTCTTCGTTTGCGGCGATTTTCTGTTCTGCGGCAGTGATCGTCTTTTCGTTCTCGGCGATCATCGTCTCTTCTTTCTTCGCCTTCATCGTCTCGGTGTCATCGGTGTGTTTTGCGATGGCTTCTTCGAGTTTTGCCTTCTGAGAAGCAAGCTGGTTGAGCTTGTCTTCGTAATCTTTTTCATGTTTCGTCTGCGCTGCTTCTTTTTCTTTTGCGTATTCGGCTTCGGCTTTAGCGCGGTCTTTCTCAACGCTTTCCTGAATCTGTCCGAGAGTCGTCGCGCTCTTCATCATGAACTCTTCGATTTCCTGCTGGTATTTCTGGAGCTCTTTTTCTTTAGCCGATTCCTGATCGTCGTATTTTACGAGGTTCTGGTTGAGGCTGTCGAATTTTTTCTGATACTCTTTTTCGACCTGGACATTGTATTTTCTGTCCTCGTCCTCGTTTTTCATTCTGGTCGCTTCGTTCGCAGCCATGATCTTGCGTTCTTCAGCTTCGAATTCATCCGCCATTTTCTGGATTTTGGCATCTGTATCTCTGTTTTTAGCTTCGAGAGCCTGTTTGCGTTTTTCGAGTTCCGCAACTCTCTTCGTTACTTTCTCACCTTCAGTCGTTTCGAGCTTTTTCTGTCTTTCGTAGTAAGCGTCCTTTTCCTGCTGGTGTTTCTTTTTCCAGTCGCTGTAAGCCTTGTCGTTGGCTTTGAAATCGTTCTCTTTCGCTTCATCGCGTTTCTTGTTGGAAACTTTGATGACGCCTTTTTCACGCTGTTCGATCTGCGTGATCTGGCTTTCGAGATTTACGATCTCCTGCTCGAGGCTGGTGTCATCCTTTTCCCACTGGTATTTCATGTCGCGGATTTTGTTTTTAAGGGCGGTCTCGGCATCCTTCTGCTGTTTTACGAGCTCTTTTTCCTTCGTCTTGAGGTCGTTTATAGCTTTTTCTCTGGCCTTGATGTTGTTGTTTACCCAGTCGTCGATGTCGGAAAGCTGTTTTGCACGCCATTTTCTGAGTTCTTCGATCTTCGATTTGAAGGTTCTGTGGATCTGTTCTACAGCCTGAGCATCCTGAGGATTCGGCTCGGTGTATCTCTTACGGTTGTTTTTGTCTTTTTTGAAAACCATCGCCTTGTAGCCCTGTTCACGGAGCTCGGTATCCGATTTCCTGAGAGATTCGAGAGCTCTGAGAGCACCTTTATAGTCACCGTCATCGAGAGTGTCGGCAGCTTTCGGAAGACCTTTCTGGATCTTTTTGACGGCATCGAGAAGCTGGCGTGCGATTTCGTTCTGCTGGCATTTGCAGTTGAGCTCGTTGGCCGCTCTGTCGAAAGTCTCGACTGCGCCGTCAAGGTCGCCCTTGTCGTAAGCCGCGAAACCTTTTTTGATCTCGTCTTTGACTTCGGAGTATGATGCGGTTCTGTTTGCTGCCGCTGCAGGTTTCTTCGGAGCTTCATCTTCATCGGGAGAAGCCGAAGCGATCAGCGATTTAAGTGCATTGAGCATATCGGAAGCGATATCTTCGCTGTCTGCATCCGAACCTGAAGTTACGGTTTTCGAGCCTTTCTTTTTACCGCTCGCGTCAAACATTGCGAGAACGACTTTTACATCGGACGAACCCTTTTTGATTTTCGGAACGATGACAAAGTCCGAAGATTCGCTTTTCGTAACGACCTGCGCCACGCACTTCGGATCTCCGTTGCATCTGTCTGTTTTCGCCGATTTTGCCGCTTTTACTTTTGCATTTTTGATACTTGAGAGCAGCAAGGACAAATTGTCGTCAATTTCTTTTGCAAGCTTTTTCTCCTGTGCGGTTTTCGAGATCGTCGAAGCGACGGAAACGGAATTTTCCGCAAAAACCTGACAAGAAATGAAAACAATGATCAGGAAACTTAACGCATTAATAATCTTTTTCACTTAACTCTCCCTATGGTTCAATTGTAAATCTCCCAAAAAATCTATGTACCATACAATATAGATTTGATTTAGTCAAATTTTTCGCGCTTTAAGGGACTTTAGGTGATTTTTGCCTTAAAATAAAACGTTTTGTTATTGTTTCATGAGGCTGTCGAGCTCGGAAATCCTGTTTTTGAAGTTTTCGCGCTCTGATTCCGGAAGTTTTTCGATTATCGTTTTGTGATACTTCATCGGATCAACTACTTTTCCTTTTTCGCCGACGTTGATCTGGTAGTGCAGATGCGGTGCGGTCGATTTTCCGGTGTTCCCCGAAGCGGCGATCTGCTGGCCGACCGTAACTTTCTGTCCGGGTTCGACGTTGACTTCGCTCAAGTGCAGATATTTGAAGACGTAAGGGCTTCCTTTCGCCTCGATTTCAATGCAGTAGCCGTTGTAGCGGGTTTTCCAGTTGACTCTCGAAACAGTGCCGTTGACAGTGGCATAGACCGGCGTTCCGACATTGGCTTTGAAGTCGATTCCTTCGTGCTTCGGAGCCCTGTCGCCGATGGTGCTTGTGATTTGAATGTAGTTTTTAATCGGCGCTAACGGAGATATGATTTTTTCGAGCATTATTCCGTCGGAGTAATAATATTTTGCAATGGAATCTTTTGCTGCGTATTTGTATATGTTTATTTCTTTGTTGAATTTGTGAGAGAAATATTTGACGGCCAGAATTTCGAGAACATCGGGCAGATCGTTTCTCGTTCTTTTTTCTTCGTCCGGAATCGTACGGAAGACGAAATCAATCTTGTCACCTTTTCTGACGTCGTTTCTGAGCACGATATCCCAGATAAGAAGCCTTCCGACATGAGCGCTGATGATGTCGGCGAGGTTCGGCATTCCGAGCGCTTTCGCTATCTGTTTAAGATAATCGTTCGAATTGAAAGCGTTGTAAAAGTTGTCTTCGATCACTGCTGACGCGGCTATCAGCTCACCGGGATCGGTTTTTATCTGAATCTCTTTTTCAGGTTTTTCTGGTTCCGCCGGCTGAATTCCTTCCTGCTCGGCTGCTGCAGCCTGCTGTTCGACGGTTTCTGCGTTGTTTGCCGCAGTCTGGACTGGTTGAATCTCCTCTTTTTTGTCATTTTCGCCGGTTTTTACGGTGTAGACGATGAGGGCGATAAGGATCAGATTGAGGCAAAACGAAAGGACAAAGAGTGTTTTCCACTTTTTTACCTGCGGATTTGTGAAAAGATAGGTCATTTCTCTCTCCTGAAAAGTGCGGAATAAAATACAGAATCGGTTGACGAAACCGCCAACGGTCTGACTGTTCCGAATTCGTAAGCTATATTGTTCAAAACATGTTCATTCTGTTTCTCGTAGAAAAAGAAGGCGAAATCGGCTTCGTTAAGAGTGTTTGTGGCTCTGATGTCGCTTCTTATCATGCCGGCGTCCTGCATGAATTTGAAAGAGTTCTGATTTATCCCTTCGTATCCGGTCATAATGAAAATTTTTGCATTTTTCGGAGCTTCCCTGTTGAGCGTACCGGCAAGATCGATCATGTCGTAACCCCAGAAATTTCTTTGCATTCTAGTTTCGGCAGCTCCCTGTGCACCGCCGATAAGTTCGTTATAGAACGCTGCGCCCCGTTTTGCAAATTTTATGTTGGGTGAAATTAAAGAAACTGCCGTCAGCGTAAAAAGTGCCAAAACCGCAAGATTTTTCTTAAAATTACTTGTTTTTATTAGCTTTTTAGCTGATTCTTCGATTGCGAAAACGCCCGCCGTAAGCATGAGCGGGTAACCTGTGAACCAGTGTTTTATGCCGCCGAAAATGGGAACGCTCGGCAGCGCGATGAGGAAAATCGGGAAAAGCGAGCCTGTAATCATCGCAAAAGCAGCCTCTTTTTCACGAGTTTTCTCACTTTTCAGAAAATCGCGGCAGAAATATATTATTCCTGCAAAAAAGCAGACGAGCTGCGGAGTCGGAGTGGTGAAAAAAGTCATCGCCCACGGAAAACTGAACGGGAACGGGCCCTGTTTGAGCGGTGTTCCAAAGTAGTAGTTGAGGTAGTTCACGTGTTTTCCGTGAAATTCGGCGTAAGTCATGAGCCTGTTGAAGGTGTTGAACCACATTCTCGGCCAGATTAGGAAATAAAGCGGAAGCGAAATTATAACCATAAAATAAAAAACTTTCGGGATTGCCCTGAAAAATCCGGTGAAAGAGCCGAAACCGGCCTCTTTGCGGTATGAAAAAGCGTAGAAAAAGATCCACGAAATGAATAGAACTATCGGAATAAAGAGGACATTGTGTTTTGTAGCCATGCCGAATGCAAAAAAGAGTGCGGTCAGTGCGTGGACGGAAGTTTTTTTAGTTTTAAGGCAAAAAATGTAGAGAATGAAAGTTGCGCTCCAGAAAAAAAGAATCGGCATATCGAAGCAGGCAAGATGCGAATGGAAAAAGATGTGCGGCATCATGAAAAACAGAATCGGGCTGACAGCCGCAGTGATCCTACTAAAGAAAAATAAACCGAAAAGATAGATCATAAGCGCCGTCAGAGCCGCAAATAGAGCTGCAACGAGACGCGCCGACATCGGAGCCGACATGATTCCGAGTTTTCTCGAAAAAATAAATTGCGACAGGCCGAAAAGCTCTTTCATAAAGGGCGGATGCTCAGAATTGTAGTTGAAATACCGGTCGATTTCCTTTTTCGAAAAAATCTTCCCGAAATCCCCGTTCGAAATGTTTGTTCCGATAGATTCGTACCAGTCTGCCATGTAGTTTGCCGCTTTCATGTAAAATCCTTCATCGCGGACAAAACCGATTGCGTCGGAAGTCAGAAAAATCATGAGAAAAACGAAAAGCGCGACTATCGCGGCAAGGAGAAAATCTATTTTTTCGAAGCGGTTTTTAAAGTTCATCGCTCAAGTATCCGTTAAAAACAAAGTGTCTCTGTCTGTCATCGGCTGTGGTCAGCTTTATCTTGATTTCTTTAGTACTTTCAGGTAGTTTTGCGGTTTTTTCAGTCACTCTTGAAGTGAAGGGGCTTGCATATTTCAGCAGATTTTTTTCGTCAGCCCAGATTTCAACATTGACCGGAGCGCGGTTTTTCGAGCGGTATGCCGATTCAGCAAAAACTGAATTGAAGTAGAGTTTGGCGCTTTTTTCAGGCACGTCGAAAACAATTTCAAGTGTCTTCCCTGCAACCGGATGTGCCCAGACCGCCTGTTTTGAGCTGCCGTTGAAAGAAGCCGTTGTCAAACCGACGTAATTCCAGCTTTCATCGGAGCACTGCCACTTGGTTTCGGAAACTTTTCGGCACTCTTCACTTTTTTCGCCGCCCACAAATGCGACACGCTTTGCCTTGCCGATATCACGCGGGAAAACAAGAGTTCTTTTCACCGTTTTGAAAAGCGTTTCCGCGAGAATGACTTCGCCTTTGCCGGCTTTGAAAGTTTCGATTACCTTCAAATTTAATTTTTTAACATATTTTTCGTGCGATTGTTCTGATTTCAACAGCAGGAAAACGCGGTCGTCGCTGCTTTTCAACATCGCTACCGATCTTTCAGTCGCATTTTTGAGGTCTAAAAAAACCGGAAAAACGCCGTTTTTGAGATTTTTCAAAAAGTCCAGATCCCAGTCGTTTTCTGTAAAAACAATGTCTCCGCGTCTGAAATTTTCATTGAGGATTTCGGCAAATTTCCGCTCTGTTTCTTCATCGAGTGCGTTTCTGTCAGTGAGTCCGCTCCACCAGAAAATAAATGTCGAAAAAATCGAAAGTACGAATAGTGTAAGAAAAATTTTTCCGATAATTTCTGAATATTTTCCGATGGTTGCGGGTAGAGACAAACTATTCTCCTCTTCCTGCGACGAATGCCGCGTAGTTTGCCGCCTTAGCCGCATCGGTGGGCGAAAGTTTCATCAGTGCCTTAAGCCAGATCTCTTTTGGAATCGCCGAGAAAGGCTCGATCGAAGACATGAGTCCGAGCATTGCGATATTTGCAGTTTTGCCCGATTTGTCGCCGATTTTAGCAACTGTTTCGATGACATCCGTTTCGATGACTTTGTAGTTTGCAAGAGCAGCTCTAATGTCTTCGATTTTCGGGTAATCCTCTTTTTTCGCATTCGCCGGAAGCGACTCGAATCTGTTGAGGATTATCGTTCCGTCAGGTTTCAGCAGATCCAAAAATCCGTTGCAGAAAACTTCGGAAGTCTCCATTACAACGAGGACATCTGCACTTTTCGGTGAAAGAATCGGGCTGAAAACATTGCCGCATGCGAAAGTCGAAATTACGCTGCCGCCCAACTGTGCCATTCCGTGTGTGTCGCCTTTTACGATGCCGGTTTCGCCGTATGGAGTGTGAAGAGCGACTTCGCTTAAAATCTTGCCGAAGAAAAGGTTTCCCTGTCCGCCGATGCCTCTGATAGCGATTCTGATCGATTCCGGAAGGAGTTCTTTTGCAACTGTAACTTCCTTGATTTCTTCAGGAATTTTGACTTCTGCAACAGCTTTTTCTTTCTTTTCGGTGGCTTCAATCGGAACTATCGCTCCGAACGGGCATCTCTGCATGCAGATCTGTTTGTTTCCGCCGCAGTTTATGCACATGTTCGTGAACTCAGGACCTTTCTCCTTGTCGAATTTGATTCCGGGGCAGACGTTGCATCTTCCGCACTTCTTGCACTTTTCGGCGTCAATTCTGATCGTTCTTTTCTTCTGTGATTTATCCATGATCTGCTGGCACGGTCCTTCGATGACGAGGTTTGTGAATTTGCCGGTTTCGGCGTCGTCCAAAGCCTTTTCGAGAGCTTTTTCAATACCTGCGAGATCATAAGCGTTGACTGCGACGACATCGCATTTTTCAGCCGCGATCGCATCTTTCAGTCTGAATTTGTTGGGAACACCGGCAAGGTTTGCATAGCTCGTCGGAGCGGGCTGGCCGCCTGTCATAGCCGTTACGCTGTTATCGAGAATGACTTTTACGCCGGGAACGTTTCTGAAAACGCCGTTGCGCGTTGCGTCAAGGCCGCTGTGGCATTCGCACGAGTCTCCGATTACGCTGACGACTTTCGACGCCATTTCAGGTCTGCTCAGGCAGAAACCCTGCCTCATCGAGTCGCTTCCGCCCATGCAGAGAACGGTGTCGATCCCTTTGTTTATGAAAAGAAGGGTAGAACAGCCGATTTCGCCGAAACCTGCAAAAAGTTTTCCTTTCTTTCTTAAATTTTCAGCCGAAAGCGCGTATCCGCGGAACGGGCATCCGGGGCAGATTGAAGGCGGTCTGACAAGAGGTTTGATCGTCGGTCTGTCAGATTCATTATGAAGTTTGATCTCAATAAAATCTTTAAGGAAATCAATGACATCCTGCGGAGTCCAGTCGGTAAGGACTGAATATTCGGGCTTTCCGATGACTTTGATTCCCGCAGCTTCGATCTTTTCCTGCAGAAATCTGTCGCCGTCTTCAAAAACGAAGAGTTTCCCTTTGATTTTCGAAGCGAAATCGCGGATCCTGCTTATCGGAACCGGGTTTGCGATCGACATTGAAAGGATGGAAGGCTCAAGCCCGACGTTGAGAAGAGCTTCTTTGACGATGATTTCGCTTTCGCCTACAACGACGATACCGAAGTCGTCTTTTCCAATCGTCTCTTTTATGAAAGTATCGTTCTGCTCAGTGAATTTAAGCACATCAGGAATTCTATGAGTGGTCGCTTCATTGTAGTTTCTTCTTGCGATTCCCGGCATGAGCATCCATTTTGAAAGATCTGCAGGAACGGGCTGCGGCTCGATTTTGCGCGGTTCTCTCGTGACCACCAGGCCTTCGCTGTGAGCTAAAATGCCGCTCGGCAGAATGCAGACCTGAGTTTTGAACATTCTCGAAAGGTCGGCTGCGATGAAAGCCATGTCGTAAAGTTCCTGATGGTTTCTCGGCTCGAGAACGGGAATTCTCGCCGCGCTCAGAAAGTATCTTGCGTCAATTACGTGCTGCGTGCTCGACGGAACATAATCTGTTGCCGCGTAAACTACGAAAGCACCCATCTGACCTGTGTAAAATGCGGAAGTCGTGATGGTGTCGGCTGCCTGGAAAAGTCCGGGGATCTTCATCGTTACGACGCTGTCCATGCCTGCGACGGCGTGGCCGATAGTGACTGCTACGGCGTTTGCTTCGTTTACGCTCCAGCCGACAGTCATTCTGTCCTGAACATATTTGAGGTTTTTATCGATGACTTCGGTGCTCGGAGTGCCCGGATAACCGTCAGCAGCGTGGTAGCCCGCATGAACTACGCCGAGAGCGAAAGCGCTGTTACCCTGAAGAATGAGTCGCGTTCCCGCCGGCGAATCGACAAGTTTCAAAAAATCAGCCATTGCAATCTCCTGAAATTATTACTCTAAATAACCTTAATAAACAAAAAACCGCTGATTATAGCGAAAATATTTAAAGTGGCAAATCTTGTGATTTTTTTCCTGACGGGCTAAACCAGAGACTTGAGATCTTCAGTTCTGTCGGTCTTTTCCCAGCTGAAGCAGTTTCTGCCGAAGTGACCGTAAGCTGCTGTCTGTTTGTATATCGGACGGAGCAGGTCAAGCTGCTCGATGATCGCAGCCGGACGCATGTCGAAGCACTTTTTGACAGCTCTTTCGATGTCGCTTTCCTGTACTGCGGCACTGCCGAAAGTGTTGACGTAAACCGATACCGAAACAGGCTGAGCAACTCCGATAGCATAGGCAAGCTGGACTTCGCATCTTTTCGCAAGTCCCGCCGCAACGACGTTTTTCGCGATGTAACGGGCCATGTAGGATGCCGATCTGTCAACTTTCGACGGATCTTTGCCGGAGAACGCGCCGCCGCCGTGACGACCCATTCCGCCGTAAGTGTCAACGATTATTTTTCTGCCGGTAAGACCTGTGTCGGCAACGGGACCGCCGATAACGAATTTTCCAGTCGGATTGACGAAAATTTCGGTTTTGTCGTGCAGAAGGTGAGCCGGAATTACCGGTTTGATGACCGTGTCAATGACTGTCTGTCTTATCATTTCGTAGTCGGCTTCTTCCTTGTGCTGCGTACTGACGACGATTTTGTCGACCGCGACGGGCATATCGTCTTCGTAACGGACTGTAACCTGAGTTTTGCCGTCGGGAAGAATGAAAGGCGCTTCGCCGGTTTTTCTGATTTGCGCAAGTTTGTGTGCAAGTTTGTGTGCAAGATGGATCGGAGTCGGCATGAAATCTTCGTTTTCATCGGTCGCATAGCCGAACATCATGCCCTGGTCGCCCGCACCCTGTTCTTTGAAAAGACCTTCGCCGGCGTTTACTCCCTGAGCGATATCGGGAGACTGCTTGTCGATTGTTGAAAGGACGCCGCAGGTATGACCGTCAAATCCGCAGGTTTTCGTATCTTTATAGCCGATTTCCATGATCGTGTTTCTGACGATTTCAGGAATGTCAACGTATGTATTTGTAGTGATTTCACCGCCGACAACGACAAGTCCAGTCGTGACGAATGTTTCGCAGGCAACTCTTGCGAATCTGTCGCGCTCAAGAATGGCATCGAGAATGGAATCCGAAACCTGATCGGCGACTTTATCGGGATGTCCTTCAGTGACTGATTCAGATGTGAAAAGGTAGGGTCTTGACATAAATACCTCCAAAAAACACAAAAACCCCCTCTTTTGAGGAGAGGGGGCAGAAAAATCCGAGAAACCTTATATAAAATATTATCTCTTCGAGAACTGGTATCTTGCTCTTGCGGAACGAAGACCGTATTTCTTTCTCTCTTTCATTCTTGCGTCTCTTCTCAGGAAACCTTCCTTTTTGAGAGCCGATCTCATTTCGGGATCGTATTCAACGAGAGCTTTAGAAATTCCGTGACGGACTGCTTCAGCCTGAGCGCAGATTCCGCCGCCGCAAACCGTGACGAGGATGTCGAATTTGCCCTGTGTCTTGGTGATTGCAAGCGGAGCATCGATTTTCATAATGTTGCTGTCAGTGTAGAAATAATCTTTGGTGTTTTTGCCGTTGACAACGATTTCACCTTTTCCCGGTCTCAAAAAAACTCTTGCGACTGCTGTTTTTCTTTTGCCGGTAGCGTACCACTGTTCCATTCTTTATCTCCAAATAGTTAAATTTTTTCCACTTTTCCGGTTACGTCAACTCTGAGCTTGGTCGGCTGCTGAGCTGTGTGGGCATGTTCGTTGCCTGCGAAGATTTTGAGCTTGGTCATAATCTGGTTCGCAAGTTTGTTCTTCGGCATCATCCCTTTTACTGCGTGAAGAATAAGGTAATCGGGGTGTTTCTGAATCATTTCAGCTGCCGAAAGCGATTTCATACCGCTCTGATAACCTGAATAATGGTAATAATTCTTTTCAGTCATTTTGCTGCCGGTAAGGTCGATCTTCTCGGCATTCGTGATAACTACATAGTCACCGCAGTCAACGCTCGGCGTGTAGTCAACTTTTGTTTTTCCGCGAAGGATGTTTGCAACAGCCGTCGCAAGTCTTCCGAGTCTGACGCCCGTTGCGTCGATCTCGAACCATTCTCTCTTAACGTCTTCTTTTCTTTTGTATTTTGTCAATTCCATGACACTCTTCCTCATGTCAGTTACCAAAAAAGCGGGAAGATGTTACGCAATTAAACTTCAAAGTCAAGAAAAAATTGCGGATTTTCGAAAATTTTCAGTAATTTCAATGCTTTGATGCTGCTGCAAGTTGTCTGAAAGAAATTTTGCACTGAAAAATCAAAAATTTTTTTGTACTCAAAATATTTATGACTATATTTCCGCTTTTGTAAAAGTCTGCGGTTTGCGCGGGCGTGTTTATAGTTTTTTATTGGAGAAGAAAATGAAAAAAATTCTTGTTATGGGTGCCAGTGGTCAGATCGGAAGTGAACTTGTTCCCGAACTCAGAAGAATTTACGGCGAAAGCAATGTCGTCGCGGCTGATCTCAAAGATCCGTCGCAGCTTGCTCCGACGCTTGTCAACGGTATTTATGAACAGGCTGATATTCTTGATACGGAAAGAGTTGCCGGTATCATCAAAAAATACAACATCGACGCGGTTTACAACCTCGTTGCACTTCTTTCGAGCGTCGGCGAGCAGAAGCCGCAGCTTTCATGGAAGATCAACCTCGGCGGTCTTATGAACCTTCTCGAAATCGCGAGAGAGCTTCATTTCCAGCTTTTCACTCCGAGTTCGATCGGTTCTTTCGGTCCGGCTACCCCGAAGGACAACACGCCTCAGGACACGATCCAGCGCCCGACTTCAATGTACGGCGTTACGAAAGTCGCGGGCGAACTTCTCTGTGACTACTACTATAAAAAATACGGCGTCGATACGAGAGGCGTCAGATTCCCCGGCATCATTTCGAACGTCACGCTTCCCGGCGGCGGAACGACCGACTACGCAGTAGATATTTACTACGAAGCAATCAAACATCATCACTACACCTGCTACATAAAAGCGGGAACATATATGGATATGATGTACATGCCGGACTGCCTCAAGGCTGCTATCGGCGTTATGGAAGCAGATTCGTCGAGATTTATCCACAGAAACTGCTTCAACGTAGCTTCGATGAGCTTCGAGCCTGAGCAGATCGCAGCGGCAATCAGAAAGGTCATCCCCGATTTCACGATGGATTATGATATTGATCCGGTCCGCCAGGGTATCGCTGAAAGCTGGCCCAACAAAATGGACGACTCCTGCGCGAGAGCGGAGTGGGGCTGGGCGCCTTCTTACGATTTGGACAGTATGACTGAGGATATGATCAAAGTTCTCAGCAAAAGATTGTTGAACAAATAACCAGTGGGAGAAAAAAAATGAAAAATCTGCTTAAGGAATTTAAAGATTTCGCAATGAAGGGAAACGTTATGGACATGGCTGTCGGTATCATCATCGGCGGTGCATTCGGCAAAATCGTAACCTCCGTTGTCAATGATGTCATCATGCCGCTCATCGGTCTTCTCGTCGGCGGTGTAAACTTTACCGATCTGGCTGTTACGCTTAAAGAAGCTGTTCCCGCTGCTGAAGGCGTTGCTGCTCAGCCGGCAGTCCTTCTGAAATACGGAAACTTCCTTCAGACCACTTTCGATTTCCTCATCGTTGCTTTTTCGATCTTCCTTTTCATCAAGCTCATCAATACTGCTAAGGAAAAACTTGAAAAGGCTGCTAAGGCTGCGGAAGAAGCTGCTGCAGCTGCTGCTCCGGCACCGGCTCCGGATCCTCAGATCGTTCTTCTTACCGAAATCAGGGATCTTCTCAAAAAGTAAGTTTGTTTTTTCCGCTCCGTTTGACGGATCCTTTAATTAAAAGGTAAAAAATGTCGCAGACTCTTAAAATCCTTAAAATTTTGTATTCGGCTTTCGGTTTCCGCTTCAAATACATCGGGATCCTCATTTTCAGGACTTTTATCGGCGCGCTGATGAAGGTGACGCTGTTTCTGGATAAAATTTTCTTTCCTGGCGCAGCTAAGCAGAAAATAGAAAAGCCTGTGTTTTTGATCGGACACTTGCGCAGCGGAACGACTTTCCTCCACCGTTTCCTGACAGAAAACTGCGGTGAACTGCGCGGTTTCGCGATGTGGGAGATGGTTTTTCCTTCGATTTTTATGAGAAAAATAATAAAACCGTTCCTTCCGCTCGTGAAGAATCTCTCTTTTGACGGCGTCTGGGATCCGAAGATCCACAAAACCGACCTTTTTTCGATGGAAACGGACGATATAGCCCTTTCGATGCGCTATTTCGACGGACTTCTCTCGTGGATCTACTTCTACTGCTGGCAGGATTTCGACGAAAGCGATACATTTGAAAAAGAACTTGTCGAAGTCGCCGGACAGGAAAAATTTGCAGAGTATCTGCAGGATATCCACCGCAAAAACATCTGGAAAACAGTAAGAAGAATGTTCTCAAAGTCGTTCGCGCAGCTTTTTGCAGTCGATAAGATCGAAGAAATCTACGATGATCCGCGCATCATGCTGATAATCAGAAACCCGCTTGAGGCAGTTCCTTCGATGATGTCGCTTGAAAAACGGGTCCAGGAATCGCTCAACAACTACAGTTCACAGCCCGTTGAACTGCAGCAGCGTTTCCTCAAAAACATGTACCGGACCTCGCTTTTCTACTATAAAATGTTCGACGAAATCGCGGAAAAGAAGAAAAATTCTCCGAATTTTCTGCTGCTTACACACAAGCAGCTTATGACCGATTTCGACAACACTTTCGAGCGGATAATCTCTTTCTGCGACCTTAAAAAAGACGAAAAATTCGCGGCTGCTCTCAAGGCGCAGTCTGAAAAGCAGAAAACCTTCAAAACCGAGCACATCTATTCGCTTGAACAGTTCGGACTTACCGAAGAACAGGTGCGTAAAGACTTCGCATTCGTCTTTGAAAAGTACGACCTCGATTGATTAAATCAGCATTTTCTTGATTTAGCGCACTTTTTGGCAATAATTACGCGTTTTTCGGCAGTTAGCCGATTTTTTTTGACAAATTTGGAGTTGAATATGCAAGCGTGGATCGAAGAAAGCCTTAAAAACGGCGAATTGTTTTTCTATATCGTGCCGGCAGTTCTCTTGATACTGCTTCTGATCGTAATTTTCTGGCCTGAAAAGAAGAAAAAAACAAAAGAGGAAAACGAAGAAACCGAGCTCGACAAGCTCATAAAAGCCGACAAAAAACTGAAAGCGGAGATCGAACCTGTTGTTGAAAACAAGGAAGAACCTCCTTTCAAAGAGGCCGGCAAGGAAATCCAATTGTTCGAGGAACAGGATGTACAGACGTTTCCCGAAACGTCTCAAAAACCGATTGAACCCGAACAACCTGCGGAACCCGCACCTGTAGAGACGTTACCTGAAACGTCTCCAGAACCCGAACAACCCGCCGCGACGATAAAAAGCGGTCTCGAAAAGACGAAAAAAGGCGGCTTCATGTCGCGTCTTCTCGGCCTTTTCAAAAACAGCGTGGTCGATGACGATCTTATCGAAGAGCTCGAAGAGATCCTCTACACTGCCGACATGGGTGTTACGACGGTTTCGTGGCTCATGGATCTCGTCAACAAAAACCGCTTGAAATTCACAAGCGGCGACGATGTCAAACAGTTCCTCAAAGAGCAGATCAGAGAAGTTCTCGTCGCAAACCATAAATCTTTCCCCGAAATCACCGAAAAACCGACGATATTCCTCATGGTGGGCGTAAACGGTGCGGGAAAAACTACGACTATCGGCAAACTCGCCCACAAGTTCATTGCTCAGGGCAAAGTCCCGATGCTGGCTGCAGGAGACACTTTCAGGGCTGCGGCGGTAGAGCAGCTCAAAGTCTGGGGCGAGCGCAACAACTGCACAGTTATCAGCGACAAAGACGGTGCAGATCCGGCATCGGTCGCCTTCAATGCGGTAAACAGCGCAATCAGCAAGGATGTCGACGTTCTTCTTGTCGATACGGCGGGAAGACTTCAGAACAGAGTCAATCTGATGGAAGAACTTGTCAAGATAAACCGCGTCATCGGCAAGGCAAAACCCGGCGCGCCGCATGAGACCATCATCGTAATCGACGCGAACAACGGCCAGAATGCGCTTACTCAGGCGAAACAGTTCAGCGAAGCCGTAAAAGTGACGGGAATCATCGTCACGAAGCTCGACGGCAGCGCGAAAGGCGGTGTTATAATCGGCATTTCGAAAGAGTTGGGCCTTCCGGTATATCTTGTCGGAGTAGGTGAAAAAATCGAAGATCTTAAGCCCTTCGATCCGAATGAATTCGTTGAGGCACTTTTTGAATAATGACCTGATTTTATCTAATATTTTGTGAGGCAAAACCATGGAAGACAAAAAATCCGTTGCAATTCTCTGCTCCGGCGGCCCGGCGCCTGGAATAAACACTGTCGTCTGCTCGATAGCGAAAGTTTTTCTGAAGGCGCACTACAGAGTCATCGGCATCAATTACGGCACGAAGACACTTTTCACCGACAAAGTCGATACGGTCGATATCGATTTTGACCTTGCCGACCACTACTTCAACCGCGGTGGTTCCTTCCTCAAAATGAGCCGCTATAAACCGAAAGACAGCGAGTTCAAGCCCGATTTCTTCATCAAAAACAACGTTGAACTGCTTGTAACGATCGGTGGAGACGACACCGCATCCACTGCGAACAGGATCACGAAATATTTGAACGAGAAAAACCTTCCCGTCAGAAACATCCACGTTCCGAAGACGATAGACAACGACCTTCCGCTTCCCGAAAGACTTCCCACTTTCGGCTATCAGTCGGCTAAAAACGAAGGCGTCCGCATCGCGACCACGATCTACGAAGATGCAAGAACTAGCGGAAACTGGTTTGTTGTCTCCTCGATGGGACGTGAAGCGGGTCACCTCGCTTTCGGAATCGGCGCGGCTTGCCACTATCCGATGATAATCATCCCCGAAATGTTCAAAAACGTCGAAGTAACATTCGACAGGATCATAAAAATGATGATCTCTTCTATCGTAAAAAGAAAGATCTACGGCATGGATTACGGCGCTATCATGATCAGCGAAGGCGTTTTCCACTTCATGTCGGATGAAGAAATCGTCAGCTCGGGCATCAAGTTCTCGTTCGACGAACACGGACATCCTGAACTCGGAAACGTCTCGAAAGCGCATATATTCAACGTTCTCCTCAACGAAGAACTGAAAAAACTCGGCCTCAAAGTCAAATGCAGACCGACCGAGATCGGCTACGAAGTCCGCTGCTGCGCTCCATGCGCGTTCGACCTCAAATACTGCACGCTGCTCGGTTTCGGCGTGAAAGAGCTTTTCGACCGCGGCGTTTCGGGCTGCATTGTAGTCTGCCACAACGACGGCACCGTTTCCCCGCTCTACCTCGAAGACGTTGAAGATCCAGAGACCGGCAAAATCAGACCGCGCCTTGTCGATACCGAAGCCGACGACTACAAAATGTTAGTCGAAAATTTCCACTGCATTGACGAAAACGACTACGAAAAAGCTTCGAAATGGCTTAAAAATCCGCAGCTTTACGACCTTAAACACATTCTCGGACTCAAAAAGTAGGATTCTGACCCGAAAACTATAAAAATTTGTGTAAAAAATTCTAAATAAAATCAAATAGTTTCCAACTTTTTTGGGGGTGTGGTAAAATTTTCTCAATAAAAATCGGATTTTGTGCTACTAAATATATGTCGAGTTTGTTTTTTTAACTTTAAGGAGGACGACATGAAAAGATTCTTGATTTTGTCAGCTGCGGTTTTCGCAATGTTTTTTGCTGCAAGCTGCGGCGGCAGTGACAGCAACAACGACGAAAATGACAACAACAGCAGTGAAAGCGGTTTCAAAGCAGTCGATGTCGGTGAGTGCCGCCATGCCGAACCGCCGCTATCTTTCAGAGACAGGATCTATACCGAAAAAGAGAATGAATTTGTCGATTCCTGCAATGAGTATGTCGAAGTCACTGAGAAAAAAGAGAACACTATAAAATTCAACTGGTTCGGCGAGATGCACTGCGGTTTTGACTGGGAATACGGCTATAAAGTTGAAGGAATTGAAAAAAATGTTCTGAAAGTAAACATTCTTGAGCGCGACACCGACCTTGATCTTGCTGCCGATTGTGATGAATGCTGCTATCTTATGCCGATAGAATACACCGCTTCAACTGCTGAAGAGATCAATTCTGTCAAAGCGATAGAGATCAACTACGAAGGCAAGAACCACAGAGCTTCCTTCCCGATTGACGGGGAATAAAAAGTAAATCCGCCGGCTGTTCAATGCTCTTCATCTAAATATTATTCGTTAAAAAATCACAATAACGCTTGATTTTTACAAAGTTTTATTTGCACTACTCGTGAGTAGTCTACTTTTGAGTAGTTAAAATCTTTTTATTGTATGAAGATAAAAATCGCAGGCGAGCAGACCTAAGCTCCGGCAAAACAAATTCGACTCTAACCACTTGTTTTTAGTCCGTTTTTCACTATAATTCCGCGGTTTGACTTGAATTGGAGGCAAAATGACTGGAAAAAAAGTTGCGGTGGGCTTAAGCGGCGGTGTCGATTCCGCTGTTTCGGCGGCACTTCTCAAGGAACAGGGTTATGACGTTATCGGCGTGACGATGGCGAACTGGGACAAGTCGCTCCACTTCGACACTCCGATCCCCGATTCGTGCTACGGCCCGTGCGAGGGCGAAAGTCTAGAAGCTGTCGCGACAATCGCAGAAGTGCTTGATATTCCTTATAAAATCTTTGATCTGAGTGACGCTTACCGCGACAACATAATCTCGTATTTCAAGCGTGAATATATGTGCGGAAGGACACCGAATCCGTGCGTCAGATGCAACTTCAAAATGAAGTTCGGACTTCTTTTTGAGAAGGCAAGAGCTGAACTCGGAACGGAACTTTTTGCGACCGGTCACTATGCGAGGATCATTGAAGAAAACGGCAGATTTTACCTTGCAAAGGCGCTGAATACGGCGAAAGACCAGAGCTATTTTCTGCAGATGCTCAAGCGCGACTGGCTGCGGCACATAATTTTTCCGCTCGGCGAAATGACGAAAGACGAAGTCCGCGCCACTGCGAAAAAGTTTGCCCTTCCGGTCGCCGAAAAAGAGGAAAGTCAGGATTTCATGGGCGGGAAACACGCCGTCCTTTTTGAAGACGAACCGATAAAAGAGGGGAATATCGTTGACGAAAACGGCAAAATCCTCGGCCGCCACAAAGGGATAATCCACTACACGATAGGGCAGCGCAAAGGGCTCGGCATCAGTAATCCGAAGCCTCTTTTCGTGCTGAAAATCGATGCGGAAAAGAACGAAGTCGTCGTCACCGAAAAGGAGCATTTATTTTCAAACGGGCTTGAAGGGGCTGAACTCAATCTGCTTGACGATATAGAAAATCCTAATGAATTCAAAGCGTTGGTCAAAATAAGACAGAAGCACAAAGAGTGCCCTGCCACAGTTTCGATCCTGGAAGGCGGCAGATTCAAAGTCGTTTTTGAAACGCCGCAGCTTTCGGTAACTCCCGGTCAGGCAGTCGCAATTTATCGCGAAGACGGAATCCTTATCGGCGGCGGAATAATCGAGGAAGGAATCTGATTGCAGATCCGACGGCTGTTCAATGCTGTCTGTCTAAGAAATATTCTTTAAAATAAATTCTCTTCACTTTAATTAAAATTTCTAATTTTTAGTCTTGACAATAAAGAAAAGTTGAATAGAATAGATGTTGCAAGTAACTCGTGTGCTTGCTTTGCGTTGATCCGAAGTTCTGGGCTGGCATCCAGTTCTTCGTGGAGCTCTCGACGGGTTCGGCATTCAGCCACAAGCCAGCAACTAAAATGTCATTAAAATGCTTGCTTCCTGCAAGCATTTTTTTTTGGAGTTAAAATGGATGTTTTATATAAAGTTGCTTCTCTTTTTAAAGAACTGCTTGATACAGAGTATGTTTTTGTTCTTGGGAAAAAGAATGTCGAAGCAACAATTCATCTGATTTTTCAAGAGAGACATTTTCCTCATCTTGCAGGCTTGCAGCATCTTCCAGACCTTGTATTTTTGAAGCAGGATAACAGAATCATCTTTAATGAACTCATAAATCGAAGAATAAAAATAGAAGATATTCAAAAATCGCTGTTTTATAAAAGTATAGAACGGAGACTTGCTACACTGCCATCTTTGCAGGCTTTGTTGGACAGCAATAAGACAATTTTTAAATACAACAAGCAAAACAATAATTTTTCTCTGATAGATGCTGATTATCTGCTTGAAAACACTTCCGAAAAACAAACAATTTATATTTTTCTTGCTGAAAATCAGGATAGCAATTTTTTCTGCCGTTCATTTTTTCCGAAAGACAAAAAAGATTATTCGGTCGGGCAAACGAGATGGACTCTGCTTTTCAAGAAGAAAATCAATAAATCCACGAAGACTGAAGAAGTTTTGTTCCGTCATAAAAATTTTAAGGGATAAGTGGCTGTCCGATGCTGTTTGTCTAAAAATGCAGTCTGTCTGCTCATTTCCGCAACAATTTTTGACTTAAATACGATATTGTATAAACTTCCAAACTCGTTCTTTCTTTTAGCAACTGATTTATGAGGAAACAATGAAAAAAATCTTTATTTTGGTGTTTGCTTTGCTTGTTCTTCTATCCTGCGGTGAGCAGTGGTCGGAAGCCTCAAAAGAAGCTATGACTTGGGAAGAAGCTGTAAAATATTGTGATAATCTCGGTGAAAAGGGCTATACCGACTGGCATTTGCCGACCATTGATGAACTTAGAGCCTTAATAGTGTACTGCGAAACGACAGAACCTATGGGAAATTGTCTGGTGTCCGAAAAAGCAGAAGTGTGCAGGATAAGAGAAACGGAAGAATTCGAATGTTTCACGGCACCTGATTGCTATGCTCCAAGCAACACAAAACATGAAGAACTCAATCATCTTACATGGGACGATTTGAACCCTGCTCCAGTTAAACTTGCGCAAGATGCAAATTCCAATCCGCTTGAATATTGCATAAACTGTCTTACTTTCAGTGCAGACAATACGCAGTGCAGAGAGTGTGCCGACTGCAAAGGTTGTCAGGACGGAAAAAATCACAGCACTTTCGGTGATACTGGATGGTTCTGGTCTTCTTCGGCACGTTCGGAAGATGCTATTGTCGCTTTCCGGGTTAATTTCGACACAGGAGAAGTCGGAAATTACAATAAAGATCATAACGCCAAAGTCCGTTGTATAAGAAAATAGTTCGTCTTTTTGCTGAAACTCCGAATAGAGGTGGTAAATGTGGAATTTTATTAAAAAAGTTATAACAAGATTCTTCGTGGTCATCGGTTTTTTGACAGTTCTTAATATTGCTCTTCTTGTCTGGCTCATTTCGAGCATAGATTTTATGGGAGCTAAAAAAGAGGTGCAGGAAAAAACGCTGCTTACGATCAGCACCGGTGCGATAAGCGGAGACGTATTCCCCGAAACGAACTACATGATGCTGAGTTCGTTTTTGTCTAAGCAGATCTCTCTTATCGATACTCTGACGGCTGTGAGAAAGGCGGCTGAGGATCCGAAAATTCTGGGAATCTTCATTGATCAGAGCGAACTCAACCTCAGTTACGCTCAGGTGGAAGAGTTACGTAATGAGCTGATTTTATTCAAAAATACCGGTAAAAAAGTTTGGGTCTGGAGCGATTCTTACGGCGAATACTCAAGCGGCACGAAAAGCTACTACTTGGCAAGTGCTGCTGACAAGATCTTTCTTCAGCCGTCGGGTTTCGTCACTTTCAACGGCATCAGCTCGACTTCGCCTTTCTTAAAAAATCTGCTTGAAAAGATAAAAGTTGAACCGATCGGCGCGGCGCGGAAGGAGTATAAGACCTACTGGAACATGTACAGCGAGGAAAAATTTACCGAAGCACACCGCGAAGCGACGGAAAGCCTTTTAAATTCGATATTCTCCAAAGTCGCGGCGGAAGTCTCCGAAAGCAGAAAGATCCCGATCGACAAAGTTTACGAGATCGCTGACAGAGTCACGATGACATCTCCCGAAGCGGTCAAATACCAGTTTGTCGATGCAGTGCGCTACAAAGACGAAGTAGTCGAAGAGATGAAAAATCAGACTGGTTTTGAGAATAAAATGTCACTTCTTGCCTACAAAAATATCGATAGAGACATTCTCGACATAAAGCCGGTTTCAGGACCGAAGATCGCGGTCATAGAGATCCCGGGTTCGATCCACCGCGGCGTAAGCGACATGTCACCTTCGGGCAAGCCGGAATCAAGCGGATCGGCGACAGTCGTATCGCTTCTTAAAAAGGCGTGGAAAGATGAAAATGTCAAAGGAATAATTCTCCGCGTTAATTCACCCGGCGGCTCGGTGATTGCCTCCGAAACTATCTGGAATCAGGTCGAAACGATGAAGAAAATCAATGCAAAACCGATAATCGTCTCGATGGGAAGCGTCGCGGCGTCGGGCGGCTACTACGTTTCGATGAATGCCGACAGGATCTTTGCCGACCACAATACGATAACCGGCTCGATCGGAGTCGTTATCGGCAAATTCTACACGAAAGACCTCTTCGAATCGCTCGGAATCACCTTTGACAGCGTGACTATCGGCAAAAACAACGGATTTTTGTCCGCACTTGAAAAATTCACGCCGGAGCAGGAAGAATATTTGAGCAGAAACCTCGACGAAACATATAATACCTTTGTCCAGAGGGCGGCTGACGGCAGAAAAATGAATGTCATGGATCTCGAAAAATTCGCTCACGGCCGCGTCTGGTCGGGCGGGCTGGCACATTCTAACGGACTCGTTGATGAAATCGGCGGATTCATGGCTGCATACAGCTACATGAAGGAAAAAATCGGCGTTCCTGACTGCCAGTTTGTCAAATACCCAGACACAAACGGGCTCCTCAGCCTTTTCCAGGATGAGGAAGAGGAAGAAAACCAGTCGGATTCAGTTCTCGGCACGATCAACCGCTTTGCAGCGACACTTTTCAAAGCTGCAACGCTTGTAAACCGCGAGATCAGAATGCAATCCGAAGAAGTGATGCAGAGCAGGGAAGAATCGGTGCTGGAGTAAATGAACATGAACAAAATCCTTCTTAAATCGGCGGTTGTTGATGTCTGCTGCGGCAACACAACACGCAAGGATATTCTTATCGGTAACGGAAAATTTTTGAAAATCGCTGACAAAGTTTTGGCAGAAGACTGTGACGGGTGCGAAGTCGTTGACTGCTCGGATTTTGCGGTGCTTCCCGCATTTTACAACGGACATACCCACGCGGCGATGACGCTTTTGCGCGGTTATGCCGACGACATGGAGCTTTCCCGCTGGCTGAACGAATACATCTGGCCGTTCGAAGCGAAACTCACCGATGAAGATATCGAAATCGCAAGCAGGCTCGCAGTTCTGGAAATGATAAAATCGGGAACAGTTTTCTTTTCCGACATGTACTGGCACCGCGAATGGACGATGAAGGTCGTCGAAGAAATGGGTATCCGCGCAACGATCGGCGTCACGATTTCCGACATGCTGACGCCTCCTGACGAGCTTGAAGAAAATTTTGCCTTTCTTGCGGCTCATACAAAAGAATCGGAGCGCGTTCACCTTGCAGTGATGCCTCATTCGGTTTATACCGTGAGCGAAAAAGTGCTCAGACGCTGCATTGAAATCGCCCGTGCTGAAAATTATATCCTTCACACTCATCTTTCGGAAACACAGAAAGAGGTCGATGACTGCATTAAGCAATACGGCTGCACTCCTGTGCGGCTTTTCGAGCGTCTGGGCGGGCTCAGAGACAACCTTATTGCCGCGCACTGCGTTCATTTTACAGATGAAGATATGAAAATCTTTGCAGATTCCGGGGCAACAGCCGTGCTGAACCCGTGTTCGAACCTGAAGCTTTCAAGCGGGATCCCGCAGATTCAGAAGCTGCTTGAAGCTGGGATAAAACTTGCGCTCGGAACGGACGGAGTTTCGTCAAACAACAACCTCGATATGCGTGAAGAGATGAAATTTGCTGCTCTGCTGGCTAAAGTCTGCGGTTCTGCCGAGACACTTCCGGCGCATGACGCACTTAAAATGGCGACTTCAAAAGTGGCGGAAACTTACGGGATCAACGCCGGAACTATCGCTGAAGGAAAACTTGCCGACTGTATTTTAGTCAGTCTGAATGACGAGCGCATGGTTCCCTGTCACGACCTTGTGAGCAACTGGGTCTACGCCGCAGATTCCAGATGTATCGATTCAGTCATCTGCAACGGAAAATTCGTTATGAAAAACCGTCATGTCGACGGTGAAGAAGATATTCTGAAAGAGGCTGCAGCCTGCGCCGCGCGCCTGACACACTAATTTTTTTCCGGATAGATTTTCGACAAAGTTTTTATAAATTCCATGCAGAGAAGAAGTATCAGCGCGCTGTAGTAGACCCAGAGTATGCTTGTGATTATCCAGGCCGCCGAGCCATAGATGAAAGAGAAGTTCGATATTTCGGTTATATAGAAATTATACAATAATTTCGCGGCATTCCACAAAACGCTGAAAAGAAGCGCGCCGCAAAGTATTGCCTTTTTCGAAAGTTTTATTCCGTAAGTGAAATAGTTGATGAGTATCCAGAAAAACAGGATTATAATTACAGTTGAAACTGCGAAACTGTATGTCTGACCGCTTGAAATCACGTCGATGAGGTTTTGCAGGATCGGAATTTTGTTGGCAATGTTTCCTGCAAATGAAAGAAAAAGACTCAAAAAATACTGGACGAAAAATAGGACGATCGCGAGTGTAAGCAGAAAAACCGCCCCCATGAGCCTTGAAAGGATGAAATTTATCGATTTTCCGCCGAAAATCCTGAAAAAAGAGTAGTGCAGAGTCGAAAAAAGGAGTGTTGCAGAAACTGCAAGCGAAACAAGACCGATAGTCGTGAGTCCAGCTTTGTAGTTTGCGATGTCTACTACGCTCGAAACATATTTTTCACTTAAAAACGGGATCGCCATATTGAGCGAATCCATGATGTAGGAAATAAGCTGCTCTGATGTTAAATTGTGAATATCTTTAATGTAATCAACGATGTATCCGACTGATGCACCTAGCAGGATTAAAAACGGAATGAAGCTCAGAAGGAAGTAGAAACTTATCGCCGCAGTGAAAGTGAAGCAGTCGTCGTTGTAAAAACCGAATCCCGTTTCCCATATGACTTTCAGGAATCTGTTCTTTTCAACTGTGTCGAAAAATTTCTTTTTCAGGTTGTCCAAAGCGCTCTCCTGTAAAACCTCACCCCTTTTGTTCCCCTCTCCATTGTGGAGATGGGTTAGAGGTTAGGTCAAAACTGAGGAATTTTAATGTTGTTGTTTTATTTCTCAACTTTTTGTGGTGTGACGGCGTGACGACGTGACGATCTTACAGCTCGCTTCCTGTGATTATCGCGAGTTCGTCGAGTGCGATTTTGTATTTGTAGAGGTTTGCGATCTCTTCGGTTTTCGATTTTTTGACCATGAGCTGTGCGTTGAGTAACTCGGTTTCGGTGGTCATCTGCTTTTCGAATTTGGCTTCCTGAATTTTCTGCGTAAGTTCTGCCGATTTGATCTGCGTCTTGTTCTGTTCAAGCGCTTTTTCAAGGACTTTGATGTCAGCCAAAAGTTTTTTGACCTGAAGTGTCATGTCCTTTTTGAGTTTTACGCTTTCAAGTTCGGTAGAAACCGACGAAGCTTTTACAGCCTGATATTCGTAATACTGTCTTGCGGTGTCGAAGCCGAATTCCCATCTTGCGACTGCGCCGAAGAACATGACTCCTTCGGGGTTGATGAGGGTCGAATCCCAGTTTTTCTTGAATCCGAAAGTAAGTCCAACCTGCGGAATGAAAGTCTGTACCGCCCTTTTGTTGAGTCTCTCCTGGATCTCGATATTTTTGTTCACCATCTGCATTTCAGTGCGGTTGCTTGCCTGCTCTGCGATGATCTCGTCTTCGCTTTTCGTGATTTCGCGGAATTCAGGCTTGTCGTATTTGATCTCGAAGCTCTCTTCATCGCGGTTCATGAACATTGCAAGCGCCGCTTTGATTACCGACTGGTTTCCCTGATACTTTTCTTTTTCAACTTCCAGAGAGGCTCTTTCAACCTGGATTTTAAGGAGAGCAGTCTCGTCAATAAGTCCGGCTTCGTGGAATTTTTTCGCGTTTTTCTCGTAGCGGTCAAGCTGTTCGAACGATTCGTCCAGAAGTTTCAGAATGTCTGTCAGCATATTGTATGAGTTGTAGACTTTGACGATCTCGAGCTTGATTTTGTCCTTTGTCAGCTCCGATTTCAGTTTCGAAATTTCCGATTTCAGCTCAAGAGCCTTGTAACCCTGATAGATTCCCCAGAGCGGAGTGAGCGGCTGAACTACCGTGAGATCAAGTGTTCTCTGGTGTGTCGGAACGCCGAGGTCGATCTCCATCGGAGGAAGCTGGTCGGGAAGGTCTATCGGAATCGGGCTCGATGAGTTTATCGACTGTTCAAGCAGACCTATCATCGGAGAAAGATCGACTGTGAGTTTGTCGGGTTCAGGGAAGTATTCGAGTTTGAGCAGTTTCGCTTCGAGTGAAATTGTCGGGAAAAAGCGCATCATGACCGCTTTCTTTTCGTATTCGTCCTTGCCCGATTTGGAATCTTCCGCCTTTATCGCTTCACTGTTTTCTACTGCGATCGAGATTATTTCATCAATGCCGAGTTCTTCAGCACTCAGATTGCAAGTGAGCGCAAGTAACAAGCAAAGTATAGAAATTATAGATTTTTTCATCTTATTCCTCCTTTTTCTCATCGGAATAGACATAATCTTCACATTCCCATGACGCGGCAAGAATACGCTCGTTTTCGTTGACGATTTCCGTATTCATTCTGCGGATTGTATCGAGCAGTTCTTTGCATTTTTCGGGAGTTACCTGCAGAAAAATTACCGCGTTCGTTCCGGGCCATACCGAAGTATTCATCCTCGGGTTGCCGTGTTCGAAAGAGCCTGCCGTGTCTTCAACGATCTGGAAAGTCTTTATGCCGAGATTTCTGATCTCTTCAGTAGTCTGTTCGAGTTTGGAAATGTTGCAGCTTATATAAACGAATTTCATTTTGCACCTCCTTCAGCTTCTGCTGCCGCTTTTGCAGCTTTGGCTTCCTTTATCATCTCTCTCGTGTGCATTATCGCGTATATTGCAGGGATAAGAAGCAGCGTGACGAGCGTGGAAACCGTAAGTCCTCCGATGACGGTGATTCCGAGCGGCTTCCAGATTTCCGATCCTGCGCCGCTGTTGAGTGCCATCGGTACCATACCGATGATTGTCGTGATTGCCGTCATCAAAACGGGTCTAAGTCTTGATCTTCCGCCTTCCTTGATCGCTTCGACTATCGAATATCCTCTTGCACGCAGAAGGTTCGTGTAGTCAACAAGAACGATACCGTTGTTTACGACGATACCTAGGAGCATGATGACTCCGACGAAGGTAACTGCACTCAAAGTCGTTCCGGTAAGGATGAATGCCCAGATTACGCCGATAATCGAAAGGGGAACTGTGAACATGATGATGAACGGATCTCTGAGCGATTCGAACTGGCTTGCCATGATTGCGTAAATAAGGAAAAGGCTTATCAGGAAAAGAAGTTTCATGTCGCCGAAAGTCGACTGCTGGTCAACTACCTGACCTCCGAGCTCGATGTAAACATCGGGGTCGATTTCTTCGTTTTTGATTATTTCCATTACGTTTTTCGTCGCTTCACCGAGTGAAATGTCGTTGAGTGTGAGTTTTAAATAAACGATTCTCTGCTGCGTTTCGTGAAGAATCTGTGTAGGTCCGTCAGTCTCTTCGATGATGCCGACCGCGCTCAAAGGAATGAGTTCTCCGCTGGCAGAGGTGAGCATTATGTTTTTGAGGTCGCTTATCCTGCTGCGTTTTTCCTTGTCGTAGCGGATCACGATGTCGTATTCGTCGTTATCCTGCTTGTAGTCGCCCGAATCTGCTCCGTAAAGGCTCTCGCGCACAGCAAGCGCCGCCATTCCTGCGTTGATTCCGAGACGCGCAAGTTTTACTCTGTCGAATTTGACTGTGATCTCCGGTTTGCCGCGGTCGACTGTCGATTCTACATCCTGAAGATAAGGCTGTTCCTCGAGTATCTTCTGCAGTCTGTCGCCTGTTTCGGCAAGTTTTTTGAGGTCGTTACCTTTGATTTTAAGCTCGATGGGCTTGCTTGAACCGAGCATTGCGCTCTGGAGAAGAGAGCCCGCCGTCATATTGAACGAAACGACTTCCGGAATTTCCTCGACCTCTTTTCTTATCTTTGCCGCAACGGTTTTGATGTGGTAGCTTCGTTTGTTGCGGTTGACGATCTTTACCATTATCGTCGCGATATTCTTGCCTTCCGAGAATCCGAACATCGAGAGAAGACCGTTGTCAGTCTGACCGGTGATCGTGTAGTAACTTCTTACATCCTTTTCATCGATGTTTCTCTTGACGATCGCTTCGATTTTCTTTGCAACTTCCGCAGTCTGATCGGCATTGACGCTTGATTCAAGCTCCGCCGTCGCAACTATATCGCCCATATCGAATTCGGGAATGTAGTCGGTTCCCGTGCTGAGTCCCGCCTTTATCGTGAAGAAGAATACTGCGGCAACTATGATGACTACGAACCATCTTAATCTTATGTTGAGGCCGAGCAGCGATTTGTAGAGATTTTCAACGAAAACAAAGAGCTTTTCCGAAATATTGTACAAAAATCCGTGTTTTTTCTCTTTTATCTTACGCTTCATAAGGATCGAGCTCAGCATCGGAGCAAGCGAAAGCGAAACGAGAAGGGATGCCGCGATAGTTACTGACGCAACGAAGGCAAGCTGTTTGAAGAGAAGTCCGACGATACCGCTGACAAATGCGAGCGGAATGAAAACCGCGATAGTTGTGAGAGTCGAAGCCGAGATCGCCGAAGTCATTTCTCCAGCGCCGAAAATAGCCGCTTCTGCCGGACGCGAACCTTCCTCGATGTGCCGCGTGATGTTCTCGAAAACGACGACCGTGTTATCGACGACCATACCGAGCGTGATCGAAAGAGCCATAAGTGAGAAGATGTTGATCGTATATCCCCAGACATACATGAAAATGAGACCTATGATAAGCGAGAAGGGGATGGTGAGCGTGATGATGAGGCTTCCGCGCCATTCACGCAGGAAGAAAAGAATGACCAAAATGACGAAGATCATAGCGTAAGCTGCGGTCGTCGCCAGGTTTTTGATCGAAAGCTCGATGACTTCCGAAGCGTCGTTGAGTTCTTCGATGACTACGTCTTTCGGAACATTTTTGCGGATCTCTTCCATTGCAGCCTTGATGTTTCTTGCAACTTCGAGAGTGTTTGCGCCGCTCTGCTTCTGGGTCATGATGACAGCCATCGTCTTTCCTTCCGCACGGACTGAAAGATCCTGATCTTTGAGTCTGTCCTTGATCTCTGCAAGAGAAGAAAGTTTGACCATGCTGCCGTCACGCGCCGGGATCTGTATCTCGCCGATCTCGTCAACCGATTCGAATTCGGCAGGAACGCGCACCGAAAGATCCATTCCGCCCGTTTTTATGTTGCCGCCTGGAACTGAAATATTCTGCGTTTCAAGAAGTTTTGCGATCATTGCGACCGAGATCCCGCTCGAACGGAGTTTTACCGGATCAACTACGATCTCGATCTCTCTTTTCGGTGCGGCTAAAGTTATAAGACCGCCGATACCGTCAACCTGTTTGAGTCTTCCTTCGATTCGGTCATCAATGATTTTTGCAAGTCCCGCCTCGCTTTCCTTGGCAGAAATACCGTACATGATTACCGGCACCATCGAACTGTCGACTTTTAAGATCATCGGATCGAATGCGTAGGAGGGAAGGATCTTTTTGACTGGGTCGATCCTGTCTCTGACATCGTTTGTAGCATCTCCGATGACGGTTCCGAAGTTGAACTCAAGCATGATGAAGCTGACGTTTTCCTTCGAAACCGACTTCAGCGATTTGATTTTGGGAACACCGGCAAGCTGTTTTTCAAGCAGTTTCGTGACCTGCTGCTCGACATCTTCCGAAGATGCTCCCGGAAGGACCGTGACGACAGTGAGCGAAGGATATTCGGCCTGAGGAAGTATATCGAGTTTCAGCGCGGAGAATGCAAGCAGTCCGAAAATCAGAATGCCCGTAAATATCATCGATATCGTGACGGGCTTTTTTACAGCAATCTGTGAGAGTCTCATGTTTGCACCTACTTACTGCTGACAGTAACTGAAACGCCGTCTCTGAGTTTTGTCTTTCCGGCACTGACGACCGCTTCGCCGTTTTCGATCCCCTTGACTGCGTAAAAATCGCCGAGATCCTCGATGATCTCAACGTTTTTGAGGACTGCCGTGCTGTTTTCGATTACGAAAACGTGATGCTGGTTCGTTCCCGCCTGACGTATCAGCGAAAGACGCGGTACCATGACAGCCTTGACTTCGGGAAGGGAAATTTTGACTCTGCCGAACATGCCGGGTTTTATCAGCTTTTTCGCGTTATTGATCTCGATTTTGACTACCGCCGTCCTCGAAATTACCGAGACGAGCGTTTCAGTTGAGTAGATTTTTCCCTTTATCTTCGTGTCGGGGTATGCGTCCGCGACGACTTCGATGTCTTTTATTTTCTGGATGAGCGGAAGTTCCTTTTCATCGACCTGGATCTCAAGGAAAAGTTTGTTGAGATCCATGAATCTGATGATCCCGTTTGCATGCGAAAAACCGGGAGTAAGGCCGGGGTTGAGAAGCATGAACTCTTCGCCTTCTCTGAGCATGTGTTCAGCCACCATGCCGTCGAAAGGAGCGATGATCTCCATATTTTCTTTCGTCATTTTGACTTTCGCTTTCGATGCGTTGAGTTTCGCTTCAAGGTGATCGAGCTGCTGCTGCGGAAGAACGCCCGAATCGACTAAGTCTTTAACTCTTTCGTAGTCTTTTTCGACCGCTTCGAGCTCTGCTTCGGCAGCTTCAGCCATTTCGCCCGAAAGTGTAACGATTACCGAGCCTTTCGGAACAGTCGCACCTTCGCGGTAGTGGATCTTTTTGATTTTTCCGGGCATTCTTGCCGAAAGGTTCGCCTCTCTGAAAGGCTTGAACGAACCGCCGAATTCAAGAACAGGGGAATAAGCCTCTTCTTTTGCTTCAACAACTGCTACTACTGGCTTTTTTTCAACCGGAGCCGACTGCTCCTGCGTCTCCTCTTTTTCAAGGCAGGCGGTGAGAAGAAAAACCGAAACAGATAACAAAATCAATAACTTTTTCATAGCAACCTCACAAACATTATTTTAAAAGTCCATAATTAAAAACATTCACAAAAGTTTCTTTGACCCGCATGTAATCGTCAGCTTCGGGCGAAATGTCCTTTGTCAGACAGAAGCTCTGCGAGACGAGGTTCAGCATCTTGACTAAGATTTCAAGATCGACGTTTTTTACTTTTCCCGCTTCGACACCGCTCTGGAGTTTGTCGAGAATGATTTTCATCTTTTCCCTGTGAAGCTCGTGAAAGAAATTTATTGAGTTCTGCGGCATCTGGAGAATCGCGTTCGCAACGAGCATGTAAGTCTCTTCATGTTCGCGGTAGTAGTCCATGTGGGCATCAAAAAGAACGCCGACGAAATCTTCGTAACGGACGTTTTCGAGCTTTTTTCCGATCTCCTCGTACATCTCGTCCATGCAGTATTTGACCGACTCGAAAAAGAGATCCTCTTTATTCTGGAAGTAGCGGTAAAGCGTTCCTTTGCCGACACCTGCATTTTTTGCGATTTTGTCGATATCGGAAATGTGAAAACCGAAAGTGGCAAAACTTACGGCAGCTGCCTTTAAAATTTTGAGCTTGCGCTCCAACTGGTTTTTTGTCATCTTGAAAAACATTGTAAACCTCATATTTCAGTACGAGCAAGTTCCGCAAAATGGAACCAAACAGTTCTGCTTTTTAGTACTGAACGGTCATTTGTCAAGAGAAAAATAGAAAAATTTCTATGTTTTTGAATTTACAGAGGAATCTATTCGGCTTTGTTTCAGCCTTTCTTTTTCGTCAGCTTCTCATACATCTTGAAAAGCTCGGCAACTATCTCAGATTCACCCATTTTCAGATTGAAACCGTAAGCCTGCATAACAGCTTTATCGTTTTCTTTGTGGGCTTTGCGGAGTTCCGGCGGCATCAATGTTTCGTCGTACAGATTTGCAAGGGAGGAATCTGGATATTTTGCTCTCGCATCTAAAATTGCCTGTGCTGTCTGCTCAATTTTGGCTTTCTGTGCATCTGTCGGATCGCACCAGGGAAAGTTATTGTAAACCAAAGAAGCCGAATAGCGGTATCTGCTTTCAAGTCTGCCGCAGACAGACCGCATCCAAGCATTATGAACGCTGCTTGTCATAATTCCGAACTCGTAAAGCGTTGCGTTTGGAATAATCAGGACAAGATTGCTTGCTATTGTTTCAGCAGATAAAAATCCAATAGGAATATATGATCGTTTTTCAGATGACACACTTGGAATCAAAAGGTAGCTGCCGCTTTCAGGCTGGCGATTTTCGGTGAAAAGATATGGATAAGCAGCCCAATTACGTGTTGCTTCTTTTTTACTGGATGAACGCATTGTTTTTACGGCTTCAACGCGCTTCATAACAAGTGGCATTTTTCTCAATTCTGCAGGAGTTGCGTTCGTCAGCCATAAACAATAACGCTTTATGCCATTGATAAATTCTTCCGCACCCAAAAATTCATGAATAAACTTTTGGGCATGGGGTTCTTTCTTTATAAAATCATCATATTCTTCAGCCGATATAATGAGATTTCCTCCGTCGGTAGGTTGGTTTCCTTTATTCATTAAAGGTACGTTACAAATCGGTTTAGATCTGCTTTCCACAAAAATATCCGGCAGATCCAGAAGATATCCGTTTATATTTTTTGCCTCTATTTTCTCATGCTCATTCTCAAAAATAATTTTCGGTTTTGTCTTTTCCGCAATACTGAATCCGATAACAACACAATGGACTGCAGCCATATTTTTCTTATCAGGTGTTTCGTTAGCCCATTTGAATGTGCGCCATGCAAAATCAAAATGAAGCCCGTCGGCAAAAAGCGGCTTCCACAGATTTGCGACAGATGTTCCCTGAGTAACGGAATTTGTCGAAACAAATGCACATCTGGTATCTGAACCTTTGATTGTTTCCAATGCCTTTTTATACCAGCAGCAGACATAATCAAGATCCCCTGCTCCGTGCCAATTCTTGCCGAAAGTAGAAATTACATCTTCTTTCTGCCGTTTATCCATAAAGCGTGCACCGACAAACGGCGGATTTCCGATAATGTAGTCATAAACAAGAGACTTTTTATCATCTTTTTCAGGAAATTTCCTTTCGGTGATTTCAGGAGTCACAACATTTAATTCCGTATAATGAGCATTGTATGGAACTTCAGGTTCACATACCATATTTACTCCCGATTTTTCGTTGATTTTGTAGACATTCAGCCTGTCGGCAAAGACAAAATCATTTTTAGTTTCGGTTTCAAGTGTTGTCCAGTCCATTCTTAAAGCGTTTCCTTCAACAATCGTCGCGCTTGTCGAAAGCGGAAGAAAATCAAGATTCTGTTCGACGATTTCTTCGGTTTCCTTCATCATCTGGCTTTCTGCGATCCAAAGAGCGGTTTTTGCTACAGTCACGGCAAAATCGTTGATTTCTATGCCGTAAAACTGCGAAATTCTGACTTTTATTGGTGAAAAATCCTTACTAGACAAAAGCATCTGTGAACCGTGAATAACTTTCAGGCTCTCATTTTCCAAACGACGCAGAGAAATATAGGTTTCAGTTAAGAAATTGCCGCTTCCGCAGGCGGGATCGAGGAATCTCAAACCGGCAAGTTTGTTGCGGAAATCTTCTAATTTGGTTTTTAAAGACACACCGCGGCACGTTTTTACAATTTTTGCAAATTCAGCTTTCAGATCATCCATAAACAGCGGATCAATCACTTTGTGGATATTTTTAATCGAAGTGTAGTGCATGCCGTCTTTGCGCCGTGTTTCGGGATTGAGTGTCGATTCAAAAACCGCTCCGAAAATAGTCGGTGAAATCTCCGACCAGTCGAAAGGAGCACAGTAATTCACTATAACATCAACTATTTCTTTGGTAAAATTAGGAATTTCTATGTTGTCATTGGCAAAAAGCCCGCCGTTTACATAAGGAAAAGAATTCGGCGTTGAGTCGTATTTGTCACGGTTTTCCAATTTCGTATCCAGCGCCTTGAACAGCTTTATGATTCCGTCTCTCAGATTAGGCAGGTTAAAAGATTTTATGTAGTCTTCAAAAGCCGTTCGCGTCTCGAAAAGTCCTGCATCTTCGGCATAAAGACAGAAAACTATTCTGACACACAGAATGTTTAGACTGCGCAGACTGTTCTCATCAGGTTCGATGTATTCTTTGTAAAGAGCGTCATAAAGTTTGCCGACAAGCTCGCCCGCTTTTAAGGAAATCTGTTCTTCCGGCGAAACAGAAGTCTTTTGGGAATCAATCATGAACTGCAGGCATTCGAATTTATCAGGCAGATCCTCAAGCAGAACCTGAACCGGCTCGTCATGCGGCTTTTCCATGTCATAAATCAGAAACTCACGGAAGTTGCAGACAATAATCCAGTCTGGACGCAGCGAATTTGGCATTTCATCTGCATAGCGCTTAGCCTGACGGTAAGGCGTGAGCATTGCGCCGTCAGACTGTTTAGCCTCTTTTCTCAGATCAACATCAACGCTTTTCTGCTCGATCAAAACCTTGGTTTCAGGAATATACGCATCGATAAAACTCGTGTGTTTAAGCTGGACTTTCTTTTCAAATTCGATGCGCTCTGCAGGATTTTCCATTCCGAGAACTTTTTCTAAAATTCCGATCCAGAAACGCGCCGTTTCCTGCCTTTCATCACCTTTGTTTTTCCAGAAATCCGCGAATTCCTTAGCTGCTTTCTTCTGATTCATGCCGCTTTTTGTCATTTTTACTCCGCTAATCACAATTAAAGCGCTAAATTATATCAGATAGAAAAACTGAAAACAAGTTTTAGATGAAATTTTATTTATAAAACTTTTTTCCTGTGCGTTAAACCTTAGTTTTTTGCCGAATTTCATAATTTTTGCCGTAAAAAAGAAAATCGCTATAATTCAGCGTTTTTTTTTGTGTTTATAACTGTTTTTTGGAGGAAAAAATGAAAAAAATCATCAGTTCGCCGAACGCTCCGGCAGCAATCGGTCCTTACAGTCAGGCAGTTGAGGCAAACGGCACGGTTTATGTTTCGGGTCAGCTTCCGGTTGATGTAAAAACGGGCAAATTCGTTGAAGGCGGCATAAAGGAACAGACCGAGCAGTCGCTTAAAAATATCGGTGAAATCCTTAAAGCTGCGGGCTGCGGCTATGAAAATGTCGTAAAAACCACGGTATTCTTAAGTGATATGAACAATTTCAAGGATATGAACGAAGTTTATGCGAAATTTTTCACGTCCGAGTGCCCGGCAAGAGCCGCTTTTCAGGTTGTGAAACTTCCGCTCGGCGCAATGGTCGAGATCGAGTGCATTGCCGTCAAATAGCGTGATGCGCATGAGAAAACTATTTTTATCCTTTTTTGCCTTTTTTCTTCTGATTTCCTGTTCGACTCTGCCGCAGAAAACTGTGGACGAGAAGGGAAGTTACGCATGGAAGCCTGAAAAATTCGAGCTTAATCCGCAGAATGCGGCGTTTTCGGCAGAAGGTGCGGTCACGATGTGGATCGATGTCGAGCAGTTCAAAGGCAAATTCACAGGTGACTACCAGATACTTTCCTCCGACCCGGAAAAATGGCGGATGATAATTACCGGACCTTTCAATATTTCGGTCGCAACGGTGATAATAAACGGCGAAACCGCGAACATTTTCCACGAAGGAAGCTGGGACAGCGGCCCGTGGAACGAAATTTCGAAACAGCTTTTCAACGCTTCGGTTGACGGCGACCTTTTTTCGGTGATGCTTGGCGGCAGATTCCGCTTTGAAGGGGAGTGCGCCGAACTCGGAAACGGTGAAAAACTGTGCCGCAAAAACGGGATCTACTATAAAGTTGCAAAAGGAAAAGTTGTTGAAATCGCAAGCGGCGACCTTTACATCGTTTCCGAAAAGAAAACCCCGATACCTGCCGGCAAAGGGAGAAGCAGAAAGAATAAAACCCGATCTGAAAACGCTGTTAAAAAGGTTCAGCGCTGGATAGGAGTGAGCCGCGGAAAACCCGCTTTTATCTTTGAAAACAAATATCTGGATTCTTCAGCCGAGCTTCCTGAATCTCTGTTCGAAATGCCGAAATCGGACGAGCCCGACATTTTCGACGAACTTTAATTCCTATATATTTTAATAATTGACTTATAATTCGGAAAATATATTATAGCGCGTTTTGTTGAGGCGGGGTTCTATGGCGTCGAAACTTATCGATAAAATAGTCGGCTTCTTAAAAAAGGATGTCGGAGATATTTTTTCTGCGGAAACGCTGAAAGAGCTCGGTAAACTCGCGAACACCGACGTCTCTGACATTATGAGTGATGCCAAGGCTTCAAAACTTCTTTCCGAGATCGAAAAAAATCCCGACAAAGTTGAAAACTATATCCAGCTTGCAGAGCTTTACCGCTATAAAAACAAGATCGACAAGGCTGTGGATGTCTATCTCGGCATGGCGCAGCGCGAACTTGACGCAAAGCACCTCGATCTTGCTGCAAGTTATGTCAAAATGGGGCTTAATGCTGCGCCGGACAACGGCATTCTGAACAAATTCAGCGCCGATATCGATATCCGTAAAGGCAAATTCTCGGATGCAGCCGACAAATACCGCGCCGCCGTCAATTATTACATCAAAAAGAACGACAGAATGACGGCGATCTATCTTCTTCATACGATAAAGGAGATGAACAAGGCAACGGTTCGCGACCTTCTCAACCTTTCGAGCATTCTGATACGCGAAAACATGACCGATGAGGCCGAAAAAATACTGATGTCGATCAGAGAAAGCCACAAAAAGGGGGAAATCAGCAACGTCAGAGACCTTGAAGCGTGCCTGATGATGCTCTATTCGATAAAAAAGGACGATGATGTCATTCTGGCCGAACTTATAGAGGCAAGGATCGAGATGGGGCAGTATGAAAGCGTCATGGTCCTGCTTAAGAAACTTATTGCGAAAGATCCCCAAAACGTCAATTTCCTCAAGCGTCAGGCTTTTGTCTACAAACAGATGGGCGATATAAACAACTGCGTGAAAATATTCAAGATGATCGCCAACATATACGCCAAGGAAAACAATCTTATTTACAGAAACATCTACTATCATAAAGTTCTGAAATATGCCCCGGACGATGTCGAGGCTCTCACTGTTCTGAAAATGGATGACCAGATCCGCGAAAAACTCGACAGCAGGATCGAAAATACAGATTCCAGGATCAAAATTTTTGATCATCTGTAAAAAAAACACTTTTTTTAAATTTTTTTCACTTTAGAGTCAGAAAAATCGGCACTTAGTGGAACTAAATAAGTGTTATTAACTTTCTTTGTCGAGGTCTTTCTATGAAAAAGTCAGTGATTTCCATGTTTTTTGTTGTTTTGCTCTTTTTTATGGCCGCTTGTGACGGCGGTTCTGCAAAAAATGCTGCGGACATCGGTGATGACGGCTATTACGAGAACGGTGACACAGGCAGTTACAACGACAACTACGATTCGTCCGATTCCGACTATGGTGCAGATACCGGTTCCAATGCTCCCAATCCTGCAGACCCTGGAGATACCGGTTATGAAGACTGGGAATCTACCGACGGCGAGAACTATGAGGAAACTGATCCGGCAGACACCGCGCCATCGCCTGAACCTGCTGAAGAACCGGAACCTGGAGAGCTCATCGAAAACGACTGGGTCGAGACTGCAACGGAAAACACTTCTACTTTTTCGATAGATGTCGATACGGCAAGTTACACGCTGATCAGAAACTATCTCTTGAAATCCCATTATATGCCGCCGAAAGATTATGTCAGAATTGAAGAGATGATAAACTATTTCGACTATGACTATCCGCAGCCCGAAGAGGGAAGACCTTTCTCGGTAACGATGGAAATGGCCGATTCTCCGTGGAACAAGGATACCAAACTCGTTATGTTCGGTCTTCAGGGGAAAATGCTCGATCCCGACAAAGTTCCGGCGCACAATCTGGTTTTCCTCATCGATGTTTCCGGCTCGATGTTCGGTGACGACAGGCTCGGTCTCCTTAAAAAATCGTTCAAAAAACTCGTTGAAAAGCTCGACAAGGACGACAAAGTTTCGATCGTTACCTATGCAAGCGGAGTCAACACTCTCCTCGATTCTGTAAGCGGCGACAAAAAAGATGAAATAATCGAGGCGATAGAAAACCTCGAAGCTGGCGGTTCGACTGCCGGTTACGACGGTATACAGAGAGCTTACGCTCTTGCTGAAAAGAATTACAGCAAAGATGCCAACAACAGGATAATCCTTGCTACCGACGGCGATTTCAATGTCGGAATTTCAAACACGGCCCAGCTTGTTTCATACATTGAAGAAGAACGCAACAAAGGTATTTATCTCACGATTTTGGGCTTCGGAATGGGCAACTATCAGGATGACAGGATGGAACAGCTTTCCAATGCCGGCAACGGAAACTACTTCTATGTCGACAACGAAAGGGAATCCGACAAGATCTTCACTTACGATCTTATGGGAACGATGTTCACGATCGCGAAAGACGTAAAACTTCAGGTCGTCTTCAATCCTGAGAAAATCGCGAAATACCGCCTCATCGGCTACGAAAACCGCGTTATGGCAAATGAAGACTTCAACGACGACACCAAAGATGCTGGTGAAATCGGCGCAGGTCACAGAGTTACGGCGTTTTATGAAGTAATCTTTGCTGAAAAGAAACCGGCTGAAACTCCCGAAACCGATCCTGAAACTGAAGAAGGCGGAGAACCTGCTGAAACCGATCCGAACGAAGATGACCCTGCGGCTGAGCCTGAAACTGTATTCGGCGAAGATGATTTCCTCGTTCTCAAGATGCGCTACAAAGAGCCTGATCAGGATATCAGCAAATATATGGATACAGTTATGACTTCGGCCAATATTCTCGCTGAAATGAGCCAGAATATGGGATTCGCTTCATCTGTTGCCGAGTTCGGAATGCTTCTCAGAGATTCGAAATTCAAGGCTGATTCAAGCTATAACTCAGTTCTCTCCCGCGCAAAGGCTAATATCGGCAAAGATACGTTCGGTTTCCGCGGTGAATTCATTGAACTCGTCGAAATAGCTAAATCTCTTGATCACTAATCAGACTATTTACAAGTCATAATATCCAGAATGACCTGATCGGTCTTTTCCATTCCTTCTGAAGCGACTGTTGCCAGATTTTTGATGGTCTTTTCGATGTCGCGCTCGATTATTCCGTCAGTTTCTGAAATTTCGATGTTTTCTATTGCCAGAAGTGCGCTTTGGAGCGCCGCGTTTATCGTAGTAGAGACTTTGAGCGCGCATCCCGCCTTCGCGCCGTCGCAGATCATGCCGGAGATGTTTCCGATCATGTTTTTGATTGCGTAATTTATCTGCGGAAGTCCGCCGCCCATGATGTAAACCATGCCGCACGAAGCTCCTGTTGAAGCGGTGACCGTGCCGCAGAGAGCAGAAAGTTTCGACATGAATTCTTTGAGGTGTATTGCAATCAGGTTGCCGAGATAGAGCGCACGGATGAGCTTTTCTTCGCTTGAGCCTAATCTTTCAGCAGTTGCGACTATCGGCATCATTACGGTGATCCCCTGATTTCCGCTACCTGAATTGCTCATGACTGAAAGCGTGCAGCCCGCCATTCTCGCGTCACTTGCCGCAGCGGTGAGAGCCATCGCGTAGTTTGCAAGGTCATCGCACAAAATCCCTTTTTTGACATTGAGGCGCAGCGTTTTACCGACGCGAAGACCGTAGTCGCCGTTTAAGCCTTCGAGCGCGATCCTTCTATTCATCTCGGCACCTTCGAGCACATAGCGGATCTTTTCAAGAGGAACTTTGTTGATGAAATTCCAGATTCCTTCGACCGTCATGTGGTATTCCTGCGTCTTCGATTCGCTCTCTTTGTCGAATGAAAATGCGTTGCACGATTTCTGCGAGACGATTTTTCCGTTAAGTTCGGTGAGGACGATGTTCGTGTGGCTTCCGCAGATGACCGTTCTTGCGCTGTTTTTGCCGCTGAAACAGGTCGCTTCGATGTAGAGTTTGTCGACTTTATCCTTCATGAAGACTTTGATCTTGTCAGTTTTCACCATCTCTTTCGCGAGTGTGATGTGTTCAGGAGTGACGCCGTTCAAAACTTCAAGTTCCTTCGTCGGGTCTCCGCCTGTGATACCGAGTGCAGCCGCGATCGGAAGACCTACCATGCCTGTTCCCGGAATGCCGACACCGAGACCGTTTTTCATTATGTTTCCGCTGAGCGCGATCTCCGCTCTTTCGATCTTGCCGCCCAGAAGTTTCGTCGAAGTTGCCGCCGCAAGTGCAACTGCGATAGGTTCGGTGCAGCCGAGTGCCGGAACGACCTCGCTGTTGAAAGCGTCAATGTAAAGCTGGTAATCCATTTCTTCCTCTTTTTCTCTATTTTCTACTACTTTAAAATCGGTGAAAACGCGGTATTCGTAGGCTTTGAGCTGCATAAAGAATCCGTGTTCGAAAATGTCGTCAATGCTCAGAGTGTACTCCTGCCCCGAAACCAGCTCTTTGAAATGAACAAAAGCCCCTTTTTCTTTTTTAAGTCCGAGCGCGAAATCGAGATTTATCCTCTTCAAAGCGCCGTCGGATTTGTCGAGCCAGGCACAGCTCTGCTTGATCCAGCCTGAGGTCTCGGCAAATTTGTTGTGGTAAAAAACAAGGACTTTGCTTTCTCCCCAGCCGTTTGAATATGCGAAAACGTTCTCGTCGACCGAGCCGTCAGACTTGTAGAAATCGTAGAAGTGGAAATCGTCAACGTGAGCGAAAAGGCGGCGCAGGTGAAGCAGCGGGAAAATTTCTCTTTCATGCCGCTCTACAAGAGCCTGGTTTACACTCTCGTTTTTGTAGGCGCGACGGTATTCCATGCCGTATTTTTCCGAAAAACCTTCGATCTGACCGTGTCCGAACATCGGAAGACCCGGCATCGTGATCATAAGCAGCGTCACGCCGAAGTACTTGTCGTTGTCGCCGAACTGCGCGACTGCCGTTTCCTCATCGGGGTTGTTGAGAAAATTGACATATCTTTCGAGAATGTGCGGGTCGAATTCGAGAACGCTTTTGACCGACTGCCTGTATTTCGCGTTCTCCTCGTTTTTCATGAAGTTCATGAACGCGCTGTTGTAAACGCGGTGCATTCCCAGAGTCCTGACAAAATAGCCTTCCATAAGCCAGAAAGCCTCGGCCAAAAGCAGCGTTTCGGGTGCCTCTACTGCGACTCTGTCAACGACTTCGCGCCAGAATTCCTTCGGGAAAAGTTTGTTGAATTCTTCGGTCGTAAGTCCGTGTTCGGCACGAGATGCGATGTCACCGCCGCTTCCCGGTTCGGGGAACCAGAGCCTGTGATAGTGCCTTTTGGCAAGCGTCATCGCCGCGTCAAACCTGATGACGGGGAAGTTTTTCGCGATCTTTATTATCGTGTTGATTACCTGCTCTCGGACATCTTCACGCATATAGTTGAGCTGCGCCGTATCGTTCCACGGCATGCAGGTCCCGTCGTTTCCGTGGTATATGTAGTCAGTCTTTCCGTTTCTGAAATCAACCCGTTTGAATGTGACCGCCGCATCGCTTTTTGAATAGTAGTGATCTTCGATATAAATGCCGATATTCGGGTCACTGGAAAGGTTTTCTCCGTTGTATGTGTAAGCAGGGAAGGGCGGGTTGTCAGCAGAAATAAACCATTCGGGATGCTCGCTCACCCACTTTGAATCGATTGCCGTGTGGTTGGGGACCATGTCGCTTGCAAGCCTGATACCGTATCTCCAGGCTCTTTCGCGCAGGTTCTGCATCGCCGCTTCGCCGCCTAGTTCTGAAGCGATCTCGTAATCGTAAAGCGAATACGCGCTTGCCGCAGCTTCGGGATTTCCCATTATCTGCTTTATCCTTTTTGAAGCCTTGCTGCGCTCCCACAAACCTATCAGCCAGAGTGCCGTGAAACCGCGTCTGGACAAGGTTTCGAGCTCTTCATCGGGAATTTTGTCGAGCGTGCGGATGTCGGATGAATGCTGTTTTGAAAGCTGGTTGAGCCAGACGAAAACGTTTTTCGCGATCATGACGACGCGCGGCATCCAGAGCGAATCTTCGGAAAAATTTTCGTTTTCAGGGTCGCCGTCGCCCCAGCCGTAACGCAGAGAATCCTTTGTTATTGCGGGAAATTCGGCATTCGAGACTGATCCGAAAACGGGTTTTGTCTCTTCTTTTATGATGTCGGCGGATAGAAGAAGCATTTTCGAAAAACGCGCTGAAATTTTTACTCCCCAGTTTTTGCGGATGAATTCAAGCTGACCCGCCAAGGAATCAGGGCTTGCCTTGAAGGGAGCGCGAAGAAGTTCGAGCACCGAAATTTTTTCGCCGCCGAAACCGATTTTCGGACTTCCCTCGAAAAATTTTTCAGCAACACCGAAAAAGCGGCCGTATGCCGGATTTTTTTCAAGATTTGCATCTCCGAAAAGCTCTTCAAACTGCGAAAAAGCGGGGTTTTCATTGGCGATTTTAAGAAGAATGAGCTCTTCAAGTTCGGTAAGTTTGTTTTCAGTTCCGTTGGTCGTTGCCGCAAAAAACTCAGCCGCACTTATTCCGCCCGTCATAACCTGCTGAGTAGGGAATTCTTTGATAAAATCAACGACAAGAGCTTTGAAAGCCTCTTCTCCAAGCTCGTTTTCAGCCTTTTCAAACAGTTTTTTCAAGAAATCGGGAAAGATCTCCGTCCTGTAAAGATGAAAAATATAGTGCTCGATCTCGTCGATAAGCCCCATCGCGAAAAGGTTTCCCGGAGTTATGTGCTTTTTACTTTTTTCTTCGGCAAACTTCGTATTGAGTTTGTGGGCGAAATCCTTTGCCGCCGCAAAATCGGCAAAAACGACGTTTCCCGAAATCGAAAAAAGTTCTTTTGAAAGCTGAAAACGCTCTCTCGAAGCGCGTTTTACGTGAAAATGATTTGTCTGCATGTTTTCCTCCGGTTAAAAAAGAGCATTTGAGTATAGTTGCATCTTGTCTGATGTCAACGCGGGCAGGGAAAGAACGAAAAGTATATAATAACCATATTACAACTTTTGAAGAATCAAATTTAAGATAAAAATAGAACTTGATTTTTTTGAACTTTATATTCATAATATATTTGTTAAAAGTTTTTTATAAATTCAAAATATGGAAGAAAAATATATGTTGTGTATAACGCAAATAAAAAGGGGCGAGAAAATGGATTTAGTGAAGTATGACGAGAATTTGTTCGAGAGCATTAAACATGTGAACGAATACGGACAGGAATTCTGGTATGCAAGGGATTTGCAGAAAATTCTTGAATATACGGAATGGAGAAATTTCACCAAAGTAATTGACAGAGCAAAAGAGGCTTGTAACGGTGCGGGGCACGAGGTTTCTGAATGTTTTGTTGAGGTCAACAAAACATCGGAAATGCCTAACGGCGGTACAAAACGAATCAATGATTTCATGCTTTCCCGCTATGCATGCTATCTGATTGTGATGAACGGAGATCCGCGAAAAGAAGTCATCGCACTTGGTCAAACTTATTTTGCGGTGAAAACCCGTCAGCAGGAACTTATTGAAGATTATGAAAAACTGACAGAAGAACAAAAGCGTTTAGCTATCAGAAATGAGATGAAACGGCATAATATCGCACTTGCTGATGCAGCTCACAAAGCTGGAGTCCAGCAGCCGATCGATTATGCTGTTTTTCAGAATTACGGTTATATGGGATTATATAACGGTCTTAAAGCGCAGGATATAAAGGAGCGCAAAGGGTTGAAGAAAAACCAGAATATCCTTGATTTTATGGGAAGTACCGAACTTGCAGCAAATCTTTTCCGCGCAACACAAACAGAAGAAAAACTTCGCCGAGAGAATATTCAGGGCAAAAACGAAGCCAATCAGACCCATTACGAAGTCGGCAAAAAAGTCCGTCAGACAATAGCCGATCTGGGCGGAACTATGCCGGAAGATCTTCCGACACCCGAAAAAAGCACCAGGCAGATCGAAAAAGAGCATGAAAAGAAAAAAATCGAAGATAAATAAGAATCGCTGACTGTGGTTAGCGAAATCCAGATCGTCAAAACTCTCTTGAAACTCAAGTCCTTATTTTGTAAAATTAAAGATTCGGATAACAATCCAAAATTTGCGTTTTTCCTGTTTTACCTTAAAATCATTTGTTTTTTTGTACTCGCATTTGTGGGGGAAAACATGAAAAAGCTCTTTTTATTTTTGATTTTTTTCTCGATTTTCGTCCTTGCAGGCTGCGAAAACGGTTCCACTAATAATAAACCCGACAATTCAACAGATCTTCAAAATGATGAAGATATCATTAGTTCTGAGGCTGATAATGATCCGGACAATGATGATGATTTTGATCCAGAATCGACTGATGATAATGATGACACTGATTCAAAATCGACGGACGATGATGACAAAACTGAAGCAGATCCTGCAGACGAGGAAAAATGCCTTGCCAGAGAAGGTTTTGCCTGGGTCGCTTCCGGTAAAGCGTGCATTCCTAAGGTTTTCGGAAGAATCTGCACGGGGCAGACCCAATGTTTTAATGAAGAAAGTGTAATCTACTGCTCATCAGGAAATTATAATAATAAATTTTCAGGACAGGATGCTTACTATGCCATCAATGGAATGTGCATTCCGCAAAGTTTCAACTTTGAAAAAATTGACGGAGTAAATGTAATAAAAGATTTGAATACTGGACTTCGCTGGAAATATCTGAGTTCCTCTGAAAAATACACTTATGCAGATGCTGCGGCTTACTGCGGCGAAAGCTGGCGTATTCCGACTTTAAAGGAATTTCTCACGACTGTTGATGACTCGGAATTCTTTCTTGCACAGAATCGGTGGTTTTTACCGTATCCTGTTAGTTTCATGGGATCCGATGACACCTATTTTTGGACTTCAACCACATTTGCCGGTGATGACAGCTACAAGATAATCTGGAATCCTATTTACGGAGATGTAAAACACGGCAAAATCACACCTGACGGAACTGAAAAATATGTTATGTGTGTCGGTGGAAATGAGTTGCCCGACAGCGATTTGACAGAGGAAAACAAAAAAGGAGACATCGTATACACAGACAAAACTACTGAGCTTATCTGGCAGGGACATATTCCGGACACCGCAAAAAGCTGGGAAGAAGCACTAAAATATTGCGAAACTCTGGATTACGCAGGGTACACGGACTGGAGAATGCCGAATAAAAACGAACTTGCATCAATAATCAACTTTAACAAAAATCATTCCCCTTTTTCTCACATTCCAATGACCCTCAAAAACAATTATTGCTGGACATCAACTCCAGTTCCACGTTACATCTATGAATCTGACATTGTAACTGGTGATTCACATCTCGTAGACACAATAATTTATATTCCGGTGGTTTATTTTGAGACCGGAGAAATAATATATATTGATGATTTTTCCGGCGGTAGATCTGTCATTTGCGTACGGACCGGTAAGAATTCGTGAAATATGCCGGTCTTATGAAAGTGCCTTTTTGACAAGTCCGCTTGCGGTCTTTCCGTCAAACTGTCCGTCATATTTTTTCTTGAGTTCAGCCATGACAGCACCCATCTGACGCGGAGACTTGTCGGGAAGCGTTGCAACGATTTCTTCAATAATTTTTGCAAGTTCAGCTTCGTCAAGCTGTTTGGGAAGAAGCGATTCAAGAATTTCTTTTTCGCGAAGGACCTGAGTTTTGTCTTTGCCGACTTCTTCCATAAGAGTAAGGGTTTCGTTCACGTTTTTGAGGAATTTTTTGATCATTGCGACCGTTTCGGCATCGGTCGTTTCGCGGTTTCCGTCGTTTTTGCCGACCATAACGGCTTCAGCGACTAAAGTCGAAAGGAGATTTCCTTTGACTGTATCTTTTTCAAGTTTTGCCTTCATCATCATTTTTCTGAGTTCGCCTAACAACATTTTACACCTCTTAATGAATATAAATAAACCGCGAAAGTATATTGGAAGTTTCTTTTAAGTCAACGGGAATGAGGTCATTAAATATCGATATCCCGATATATCGATATAACGAGATCAGATGCCAAGATCAGCGGAATTTCTTGACAATCCGCCTTTTTTCCGTAATATTCTCGCCGCTTCATGTTGTTTTAACAAATCAGAAGTATGAAAGGTGGTGAAAACCATGCGTAGACAGAAAATCATCGCTCCTTTGGAAGTGTATGTATCCGACGATCTCGAGAAGGCGATAAAGATCCTCAAGAAAAAAATGGCTCTCGAAGGTCTTTACAAAGAAATCAAAAAACGCCGTCACTACGAGCCGCCGTCAGTCCGTAACCGTCTGAAAAAGGAAGAAGCGGAGAGAAGACGCAGAAAAAACATGAAGAAAAAAAGAGGTTAATCTCCTTTTTTTGGTTGAAGCCGCCCGAAAGGGCGGTTTTTTTTATCCTGAAAATCCTGAAAAATCGAAAATCCGATGAATTTTTAGAACTATTTTTCTTCGCTGAGCGGGAGGAATCCTCTGCCGTAGATCTGGTTCGTGTCGAAAACCGAAAGGAATGCGTCTTTGTCGGTGTCTTTGACGAAATCCTGAAGCGCCGAAAGTTCGCGTCGGCTGAGAGCGGTGTAGATTACTTTCTTGTCGTCATGGCCGTACATTCCCTGTGCAAAGAAGAATGTGCCGCCTCTTCTCAGTTTGTGCAGGATGAATTCACTGATCTCCTCGTGTTTCGAGGAAACTACGAAGACTGCCTTTCTGTTGTTTCCGCCGAGAAGGACCGCGTCAAGCACTTTGCCGGTGAGGTATATCGTGATGATGGCATATATCGCGAGAGAAAAGTCCTTGAAAGCGATGATACCTACGGAAACGATCGCCGAATCGATGAAGATAAGAAGCTGTCCGACCGAAATTTTAGTGTATTTGTTGATGATCTGGGCGATGATGTCGCTGCCGCCGGTAGTCGCCTTAGCCCTGAAGATAAGCGCAAGCCCGACACCGATGAGGACTCCGGCGACCAGGCTGGCAAGGATCGGATCCTGGACTGGAGAAGCCAGAAATTCCTGCCCTTCAGCCAGATCTTTCGGACGGAACCAGCCTAAATTTTTTATCATCTGTGACTGGAAGTCGATGAAGAATGAAGTGGCGATAGTGCCGACGAAAGTCTTAACGCCGAAACGCGGGCCTAAAATGTAGATGCCGAGTGCGAAAAGCGGGATGTTGAACATTAAACCGACCGTTCCTGTGGGGAATCCGAAAACGTGGTGGATGACGATCGCGATGCCGTAAACGCCGCCGGGAACGATTTTGTGCGGGTCTGCAAAAAACGAATAGCCGGAAGCCATTATCATTGAGCCTAAGATTATAAGAAAGTAGGATTTGAACCATCTTGCCGAATAAAGTTTATCGGTAAAGAAGCGTTCTTTTGACAAAAGGGACATTATTTTCTCCATTAAAAAAACCAAAAAAACAAAAGCGGCGCAATATACGGAAATTTTGGGAAAAAGCAAGATTTTTTTAATTTTTTCAGTGCTTTTCGGATTCTACATAACCAGAAATCAGGGCGTTGAGCCTTTCGGCAAGCTCCTGCCGGGTTTCGTTTTCGCCGATCTGAGTCGAAGGGAAGATTTTGATTCTGACTTCGCCAGGATGGACGTCGAGTTCTCCGGTTTTGAGTATTTTGTCGGCTCCGATAAGGGCGACAGGGAGGATTTTGCACCCTTTTTCAGTGAGGATAAGCGCTCCGGATTTGAATCTGCCGACGTGACCGTCGCGGCTTCTCGTTCCTTCGGGGAAAACCAGATATGAACAGTATTTCATCTTTTTTTCAGCGATTTCAAGGCTTTTTACCGCGCTGCGCCTGTTTTTGCGGTCGATCGCAATGAAGTCGTAAAGCCACATCGCCTGACCTAAAAACGGGAACATGAAAATCTCTTTTTTGGCAAGGACTCTGACGTTTATCGGCAGAATTGCTCCGATTATCGGGATGTCGGCAATGCTCTGGTGGTTTGCAGTGACGAGGTATGTTTCGTCGGACGTGATGTTTTCAAGCCCTTCGGTTTTACAGCGGACTCCGCATATTTTCAGCATGACCGCCGAGCAGTGCCTGAAAACTATGCCGCCGAGTTTCCTTTTCGTGAGCAGATGGATAGGGAAAATCAGAAACGAAAGAAAGACGTAAAACGCCAGGATAGGAAGTGCAATAAAGAAACGGAACATAGTGCCTCACTCGCAAAAACGGATTATTGTAACGAAATTTTTGAAATATGAAAGAGGAGAAAGGCAAAAAAATCCCTTTATTTTGCCGGATAACGCTATTTTGACTTGATTTTTATTAAATAATGTTTAAGAGTAGTCAGATTTTTGTTTTTTTACTTTTGTTTTATGGAGGTTTTAATGCGTAAATTCTTTTTGGCGTTTGCGATTGTTGCAGCGTTTTTTGCGTTGTCGGCACAGGACAACAGCAATGATCTGTATCAGCAGTATTTGAACCAGTATACCAATAACCAGCCTGCTCAGGCTGAACCGGCAAAACCGGCGGAACCGGCTCCGGCACAGCCCGCTGCGGAACCTGAAAAGAAGGAAGAGCCTGCACCTGCTGCTGCTCCTGCTGAAGAAAAGAAAGAAGAGGCTGCTCAGCCCGAGGAAAAGAAGGAAGAAGCAGCTCCGGCAGAAGAAAACAAGGAAGAAGCGGCACCGGCAGAAGAGAAGAAGGAAGAGGCTGCACCCGCTGAGGAAGGTGATGACAAAATCGCTCCTTTCGAGACGAAACCTTTCTTTTCGGCAGACGCTTTCATGGCTCTTTCGAACTCGATCTACACTTTCGGTGGTGACGTTATGCCGCACAGCAGCTACAGATTCAGCATCGACAACGCTGTTGTTGACCTTAAAGGCGGAAACCGCATGTTCAACGCCAGAATCCTTTTCGATCTGGCAAAAGGATTGAAAACGACGAAAGAAGTTGAATTCAATTACGACCACGACAGCACCCTTCCGACGGACGGCACTAATCCGCTTGAATTCGTAGAAACAAGCGATTCTCCGAACGCTCTCGATGTTTTGAAGGATGTTTCCGTAAACATGGTTCATCCTTCATACAGAAACGCAGCCGGATCATTCGGTCTCAATGTCGAACTTCAGGCAGGTCTTTTCGGTATGCCTTTCGGAATCGAAAGCGGTTACGACCACGAAATCACCTATGCTCACTCGGCAATCAAAAATGATTTCCTTGGCGGCGCTTTCAGAGATGTCGGTGTTTCTCTCGGTTTTGATTTCCTGATCGGAAGCAAGATGGATCTTGACCTCACCCTTTATGTTTTCAACGGCAAAAACGAAACTATGCTTGACGGCGAAGACAGATTCAAAGATCCGGCATTCGGAATGGATCTCAGATACAAATACAACAGCAGATTCTATGCAACGGCTGCTTTCTCACTTGTTGTCGGAAGCGCATACATGGGCTATGACGAAGAGACCGAAGGCGGCATCTTCCAGACGACGAACGGAACCTATCTCGATGAAAAGAACAAAATCGATGAAAACCTCATTCTTAAAGACGATACCGGCAGAAACGATTACGCTGTAAACAAAAAGAACATAATATTCGCAGTCGGTGCTGACCTCGGCTACCAGATCAACGATGATGTCAATGTAGGTTTTATGGGTGAATTCGCTTATTCGAACAGATCGATCTTCAACCCGTATGCAAACATCTACATCGGTGGAGACTACTACGAAAACGCACGTTTCATCCGTGACGGAAACGACGGAATGATCTGGGGCAAGAGCTCATACAATCCGTGGGGATTCTTTGCAATGCCTTACGCTCATGTTTACTGGTTTGACATGATGGCAAGATTCTCCTACTTCAAACAGCCTTACCTCTACACGTTCATTCAGGACAGCGAAAACACGAATATGGGAGTCGATTTCACTCTCATCTACAATTTCTGCGATTATGCGGGTGTCGAATTCGACTACAACTTCATCAGAGAAACTAGACATCTGTATGATGAAGCTTACAGCAAGGATCAATACTACACCAACACCTACAATACGCATGTTTTCACCATCGCACTTACCGGCTGGTTCGATTTCCTCTGGGAAGGAAAAGAAGAAGCTGCAGCTGACGGCGAATAATTCTGACTTCTAATCCGGTCAAATATGACTTTCATTCAGATGCTCACTTTTGCGGCAGTCGTTCTGATTGTTGCGATATTTATGACCAGGTATTTTATCTTTTCTCTGGTTTGCGCCTTCCCGAGACTGAAACAATTTAAAAAGCTGCTGAATTTATTGTATGTTTTCAATCTTGCAGGGTTCGCGCTTTTTCAGGAAAAGACTTTTCTCAATACTGAAGCGTCTGAAATTTTCGCCCTTGCGGTCTATTTTTACTTTACTTTCATGTTCGTTTTCGTCGCTTACGGTGTTTTTGCCGAGATTCTGATATTCTCGCGCCGTTTTTTCGGCGGTTTTTATGAAAAAAAGCTCACGGCAGGCAGAAGAAAGGTCGTCTTCGCCATTCTTTTTCTCGTAGCTTTAGAGACGGTGGCGGCCGGAAAATTCATGGCGGGGAATGTCGTTATCAAAAATGTCGAAGTGAAAAATCCGAAAATCTCGCAGTACACCAGAGCGGTTCAGATTTCGGACATACATTTCAGCCGCGTCATCGACGAGCGTTTTGCTGAAAAAATCGTGCCGATGATAAACGCTCTCACGCCGGATATCGTTCTTTTTACTGGCGACTACATGGACAAAGGAATCGCCAATCCGCTGAAAATTGCCGAAATCATGAATAAAATCGAGGCGCCGCTCGGAAAATACGCGATAAGCGGCAACCACGAATTTTACACGGGCTACTTCGACTGCATCGAATTTATCGAGAAAAACGGTTTCGAGTTCATGGACGGAAGAGTCGTCGAAGTAGGGCGCAATATCGCGGTCGGCGGCGTCATGGACAGAAGCGCGGAACAGGCAGACGTTTTTTACCACGAGGACGAAAAGGTTTTGCGTCAGTTCAAAAACGAAAATTTCAATATTTATCTGAAGCACAGACCGGAATTCGAGGACGGTGATCCGGCGCACTTTGACCTCATGCTTTCGGGGCATACGCACGGCGGACAGATTTTCCCGTTTTCGATCCTCGTGAAAATCGTCAACAGGTATCTCGCTGGGCTTTACGAACTCGAAAGCGGAGCAAAACTTTACGTCAGCCGCGGAACAGGCTCGTGGGGGCCGCCCGTAAGATTCGGCGCAACGCCCGAAATCACGCTGATCGAACTTAGACCTGAGGCGGGAAAATGAATTTTTTCAGCGGCAGAATCAAAGAAACTCTTTCCCTTTTTTCAGCTGATTCGGAAAAAAGTTTCTCTTTTCTTGACGAAATCGGAAAAGTCTGCGGCGGAAAAATCGCGGCTAATGCGGCAAAAGTCGATAAAATCGGAGTGAAACTCGAAAAAAATTCGGTCATTCTGCCGGCTGAGACGCTTGAAAACATCGAAAATCTCAAAAATTGCGGCTATCTCGGAGCTGCATTGCCTGAAATTTACGGCGGAAAGGCGCTTTCGAGGCTTGTAAACACCGCCGCGATCGAGATGATTTCTCGCGCCGACGCCTCGCTTATGACCCTTGTTTCGCTGCAGGAAACCGGAGAGCTTATTCATTTGTACGGTACGGAAGAGCAGAAAAACCGTATTCTGCCGGGGATCGCAAGCGGGAAACTGAGCTGTGCAATGGCTCTGTCTGAAAATTGCGCGGGCAGCGACCTTCAGGCGGTTGAAACGGTTGCGCGGGAAGAAAACGGAGAGTGGTATCTTTCGGGAACGAAGCATTTCGTGACGAACGGCGGTGCAGATATCATGCTCGTTCTGGCGCGCAGCGAGGAAGGAGTTTCGGGCGGCAGAAGCCTTTCGCTTTTCATCCGCGAAAAAGGTGCCGACGACAACTGCAGAATTCTGAATACTGCTGAAAAACACGGAATCTGCGGTTCTCCGACATGCGATATCCGCTTTGAAAATGCAAAGTGCGAACTTCTGGGAAGAAGAAGATTCGGACTTGTGAAATATACGATGGAACTTCTGCTCGCGGCGAGACTTTCCGTTGCGGCTCAGGCTCTTGGAATCGCAGAAGCCGCCTTGTCGGAAGCTGAAAAATATGCGGAACACAGGGTTCAGTTCGGTAAAAAAATCGCGGAACTTCCGCAGGTCGCGCGGATGCTTGAAGAGATGAACGAAACTCTCCGCTCGGTGCGCCTGCTGCTTTATTTTACTGCGGCGAAATACGATGAAATGCAGGAATTTCTTGCTTCGCCGCAAACTCCGGAAACGGCTGAAAAAGCCCGCGAAATCCGTTCCGTTGTCGAATTTCTGGTGCCTCTCGTAAAATTTTTTGCTGCCGTTGCTGCCGAAAAAGTTACCCGTGACGCTCTTCAGATCCACGGCGGGACCGGTTATCTCCGCGGAGTCGCAGTCGAAAGATTTATTAGGGACGCGCGCGTGACTTCTATTTATGAAGGAACGAACCAGATTCAGATTTCAGCCGTCGTTCACAAAATATCGAACGGCGCCTTTGCTCATTTTGCGGAAGAGATTTCTGCAGTCATAGAAAATCCTGAAACGGCCGGAAAAATCGCGCATCGCGTGAACCGGCTGACCTTGCTCGCCTCAACGACGGGTGAAAACGGAAAAATTGAATTCTGTGAAAAAGAACTTGCTTTTTCGGCTGCTTTTCTTTCGGTCACAATTCTTTCCGCGGCATACGAATCCGAAAATTTTTCCCGCGGAAATTTTTTCCCGCGTCTGTTGGCGAGAGTCGATTTTTTTATCTCCGTCATAGAAGCTATGTAGCGCTCTTTGAATCAAAAAAAGCTGTACAAAAATTAGCCTCAAGAATAAAGTGTCCGAAAAGTCCAATGTTATCAATGAGATAAAAAGTTGTCCGTCTGCTTAAAAATTCTTGACATTATTTTCAAATCCGCTAATTTGCTTTCCGACTTTTTGGTGGTTTAACAATTCTATTTAGGTAAGGAGTCATGAAACACAGTAAATTAGTCGCTTTAACACTTGCTTTTTTTGCATTTGTTTCTTTTCAGGTTTTTGCAGATGACCTTTTCGATTTAGACGGCGGAGCTGCAGGTCCAGAAGATCCGACCGCTGCTGAGGCCGCTCCTGCTGAGGAAGGTGAAGCAGCAGCTGCTGAAGCTCCTCAGAATGCAGACGCACCGAAGACTGCACAGCTTGATGCAGGTGCTGCTGCCGCTGACTCGGAGGCCGAGAAGGAACTCAGAGACCTTAATGTTGAAAAGAAGAAACAGATTAAAGTCGTTCAGAAGAAGGACTTTACGAAGGACAAACGCTTTGAGCTCGGAATCGATATCGGTTTCGCATGCGGCGACTGGGAAGATCTTCTTGCAGTCGGCATCAGAGCGGCTTATCACTTCAATGAATACATCGCTCTGCAGGCTCGTTTCCTCTACGGCGCTGTTTCATGGGAAAACGAAACCCTTAAACAGGCTAAGGAGGCTGATGCTTACGTTGCGAAGAGCAATCTTATGCTTACTGCAGGAGCAAGTGCCGTTTTCACTCCTTTCTACGGCAAACTCAGCGTTTTCGGCGACTTTATTCCGAAGTATGACCTTAACGCTTCTGTCGGTGTTTACTACTACAGAACAGTTGCTGAAGGCGAAGGCGTAAAGAAAATGAACAACAACAACGTAGCGTTCCAGGTTGGTTTCGCTCCGAGAATTTTCCTGGGCAAAAACGCAAGTCTCAGCTTGAATTTCGACTGGTTCATCATGAAGGATAAACGCCCGAAACAGGAAGGCGGAAGCTCGGCTTATCTCAAGTCAGACTTTTTGTTCACGATCAATGCAAGCATGTTCCTTCCCTTTGCTAAGTAGTGGGGTGGTACTATGAAAAAAATACTGACTCTTGTTCTTATCTCCTTCGCGGTGATGCTGGTTACGTCCTGCGCGACGCAGCTTACCGTCCGCGAAAAGGAAATGAAAAAATACGAGAAGATCGATGCATCTCTCGTTGAAGGTATGCCTGAAGCGATCACGAAAGTCGTAAACGCATACAACAGCGAAGATTACTTCACCTCCGCTGTAGGTTTTTATGCGATTATGAAAAACCAGGAATGGGACAGACTGCATGATACCGCAAGATACTACTATGCAGAGTCTCTTTTCAGAATGGGGCTCTATCAGGCTTCCGAATATCAGCTCGCAGAAATCCTTTTCGAAGGTTCGGAATCTCACTACTTCGTATCGAGCCTTCTGAAACTTCTTGCCGTTACCTACAAAACGGAAGATGAAAAGGTTCTTTTTGCAGTCCTTTCAAACGTTGACTACGAAGCTCTCCCGAAGAAGTTCGCCAACGAGTTGACTTACTACCTCGGCAAAATCAACTTCTACAACGGTCAGGACGAGCAGGCTCTCAAAATGTTCTCGCAGGTAAAGGACTACAGCTCCTTCTACCCGAAAGCGAAATACTTCCTCGGTGTCATTCAGGTTCGTCAGCAGATGTTCGCGGACGCAATGAAGAGCTTCACCGAGATCAAAGAGATGCCGGATGACAAATACATCGGCACCGACATCAAAAAGTTGAAAGGTATGGCTGAACTTGCACTCGGTGAACTTTACTACGCAGCTGCTTGGCAGTCGCAGAACAAGCTCGCGATGTTCAACGTTGCACTCAACTACTTCTCGAACGTCGGAAGAGACAACGCTCAGTGGTTCGAATCACTTTTCGCAAGAACGTGGGCTTCACTCATGATCGGAAGATTCGATTCGACACTCGGTACGGTTGTAACGCTCAGATCCCCGTTCTTCACTGATATTTATTTCCCGGAAGTAAACATCGTTGAAGCGGTTACCTACTACAACCTCTGCCAGTACGACGAAGTAAACAACGTCATCGACTATTTCTTCGGCGTTTACCCCGATTATCAGAAGAAAATGGCTTCATGGCTTGAAAACGTTTCCACGAAGACCGGTCTCGACATTTATAAGGAACTCCTTGTAATGTACAAACAGGCTCAGGCAGGCGAGGCTACGGAACTTCCGGAAGCTGTTCTCAGAAATATCCTTACCGAATCGCTGTTCGTAAGAAAATACAACCACATCAAGGAGATCGAAAGAGAACTTGTTATCATCGAAAAATCTCCGGAATCCTTCAAAAACAGCGTCATTGCTCAGGATGTCTCCAAGAAAATGATGTATCAGCTGACAACTCTCAGAAACGAAGCAGGCGTATGGCTTGTTCAGAGAGTTCAGAATCTCAACAACGAACTCGGTCAGCTCATCGCAGATATGAGAGCAATACGTTTCGAGATGACGGATAGTATGAAATCTTCTCTCGAAAAAGAAGAGCTTTACGGCAAAGAGGTAAAGGAAGAAGAGGAAACGGTTCAGAAGAAGACCGAAATGAATCCTTCCGTTCCGCAGAATTCCTACTACTACCCGTTTGACGGCGAATATTGGGAAGACGAGCTCGGCTACTACTTCTTCAATGTCGACAATTTGTGCAAAGAGTAATTTGTTTGTCAATTAGTTAGAGGTTTCTGAAGATGTTAAATAACAAAACATTGAGAGTTTTTTTAGCAGTTTTGTTAGTTCTTTCTTTCACCCTGACGCTCTCTGCTCAGAGAAAGAAAAGAGATGACGAAACGACTACCTCCAACGGTCCGGCAAAGGCTAGAATCGAAACGAACGATGTCAAGACCGACAGCAGATCGATGGAAAAAAGAGACGAGGCTATCAAACAGCTTAACGATCTTATAAAGGATTATCCGGAAGGTCCGAGAAAAGCTGAGGTTTACAGACGTCTTGCCGAGCTTTACTGGGAGAAGGCAAGAGGCATCAAAGCCGTCATCATGGACGAGTACAACAAAAAAATCGATAAGTACTACGAAATGAACGACCCGAACGCTCCGATGCCGGAACTTAACCTTGAAGCTTCACTTGACTGGAACAAAAAAGCTATCGAAGTCTGCGATTACATTATAAAGAAGTATCCGACCTTCCAGAACCTGGACGAGGTTTACTTCTTCATGGCTTCCAACTTGATGGAAACCGGTCAGGCTCTCGCAGCAGTCCGTTACTACACACTCGTTGTCGAGAAATTCCAGAACTCGAAGTTCGCTTCTGACGCTTACTTCGAAATGGGTGAATATTTCTTCAACAACAACAACGTTTTCAAGGCTATTCCGAACTACAAAGCCATCATCGACAAGTATCCTGACAACAAATTCTATGGATTTGCTCTTTATAAGTATGCTTGGTGTATGTACAATGTCGGCGAATACGAGCAGTCGGTAAAACTTTTCCAGCAGGTTGTTGAAGTCGCTGAGAAAATCAACGACCAGTCGCTGAAGGAAGATGCTCTTAACGACATGGTTGCTCCGTATGCAGAAGCAGGTTCGGTTGACGAAGCTGAAAAATACTTCAAGACGATCGTCAAAGAACAGAAATACTTCATCGCCGTTCTTAAAAGACTCGCTCAGATCTACTTCGATCAGGACAGATCTGAAGAAGCTATAAAAATCTATAGAAAGTTGCAGCAGGAAGCTCCGGAAAGACCGGAAGGTCCGACCTGGCAGAAACAGATTGTTGAGTGCTACAAAAAGCTCAACAACAAAGACGCCGTCAGAAAGGAGATCGTTGTTCTCGTTGCCAACTACGCAGACAAAAACGCACGCTGGGTAAAAGCAAACGAAAAAGACGAGGCTACTCTTGAAAGCGCACAGCAGACTGCTGAAGCTGCTCTCAGAATTTTGACGGTTGACTACCACAACGAAGCTAGAAAGACAAAATCTCCGGAAACATGGAAGATCGTCGGCGAACTTTACCCGACATACCTTAAATATTTCCCGAAATCGGAAGCTTCGTACGATATGCGTTTCAACTACGCTGAGTATCTTTACGACCACAAAAAATACACGGAAGCCGGTGACGAATATCAGAAAGTTGCAGACATGAACCCGAAAGGTCACCACTTCGAAGACGCTTCTTTCGGTGCAGTAAGCTGCTTCGGTGCTCTTCTTGAGGAAGAACAGGAAAAGGCTAAGAAAGAGGCTCAGAACAGAATCGCAAAGGCAAAACAGGAAAAAACCGGTGAAATCAGTGCTGATCTCGTAAAGGCTGCTGACGACAAGGATGCGGACAAGAAAGATAAAGTCGCTGATGAAAACAAGGAAAAACCGATCCCCGAGCTTCATCAGAAGTTCATAACCGCTTGCGATACCTACATTAAAAACATCCCGAGATCGAAATATCTCGTTGATATCATTTACAAACAGGCTATTACTTACTACGTTTTCAACCACTTTGAAAAGGCTGTTCCTGTTTTCGAAATGATCGTTCAGAAGTATCCGAGACACGAACTTGCAGAGTTCTCGGCTGACCTCATCATGGACTCTCTCAACATGGCGAGAGACTGGGAGGCAATCAATAATAAGTCAAGAGAATTCCTCAAGAATTCGGCTCTTCTTTCGGGAAGAAACAGACTTAAAACCGACCTTGAGAAGTTCAAGGAAATGGCAACATTCTACTCAGCTGACATTCCGCACAAAAACGGAAAGAGCCTTGAATCCGCTGACAGATACATGGCTTTCGTAAACGAATTCCAGAAATCGAAGTTCAACGATGTCGCTATGTACAACGCGATCGTTTACTACCAGAAAGGCGGCGACCTTTACAAGTCGATCCGTGTTCAGGAACAGTTCCTCAGAGAGTCCGACGATGTTTACAAGAAATCTCCGCACAGAGACAAAATCATGTTCGGACTTGCAAAGAACTACGAAGCTATCGCTTACTATGACAAGGCTGCTCAGCTTTACATCGACTTCGTTGAAAAGTCTCCGAACAGCAAGGATGCAGGCGATGCGGTTTACAATGCTGCAGTTCTTTACGAGAGCTTGGGCGAAACCGAAAAAGCTATCGACAACTACAGACTTTTTGTTGACAAGTATGCGAAAGACGACAAAGAAAAGGCTCAGATCGCTCTTCAGTACGGTTACATCTGGATGAGAAAGGGCAAAACTTTCTACGACAGAGCTGAAAAAGGTTTTGACAGATTTGTCGCTGACCATACCGATATAAAAGGTCTCAAGGATTACTACTATATTGATGAAGCAGGCAAGAAAAAACCTGTTGATGCAGTCAATAAAGTCACTGTAGAAAAGGGCGAACCCAATACTCTGCTTGCTCTTTACGGCGCAAAGGTAAAGATGTACAGAGAGCAGAACAATACGAAAGAATACTACAAGAGCATCGACAAAATCCTCCAGATCTCGAGAGGTGCCGAATTCAAAGAAAAGGCTGAACTTGACGAGATTTCGAGAGATATCGTTGCAGAAGCGCTTCTTGAAGAACTTCTTCCGGAATACAACGAATATATGTCGATCAAATTCGACAATATCCCGTTTGCTAAGAAGCACAAAGGCTACGAACTCCTTCAGCTCGGTTTCGACGTTGAAGACGGCAAGATCATCCATCACGGCGATGCAAATCCCGATGAGCTTTATCCGGATGAAAAGGCTAATTTGAAGGCAGCTGCAAAAGTAAAGGACGAGTTCAACAAGATTTCTCAGGAGAGAATGACCAAGAAGATCGAGCTTACCGTTTCTCTTTCGCAGAAATACGAGCAGATCATCGCGATCACGACTTCTCCGAGATTCACACCGGCTGTTCTTTACTACATCGGCAAGATCTACAAAGACCTCACCGACCAGATGTTCAATGCTCCGATCGCTCCGTGGCTCAGCGAAGCCCAGATTTCCGAGTATAAGAACTACCTCGATGAAAAGGCTTTCGGTGCTCAGAAAAACGCCGTTACCTACTTCGAAACGGCTATGAAGAAAGGTTACGAAAGCTCTGTTTACAACGAGTGGGTTGCTAAGGCTAAATACGAGCTTCGTTTCTTCCAGGAAGTTACCGGTGGAAAATATTACGATGAAAACGAGATTGTTCCGGCTTCCGACATGATCGAAACATCGTCTTTGATCGGAAAGATCGATACCGATTACAAATTCCCGAAGATTTCCGATGAAGAAAGGGCAAGACTCAAAAAGAGCGCAGGTCAGCCGAAAGCTGCTCCGGTAGCGGCTGAAGCTCCGGCAGAAACGGCTCCGAAGGCTGAAGAAGCTGCACAGCCTGCTGCTGAAAATGTTGAAAACAACGAGGAACAGGGAGAATAATCATGAAAAAAATAGCATTATCTTTCTTGTTGGTATTTTCCTTGATTTTGGCTTCCTGCGGAACGGCTCCGGAGAAAGCTCAGGAAGACAAACCTGCACAGGCTAAGTCAGAAGCGCCTGTTGCAAAGACTAAACCGAAAGAACCGGAAGATTGGGCGAAATATTACACTGAAGAGGGTATAAAAGCTCTCGAAGTCAAAGACGGCAAAGTCAACTTTGATGCAGCCATCAAAAATTTCGAGCTTGCAATCGAAGCTTTCCCGACCGCTCCGATCCTTCACTACAACCTCGGTCTGGCTTATCAGCGCAAAGGTGATGACCAGAATGCGGTAAAAAATTACAACAAAGCTCTCGAACTTGATCCGAAATATTCTATGCCGGTCATCAACAAGGCGGCTATCTATGCCAACAAACTTGAGTACAACCGCGCAATAGAAGTTTGCGAGAAGTTCCTTGAGAAAGAGAACGACAAGGACAAAGGCGTTCTTTCGGCAGTCGCAGGTTTCTACCTTCTTAAAGGTGACTACATCAATGCGATTCAGTCCGTTAGAAAGATTCTCATTCAGGATCAGGCTGATGTCGATGCGCTTAAAAACCTCGGTATGATCTACTTCAAAAAGAACGATGCAGGACTTGCTTCGATGGTAACGACAAACTCCTACAATCTGAAGTCGGATGATGCCGGTATCGCCAACAACCGCGGTGTTCTTTATTCCGCGCAGAACGACGACTCGCTCGCTATGCTTTACTTCACCCGCGCTATCGCTAACGATCCGAAGAACAAAAGCGCTAACTTCAATGTCGGTTCGATCGCTATGAAATACGGCGATGCTGAGACTGCTTACGAAAGATTTTCCGTCGTTCTTTCTCAGGATCCCGACAATTTGAATGCAAGAATCGGTCTTGCAATGGCTCTTAGAGGTCTTGGAAGATTCGAAGATGCCGAAAAAGAGTATCTCGCAGTTCTTCAGAAAGATCCGAACAACGCTGTTGCGACTTTCAACCTTGCAGTTCTTTACAACGATCACATGAACAAACAGGTCGAAGCAAAGAGAAATTTCAGAAAGTATATTTCCATTACCGGCGGCAGTTTACCGGCTGACCACATTGTCAACCAGTATCTGAGCGATAAAGTAAACATCAGACCGGTTGAAAAAACCGAGTAGGAGAAAATTTGATATTTCGAGCTTAATGGCTACACTAGGGCGTTGATTTTAATACGGAGGTCGTTGCTATGAAAAAGTTGGTCGCTGTTTTGTTTTTGTTGCTTTCCTTCTCGTTCCTGGCTGCACAGGAAACCGATGAAGAGGGACGACTTATCAAATACCGTGAAAAAACAGTCATCGATTTCGAAGATGTAATGTTGGAAGGTCAGATCAAGAAACCTTCGGGTTCATTCCTTATGGATAGATCAAAAACCAAATTCAACTCTTTGATCAACCTCAAACAGGATTTCAACAAAGAGTTGGTAAGGTCCGTTGACCTGCTTAATTAGAGTATTGTTATGTTGATGTTAACCATTATATGAGGCCGAGACTATGCCTGAGAAATCAAAAATGAGAAAAAGATTGCTTTACGATTTGTCTCCGATTCCGGAAATTCCGGTAAATGACGGAGCCAAAGGAAAATTGGAGCCGGAAGTCAGAGTCGTTTACGACAACAAAGTCCTGCTCGATTTGCAGAAAGTTGACAACAAATTCACCTTGGGAACGGAAATCGGTGCGGATTGTGTCGTGGACGAAGCTTTTCTGTCCGAAAACAAGTTCGATTTTGCTTCCGTTTCAGGAAAGAATTTTTCAGTAAATCTCAAGAGCGGATTCAAAGGTGCTCTCTACAAAGGAACCGAGAAGACCGATCTGGAAAAGTACATCGCTGAAGGTCACACGAGTGTCGATATCGACGACACGACGCTTCTTGTCGTTGAGTTCGGTCCGATTTCAGTCTGCGCTATGAAGTCACCTGCGGAAAAATACAAAGGCGGTGCTTTGCAGTTCGATTTCGCGTTTGCGATAATCCTGCTTCTCATCTTTATCATCGGCGGTTTTGTTTTTAATATGATTGTCGAAACTCCGCCTATAGAAGTCGATATTTTCGAGCTCGACAACAGATTCGCAAAACTGATCGTTGAGACGAAAGAAGAAGAGATAAAGGTCGAAGAGATCGAAGAAGAAAAGAAAGTCAAACTCGAAAAACCGAAAGAAGGTCTTGTCGAAGCTACTTCGCAGAGAAAGTCTCTCGGTGAAGAAGGTAGAGTCGGTGACAAGAAGAGCCGTGTTGCAAACGCACAGGGTTCCGCAAGAAGAGGTCTTGACGCTAAGGTTGCTCAGAGCTCCGGTATTATGGGTGCTCTTTCATCCGGTGCTGCCAGCTTCGACCGAGTATTCGGCGGCGGCGGTCTCGGTGCCGGCATGGAAAAGACACTCGGATCGGTAACCGGTCTTGCAGGTGTTGACCAGTTCGGTTCAGGCGGTCTCGGAACAAGAGGTTTCGGTACAGGCGGCGGCGGTAACGCTCTCGGAATCGGCGGTCTCGGAACAAGAGGACGTGGCGGCGGCGGTGCCGGCGGAAAATACGGTATGGCAGCTGGTCAGATCGGCAGAAAAGGTCGTTCGGATATTTCTGCGGGCGGCGGTCAGGCAGTCATCATGGGTGCTCTTGACAGATCAGTCATTGACGCATACATCAGAAGAAACCTTGCGAAGATCAGATGGTGCTATGAGAAGGAACTTAACAAGGATCCGAAACTTTTCGGAAGAATCGTTATCAACTTCATCATTTCTGCAACAGGTGCTGTAAGCAGTTCCAAGGTTCAGAGAACCACGATGGGCAACGCAACGGTTGAAAGCTGCGTCGCAGATCAGATCAAAAAGATTCGTTTCCCTGCTCCTAAAGGCGGCGGTATCGTTATCGTAAATTACCCGTTCGTATTTAAGAACTCAGAAAGCTAAGGGGGAAAAACATGAAAAAGTTGTTTATGTTGCTTATGGCACTTTTGGTCAGTTTTTCGCTTTTGGCTGAGTCCGAAGAAGCTACGGGTGATGTTTCCGGTAACGATCTTGATCCGATCCTCAGAGGTCTTCATCTTCAGTTTTCCGGCGGTATCGTAGGTTATGTCGGCAAGGCTGGCGGAGATAATGCCGGAAGTCCTCTCGGTTCGACTTTGAGGCTCAATTTCGGTTATGACATTCCTATTCAGGATAAGGTCAATATCGGAATCGCGCTTTCTGTCGGTATGCTCCAGTTCAATGCAAAGGAAAACGATGCTGACCTTGAGCAGAATCACAAGGATTCACCCTGGGTCGAAGATTACAGCCCGCTTGCAGTCGGTCTTGATCTCGATGTTACCTGGATGATTGATCCGAGATGGGAATTCGGCGTTCTCGTCAACTTTGACTACTACGCTTTGGCGAAAACTTATAAGTCAGGTAAAGATGCGCTTGATAAGGACGCTACCAACAGCGGCAATATTGCTGTCGGCGGCGGCTTGATTTTCGAGCGCTACACTTTTGCCCGCCATTTCTCGGTAGGTGCTTCCGTTGAGTTCAACTATGTTGTTGACTTCGACGGTATGAATATCATTTTCACTCCTTTCATGAAGTACACATTCTTCTAATAAGTGCTGTGTTTTCCTTCAACAAAAATCCTGTAGGTATCTTTGACAGCGGCGTCGGCGGTCTCACTGTTTTTGATCAAGTCAAGAAAGTTCTGCCGAACGAAAGTGTCTTTTATCTCGGCGATACGGCGCGTGTTCCGTACGGAAGCAAGTCGGTCGATGTTGTAAAACACTATTCGCTTGCCAATGTCAATCTGCTTATGGCTCTTGGTGTCAAGGCGGTCGTTGTTGCATGCAATACCGCTTCGGCTGCTGCGCTTTCATTCCTGCAGGAGCGTTTCCCAAATTTCAACATAATAGGCGTTATCGAACCGGTTGTCGAATATCTGCTGACCCGGCCTGAACTTAAGCGGATAGGTATAATCGGAACGAATACGACTATTTTGTCGGGGGCTTATCAGAAGGCTCTGATCCGCGGCAACAAAAATCTCGATATTTCGGCCAAGGCGTGTCCTCTGTTCGTTCATCTGGTGGAAGAAGGGCTTTTTAAGGGAGAGATCACAGAAATGGCAATTGATATGTATCTCTCTGAAATGAAGAAGAATCCGCCTGATGCGCTTGTACTCGGCTGCACGCACTATCCGATGCTGAGAAATGTTATTTCCGATTATTTCGGCAAAAAAGTCGAGATTCTGGACACCGCTTTTTACACGGCAAAAAAACTTGCAGGAATTTTATCTGAAAATGGTATGATGAATTGTGGAAGTATTGAAAATGACAGGTTTTTTGTCACCGACGATCCGAATTCTTTCAAAGCTACGGCAGAGCTTTTCCTCGGATATAAAGTCGGCAATGTCTTTCATATATAATTTATTTTTGTATAAAGTTTGCCTTTTTTTAATAATTGCCTATTATTGGCGACTGGATTTTTTTTGCGGAGTTTGAAATGAAAACTTTTTTAATGATCGTATCTTTTTTGGTTTTTTCTTTTTTAGGGGCTGAGGAGCCGCAGACTCCGGCTCAGGATCAGAACAATAACCCGGAAGCAACTGCTGAAGCGCCTGCTGAAACTGCACAGGAGGCTGCGCCGGCAGAGGCTGCACCAGTAGAAGCTGCACCTGCAGAGGCTGCTCAGGCTGAAGCGACACCTGCTGAAACTGCACAGGAAGCTGCACCGGCTGAAGCTGCCGAACAGCCTGCCGCTGAAGAGCCGAAAGTAGAGGAACAGAAAGCTGAAGAACCTGCACAAACCGCTCCGGCAAATACGGAAGACGAGCAGGGCTACAATCTTAAACTCAGAGCTCTTGAAGAAAAAATCGACACTTTGAAGGACAAGATATTCAAATCAAAACAGAGACTTGCAATCCTTCAGGAAACTGTTCTCGGCGGAACTGTCGGCGGCTCGACCGTAACGATAGTCCACAACAACGAAGTTGGCAACCTTTTCAAACTTGTTTCGGCGGTTTACTATTTTGACGACAAACCGGTTTTCAAAAAGGTCGACCTTCCGGAAGAGCTTGAGGAAAAGGAAATTCAGGTTTACGACGCTGCTGTCGTTCCCGGACCTCACCGTATTTCGGTTTATTTTGTTTATATAGGTAAAGGCTACGGTGTTTTCTCCTACTTGAAAGAATATTCCATCAAAGTTACTGCCGATCAGTCTTTCTCGCTTGAAGAGGGCGATATTGTTGAAATCGAAGCCAGCGCTTTTGATAAAGGCGGAATGTACAGCTTTGAAAACAGGATCGGTGTCGAGTTGAAAGTCAACAAAAACACGTTTGAAAACGCTCAAGAGGAGTAGTTATGATCAGAGAGCTCAAAGTTCTTTTTCTGTTGTTTCTCTGTTTTCCGGCGGTTGCAGCAGCGGATTCTCAGGAAGTTCCTGCCGCAGCCGACAGCGGTCTTGATCAGGCTCAGGCTTCTCTGAGAGAGATCAATGCCGAATTCGAGAACAACTTAAAAGGATATCTTTCTCTTAATATTTCCGACGCTGACTACAAGCTGTCGCCTTCCGAAAAGATGAAAAGAGGTGATTTTTTCTTCGGGAAAGGCGATTACGCTACGTCTGCCGGTATTTTTTATTCGGTAACGGTGTCGGTTGCAGACAGTGACGCTGTAAAGTACGAGGCTCTCTACAAGCTCGGCGAATCGCTGTTCATGCAGAAAAATTACGTTTCCGCGACCCGTTATTACGAGATGCTTCTTGCTTCTTCCGGCAACACCGATTTAAAAGCGAAGGCTCTTAAAAGACTTATTTTTATGAGCTATTCTCTGGGTGAATACGCGGCGGCTGAAAAGTATTGCGACCAGTTCACAAAAGGCGGCAACGATATTTCCGCCGATCCGGAACTTCTTTACTACTTTGCCAAAACGCTTTTCTTCAGCGGAAAGACCGATGAAGCGGTAAAACTTTTCTCTTCGGTGACCAAAGAGTCCCCGTTCTATCCGCAGGCACGCTATTTCCTCGGTGTAATGGCGCTGCGCGATAAAAAACTCGAAGAGGCGCGCGCTCTTTACGAAGAGATCCTTGCTCTTCCCGAAGACGGCGGATATCACAATTTCGGAAACATCCGCGAGCTTGCAGGACTTGCAGTTGCAAGAATAGCTTTCGAGCTTGAGGATACCGACACGGCCTCGGCGCACTATGCGCCGGTCGCATTCGATTCCCGCTCTTTCCCGCAGGCTTACTATGAGTTGAGCTGGACTTTCATAAAGCGCGATCGTTTCGAAGATGCGGTTGATACGCTGCGTCTCGTTAAAAATCTTGCTCCGTATTCCAGAATCGCGACTCAGGCAGAGATTCTCGAAGGAACGCTTCTCGTCAAGATGGGAAGGTTCGGCGAGGCTCTGGTGCTTTTCAATTCGATAGTTTCGAAGTACACCAAATATCAGGATGAGCTTTTCTCGATCGACGGAAAGGCATTTCTTGCAAGCGGAAGATCAGGCAAGGTCTCCGATTTCCTTCTTCCTTATTCGCCGGCAGTCCGTTCGGTACTTGAAGACAGCAAGAAATTTTCGGAAACGGTTGCTCTGAACGACACGATCATCGAGTTGGAAGAAGAGCTTAAGCGTATCGAAGATCTCGAGAAAAAGATCGTGACGATGGCTGGCAACAAAAATTCCGCCGCTCTTTTCCCGCCTCTTAAAGAGGCTGCAAGAGGCGTCATGACGCTCAGAAACAAAATCACGGTCGTAAAAAATTCGCTCGTTATGGCAAGAAACGGATTTGCCGGCACCGGTCTCACTGAGGATCAGCGCGGCGAATTCGAAAAACTTGATTCGGAAAAACGCAAGCTTCTTGAGATAGAGAACACCGTTGAGGTCGCTCACGAAAGAATCAGAGAGCGTGCCGAAGAATACGGTGACAAAGTCGTTAAACTTGACGAGAGGATGCACCTTGTTTCGATGGAACTCGAAAAGGTTTCGGAAAGGCTTGACCTTTTGATCGCTTCCTACTCGGAAGAAAAGAATGCCGAGAAGGAAAACGATAATGACAAGGAGATTCTCGAAAGGATCGGTCAGGAACGTGAAAAGTTCAACGCTCTTTCGGCTGAAAGCGATGCCTGTCAGGCTGAGATAGACGACGAGAAAAACGGCCTTGTTCTCGGCGGAACGCTGATCGAAGCGGAAAACGAGATAAGAGATTCGTTCAACGGAATCGTGGCGCGTCAGCAGGGTATCATCGGAAATTCATCCGACAGAAGAGAGGCTGCCGAAGTCGCTGCAGTAATCGAGGAAGCCGACAGGATCGATGCAAAACTCGCTGATTTTTACGACAGACTGAACGATGCGATGAAGGGAATCATTGCTGATCTCAAGCTTTCCTACGAGCAGGAAAGAAGCAATGTCGACAGCTACAAGAGCGAGCTCCTGAGAGCAAAGCGCGAAGTCGAGGAAATGGCAGTTCTCGCGATTTATTCGAATATGAATACCGCACGCAATATTTTTGCAGACCTTGTACTTCAGGGCGATCTCGGGTTGATAGACGTTGCATGGGAAAAGAAAGAGGATTCCACTTCCGAAATCATGCGTCTCAAAACCAAGAAAGCTACCGAAATACAGCAACTCCAATTTAATTTAGACGGTGAACAATGAGATATTTTCTGATTTTTCTATTTGCGTTGTTTGCGGCTCTTCCAGTTTTTGCGGATGAAAAGCCGTCTGAAACGCAGAACGCCGAAGCGGAAAAGTCTGCTTCTTCTCCGGATGACGTGATCGTTGACGGCGATCTTTTCAACAGCGAGGCTTTCGCAAGGGAAGTCGTCCGTTTCGAAGGGCGCGTAAGGGAATACCAGAAGGAATTCCAGCAGCTCGTTCTCAGGGAAGTTGCGGAAAAAAGAAGATTCGTCGAGTCGAAATATTCCGAAGCGATATCAGAACAGGAACTTAAGGAGACTCAGGCCAGAAAGGATGCGATAATCCTTTTCGAGGAATTCATCAGAAAGTATCCCGACAATCCGAAGTACACTCCGAATGCGATGTACAGGCTCGCCGAGCTCTACTACGAACGTTCGATGATAGTCTACAACGAAAAGACTGAAGGTTACGAGGCTGCTCTCGAAAAATTCGACAACCACGAAATTTCAGTCGAGCCGGAACTTCCGGAAATCGATTTTTCCGATTCGATAAGGCTTTACACCGAGATGATACGCCGTTTCCCCGATTTTGAATACATCGGCTCGGTTTATTATCTGCTCGGTTACTGCTACTCCGAGTCGGGTCAGGGCGAAAAAGCCGTTCAGGTCTGGCTCACACTGCTTGAAAAAGGACTTGCCGGCGAAAATTACGTCGAACTCAGGCTCCGTCTGGGTGACTACTACTTCGCTGAAAACGACCTCAAAAAAGCCGAAGAACAGTATCTTGAAGGTAAAAAATTCCCTGAAAGCAACTTCTACGACCAGATTCTCTACAAACTGGCGTGGACATACTACAGACAGTTCCGTCTCGAAGACGCTGTCAAGACATTTACGCAGCTCCTTTTCTACTCCGACGAGATGAAGGCTCAGGGTGTCGACAAAGGTCAGAACCTCAGAAAAGAGGCGATCCAGTATATCGCGATCAGTTTTGCAGACGACGAGTGGGGCAGCGCGGACAAGGCGATCGCCTACTTCTCGGGAATCAAGGCTGAGTCGTTTGAAATCGACGTTTTCGAGCAGCTGGGCGGCTACTTCGACGAAAACAACAAATATACGGAGGCCGAGAAGGTTTACCGCTACATAATCGGTCGTTATCCTTACTACGAAAATACGCCTATGCTCCACAATTCTCTCATTCAGCTCTGTAACAAGGCTCGTGAATTCGACAAGGCAGCTGCCGAAACTGAGATTTTTGCGGAAAAGTATAATGCTTCGAGCGAATGGGCCAGAGTCAACCGCGGAAATCCTGCTGCGGTCCGTGCTGCTGCGGAACTTGCAAAGGTTGCGCTTCTCGACACGGCGGTTTTCCACCACAAACAGGCTCAGGCGCTGAAGGAAAACGGCGATGCTGACGGTGCGGCTGCAGAATACCGTAAGGCTGCAAACTTCTACGCCGCATACCTCAAGGATTTCCCGTACACTTCGGAAACTTACGACATAACTTACAGTCTGGCCGACACGCTGTTCTATTCGGGCGACATCAAGGCTGCGGTCGTTGTTTACGAAAAAGTCAGAGACGACAAAAATCAGGACAAATACAGGGATGACGCGGCATTCCAGGTTTTCTACTGCTACAACAGCATCTGGGAAGGCTCCGACGAGAAAAACGTTCCCGCTTCCGAAAAAGCAGGCAAGCCGCTCAGCGATCTTGAGCAGAAACTTGTTCTGTCGAGCGATATGTACCTGAAACTTGCGAAAGAGGTCGAAGACAAGCCTGTTGTCGCCTACAACGTCGCAAGAATCTACTACGACCACGATCTTTACAGCGACGCTGAACCGCGCTATCTCCGCATAATCAGCGAATTCCCGGAGACTGAGCCGGCAGTTATGGCGTCGAAAGACATAATCGCATACTACACGGCTAAAAAAGACTGGGTAAGCGTTGCAAAATGGTCGAAAGTCTTTGCTGAAAGGTTCGCAACGAAAGCGAAAACCGACAAGAAGGCAAAAGAGGAGTTCTCGACATACCGTGCAAGCGCTCTTTTCAAACACGCCCAGCAGCTTGAGGAAGAGGGCAAACATTCCGAAGCGGCTGAAGAATATCTGAGAATGGTCGAGGAAAATCCGGGCAACAAAGATGCCGACAAAGCGATTTACAACGCTGCCGTCAACTATTCGAGGGCGACGATGTTCGAATCGGCTCTGCATCTGCACGAGAGGATCTACACCGAATATCCGAATTCCGATCTCGCGCCGCAGTCGCTTTACCTCGTTGCCTACAACGCAGAAATGAGCTACGACCACGAAAAGGCGGTAAAGGCTTATATCCAGCTTTACAACAAGTATCCGAAGTATAAGGAAAAATCGAACGCGGTCTTCAACGCGGCGTTCCTTCTTGAAAAACTTCAGAAGTACAAAGACGCGGCAAGATACTACAGGCTTTACTACACCGAAGAGAAGTCCAAACCGGAAGGAAAAGAGGCTCTCTACGATGTCGGCAGAATGTATCAGAAGGCTGAAGACTGGAAAGAGGCGATCAAAAATTACGAAAGTTTCATAACCACTTTCGAGAACGATCTTTCCGTAACTCACCTTGTTGCAAGGGCGCGCTACCAGATCGCGAAGATCTACGAGGAGAAGCTCAACAACCAGAAAATGGCGAAGGCTTCTTACGAAAAGATTCTTGCCTACATTGCCGCGAAGAAGGTCACGACCGACGAGTCGATGCTCTATGCGGCCGAGGCGAAGTTCAAACTTCTGGAAGACGAATTCAATGCTTATCTGAAACTCAAGATTATCGGAAAGAACGACAAGCAGCTTGAGGAAAACCTCAAAAAGAAAGTTGCCGCGATGAAGGAACTTGAGGGAAAATACAACGAAGTCCTTAAATTCCAGGTTTACGAGTGGATGATGGCCGGAATGTACAGAATCGGCTTCCTTTACCAGAGTTTCTCGGACGCTCTGTTTGACGCTGAGCCGCCTGCAGGACTCACTGAGGAAGAAGAGGAAATTTACACGGATATGCTCAAACAGCAGGCCGAACCTATCGAAGAACAGGCGGTTACCTACTATTCGAAGGCTTTGGAAAAGGCTCGTGAGTTCAAAGTTTTCAACAAGTGGACGCAGCTTATAACCGAAAAACTCGCGGTTATGCGCCCGGCTGAATACAAAGTCGGCAAAACTCCGATTTTCGCCGAGGAAAACGCGGTAGATTCAGGTTTCGCGCCGGTCATTTCGCTTGATAAGGCGGAAAAGAAAGTTTACAAGAAGGCGGGTCTCGGAGCTGCCGCAGAGGAAGGAAATTCCGAACAGAAGAATGAAACGCCTAAAGAGGTGGAAAATGAAAAAGCTGAATAAAATCTTTATATTATTGGCACTTCTCTCTTTCGTTTCGTGCGGAACGGCACCTGCGGCTTCTTCTTCTGATTCGGAAAAACCGGAAGGAAGTTCCGATAAAGTCAGCGGCCAGACTGAAACTGCGCAGGAAAACGCGGACGGTTCTGAAAAACAGCCTGAATCTGCATCGGATAGTGTTGCGGCAAGTGCTGAAACGACCAAAGCTGATGATGTTAAAGAGGAAAAAAATCCGAACTACGACGGCGGCAAATATATCGGACCGGCTGCGGCAGACTTTGAAGAAGGTCTTCGCGCTTACTCCGACGGCGGCTGTGAAAAAGCTGTCAAATTCTGGCAGGCCGCTTTCAACAAAGATCAGAAAAATGCGCAGATCGCATTCAACACGGCTGTCTGCTTCGAGCGGATGAAAAACAGAGACGAGGCTGCGGCCTGGTACGAAAAGGCGTATCTTGCCGACAACGCTTTCACGAAACCGCTCTACAATCTGGCTCTGCTCTACATGCCCGGTCAGATCAAGGAAAAGGAAGGCTATCTCACTCAGCTTGCCGAAAGGAATTCCGATGTTGTCGAAAAATACAACTTCATCGCGTGGCTCAATCTCCAGCTGGGACGTACCGACGAAGCTGAAAAGTACGCGAAGATGGTTCTGAAGGAAGACGAACAGAATTCCGAGGCGGTCATTTCGCTTGCAACTTCATACTTCAACAAAAAGATGTACGAACTTGCGGAATCGGCTCTCGAAACTGCTGAAAAATGGGACCCGGAAAACTTCAGGCTTCAGAGACTTTACGGTTTTCTGCTTTACAGAACAGGCGATTCGAAAGGTGCGACGACTCATCTTATGAAATCTGTCAAGTCAAATCCTGATCAGCCGGAAGTAAGAAATATTCTGGCGGTTCTCGCTATGAAAATCGAGGATTACTCGACGGCGAAAGAACAGCTCGAAGCGGCTTTGAAGATCAAGGATGACTTCTGGTCGGCAAAGCTGAACCTCGCTTTAGCTTACAAAGGTCTTGAAGATTACAAAAACTCTGCTGTTGTTTTTGATGAGCTCGAAGCTATAAAAGATCTGCCGGAGACGCTCCGCAACAGCGTGATTTTCAACAAGGCACTGCTTTATCTCGATGCCGATGTCAACGGTGACAAGAATCCGGCTCGTTTCGACACCGCGGTGAAATATTTCAACGAATACCTCAAGCTTATTGCGAAAAGCAAGAACTTTAAAGAGCAGAAGGCGCTTGTCGACGGCTACATAAAAGAGGCAAACACCGAAAAGAAGAAACTCGAGTTTGCGCTCGCTGCAAAGGCAAAGGCCGAGAAGAGAAAACAGGCGCAGGAAGAAGAAGCAAGGTTGTTCAGGCAGAACAAGGAAGCGGCGTTCAAAAAGGCTGCAGAGGCAGGGACGGCAGAGGCTTGGAGCAAGTATCTGGAGGAATATCCGGTTGTTGACGAAAACGACACGCTCAGTCTTTCGGCAAAAGAGAAACTTGATGCACTGAACCCGCAGCCGGCTGAAAATCAGGCTCCGGCGGAAGCACCTGCAGAAGCGGCTCCGGAGCAGAAACCTGAAAATGCGAACGGCGACGCTGAAACTCCTGCGGAAGCTGCGCCCGAACAGAAGCCCGAAGCCGACGCTGAAGCGGCTCAAGGCGGAGCAGATGCCGGAACAGAAGAAAACAAAGAGGCGAAGTAATAAAAGCTATGGAGAAAAACGGCAATACAATCAAATGGTTGCATATTTTTTGCGGTGCTTTTGCCAAAAAATTTGCTTTAAAAAATTTGTTTGTGTATATTCCCCGCAACTTTGTTCTTGTAAAGGGTAATTTTGTGATGCTTTTTATTTGTGCGCTTATTGCTTCACTGCTTTTTTCGTTTAATGTTGAAGCAAAAACAATAGTTATAGAAGAGATTCAGATCGAAGGAACCATACAGAAACCTGAAGTCATGACGTTTTTGTCAAGGGCTAAGTTCTCGTACCGTTCGCTGGATCTGAACGTTAGTTTTTTGGAAGAGGTGGAGAAAGCCGTCTGTGTAGACGATGCTTTCTAGTATATTATTTTTATTTTTTAGGAGGATTTACTATGGAATGGTTTGCTGAGTTTTATCGTTCAGGCGGAACGTTTATGCACTTCATCGCTATTTGCGGTCTTTACGTTCTCGGTGTTGCAATTTACAAGTGCATTTTCCTTCTTGTAAAGTTCAACACAAACGGCGCAAATTTGATGAAACAGATTCAGAAGCTTGTTATGGCAAACAATGTTGACAAAGCTATCAAACTTTGCGACGCAGCAGGCGATGCAGCTCTTGCAAAAGTTATGAAGGCTGGTCTTTCCAGAGCTAACAGAGGCGAGCTTGAGATCCAGAATGCAATGGAAGAGGCTACTCTTGAAGTAACCCCGAAAGTTTCGAAACTCCTTCCCAGCATTTTCGCAATTTCGAGTACGGCTACCATGTTCGGACTTCTTGGAACGATTTTCGGACTTATCGATGCATTCGAAGCAGTTGCTCACGCTGCTCCTGAGCAGAAATCGGCAATGCTTGCAAACGGTATCGCTATCGCAATGAACACCACCGGTTGGGGTCTTATGATCGCTATTCCCGGAACGGTTATTCACCTTGTTCTTAACGGTCTTGCAGGAAAAATACTCAATGACCTTGATCTTTACTCTGTAAAACTTTCAAACTTGCTTGTTAGCAGAGAAAAAGGAACGGCTGAGTAGTAAACAGACACGATTTGGAGGAATAAAAAATGGGTAAGAGACGTTCACAAGGATCCGGTCAGGATCTCGACATGACGGCTGCAATGAACCTCATTCTTATTCTTATACCGTTGTTGTTGACCTCAATGGAGTCTGTAAAAATAGCCGTTGTCAACGTTGCTACACCGCAGATCGGTCCTTCTTCCGAGGCAAATCCGCCGGCAGACAGACCGGATGATAAACCTCTTAAACTGACAGTTGCTCTGACTGACAGAGGTATCACTGTTTTTGTAAGAGATCAGGTTATTGAAAACAAAGACGATCCGTTGGGTCCGACAATTCTTAAAATTGACGGACAAGAAGAAGATGCGGAAGGCAAAATGATTGATGCTAAAGTTTATGATATTGATAAGCTTGTTGAGATCATTTCGGATTTGAAAGATGCAAATCCGGCTGAAGAAAACATTATCATCACCGCTGAACCGAATACTAAGTACAAATACATTATGAAAATAATGGACGCTACCCGCGAGAAAAAGGACGGCGAAAAGAAGAAAACTCTTTTCCCGAACGTTGTACTTAGCGCAGGTATAGCATAAGGAGGGTGTTATGGCAGAAGAAAACAAAACTTACGAATACCTTCCGGAAAATTATGAAGAAGAAATCCTGAAGAGCAGGAAAAAATCTAAAGCTGGCAGAGAAAGTGCAGGCGGACAGAAATTAAACATCAACTCGTTGATGGATATTCTTACGATCATGCTTGTTTTCCTTCTTAAGAGCTATGCTACGGATCCTGTCAACATTACTCCCGGACCGGACTTGGATATTCCGAAGTCGACTTCATTGTTGCAGCCTGCAGCGACTGTTACAGTTACTGTTGCTAAGTCTTCAATAGTTGTTGACAACGAACCTGTTACGGTTGTAAAAGACGGTAAGGTTGAAGCTTCGCAGAAACGCGGCGGCGAAGACGCTTATTTCATCATTCCGTTGAACAAAGCGCTTGTCGAGGCAGTTGAAAAGAAAAGACGTCTCGAAGCTATCAATCCCACCATCAAATTTGACGGTGTCTGCACAATCGTTATGGATAAGGAAAGTCCGTATCGTTTGTTGACGGAAGTTATGTACACTGCCGGTCAGGCGGAATTCTCGAACTTTAAGTTCGCGACTATTTCCACCGCTGGTTAGTATGTTTTATGTGGCCGGCATTAAGTTGCCGGTCACTGTTTTTTGAAAGATTATTATTGCATTTTACGAGGTTGTTATGCCCCAGGGGATATCAGATAAGGTCTTAAGGGTCGGCGTTATTCAGAACGGTCGCATCCTTGACGAGCAGGTATTCAGAAAAGCTGAGACGGTTTTTATAGGTGACTCGGAAAAAGCGCATTTTGTTGTGCCTTCGTCTTTTTTGTCCGGAAAGTTCCCGATGTTTTATTTCAGATCAGGTCACTATGAGCTTGTTCTTACGCAGAAGATGACCGGTAAGATTTTCTTGAAAGGCGAGCCGAAAGACGTTGAAGATCTGATTAAAAGCGGAACGCTGAAGAGACGCGGTGATGATTATGTTCTTCCTATTTCCGAAGAATATCGCGGTAAAATTTTTATCGGGAATGCAATAGTACTGTTTCAATTCGTAGTTCCTTCGCCGAAACCTCCGAAATTGAGATTGCCGAAGTCGATCAGAGGCTCGTGGACACAGCATTTTGACTGGCCTTTTGTTTCGATAGAGTTGGTCATCATGGTTTTCGGTTACTTCTTTTTTGCGGTTTATATTGCGAATGTTCCCAAGCCGGAACCGGTGGAACTTACCGATGTTCCTAACCGTTTCGCAAAACTTATCGCGCCAGAACTTGATGTGAAGGATGAAGTTATAGAAGAAAAGGAAATAGAGGATAAGACTCCGAAAGAAGAAAAGGAAGTTGATCCGAATGCACAGGCAACGGCTGCAAAAGCTAAGAAAGTTGCTGAAAAGCAGGAAGAAGCAGCTCCTAAAAAAGTTGAAAAGCCGAGAGATGCTTCCACTATACAGCGTGAAGAGTCTGTTCGTGTGGCTGAAATGCAGAAAAAAGTCGCTGGAAAAGGTCTTTTGAAAATGATCGGTTCAGTAGGTGAAGGCGGAACCGGCGGATTTATCACAGATGTTCTCGGTGACGGCGGAAAGGACAGAGATATAGATTCGGCTCTTTCCGGTGTAAAACAGATCGGAGTTGCTACAAGTTCTTCCCAGCGCAGCAGAAAAGGCGATGCCGGTGCTGTCGAAACAGCTAAGATCGATGACCTTAAAGTCGAAAAATCCGAAGGTGCTGTTGCAGTCAAAGGAAGAGCTGAAAAGGCTGTTGTCGGTAAAGCTTCCGTCGGAAAAACGGAAGTCGACGGTGCTGTTGATTCCGCAAGCGTTGCTAAGACGATCAGGGGCAGCAGCGCGGCGGTAAAACGTTGTTATGACAAGGCTCTGCTTGCAAATCCGACATTGAAAGGTAAAGTATCGGTTACTATTTTGATAAATGAAAAAGGACGTGTTGAAAGTATCGATATAGCGGAAGATACTCTCAAAGATGCCGAAACTATAAAGTGCATCAAAGGAGTTATCGGTCGTTTGCGTTTCCCGAAACCGGAAGGCGGTCCCGCAAGCGTTACTTTCCCGTTCATGTTTAGTAATTAAATTATTGGTATAGAGGTGTAAAATGTCTTTTTCAAAATTCATTTTATTGTTCGTCTCTTTGCTTTTGGCTTCTGCACTTTATGCAGATATCAAAGATGATGCTCAGGCTAAAGCAAGCAAGATTGCCGATGTAGAGGCGGAATTGAACAAAGAAAACGCAGATGCTTCAGCGGCAAAGGATCAGAAGTGGAAAACGTGTGTTGCCGGACCTCTTGGAGAAGTTAAAGGTTTGGTTTCAAGTGCGGCAGGCATAGCTTCAAAGATTGCAACTTTGGTCGCTGCAGGTAAGATGGCCGAAGCTCAGGGTCAGTTGGTAATTTTGAACGGAATGGCTGAATCAGCAGAGAAAGCATTGGCTGCTGCACAATCATGCGAACGTTCCAATCAGGCTCAGACTAAAACGGAACAGCAGAATGTTGTAAAAGTTACTGTTTCCAGTGCTATGAATCTTAGCATGGGTAACGATATGCCGACTGAAATCAACCGTGGCTCTATGGAAGGTTCCGATTCTGCAGATGCTGCAGGTATTGATGCAAGCGGTGTTATTCAGACTGCAAATGACGGTTCTGCCGCTAACGATATCGCTGCTGCTACTGCTACGGCTGCTGAAACTCCTGAAGACGCTTCTCAGGTAGTTCCTGAAGAAATAGTTCCTGATCAGGAAGATCAGAGTCCTACAATGTAATCAGATTGTATTTGGGTAACGTAAGATGACAACTAACAGAAATTTTTTCATAGCAGTTTGTTTTGTACTGCTTGTTATGACTTTTCCAGTATCTGTATTTTCGGAAGATGCTCCGGAAAAAGGTTTCAAAATAACAAAAGACACGGTTTTGAATGTAGGTATCGCTATTAATCCTGAATTCGAATCAAACATTACAAAAGCTTCGGAAGATACGATAACCACCGATACGAGAGTTGAAGACGGTGCAGAGAAAAAGGCTGAGATCATTTCTGATATGATTCTCCATTATAGCCCCTCTCTCCGTATCAAACTCGATGATGACAAGAAAACTCTCGGTTTTTCGCTTCTTTTCGATTACAACCACTATCTTGGTCTTGAAGACAAGAAAACATCGAAAAAGCTTTCAGAACTTGACATCAGATCGGATCTTTTGGGTGAATTCAACAAAGACGGTCTTATAATTTTCGATTTCAAAAACTCTCTTTCAAGGTCTTCGACTCCAGACGGACAGGAACTTTCCGGCAAAAACAGAAACCTTATGGATTCATTTGCAGTAGGCGTTGCGTTCAAAAGCGTTGAAGACGTCCTTTACGGAAAGATCAAACTCGGTTTCGACATCAACTACCTTGAACAGTCGAAAGATAATGCCGCTTATAAGGATTACAACTACATTTCCCCCTTCCTTGATCTTTTCGGAAGATGGAAATTCCTCCCGAAAACGATGGCTTTCGCTTCCGTTTCGACAAGATATCAGGATTACTATGAATCGAGAATCCGTGATGATTCGAGAGCTGTTCCGATAAACATTTTCCTTGGTTTAATGAGCCAGTTCACTCCTTATATCTCAGGAAAACTTGCAGCCGGTTATTCGGTAAATGTTGGCAGTAGCGTTCAGCATGACTACAATGCTAATGCAGAGTTGATTTTCAAGTATCAGGATACCGGTCTTGCTCTCGGCTACCTCAAGACGATGCGTCCTTCTGCGTATTTCCAGTATAATTCGACGCATAAAGTTTACTTGAACTTCAAACAGAAGTTTGCAAAACAGTTCCTTGCTTCGATGAATTTCAGCTATTCATACCTTATGTACGGTAAGAATATAGAGTTCAAGAGCAGAGATGAATACACTCAGGCTGATGACGGTTCCTATCAGAAAGTTGAAACATATGATGACGGTTCTACCATTACATACTCGGTTCTTATGCCGAAAGGAAAACGCAGAGATCATCTTATAAACTTCGGTCCGTCGCTTTCCTACGCTATTTTCCCGTGGTTCGGTCTTAAACTCAGCTATGATCTTGAATACAAAGATACTGATTATGTCAGAACTTCGACCACGAATTTTAACCACGCAACAAACGCTGAACAGAGTTATACAAGAACGGTTGCAACTCATTACGACTACATTGACCACAGGGTAATGCTTTCAATCGTTCTGGATTACTAATTCTTATGAACAGACTTCTCCCAAAGCTGTTATTTTTTTTTAGTTTATCGCTTTTTGTATCCTGCACGATAAGAGTCGGTGAAAACAACGCCGACAAACAGACAAGTTCTCAGACTTCTGCTGAAGCTGTGGAAGAAGAAGAGGATCATCTTTCTTTCATCGGTGCGGGTGACAAAATCAACATTCAGGTTTACAACGAAAAGGAACTTTCCGGCGTTTATCAGGTAAGTCCGGAAGGCTACATTAATTTTCCTTTCATAGGCGAAATCAAGGTCGACGGACTCAATATTTTTACCTTAGCGACGAAAATTTCGTCAAAACTGAAAGAAGGTTATCTGAAAGAGCCGAATGTTACGGTTTTGGTCGAAGAGTTCGTAAGCAAGCGTATTTTTGTTTTGGGACAGGTCAAAAAGGCCGGCAGTTTCCCGATCAGAAGGCGCATGAGCGTCATCGAAGCGATAAGTCTTGCCGGCGGGTTCACTAATCTGGCAGACCTTTCTAATGTTGTTGTGACAAGAAAGGGTGGTGACGGCAGGGAAAAACGCTTTGTCGTAGATATAAAATCAATAGTGAACGGCGCGAAAGAGAATTTTTACCTTGACGCCGGTGATATAGTTTTTGTAGGTGAAAGGTTCTTCTGATGAATGAACAGGAACGCGAAATAGATTTAATGGAAATTCTTGCCTTGCTGAAAAGGCATATTTACCTGTTTATCGCGATAATCCTGATCGTGATGACTTTTACTGTGGCACAGATCTACCGCATGGTCAAGATCTATTCATCGACTGCGACGATCGAAATCGAGCCGAAAGCGGCGAACGTTCTCGGTGGAAACATGGAAGTCATTCAGAGCGGAACCCAGGGAAATGTTTTTGCAAACAAAGATTATTATGCGACTCAGTACGAAATCATTCAGAGCCGCGCGGTTGCACAGAAAGTGCTCGAAATGGTGCCCGGCGAAAATGTTCTCGAGTATCTTGGTTTCGATCTCGAAAAAATCGAACCCGATAAAATAAAAGACATAGATCCGATTGCGGTTCTTTTGACGAAAATCACTGTTTCTCCGCAGAAAAACAGCAACATTGTGCGTATTTCGGTAGAAGACAAAGATCCAGAGAAGGCTGCTTTTCTTGCAAACGCGGTTGCTTCTTCCTACATCGAATTCAACCTCGAAAAGAAGTATTTCGAGACGAAGGATGCTGCCCGCTGGCTCATGGATCAGAGCGTCAGCCTCAAGCAGAACCTCGAAAATTCGGAGATGATGCTTTTCGAGTTCAAGCAGAGCAACAACGTTCTGGCTACGACTTTCGAAGCGAAGCAGGAACTTCTTTCGAACCGCATAATCAAGCTGACGAACACTCTGACCGATCAGGAGATCAGGCGCAACGCCCTCACGGCGAAAATCGAGGAGTATGCGCACCTCAATATCGACAATCCGGAAGACGGTTTTTTCAAGGAAATCAGCAAGGAAAACCCGATCATCGGCAATTTGAAGCTTAAATATCTTGAAGTCGTTTCGAAGATAAACGAGTCTGAGCAGGTTTACGGCGAAAAACATCCGAAAGTCGTAACTCTGCTTGCTGATAAAGAAAACATCGAAAAGACCTTCAAAAGTGAGATCGAAGGTGTCGTAAGCAGTTACAATCTAGAGTTGAAAATGCTCGACAACGAGATGAAAAAGAACCGCAAGATGCTTTCCGATTCTCAGACCGAGGCGATAAATCTGAACAAGCTCGACATCAACTACAGCAAGCTGCGCCGCGAAGTCGAGACCAACAAAAAACTTTACGACATCGTCCTTGAAAGGTCGAAAGAGGCCGATCTCAGCGCGCTCCTCAAGAACAACAACATCCGCATGATCGACCGTGCGCTTGTTTCAAAGATTCCGGTGAAGCCGAGAAAGCAGATAATCCTGCTTGCAGGCTTTGCTATCGCGCTTGTTCTGGCATCTCTCGCAGTTTTTCTCGTCGAATTCTTCGATACCAAGTTCAAGAGCTTCAAAGAGCTTGAAACGATTTCCGGAAAGTCGCTTCTCGGCATTATTCCTAAGTTCCAGCAGATTGAAACTTCTCAGTTTAAAGAGATTGCTTTCGAGGATAAAAGCGGCAAAAACCTTGCAGTCGAGGCTTTCAGGTCTTTGAGAACCAATATCAAGCTGAGTAACCCCGATTCAAGGCTCAAAGTAATGCTCGTTACGAGTTCCGTTCCTCACGAAGGTAAAACGATCGTATCTTCGAACCTTGCAGCGAGTTATTCCGTCGCCGGCAAGAAGGTGCTTCTCATAGATGCCGACATGAGAAAGCCGAGGGTTCATAAAGTTTTCGGACTCAAGAACGAAAAAGGTCTTTCTACTCTTATCGTCGGCGAACATTCGATGGACGACGTTGTCAACAGGAATGTTTACGAAGGGCTTGACGTAGTTACGGCCGGCATTATCCCGCCGAACCCTGCAGAGCTTCTCGAAAGTTCGCGTTTCGCCGATATTTTGAAGGATTTTTCGGAAATTTACGATGTCGTCATCATTGATACTCCGCCGCTCAGCCCGGTAAGCGATGCCGCAACGATCGCGCCTATGACCGACGGACTCATTCTTGCCGTCAACATCAGTGAGACTCCGCGCGACGTATTCAAGTCTGTAATCGCGAATATTTCCAAGCCCGGTATCACGCGGCTCGGCGTTGTAGTCAACAACATCGATTTCAAGCAGGAAAAGAAGTTTAAATCATATTACGGCTATTCCTACTACCATTCGTCATACTACAAATCGAACTATTACTACTATACCTCTAGTGAAGATGGACAAACTAAAAAGAAGAAAAAACATTCTTAGTCTGTTTTTCGTGCTTGGCGCGGTTTTTCTCTGTATTCTGTCGGCAGGGTGCGAATCTCCGAGAGTGATAAAGCATCCAGTTTCGAGAGGCGACACCTATTACTATTACGTCACTTTTTACGGTGATGAATACAACGGCAGAAATATGGCGAACGGCGAGCCTTTTTCAAACGACGCGATGACTTGTGCGGCAAAAGGTTTCCCGTTCGGAACGGTGCTCGAAGTTCAGTCTTTAGATACGAAGAAAAAAGTCGAAGTCACAGTTACAGACAGACCCGGAAAAGAGGTGATAGACCTTACGAAAAAGGCTTTCGACGAGATAGACAATGCAGCAAAAGGAAAAATCAGGGCGAAAATCAAAGTCGTAGGCCTGGCTGAAATCGCTCCGAAAGCGGCTCCTGCTGCGGCTGCAGAACCAGAAAAAAGTGCCGGAGAAGAAAAAGCGGCTCCCGAAGAAGAACAGAAAGAACCTGAAAAAGAAGCTCCGAAAGAGACGAAAAAAGAGGTCTTTTATGCAATCGTGCTCGCTGCATTCGGCAATATCGACGCGGCGAAAGCTTATCAGAGCGGAATAAAGGAAGATACCTACATTTTCACAAGTGACGGAAAATTTGAAGTGAGATACGGCAGATACGCTTCGAAAGAGGAAGCACAGGCCGATATAAACAATTTTTCTTGGAAAGATGCCGAAATAGTTACAATTGAAGAATAGGAGGAAATTATGACGAAATTCAGAATTTTTGCAGCATTGTTCATTTTGTTGATGATTACGCCGGTTTATGCACAGAAAATCGCGTTCGTCGATGTCAAAAAAGTTTGGTCTGAGTCGAAAGAAGTCGAAAAAGAGAGAAAAAAAGTCGAAGCGCTTCTGAAAAAGAGCCAGGATGAGCTCAAGGCTAAAGAGGCGGAAGTCATAAAACTTCAGGAAAAAATCAAACGAGAAGCAAAAATGGCTACTGAAGAAGCTCAGGCGATAATGCTTGAAGAGTATCAGAAGAAAGCTCTCGAACTTCAGAAAATGGCTTCACAGAAAGAAAAGGAACTTGCAGAAAAAGATGCTGCGGCTCAAGAGGAATTCCTCGGTAAAGTGCGTAAAATCGCTATGAAAATAGCTCTTACAAAAGGTTATGACATGGTCGTTCCGGCAGAACAGACGCTTTACTACAACGACAAATTCGACATCACGAAAGATGTTATTGCAGAAATCAACAAGTAGTTCGCTTTTCCTCTCGCAATTTCAAAAAAATCAACTATAATAACTGCCGTAGATCGTGTCGATAATGTTGATTGCCGCCGTCGTAATATCGATATATCGGAATTACGGTATATCGGCAAAGTTCGGCGGCGCGGCGTCGGAAAGGAGGTTCCTGCATGCTTGAGAGATTCGACAATTATCAGTTGCTTTCAAAGATAGCGACGGGAGGAATGGCGGAGATTTTTCTTGCCAAACATGTGAATTCGCCTGTCAACTCGATGCCGATCGCGATCAAAAAAGTGCTGAAAAAATACAGCAACAATCCGATGCTTGTTAAGATGTTTCTTGCCGAGGCGAGGATAATCTGCAATATAAGCCACGAAAACATCGTTAAAATCTACGATTTCGGAAAGTTCGACGATCAGTATTTCATTGCGATGGAATACGTTTTCGGGCAGAATCTGGGCGCGATAATCGAAAAACTCAAGGAAAGGGATATGATCATGCCGCTCAATCTCACGATCGAGATAATTTCTGCGGTTCTATGCGGTCTCGACCACGCCCACAACGCTCAGGACAGAAACGGCAACTTCCTGAACATCGTCCACCTCGACATGAATCCGAACAACATCCTGATTTCCTACGAAGGAAAGATAAAAGTCGTCGATTTCGGTATCGCAAACGCGAATTACACAAAAAAATTCAAGGATGCTGCTGGAATTCAGGGAACTTATGCTTATCTTTCACCCGAACAGTGCAGCGGCAAGGCAGTCGACAGGCGCAGCGACATATTTTCGGTCGGAATAATCCTTTACGAAATGCTGACAGGTCAGACGCTTTTCAAGCAGCTTGACAACGATATGGCGATCATGAATGCGATTTTGAATGACGAGATCGAGCCGATAAACGAACTCATGCCGGAAATCGATCCGAATCTCGCCAGAATCGTTATGAAGGCGCTCGAAAAGAACCCGAACAGGCGTTACGCATCGGCGATGGATATGCGCGAAGATCTGCTTAAAATCTACAATTCGCTTGAATTCGATCCAAACAGTGAAATGCTTCCAGCGTTCGTGAAAAAGCTTTTCCCTGCTCATTTCATCAAGATGACGAAGATCATCGAACAGGCTCAGACCGAGTATCTGATGGATGAATTATTCAACAATATCGGTGAATTGGAAGACCTTGACCTCGAAGAGAAAAAGAAAACTGAAGAAGCGGCGCGTCAGAAGGAAGAGGCTGAAAGAAAGCGCGCGAAAAACAAGGCTTTCTTTTCAAAATTTGCTCTTATTTCAGGGATTGTCGCCGGGCTTGCGGTCATTGCGCTGATACTGAAATTCCTTTTTGTCGATCCCGATGTCAAAGTCGACATGATAACGGTTTTCTCGAATCCGGGAGGAGCGCAGATTTTTGTTGACGGCGAGGATACCGGCAAGGTGACACCCGCATCGCTTCAGCTGGAACACGGCAAAAAATATATCATTGATTTTATCAAGGACAATATGATAGGTACTCTTGAATTTACGCCGAGTTCAGAAAACCGTCAGATAAATATGCAGCTTAAACCAAGGTAAAAATGTCTTCCGCAGCGGTTAAAATTTCTCTGAAAAACGGCGAAACTGCTTTTTCCGAGCTCAATTCGGTCGATTTTATGGGGCTGTACCTCGATTTTTACGTGCAGAGTCCGGTCGAAGCTGTGCCGCAGGAGTGTTTTCCGAATCTCAAAAAACTGATTTCTTTCGCTCTTGCATATTTCCCGTTCATGCCGGAGGGCTGGAGTTTTGCGTGGAACGTCTCGATGCCAGTGCAGAAGCGCCGGCTTTTCTGCTGCGTTGATTCGGCAAACCGCACTTTTGTTGCGAAAACCCATTCATGGGAGCCTTCGCCTTACGAAAAAAATCCCAGGATGACGGTGCAGATGGTTTCCGATATTTCGGGAATGGAAAGCGTCACGATGGTCGACTGCGCAGAGAATGTTCCGTCGGATAAGATTTTAGGTGAGCTTTTTTCGAGATTTTTTTCCGACCAGTCGCAGAGTTTTCTGAAAATCTATGAAGAAGACGAAACTTTCGGGATAAAAAATACGGAAATTGATGAAGGCTCTGAAAATATTGAAGAAATTCAGGAGGTTGCATTCGCCTTCAGATGCGGCTGCACGAAAGAAAAAATCGCGAAAATTTTTCACAGAATGGCGCCTAAGGATATAGATTTTCTGTTCGAGCAGGAGCACACGCTTCAGGTCGAGTGTCCGAGATGCGGCTTTAAATACGGGATAAGAAAAAATGACATCAGATAAAATTTCAAAAGTTTTCCTTTTTTTCAGGCGCGACGGCAGAAAGATCGCCGAGCAGCAGGAAACGCGGGCTTTTATAACCGAAAAAAGCAGGGAACTCGGTGTAAAAATCGTTGAAAACCCTGATGAGATCGAAGGATCCGACCTCGTCATCACGGTCGGCGGTGACGGAACTTTTCTTGCCGGAGCCTCTCTTGCTTTCGAGCGCAATATCCCGATAGCCGGAATAAATGTCGGTCAGTTAGGCTTCCTTGCCGAGATAAATCCTTGCGAAAAAACGATGATCACGAATCTTCTCAAGGGTGATTTCGACGTGAAACACCGCATGATGATGGATGTCAGGCTGATCCGCGAAAACAAAGAATTCGCCGCGTTCACGGCACTCAACGAAGTGACGATAATCCGCGACATCAACGTTTCTCCGATGCTCTGCTTCGGGATCGAATACAACGATGAAGAGATGCCGCAGTACAAGTGCGACGGGCTTATAGCGGCAACGCCGACAGGTTCTACTGCATACAATCTTTCCTGCAACGGGCCGATAATTTATCCGGGAGACGAATCTTTCGTCATCAACGCGGTCGCACCGCACGCTCTGACACACAGGCCGATCGTTCTTCCGGCATCCGGGTCGATCCGCGTCACTTTGAAGGAGTGCGTTCTCGGATTCCTCACCTGTGACGGCAAAAATTCGGTCAAAGTATGCGAAAACGATGTCGTGCTTATCCGCAGGAACGAACGCGATCTGAGCGTCGTTTCAAACCCTGAAAGGAGTTTCTTCGAGATCCTTTCTGAAAGGCTCCATCTTGGAAAGAGGTTGTGATGAGTAAAAAATTCCAAAACAATAGTACAATGAATTTTGCCGAGATCTTTTCAGGCAAAACCGAAAAGAAAGAGGCTGAAAAAGAGAGTTTTGCCGACCTTCTCGAAGAATATTCCGACATCGATTTCGAAATCCACAAACGCGAGAAGGAATCAAGCGCCGAAGAGCAGAAGGAGTTTTTCAGACCGCGCAGTGAAAATGTTTTTCCCGAATTCGAGATCGATCTCCACGGACTGACGCAGGATGAGGCTGAAAAAGTGGTCGAAACCAATGTCCGAGCCATGAAAAGCGGCAGAATCTATAAAATCCGTATCGTCACCGGCAAAGGACTTCATTCAAAAAGCTCGCCCGTTCTCAGAAACGCGATCGACATTCTCCTCAGACAGCTCAAAAAAGAAGGGTGCTGCTCGAAAATCGAGTGGGACAAAAAAAGTGTCGAAGAGTCGGGGCAGGTTGACGTTATTGCTTAATTGCGCCGCTGATTATTTGCCGTAATACCGCAATTACGAAATAACGTTATTACGATGCGCCACACCCTTTTTAATTACGAAATTTCCGAAAAAACTTTGCCTATCGGCTGATTGATTTCAAGGTCGTTCACCGGATCGAGCTTGTAGACGAGGTGTTCTTTGTTGACGATGACAAGGTGTCTGCCTCTGAAATAGCCAACGTATGATGCCGCGGGATAGACTGAAAGCGAGGTGCCGCCGATGATCAGCATGTCGGCTGATGAGATTGCTGCAATCGCCTTTGTGACGGCCTCTGCCGGAAGCTGTTCTTCGTAAAGTGTGACATCGCAGCGTATTATTCCACCGCAGTCGCAGCGCGGAATCTGTTCTTTCGATTCGAAAATGTAGTCTGCCGGATATTTCTTTCCGCATTTTGCGCAGTAGTTGCGTGTCGTCGTGCCGTGGATCTCGTAGACATTTTTGCTTCCCGCTTTCTGGTGGAGTCCGTCGATATTCTGAGTGACAACGGCTTTGAGTCTGCCGCGTTTTTCAAGTTCGGCAAGAAAGTAGTGCGCCGCATTCGGTTGGACATTTCTTGCGTCCATTTTCTGCCTGTAGAACTCGAAAAATACGTCAGGGTGATCGACAAGGCAGCTGTGGCTCAGCAAGTATTCCGGCCTGTATTTTTCGAACTGGACGTCGTGCTGGTTGTATAGGCCGTCCTTGCTTCTGAAATCGGGAACGCCGCTTTCGGTCGATACTCCGGCGCCTCCGAAAAATACGATGTTTTCCGATCCTTCGATGAAATCTCTCAGTTTTTTGATTTTTTCGTCCATTTTATCCTCCGGTTTACTCTTTTTTAACGCATTTGGAACCGTTCCACTCATAGTCGTCTTCAAGGCATCTCGTGCAGCGGATATTTTGAGTGATGCTGTCATTTGGAATGCATACGGTTTCTATTGCTCCGTTGCTGAAATTTACCGCCCAGAAGCATGCTGATTCCGGATCGTATGATGATCCCGACCAAAATGTTTCCGAATCTCCTATTATGCTGTATATGCCGCTGTCATTCTGGCTGCAGCCTTCGCAGTAGTCACTGTAACAGCTCTCGTCATAGCATTCTTCGGAAATCTCACAGCTTCCGTTTGTTTCGGTGTAGCTGCATTTCCGGATCAATGTTCTCAGCTGGCTTATCGAAGGCGTTTCCCAATCGTACAAGTGTCCCTCAGAGAGATTTTTGCATTTTTGGTGGTATTTATTATCGCGGTATTTCGATGACCAGATGAGTCCTGTTGAAGAGTCTTTGCACGGAACAGAGTCTCCGGGACCGCATTCGTTCATTTCAATGCACTCTTCACCGTTCCAGCGGAATCCGGTTTTGCAGATGCAGGTGTATTCACTTGCAGATTTCGGGATACATTCTTTCAAATTTTGAAGATTTCCGCACGGATTCGGTTTGCACGGGTTGACACATTTGCGCGGATCCCAGAAATAATTTTCCTCGCAACCGCAGACATAATGCTGCTCATCGTCCTCATTCCATCCGTCTTCCTTTTCACAAACTCCTGTCGAATGGCTGATATCTTTGCAGGGGTTGGGGTCGCACAGGTCGATACACTTCAATTCGTCATCTCCCCAGAAAAAGCCCTTTTCGCATTTGCAGTCGTATTTGTTGTAGTTTGATGCTGTGCAGACGCCTGTTGAGCCTGTGATGTCGCACGGTTTGCTTTCACACGGATCTACGCATTTTTTTTCGGATTTGCGCGGATCCCATAAATAATTTCCTTCGCATACGCAGGAAAAATCCTCTCCGCCCCAGCCTTCTTCTTCGCAGATATCTGTTGCATGTTCAATATCATAGCACGGATTGGGTTCACACCCTTTTTTGTCTTTTTTCCAGCAGCCTGAAACCGAAAAAATCAAAATCAATATGAAAATTATGGAAAGTTTTTTCATTACGGATCTCCGTCATCGAAAAAAGACCAACAATTTTAAATGAAACGCGATTTTATTCAAGAAAAAAACACTCTCTGCGGCGGTTTGAAAAACAAACTTTTTTAAGTTAGTTTTATTTTTTACAAATATTTAAAATAAAGAAAATTTTTCTTTCAATTTTTGTTTTCTTTACTATAATATTCGGCGTCCGGTTTTTTTGGGGTGCAGAAAATGAGCAAAATTTCGATCCGTTTTTTCAACGACCGCGAGGTCAGAGCAGTATGGGACGAGGAAAATTCCAAGTGGTGGTTTTCCGCTATCGATATAATTCAGGCGATCAACAACGAACCTGATTATGTCAAAGCCGGAAACTATTGGAGGTGGCTTAAAAAGAAATTTTCAACCGACAATGTTCAACTCGTGAGTGTCACTCACGACTTCAAATTTAAGGCGCCTGATGGAAAAGAGCGTGCGGCAGACGCGCTTGACTATGATGCCGTTCAGATCATGGCAAAGCATTTTCCAAACAACAATGCCGTAAATTTTCTTGATTGGTTTAATTACAGCGACAATACCATTGACGGCCAGAGTAAGAAAAAGGCATATACATTTCTTCAAAGCAATCTTGTTGCGGATAAAGATATCGGAACGACTAAAGCACTGCTGCAAATTCATGCATACATTTTCGGCGGTCTTTACGATTTCGCGGGGAAGATCAGAACCGTAAATATTTCCAAAGGCGGTTTCAAGTTCGCGGCGGCGGAGTATCTGCCGAAAACTCTGGAGAAGATCGAGAAAATGCCCGAAAACACATTCGACGAGATCGTGGATAAATACGTTGAAATGAATGTCGCGCACCCTTTCCGTGAGGGTAACGGCCGCACAACGCGTATCTGGCTCGATCTTATGCTCAAGCGCAGCCTGAAGAGATGTGTCGACTGGAGTCAGATCAACAAATACGATTATCTTTCAGCGATGTCGGAAAGCATTCTTGATTCCACAAAAATCAACGGACTTCTGAAAAATGCTCTCACCGATAAGATCAACGACCGCGAAATGTTTATGAAAGGGATCGACTATTCGTATTATTACGAAGAAGCTTAAAGCCGCGGTTTCAAAAGAAATTTTGCTTTTTCACTTTTTGTAGGGTTATATTCCCGCCGTTTTTGTTTTTTTATTTTCCGAGAGGGAAAAATGGACGAACAGAATATAAAAGAAGGAATACATAAGTTGAAGCGGACGGTGCTCGTTGTTGACGACGAGCTTATAAACCGCGAGCTTCTGGGGGAGATACTTCAGCAGAAATACGATGTTATTTATGCCGAGAACGGAAGAAAGGCGATTGACATCGTCAGAAAAATTCCTGGAAGGATATCTCTGGTGCTGCTTGATCTTCTTATGCCGGAAGTCAACGGCTACGAAGTCCTCAAGGCAATGCAGGCCGATCCGAAGCTGAGAAAAATTCCGGTCATCGTTCTTACGTCCGAAAAGAATGCAGAAGTCGAAAGCCTTCAGCTCGGTGCGACCGATTTCATTCCGAAACCTTACAATATGCCCGAAGTCATCATGGCGCGCGTTCAGCGTTCCATCGAACTCGCAGAGGACAGCGACATAATCCTGGCGACTGAAACAGACCGCCTGACGGGGCTTTACAACAAGGATTTCTTCTTCCAGTACTGCACTAAAAGCGATGTATATGTGCCGGGAAGGCAGATGGATGCGATAGCTGTCAATGTTTCTCGCTTTCACCTTGTCAACGAACTCAAGGGAAGGGCTTTCGGCGACAAAATTCTCTGCGCTCTCGCTGATGAGATCAAGTATTTCGCTTTTCAGAGCGAAGGGCTTGCCGGGCGCGGCGGTTCCGACCTTTTCCTGGTCTATCTGCCTCACTGCGACTCGCACAGGGATTTTCTCGAGAGCATAAGTGATGCTACGGCTGAGATCGCAGGCGAGGGAAGGATAAACCTGAGGATGGGAGTCTATCAGAATGTCGATTTCTCAATCAGTATGGAGGAGCGTTTCGACAAGGCCAACATAGCATGCAATACGCTGAGAAAAAGTGCCTCGGAACACTATGCACTGTATGACTCGAACCTGCATGAGAAGGAGCTTTTCGCGGAAAAACTCATACACGAGGTCGATGATGCGCTGGCCGGAAGACAGTTCAAAGTGGTTTATCAGCCGAAATTCAACATAAAAGGTGACGAGCCGCGTCTCTGCAGTGCCGAAGCCCTTGTCAGATGGAACCATCCCGAGCTCGGTATGATAAGCCCGGGAACATTTATCCCGCTTTTTGAGGAAAACGGTCTCATCAGCAGGCTTGACGACTATATCTGGCGCGAAGTGGCTCATCAGATAAAAATCTGGAAAGAGGAGATCGGCATGACGGTCCCTGTTTCGGTCAATGTTTCGAGAATAGATCTTCTGTCGCCGAACTACGAGAAAAACATGCTTGAGCTTGTTCATGACAACTCGCTTCAGCCCTCGGACATGCTGCTTGAAATCACCGAATCGGCATACACGGAAAACTCTGAGCGCATAATCGAGATAGCAAATTCGCTGAGGGCGCGCGGCTTCAAACTTGAAATGGACGACTTCGGTTCAGGCTATTCGTCGCTCAACATGCTTGCATCCCTGCCGATCGATGCGCTTAAACTTGACATGAAATTCGTCCGCCGCATCTGCGAGAACGCCAAGGATCTGAGGATGGTCCAGCTTATGATAGAGATTGCGGCATTCCTGAATGTTCCCGTTATCGCAGAAGGTGTCGAGACTGAGGAACAGTACAGGCTTTTGAAGGAGAACGGCTGCGACATAATCCAGGGATACTATTTCTCGAAGCCGCTTCCGGTTGATCAATTTTCCGAAATGATAGAAAAAGAGGGGAGGAAGAGATGCTGACGGTCGAAAATTTGAAAGAATTCGGCGCAAATGTCGAAGAAGGCATCGCGCGCTGCATGGGACTCAACGATTTTTATCTGAAACTCGTGAATATGGCTGTTCCCGACGAGCAGCTGAACGCGCTTGAAGCGGCACTTGCGAAAAAAGACCTCGACGCCGCATTTGAAGTGGCGCACGCACTCAAAGGAATGTACGGAAACATCTCGCTCACCCCGATCTACAAACCGCTCAGCGAAATGACGGAACTTCTCCGCAGCCGCACCGACACTGACTATTCAGCACTTCTCGAAGAAGCTAAAAAGCAGAAAAAAAGACTCGAAGAGTTGGCATCGTAACGTCGTAACGTCGTTTCATTGTCACGCATCGTGACGCCGTTCCGTCGTAACGCCGTCACGTTTTAAAAGAATTTCCCCCAGAACCTTTTTCATCAGTGCGACATCGACCGGTTTTGCGATGTGTGCCTGCATTCCGGCGTCGTGTGCCGCTTTGACGTCTTCTGCGAATGCGTTTGCGGTCATTGCGACAATGGGAATCGATGCGAGAGCCTTGTTTTCAAGTGTGCGGATCGCTTTTGTCGCTTCGTAGCCATCCATGACGGGCATCTGGATATCCATGAGAATGATGTCGTAGTATCCTGCTTCTGAAGCCGAAACCATATCGAGGGCGATCTTGCCGTCTTTGGCGGTATCTACTATGAAGCCGGTCTGGGTGAGTATCATTTTCGCGATCTCCATGTTTATCGCGTTGTCCTCGACTAAAAGGATCCGTTTGCCGGTAAAATCGACCTGTTTGTCTGAGACTCCGGTTTTCGAATCTTTGCTTCTTCTGATCTCATCTTCGTCTGCGAGCTTGAATTTGAGCCTGATTATCACTTCGGTGCCGCTGCCGGGCGAGGTGAGGACTTCTATCGTTCCGTCCATGAGATCGACGATGCTTTTGGTTATCGCAAGGCCCAGGCCTGTTCCTTCGATGCCGCTCTGGGTCGAAGTACGCTCGCGTTCGAAGGCTGTGAAAATTTTCTCGACGAACTCTTTCGACATGCCGATTCCTGTGTCGCCGATACGCATTTCGTAGGAGCCGTAGCCCTCTTTTTCACTCACGGTCTCATATAAGACTGCCGTGACTCTGCCGCCTGCAGGAGTGAATTTCAGCGAGTTGCTGACAACGTTGAGAAGTATGCGGAGAATGTTCTTTCTGTCACACCAGACGTAGCTGTCGCGGACCTGCGATGTGTGGACCGAAAAATCGATCCCTTTTTCCTTCATCTGCTCTCCGAAGAGCGAACGGATCTCGTCGAAAATCATGCACAGGTCTACCGGCACGAATTCAAGTTCGATCTTTCTGTTTTCGATGCGGCTCATCTCCAGAATGTCGTTGATCAGGGCAAGGAGATGGTGGCTCGACGTGCCTATTTTCGAAAGATAACCGTGCAGAACTTCGGGATCATTCTCGGTCATGGCGAGGTTTGTATAGCCGATTATCGCATTCATAGGAGTGCGGATGTCGTGCGACATGTTGAAGAGAAAACGGCTTTTCGCCAGGCTGCTTTCGACTGCGCGGATTTTTTCGCGTTCGATGGCTTCATGTCTTTTTCTGACGATATTCTGGATATACATCATTATTGCAAGGCCTGCGAAAATTATGAGGATGAGGACAACGCCGCTTGTTGTGACCGCTTTCTGCACAGTTTCTCCGTTTCCGTCCGCAATATGTTTTGCCGCCCACATCAGCGAGGAGTAGATGAGAAGCGAGAAAAGGACGATGCCCGAAACAGACATTCCGCTGAACTCTGCCAGAGTGCTCTCCTTCAGAGTCCGCCAGTAGAAGATGAAACCGAGGAGGCACCAGAGTGCAAGCAGCAGGAAGGCTTCGCTTCCCATCGCTTCGAGAGCCGACAGGCGGGGAACGATCTGGACGATCACAAGAACAACGGAAACTGCAGCTCCTGCAAAGCCTGCGAAAACGAACCTTTTTCTGCTTTCGGCTTTAGCAAGCTTGTATGCCGCAGCGGAAGTGTAGCCGAAACCGACTACCGCACCGAAAGAGGTGAGATCGACGAACCAGTTGAGGGTGTTTCGCCCCAGAAGCGAAAGGGTTATCGATATCATCATGATGAAAAGGATCGTGTAGGTCGTTCCTGAGAATTTTTTTGAAAGAATGTGGTCTTCAGCCATTGTCGAAAGTATTCGCAACGCTGCTCTGTAAGCGCCGATAATGCCCGTGAAAATCGCGGCGAGTGCCGTTATCGAGATAATGACGAGCCCGCTCTTGCCCATGTAAGCTGCAGCCGCGTTGAAAGTCGGAACTGCCGGAAGGCCGCGTAACTCTCCGAGAGCCGAAATATACTCTTTCCACGATGCGTACCCGTCGGGGACAAACGAAACTCCGACGATCGCCATGGCCGCATAGATAAAGCCTGCAACGATGATCGAGGTGAAAATTATCTTATTTGAATCCTTCATCTGAAATTTGAAGTGTGCAGTGTCGAAAGAGACCGCATCAAAGCCCACAAAAGCCCACGGAGCAAGTATCACGAGAGTGAAAATGCCGTAGGAGCCGCTTATATTCTCAGTCCCGAAAGATGTCAGAATGTCGCTGCTTAAAGCGTGCGGAATGCACACGACCGCGATCACAAGCACTCCTGCGAACATTGTGAGGGCTAAAACGGTAAAAAGTTTCTGGACAAAACGCTTCGCCTTGACAAGAAGGAATCCGATCCCGGCGAAAGCAAGGACGGAAGCGGCTACTTCGGCTATGTAAATGTTGTGTCCCGCGACAGAGTAGCTCCACGAATTTTTCACGAGGGGTGCCATCGTTATTCTCGCTACGACAAAAAGCGCTGTCCCGTTGAGAAAGACGATCGTCATGTAGGAAAGACACAGGAACCACGATGAAATGAAGGCGTGGTCGCGCCCGAAAGCCTCTTTCGTGAAGGTGTAGACGCCGCCGGTTTTCGGGCTGCGTTCCATGAGATAGGCGAAGTTTGCGCCGATGACAAGCATAATGAGAGTGCTTGCAACCATTGCGATGATCGTGCCCAAAGGCCCTGCGACCGGCAGAAAGAACGTTCCCGGCATGACGAAGGCGCCCCAGCCGACCATTATTCCTAACGCCATCGACCAGACATCGAGCCGCGAAAGGTATTTATCTAAAATTTTTCCTTTGTGTGTCATAAGTAACTCCGCAGCCTGGATTTACGACGGTTCCGATTCCCAGATAAGTTCTTCAAGTGTTCTGTAAAGGTGTTCAGGCTCGACGGGTTTTGAAAGGTGCGCGTTCATCCCGACCTGAAGGCTGCGCTGCACGTCTTCGTCGAATGCGTTTGCAGTCATGGCGATTATCGGGATCGTTTTTGCATCCTTGCGGTCGAGAGCACGGATCTTTGCTGTTGCTTCGAGGCCGTCCATCTCCGGCATCCTGACATCCATAAGTATCGCGTCATAGTGCTTCGGAGCGCTGTTTGCGAACATTTCGAGCACGATCCTGCCGTTTTCTGCGTGGTCGATCCCGGCTCCCTTTATTTTGAGGATCTGTTTCATTATCTCTGCATTGATCTGAATGTCTTCGGCCAGAAGGATCCTTTTGCCGTTGAGGTCGGCACGCCTTTTTTCGCGGAAAAGACTCATGTTGTTCTTTCTCGCGATGCGTTCGAACTCGTCGATGACATTCGATGCGAAAAGCGGCTTTGCAAGGAAGCTGTCAACGCCGATATGCAGTGCTTCATCCATGATTTCGTCCCAGTTGAAGGAGGTCAGGATTATGATCGTGGTCTCCTTGCTGTAGCGTTTTCTGATCTCTTTTGAAACTTCAAGGCCGTCCATCTCGGGCATTTTCCAGTCAAGAAGGACGAGGTTGTAGGGTTCATGCTTCGTGTGCTGCAGTTCGAGCATTTTAAGTGCTTCGGCACCGCTTGAAGCGCAGTCGGCGCTGATCCCGACTTCGTCAAGGACCATTCTCGCGTGTTCCGCTGCGATCTCTTCGTCGTCAACGATAAGCACGCGCATATCCTTGGGTTTGATGTAGCTTGTTGCCGGCCCCTGATGCTCGCAGTTCCTCAGCGTTATGGCGACCGTGAATTCAGTTCCGACACCTTTTTCAGATTCGACAGAAATCGTGCCGTTCATAAGCTCGACGATGTTTTTTGTTATCGCCATACCGAGCCCTGTGCTGCCGTATTTGTTGTTGCGGCTGCTGTCCTCCTGCGTGAAAGAGTCGAAAATTTTCGGAATGAACGACTTTTCCATGCCGATACCGGTATCTTTTATCACGAATTTGATCGTTGACTGGTCGCCGTAGGTCGCCGTCCGTTCGACCGTCATAACGATATTGCCTCCTTTTTCGGTGAACTTTATCGCGTTGCTCAGAATGTTGATGAGCACCTGTTTCAGCTTCATGTCGTCGCCGATGTAGTAGTCGCTGACTCCGCCGGTCATCCTGCATTCGTATTTGAGCCCTTTTTCGCCGCACTGCGACATCACCATCGTGTTGATCTGCTCCAACATCGAGCGGAACGAAAATTCCTCTTTGCGCAGAACGATCCTTCCCGATTCGATGCGCGACATATCGAGGATGTCGTTGATGAGACCGAGCAGGTGACGTGCGCTTTCTCCGATCTTTTCAAGGTATTCGCGTGTTTCCGGCAGGAGCTTGTCGTTTCTCAGAGCAAGGCTGTCGAGCCCGATTATCGCATTCATCGGAGTCCTTATCTCGTGGCTCATGTTCGAAAGGAACGCCGTTTTCGCCTTGTTTGCCTCTTTTGCAGCTGCAAGAGCATCGGCAAGGGCCTTGTTTTTAGCCATCGAATCGCGCATCTCTTCGTCTATGACCGTAAGGCCGAGACCTATCGCATGGACTCTGTGGTCGTCGCGGTCTTCGGCGTGTCTGACACCGGCAGCGCGGATCATCTCGTAGTATTCCCACCCTTCGCGCTGTGCAAGATAGCGGTATGAAATGATTTCATGTTCCGCAAGCCCGGTTCTTATGTTTTCCGGTTCGATGAAATGCAGGAAACCTTCGCGGTACGGTTCCGCCACGACATTTTCAGCATAGTGTGTGAAAGCCTCTTTGTAGGAGAAGTGAACACCCGCCTTATGCTGTTTTTTGTCGTTCGGATCGGCGCGGTAGCAGACTGCATCGTCGGTATCGAGATTGACATGGTAAACGCTGCGGTAGTCCGAAGCCATGGCGGTTATCATTTTGTCGTACTGCTCTCTCGTCCGCTGTTCTTCAAGAAGTTTGTCCTGCAGAACCGTCCGTTTTTCGACCTCCTGCTGTTTGGCCGCAGTCAGAGCCTGTTTGAGAGTCAGTTCCTTCTGTGCGCGTTTCTCTGTGATGTCGGAAATGAAGACGTAGTAAACTCCGCCGTAGGCCTTGGTTTCGGTATAGTGGCCGTAGTCATCGACCCAGCGGATGCTCCCGTCCTTCCTTACGATGCGGTATTCCACATAGTCGAGATTTTCACTGCTCTCTTCTATCTGAACATCTATCGACTTTATGATTTCAATATAGTCTTCAGGATAAACCATCCCCTTGAAAGTCCAGCCGGTGAGGGCTTTGAACTCCTCAAGGTCTTTGCAGCCGAAAATATTCAGCGTTGCCTGGTTTGCGTAAAGAAGTTCTTCGTTCCCGCCAGCCTTGTAGATGAAAAATCCTCCCGGCATGTGGCGGCCGATCTTTTCTGCAAGTTGAATAGTCTGGTCGTTGAGTTCGAAGTTTTGTTCCAGCATGGTTCCCCCGTTTAACGTGAAAAATCAAAAGACCCGCTGTGTTATATTTAATTTGCAAATAATATCAAGAGTATAATGGTCAAGCATTTCGGACAGAAAAATTATCCGGAAAAATCTTACAATTATCTCCGGTTTCCGTTATTTTTTTCACAAAATCAAGGAACAACTATCCTGAATCATATGGATTTTCCCGAAAAATTGAGTATAATACGGCGGTTTTGTGGAGGTAAACATGGGAATTTACGTAAATCCGGGAAATGAAAATTTAAAAATTGCTCTTAATTCGCAGATTTTTGTCGATAAATCGCTTTTTATCGGCAAAATCAGCAAGCTGTTGAACACTCAGCAAAGATTTATCTGCGTTTCGCGTCCCCGCAGATTCGGAAAATCTATGATAGGCGATTTGATGAAAGCATACTTTTCAAAAGGGTGCGATTCGAGGGAAATTTTTTCAAAACTGAAAATAGCCAAAGATCCGTGTTTTGAAGAAAATCTCAACAAATTCAATGTGCTGTCGATTGATTTGGGCGGCTTTTTCAGTTCGTCGGAAAATAAAAATGAAATTTTAAAAAACCTTAAAAATAAACTTCTCGAAGATTTTAGAAAAGAATTTCCTGAAATTGGATTTAGTGAAACCGATGCGATAAGTGATCTGATTTTGAGAGCATACACTGAAACAAACACCCAATTCGTTGTAATCATTGACGAATACGATGTTCTTGTTCGCGAGCGGATCCCTGAAGATATTTTTAAATCATACCTTGAACTGCTGAATTCGCTTTTCAAGAACAACGAACTTTCGCCTGCAATTGCACTTGCTTATCTCACCGGAATTCTGCCGATAGTGCGTGACAAGGTGCAGTCAAAGCTCAATGTTTTCAAGGAATCCACAATGCTTGAGCCTTTCGGAATGGAAGAGTTTTTCGGCTTCACAAAATCAGAGGTCAAGGCACTTTGCAGAGAGTATAAAATGAAATTCAAAGAGTGCGAAGAGTGGTACGACGGCTACAAAATCGGAAAAATAAGTGTTTATAATCCGAATTCGCTTGTTGAGGCGATGATGCGCCGTGAATGCGCCAACTACTGGCATTCAACCGGTTCCTACGAAGTTGTTTCAGATTATATCAAACTTGATTATGATGGTACAAAAACTGCTGTCATTGAAATGCTCTCGGACAGGGAAGTACCGGTAAAAGTTGTTGATTTCAAAAACAGACTGGATGAAATCAAGACGAAAGACAATGTTTTGACATATCTTATTCATCTCGGGTATCTTAATTACGACAAAAAAACAAAGATGTGCAGAATCCCTAATCAGGAAATCAAGGAAGAGTGGATGTCAGCATTGCAGGATGCCGGCAATTTTGCCAAAATAGCCGAAATGATCAGGGATTCAGATAAATTACTTTATCTCGCGCAAAATGGAGCTGCAGAAGAAGTTGGAGCTGCTTTGGACAAAGCGCATACCGAAGTGACAAGTGCATTGAATTACAATTTTGAATCATCACTTCAGGCTGCAATAATTTTTGCATTTTATACTGCGCGGTCGAAATATACGATAATTCAGGAACTTCCGGCAGGTTACGGCTTTGCCGACATAGGCTTTATTCCGATCAATAAAAAAGATCCTGCGATGATTATTGAACTCAAATGCAATCAGGATGCCGATACCGCGATTAAGCAGATAAAAGAGAAAAATTATCCGAAAGTTTTCGAGAATTATCTCGATAATCTGCTTCTTGTCGGCGTGAATTACGACAAAAACACGAAAGTCCACGAGTGCGTGATCGAGAAATATCAGAAATAGGAGAGAAAAATGGCAAGCAGTCAGAAGCAGCATTACGAACACGGTCTGAAGAACCCGTCGTTCAAGACATTCAGAACGACTTCCGATCCGTTCCGCAGGCATAAAATCAGAACCGATAATCTGAAAATATCGGTCAGGCCGGAGCTGGGAGCACTCAGCAGGCGGGAAATTTCGGATGTGCGTCAGAAGATGGGAGCCGTGAATTATGAGTCGGTCATAATAAGCGGTAAAGTCAGCAAAGGCGGTCTGCATTCGATTTTATTCGACAACATCAACAATAAGGGCAAAAAGCAGATTTTAGGCGTCATTCTGGATACTTGCAGTCATTTCATCCGTAAAAGAAGCAGAAACAGCCGCTACATAACGTTTTCTTCCGGCTTAAATGAACCAGGATCTTTCAATCAGAATGAAAATTGCGAAACCTGCATAAGCGACGACGGTCACAGCAGTTTTTCAGGTTTCAGGTTTAAAAAGATAAACATCTCTTTTGCGTCACTTCTTGTTTTTGCAATGTGTTTCTTTGTTTCGTGCGGAGATTCCGCAAAACAGGTCACCGGCGGCGATTCAGTATCGAATTTCGGCAAACTCGGTGGTGAATGCTATCCGAACGAAACCTGCGACAAAGGGCTTCTCTGCGACACAGAAAACAACATCTGCATTGAAGATCCGGATAACCCAACAGATACAGAACAAAACGAACATGATAATAATCATGATATAAATGATAATCAATGGGAACAACCCGATGAAAATCATCCGGAAACCCCAGATGAACAAAATACCCCAGATAATCAGTGGGAACAAGGCGACCAAGATAATCACGAACAAAATACCCCAGATAATCAGTGGGAACAAGGCGACGAAGACCATCAAGATGTCCCAGATGAACAAAATGACCAAGATAATAACGAAATCCCGGACAATCAGGGCTGTCATGGTGAAGGATGCCAAGGTGACAACGGATGCAAACCAGGATATGTTTGGTTTGATAGAAATGACCCTTGGGCGGCAGATGTACTTAAAAATCCTGATAATGATAATGATAACGATTGTGTTGCGTGTGTTTCTGTAGAAAGGTTAGTAAATAGTTCTAAATACTGTCCTGGCGGTGATGATTTAAGGGGTAAACGTATAATAGATCAACTTGAACGTTGTCCATCAAAGGAAACTCCAAAGAACGATTTATCCGGTTGTTATTGTCCATACGGTGTTCCACCACCGGGAAAAACTTGTGCAGACCTGTATTACGGGTGGACCCGTAAACCGTTGATTATTAACCCAAAGGTTAATGTTGTACCGGATCAAAAAAATTTAAAGTAAATAAAATAGTTCCGTAAAATTCAAATCACCTCCGTTGTTTCCGTTATTTTTTTCACAAAATCAAGGGACAACCATCCTGAATCATATAGATTTTTCCGAAAAATTGAGTATAATACGGCGGTTTTGCGGAGGTGCTGATGAGTGACAAACAGATAGAGTATTCAGTTTTTTGCATTGAAAATGTTGCTGAACGACTTGGAAAAACCGGTACGGAAGCCCTAAATATCTCCGTGACAGCTATGTTTTTGACGGCATTCTTTATCAGGTTTTCAGCGGAACACTGCATAAATCATCAGTAATAAAAACTGCACAGCCCGACAGTGACGGCTGGTTTTAATGGAGGCTAAAATGAAAAAATGTTCAATAATTATAGCAACTTTAATATTCATGCTCTTTGTATCGTGTTCGTCAAACAGCAAATCTCAAAACGATTCTGACACCATTCCAGATGCCGATTCCGACGGCAGTGATGCAGAAAGTATCGATGAAGATGCTGATTCGCAAGATGTCGATGTTAATCCATCCGATGATTCCGATTCCGAAAGTAGTGTTCCTTCTCAGGAAGAACCTGACAACGGTTCCGGCTGTCCGATTGTTGAAGGAGATCAGGATTATGAAAAACTATGGCTGACAGACGATGATCCTTATGCCGACAGGGAAAATTTTCTCTACAAATATTACGGAGATTACAATGTCGCAGCCGATGATCCGGAACAAGTCAGGGCTACTTTGTGGAAATATCATTTTAGCAGTTATAATGGATGCAGAATATATAACCAGTGTTCAAAAGCAGATATCCATCCTTATGAGGCATGTGCCGACAACTATCCGTTTGAACCTATATTGATTGAAGACTATCCTAATCAGGATGATACAGTTGTAAAAAACGAAAACATACTTAAAAACAAATGCGACGGCTTGATGACACCAGAAAAACGTTGGAAAAACGACTGGATTTACGGAAGAGACCCTGAATATTTTGCAAAAAACGGTAAGGTGGTTTTTATAATGAAATCTTATTATGCTCCAGGAGTAGTCGGTACTTTTGTGTTTGATATTCCAACAAGACAACTTATAAAAATCGGTGACGGTGCCGCAAAATTAGACTTTAACGGGCATACGGTTTTGATGTCAACCTACAACAAATCTATAAATGATGATTCTCCGGATCTTCCCGGATATCAGATGCCTGTTCAGGAAGTAATTTATTACGACATAGAAAAGCATAAATACGGTTATGCGTGGTACGGAGAAAAGTTCTATGGAATCAACTATTTAGGTTTAGGTGACAGTTATGCAATGATGAGCTATCAGACAAAACCTGATGATTACGGAGAAATGAAAGTTGTTTATACCAAAATAGGTGACTGGAAAAATTGGAAAGAATTAAAAAAATTCACAGATAACGGTATGGATTGGGTAGCAGCGATTTATCCTAATTTTTACGGCAGTCAGGTTGTTTTTTTGAACTATGATGTTGCAGCAATTTTCTGTGATCTTGAGAAAGGAGATGACGGTTGCGTGAAAGTTTCCGATGAAAAGGAAAAAGCATACTCTCCCAAAATGGTCGGCGACAGAAAAATTATTTATATTTCAACAAGTTATGATGAAAATGGAGCGGAATTAAATAATATAATTCAACTGGAATTAAATAAAGACGGGAGTGTAAAAAGCAGAGATATTTTAATCCATGATGACAGAATAAATGCGATAAGAGATGTTAATAACGAATTCCTTCTTTACAGCATAAAGATTGGCGAAACAGAGAACGAACACCCTATATCTGCACCATGTTACTATCGTTTCAGCGATAAGAAAACAGTGTGTCTGGACAGTGAAGAAGACGCTTTGTTTACGAAACATTACTCCTATATGCCCGGTTACGGCAGATACTTGGTTTATCAGCATTATTTCGACTATGTTCTGAGAGATATGGAGTGTTACTGTGACTATCATCCCGACAGATGCCCTTACAGCGATTACACTCCTAACCCGGATAATCCCAAAATTCCGGTGTGGAGGAAAAAGTAATCTTTAGTCCTACAGCTCGCAGCCGGTGAGGGCTTTGAACTCCTCAAGGTCTTTGCAGCCGAAAATATTCAGCGTTGCCTGGTTTGCGTAAAGAAGTTCTTCGTTCCCGCCAGCCTTGTAGATGAAAAATCCTCCCGGCATGTGGCGGCCGATCTTTTCCGCAAGTTGAATAGTCTGGTCGTTGAGTTCGAAGTTTTGTTCCGGCATGGCTTCCTCCAAATTTTTTCTTAAAACTATTTCTCAAATTTCTCGATCACGCACTCGTGTATTTTGCTTTCTTTATCGTAGTTAATTCCGACTAAAAGCAGATTGTCGAGATAATTTTCAAATCCTGCTGGATAATTTCTTTCTTTGATTTGCTTAATTGCGGTGTCTGCATCTTTGTTGTATTTCAGTTCAACTACCATTGCAGGATCCTTTTTATCAAGCGGAATAAAGCCGATATCTGCAAAACCGTTGCCTGTAGGAAGTTCTTTAACAATCGTGTACTTTGAACGAGCCGTGTAATATGCAAGTATTATTGCAGTTTTAAGAGATGATTCATTGTTGTAGTCAAGCGGATCTGCGACTGTCTGATGGGCTTTATCAAGTGCGGCGGCAACTCTTTCAGCATCACCTTTGACAGTCCAGTTAAGCAATTTTTCAGAATCTTCGATCATTTCAGCAATCTTGCTAAAATTGCCAGCCTTTTTCAAAGCTTGTTCCCATTCCTGACGGATCTCTTTATTCGGGATTCTGCAAAGCCTTTTATCTTCGTCGAAATTCAAATATCCGAGATGTATAAGATATGCGAAAATATCATCTTTTGTTGAAAAATCTTTCAGGGAGTTCAAGAAACCTTCAGGATTGACCGGGATTTCCTTTCCGGCCATCATATCCATAACACCGCTTTTCACACCATCGAAATTGAGATTTATATACTCTGAAACGACTTCGTAAGATCCTGAAATGTTCCAATAATTTTTGAATTTGCGGCGGGTCATTGCTTCAACGACAGAATTGGGATTATAAATATCAAGACTGCCGATTTTATATCCGTCATACCAGTTTTCACACTCGGAAAAATCCATGTTGTATTTGTCGCAGAGAGACTTGACTTCATCTTTTGTAAAACCGAAATATTCTTCAAAACCAAACGGGTCAAGCATCGTTGACTCTTTGAAATTATTGAGTTTTGACTGAATTTTGTCGCGTATGATCGGTAGAATTCCAGTAATGTAGGCAAGAGCGACAGTCGGAGAAAGTTCGTTGCTTTTAAACAATGAATTCAGAAAAGAACGGTATTCCTCCAGGAGTTCCTTATTTTCGGATTCTCTGACAAGCGTGTCGTATTCATCAATAATTATTACGAATGGTATCTTGATTTTATCATATACCCGCTGAATCATCTTCACTGCATGGTCGGTGTCAGAAAATTCTATATCCGGAAATTCTTTCTGAAAATCTTCCAGAAGTTCTTTTTCCAAATATTCAACGATTTCGTTTTTATTCTTCAAACGGTTGTAAATCGAACCTAAATCCACGGATAATACATTGAATTTATTAAGATTAACCTTGAAATCAAAGTCCTTTTCAGCTTCGTTTTGTGCTTGAGCAATCTTTAAATCTTTGAAAAGTTTGTAAGAATCACATCCTTTTGAGAAATATGCCGCCATCAAATCCCGAACGATAGATTTTCCGAAACGACGTGGACGGGATATACAAATAAACTTTGAAGATCTTGTATTCAATACAGAGCACAACTTTTTCAGAATAAGTGATTTGTCAACAAAAATTTCTTCGGCAAGAGCAGCCTTAAAATTTTCATTTCCCGGATTGACATAAGTTCCCATGAAAACCTCCGAATTTCGGTAGAGACGTCATACTATGGCATCTTGGGGCATTTGCACCCGTAGAGACATGACCTGACACATTTCAAAAACCAAAGAATTATAGCAGAAAAACACTTGAAAACAAGGCATATTTTCTTCATTTACGACCGGCCGTTATCCTCGTTTTTTCCGATGAGCTCTTCAAGTGTCTGATAGAGCTGTTCAGGTTTTACAGGCTTACTGAGATGTGCGTTGAGCCCTGCCTGAAGAGAACGCTGCACATCTTCGTCAAATGCGTTTGCGGTGAGTGCGATTATCGGGATCTTTTTCGCATCGGCCCGTTTCATTGCACGGATGACTCTTGTCGCTTCAAGTCCGTCCATTTCCGGCATACGCATATCCATGAGTATCGCGTCGTAAGTCCCTTCGGGCTTGGACGAGAAGGTATCTACCGCGATTTTTCCGTTTTCAGCGACATCGCAATCTATTCCGCGCATCTGCAGGATCATTTTCAGGATCTCTGCATTGATCTGGACATCTTCCGCGACAAGGACTTTTCTTCCCGAAAGTTCCGCTTTGTGCTCGGCATGTTTTGTCACGGTGCTTTTGCGTCTTACCGCATCCTGGAACTCGTCGAGAAGGTTCGATGCGAATAGTGGTTTCGCTATGAAACTGTCAACTCCTGCCTGGACTGCTTCGTCAAGGATGTCGTCCCACTTGTATGCCGTGAGGATGATGATGGCCGACTCGTTTCCTACGATCTTGCGTATCTCTCTCGTCGTTTCGATTCCGTCCATTTCAGGCATCTGCCAGTCGACAAGGATCAGGTTGTAGGGATTTTGCCTTGCGTGGCGCAGCTTGACCATCTCTATCGCTTCTCTGCCGGAAGAAACCGTTTCCGAGGCTATTCCCGATTTTTCGAGGACGAGTTTGGCATGTTCGCATGCAACAGGATCGTCATCGACGATGAGGACGCTCATTTCGTGCGGTTTTATCTCCAGAGCATTATTGCCGGAATCTTTTCTTGCCGAGTCGAGAAGGGTCACAGTCACGGTAAAGGCCGAACCTTTTCCTTTCTCGCTTTCGACGCTTATGTTGCCGTTCATCATTTCGACGATGTTCTTCGTGATCGCAAGTCCCAGTCCCGAAGAGCCGTATTTGTTGGACGCTGACAAGTCTTCCTGTGCGAATGTGTCGAAAATATGCGGCAGGAACTCTTTGCTCATGCCGATTCCTGTATCTCTGATGACGAAGCGGAGAGTCGATTTGCCGTCGAACTGGGCCGTCCTTTCGATATCCAGGTTGATGTTGCCGCCGGCAGGAGTGAACTTCACCGCGTTGCCTAAAATGTTGATGAGCACCTGGCGCAGCTTCATGTTGTCGCCGATGTAGAAATCATCGACGTGCCCGTTTATGTGGCAGTGGTAGTCGAGCCCTTTCCCTGAGCACTGGCTGCTGAACATCGTGTTGATGTATTCGACCAGTTTCGAGAACTGGAATTCCTCGTTTTTGAGTATCAGGCGCCCCGATTCTATGCGGGACATATCGAGAATGTCGTTTATCAGGCTCAGGAGATGTTCCGCCGAATCTCCGATCTTGATGAGATATTCGCGTGTTTTCGGGGATATGTCCGGGTCGTTGAGGGCAATGTTGTCAAGGCCTATGATCGCGTTCATCGGAGTCCTGATCTCGTGGCTCATATTCGAAAGGAACGCCGTTTTTGCCTTGTTTGCCTCTTTTGCAGCCTCAAGAGCGTTGCTCAAAGCCTCGTTGTTCGCGATTGTCTGGCGCGTCTCGGCATCGACGTTGGTGAAGCAGGCTCCGACTGCGTGAACTAAGTGGTCATCCCTGTCCTCGGGGTGGCGTACTCCGGCGAAGCGGACCATCTCGTACGATTCCTTCCCGTGGCGTGAAACCATGTAGCGGTAGGAAATGACTCTGTTTTCCTTGAGCCCTTCCCTGATGTTGTCAGGCTGGATGAAGTTCAGAAATTCTTCACGGTATTTCCCGGTGACATAGTGTTCCGCATATTTCGTGACCGATTCCAGGTATTTGAACTTTTCGCCGACTTTGAATCCGTTTTCTATATCGGAGTGAGCCTGGTAGCAGACACCTTCGTTTTTGTCGAGCTCAAGATAGTAGACGCTCCAGTAATCCGAACACAGTGCGGTTATGAGCCTTGTCTGCTGCGTTCTCTGTCTTTCTTCTTCAAGCAGCTTTTCCTGAAGTTCGAGCCTGTGTTCAAGTTCTTGCTCTTCGATATCGGCCGCCTTTTTTTCGACCAGAAGTTTCGTGTTCTTTTTCTGCTGGAAAATTATGAATGCGAAAATGATCATCAGGAGGAACGTGGCTGAGAGCGACTGCATAAGATTCCTCGTGATGATAGCGTCCGAGATCGAGCTTATGTTATCGGCGATGACGTTTTCACGGATGAGGTAGGTGAGAAACCAGTCTGTCCCGGCGACCGGAATATAGCTCAAAGTCTCTCTGATCCCGTTGTAGGTAAATGAGGCTATGCCTTTTTGGGCGTTGTTGAAATGGTTTTCGATATCTTCATAAGAGTAATCATCCTCGAAGTCAGCGTGCTGAAGGGCTTCAAGCAGGTTGTCTTCCACTGCGAGACCTCCGAGGACCGTATTGGAAAGAGCGATGCCGTTTTTCGTGTAGATATTGCTGAAAGTCGCTGCGTCCTTGTTCGAGTGCATTGAAACGCCCTGGAGCATTTCCTCCATTTCGATCTCCATGAAGCACGCAGAGAGTTTTTCGTCTCCGACAGAAAGTCCTTTTACAGGGATCGCGATGATGACTTTCTTGTCCGCGCTTTTCAGGTTGAATATCGATATTTCGGGCTTTGAGATCGTTTTGTAGTCGAAATGGTAGTCGCCGATGTTGTCCTGTTTTCCGTTGGCAGTGTGGATTATCCCGTTGGAATCTACGAAAGCGAACTTCACGAGTTTGTAGAGCTTCTTCATCCTCGCCTGGAACGTCTGAAGATGCTCTTCGTCGCTCAGGTCTTCATCTGTCATAAGGCTGACGGCGGTCTTCAGGTCGCTTATTCTTCCCTGCAGATTTGCTGCGACGACCTGCTCACGCCTGCCGGCAAGCTCGTCGAGGTAGAGAAGGCTGACCGATCTGACGGCTTTCTCCGTGTCGAGTCTCGCTTTCTGACCTTCCCAGAACGTTCCTGCGATCATCAAGACCGCAACGACAATAATGCCAAAGATGCTTAATCTCAGGATATTACGTTCTTTGAACATATTTCTCCTCCGTGTTAAAAATCAAAATCGCGCGATATTATAATAAAAAAACCTAATTTCAATTTTTAGGGGAGCTGGAAAAGCGTCTCTGTAAAATTTTTAGCCTTCTCGCTTTTTTCAAAAAATTGAGTATAATACGGCAGTTTTTGGTTTTGAGAGGAACTTGTATGTGCAAAAAAGAGGAATTGGAATTTTCAGTTTTTCTTATTCATCAGCTTTCTTACGCCTGGAATAAAACTCCAGTGAAAGTGTATGAAATAGTCAATAAAACCGGTATTTTGGACAATTATATCATTCGTTGCTACGATGTGCTTCACACTATGGGAGAGCAGTATCTTGTCAACGACATCACCGATTTTGTCAGAGAAAAGGGAGTAGCCGTATGATCGTCTACCACGGGGCAAACAGAATCGTGCAAAATCCCGACATTTCATTTTCAAAGGCTTTTCTTGATTTCGGCAAAGGTTTTTATGTAACGAGTTTCAAAAAACAGGCTGAAAAATGGGCTTTGCGAAAGGCTATGCGATACGGTGGTCTGGCGTTTGTGAATGTTTTTGAAATGCCGGATGATCTTTCTCTCTACAAAGTGCTGAAATTTGATAGCGAGGATGAAAACTGGCTTGAATTTGTCTGTGAATGCCGAAGAGGTTCGGAAAGTTACAAAAATTACGATATAATAATCGGCAAAGTTGCTAACGATGACGTGTTCAAGACTGTAAACATGTATTTTCAGGGACTTTGGGACAAACATAAAACTTTGGAAGAACTCAGATACAGTCAGGCTAACAATCAAATTTGTGTCGTAAACGGCGAAATTATTGCCGAAGTTCTTAAATTTAAAGATTTTTACGAAGTGAATTAAATGGTTGATCAGGAAAAACTGACAAAATTTTACAAGCAGGAACTCGAGACCAACATAATCGGATATCTCGCTGAAAAACTGGGTGTTGATTTGAGAAAGGCGATGGATCTTTACTACACAAGCAAGCTTTGCACCCAGATAGAACAGGGTTTATACGGCATCGAAAATCTGGATTACAAAAATCTTGCCGAAGATCTGATTGAAACAGAGATCAATAAATAGACAGTTTTCCTGTTTGCCTTGAATCTCGATCTGAGAGTGTGGTTCAAGAACACTCTAATTATTATGCTGTTCACTGGGTAAGTATCTTAGACATTCGTCAACATTTTTCTACAGCTCTTCTTCGGATTCGGAAAAAATGATTTTTCTGATTTTAGGATTTTTAATAGAGGATTCAACAATTTCTTTAGCTTCAATATTTCCCCGTTTAGCCGCTTGAACATACCATTGGAGAGCCTTGCCATTATTTTGAGTTACTCCGTAACCATTGGCATAAGCCTCGCCAAGCTTAAATTGAGCATCAACATGGCCTTGATATCCTGCTTTTCTAAGCCATTTAACAGCTTTTGAATAATCTTCTTTTACTCCGTAGCCATGAATATAGGCTTCGCCAAGCATGAATTGAGCATCAACATGGTTTTGTTCTGCTGCTTTTCTGCACCATTGAGTAGATTTTTTATAATCTCTTGTTACTCCTAAGCCGTAAAAATACAATACGGCAATATTATATTGAGCGTTTGCATCGCCTTGCTCCGCCGCTTTTTCAAACCATTTGGCCGCTTCGTCTAAATAACGAAAAGCAAGGGTTTCCATTGCTCCAATATCACCTTGCTTTGCGTCTTTTCTCAATCTTGCAAGTTCTTTCATTTTTAACCGCTCGGCTTCTTTTTTTAATTTTTCAAGATAATCCATTCTTAACCCCCTAATATTTTATTCGCATAGAAGTTTTGAGAGATCTCTTTGATCTTCAACATATTCAAGAATTCTTTTTTGACGCTTCAACGGAAGCTCCTGAACAATTTTTTTGATTTTATCTGGTAACTCAGATGCTAACGGCGAATCGGAAGAACAAAACATTTCACCTTCCCCTGTCAATAACCAGCGTAAATTAACAGAATAAATTTTCTCTATAAGTAGAGCGATTTCTGCCGTTGTATTTAATTTCCCCGACTCTAAATCTTTAATTTTAGACCAATTAAAACCCAGTTTTTCACCAAATTCAGCTTGAGTCATTTTCATTAACTCTCTTATTTCTTTAATTCTTTTCCCTCTCAAAACACAACCTCGAAAAATTGGTTTGCATAATTTTAATTTCCCAAAAATTTAACCATGAATCATTCATTGAACAGCTTTGAAAGATTTTGCTGATCCTCGGCGTAATTCAAAATCATCTTTTGACGCTTCAATGGAAGCTCATGGACAATTTTTTTGATTTTATCTGATAAGTCAGATGACAACGGATAATCAGGAGAATAAAGCATTTGACCTTCACCGGTAAGTAGCCAAGTAGGATTTAAATTCAATTTTTGCACGATCAATAAAATTGTTTCAGCAGAGATTTTTGTTTTGCCGCGCTCAATATCTGAAAGCTGTTGTCTTTTTAAATTGAATTTTTCAGCAAAATCTTTTTGAGTCAAACCGAGTTCGCTTCTCAAAATTTTGATGATTTCAGAATGTTGCATCTTTCCTAAGTTTTTCTTGCAGTTCTAAGAGTAGTTTTTTATCTTTGATATAGCCTATGCATTCTATTTGTTTTTCTTCGGGAAGTGCTGAAAGTAGCTTTACAGCTTCGGAAAGTGTGCCAGTAGGATCAGCAATATTTACAAGAGTCTTTTTACCATCTGTAAACATTTCGCCTTTTCCAAAAAGCAGCCAATTAAGATTTACATTCAATTCAATCAGATGCGGAAAAATTTTCGGAGGCACGGTTTTATTTCCGTATTCTATCGCTGAAACGAAATTTTCTGAGATTCCGAGCTTTTTCCCTAAATCTTTTTGACTAAGTTCTAATGTCTTTCTAACTAATTTAAAACGGTTTTTTATATCGGCTATCTCTTGAAATTCCTTTAATATAGGGTGTCTTTTCCCATTTAATTCCTTTTCCTGAAACAACGGAATTTCACTGTTAGTTAAAAACATTTCCCCTTGTCCTGTAATAAGCCAATGCAGATTGACCCCGATTTTATCGAGTGCCAAAAGCACGGTCGAGAAAATATTTCTGTTTCCTCTTTCAAGTTCTGATAAGAAATTTGAAGTTATCCCCAACTTGTCAGCAAGGGCATATTGTTTGACATTAAGAGCTTTTCTTATAGCTTTCAATCGTTCGTGCATTTTTCCACTTGTTTTTGTAATTCAAGAAGTAGCTTTTTATCTTTGATGAAATTGATACATTCTTTTTGTCGGTCTTCGGGGAGTTCTAACAAAATTTCTATTGCTGTTTTGATCTCGCTGTTTGAGACAGAAATTTTATTTTCATCTCCACTGTTAAACATAGAACCTTTTCCGTCAACGAGCCAATCGAGGCTTACGTTTAATTTCTTTAACGGTATAAACAACAGGGCAGAAAACCGTTTCTCCCCTCTTTCAATAGATGAAAGAAAGGTTTGTGAAATTCCCAACAATTTAGCAAAATTCATTTGATTTAACTTGAGAGTTTTTCTTATTGCCTTCAGTCTGCTGTGGAACTCTAAATTGCTATAAAAAGACTTGTTTGAATATTTACCACCGATTTTAGGTGTTTCCTTCTTGATAGTCGAGTCATTTTCCATAGCATTTTGTGAGTGATGTTCAATATTCTTTTTCCACCATTCTGCAAAAGGTCCCCACTCAAAAGTTCCCCTTTCGATTGACTTCAGAATTGAAGTCATTGAAATACCGAGCTCTGCTGCGATAGCTTTTAAAGTAGTGTCATGCTTAATCAGATAGGTCTTGAAAAGCACTTTCCTTTCATTGATTTCTTTTCGGTTTTTCTTTTCGAAATGTTCCATTTTTCAAGTATTTCGGCAATAACAGCTTATAAATCCATAAAACATGACAAGGTAAGGTCGCAACGATAAAATGTCAAGTTCGATTATACAAAGAATAGGTGATTTGCCCGGCATCTGCTTCGTTCTGCGTAAAGCCGCGTCATTTCTGGTCGCTGTCACAAAGTCAGGGCATTTTTTCCAGAAATATCCATCTGTTTGCCTTGAAAAAATCAGTTTTTCCCTTGACTTTGAGGTTTTTGCGACTAATTTGAAGTGATACTTTGGATTTGTCGCGAGGTCGGTCATGTATTCGATAAAAAGAGCAATCGAGCCGGTTTTGAAAAGAAGGGCTGAAAACAGCAAGGCAATTCTTCTTACAGGTTCAAGACAAGTCGGAAAATCGACACTTTTCAAACATCTTTTCCCAACGGTCACGCAGGTGACTTTTGATGATGATCTGCTGCGGGCGCAGGTCGAAGAGGATATGAGCCTTTTTCTTCTCAACAATCCGTGCCCTTTGATGATCGATGAGGTTCAGAAGTGTCCGAAGATATTCGACCGCCTTAAAATCGTGCTTGACAACACGGAGAGCCTTTCAAATTTCTATCTTACAGGTTCGCAGAAGCTGCGTCTTATCGAATCGGCAAGTGAATCTCTGGCGGGCAGAATCTCGGTAATGGAGCTCGAAGGGCTTTCTCTGCGTGAAATCAACGGAGTCGCATTCAACAAACACTTTGTTCCGACCGAAAAATATATTTCAGAACGGGAAAAAGAACTGAAAAAATATGATGCCGACATTTGGCAGACGATCCACCGCGGCAGTTTTCCCGAACTTTATTCTAACCGCGAAAAAGAGTGGATGGATTTTTATCAGTCTTACGTAAAAACCTACATCGAAAGGGATGTGAACGAGCTTATCAAAGCCAAAAACCACCTGACTTTTGTCCGGTTTATGACTTCTGTTGCCGCAAGAACGGGGCAGATGATCAACTATGCGGCAATATCTTCGGAGCTGAGCGTTTCGGAAGTTACGGTCAAGGAATGGATCTCGATTCTGGAAAAAAGCGGCGTGATTTACATTCTCAAGCCTTATACCGCAAGCGTGCTCAACCGCTCGATAAAAACTCCGAAACTCTATTTCAGGGACACCGGTCTCTGTTCATATCTCACGCGCTGGCTCACACCCGAAACATTGAAAAACGGAGCTATGGCGGGAGCGATGTTTGAAACTTTTGTTGTCAACGAAATACTGAAATCCTACGCAAACGAAGGACTTGACTATGATTTTTACGTCTCATTCTACAACGGAAAAGACAAAAAAAGGGCAAGAAAAAACGGCGGTGAAGAAAATGTTGACGGCGAGATAGACCTTATCATTCAGGAAAACGGGATACTTTACCCTGTCGAAATAAAGATGTCGGCAACGCCTAAAGCGGATATGGCGTCAGAATTCGATGTTTTGGACAAAATTCCAGACGCAAAACGCGGTTTGGGCACGATAATCTGCCGCACTGACAGAAAAATTTTCCTCCGGGAAAATCTTGTGGCTCTGCCTGTCAATTATATTTGATCCATACTACTATTTGCCTTAAAATTTTGACAAAATCACGCCAAAACACTATCTCTGCGCTGTTTTGCTGAGTTTCTGGAGCGGTCATGGGCGGTTTCAAAGAAGTTTTCAGGCAGGATTCAAAATATAAGGCTTTTTTTATTTCGATGGTGACATTCGCACTCGCTTTCGGCTTGTATAAAGGCGTTCTTGACAACTATCTGGCGCAAGTCGTCGGAATGACAGAGTTCGACAAGGGAGTTTCTGAGTTCTTCCGCGAGCTTCCGGGATTTCTGCTCATCTTCTTTCTTGCCGTTTTTTACACTTTTTCGGCTGAAAAAATATACAAGCTGGGTGCTGTCATCATGCTTTTCGGCATGGCGATGCAGTCAGTCGTGCCTCCCGTGCGCTTTCTCGTGATACTGGCGATGTTCATCTACTCTTTAGGTGAGCACATACAGCTCGGCATGCGCAACACGATCACTCTCGAATATGCGAAGGAGGGGCGCGGCGGGATCGCCCTCGGAATGCAGAATGCGGTGCATCAGATGGGTATGCTCGCGGGGTATATCGTAATTTTCGGTGTATGCTTTTTTATCGGAAAGACCACATCTCTTTTCAAACCGGTCTTCATGGTGAGCAGCCTGATACTTTTTCTCGGTTTCATTTTTTCTCTGCGCATGACGGCAAGCAGCGAGACCGACAAGGCGAAAAGGCGCTTCTACTTCAGACGCAAATTTTCAAAATACTATATGCTCGAGATCTTTTACGGGGCACGCAAGCAGATCTTTTTCACTTTCGGCCCTTACGTCCTCGTTCTTTTCTACGGTGCCGACGCGATGATAATAAGCCTTCTCTTCGCGATTTCCGCAGTCTGCTGTTTCGCCGCTTCTCCGCTTGTAGGCAGGATGATCGACCGTTTCGGCTACAAGATCATAATGATCACGGACACTTTGATTCTTGTCATAGTCTGCTTTTTCTACGGCTTCGCCCACCACATTTTTCCGCGGGATGTCGCTTTTGTAGTGTGCTGCGTGAACTACATCCTCGATTCAGTCATTTCGCTTGCTTCGATGGCTTCGAATGTCTATGTCAAGGACCTTTCCGATTCACCTGAAGAGACCCGCGCTACGATCTCCACCGGCGTTTCGGTAAACCACCTGATAAGCATCCTCATCGCCCTTTTCGGCGGCTTGATCTGGCATACTCTCGGCATCGAGACCCTTTTTGTCCTCTCGGCGATACTCGGGCTCATTAACAGCGCGTATGCGGCGACGATAAAAACTGGTTTGACAGGCTCACCAACCGGTCATTGAGCAAAGTCGAAATGAGCAAGGTCGTAATGAAGGAGGAAACATGACCAACTACGACATTCTTCTGAAACAGGCAACTGAGCTGCTTGAGAGCGAGCCGTGGGCGGTTTCGGCACTAAGCAACCTTTCGTCGCTCATCATGCAGTCGCTTGCCGATCTGAACTGGGCGGGATTCTACCTCGTGAGAAACGGAGTCCTCACCGTCGGACCTTTTCAGGGAAAACCTGCATGCATCCACATCCAGCCGGGCAAAGGCGTCTGCGGAACGGCACTCCTGAAAGATGAGACCATACTCGTTCCCGATGTCCACCTATTTCCGGGACATATCGCATGTGACAGCGCCTCAAATTCCGAAATAGTCGTTCCGATCCATTCAAACGGCAGAGTCATCGCCGTTCTCGATATCGATAGCCCTCTTACAAACCGCTTCTCCGCTCATGACAAAGCAGGACTTGAAAAACTGGTGCGGCTTCTGGAAGAAAAACTGGTGTGGTGATAGACCCCTCACCAAATAGTTTGATTTTATTAAATCTTTGTGCATGATTTCTCGTTTTTTATGTGGTTTGAAAAAGTGAAGCAGACTTTTAAAAACGGAGGGAACAAATGAGTATTCAGGAAAGAGCGGAAAAAGGTGCGGCGTACAAAGCGGAAGGCCGTTACAACTGCACAAGATCGGTATTGGCGGCATTCAGCGACATCGTAAAGATCGATGAGAAGGAGCTCGCCTCGCTGACAGCAGGATTCGTCGGAGGAATGGGAAACATGGAAGGGACCTGCGGTGCGCTTGTCGGAGCGATCATGGTCGCCGGAATAATTTCCGAAGGCAACGGAACGCTCAAATATTCTAGGATCATCGTTGATAAATTCAAAGAACTTTGCGGTGCGACGATCTGCAAGGATCTCAAAGGGATCGACGGCACGCACTACCTCTGCAGCTGCCCCGACTGCATCAAAAACGCCATTCTGGCTTTAGGCTGCGCATTCGATATCGATTCTGACGAAGCGAAATAATCTGCGGAAAACAGCTAGGAGTTTCTTTCCTGATCAGGCTGTTTGATAAGTTTTTCCAGTGTCCCGAAGAGAGCCGGCGGTTCTATCGGTTTGCTCAGATGTGCGTTCAGGCCGGCCTGCATGCTGCGCTGCACATCATCATCGAATGCATTGGCAGTCAGAGCGATGATCGGAATGGTCCCGGCATCGGAGCGTTCCATTGAGCGGATGGTCCTTGCCGCTTCCAGACCGTCCATTACAGGCATACGCATGTCCATCAGAATGGCGGCGTAGTATCCGGGATCGTGCTGTGCGAACATTTCTGTTGCGATCTTTCCGTTCTCCGCTGTATCGACTTCGATCTTGCGCATTCCCAGGATCATCTTCACGATCTCGGCATTTACCGGCACGTCTTCGGCCAGCAGTATGCGGCATCCTGTCAGATCTGTTCCGGCACTGTCGTTTTGTGCTGCACAGCCGCTCTGCGCCTCTTCTCCGCCAGCTGTTTCAGAAGTTTTTGCGGCAGATTCTTCGAGTGTGACTGTTACAGTGAAAGTAGTTCCTTTCCCTTTTTCGCTTTCCACGGAGATAGTTCCGTTCATCAGCTCGACAATGCTTTTTGTGATCGCCATGCCGAGACCGGTGCTTCCGTAACTGCCGGCTGCTGAAGAATTTTCCTGGCTGAAAGTGTCGAAAATATGAGGCAGAAACTCTTTGCTTATCCCTATTCCGGTATCACTGGCAACGAATTTCAGCACGACTTTTCCGTCAGAACGGGAATCTTCCTCAACCTCTAAGTTCACCGACCCGCCCTCAGGTGTGAATTTGACGGCATTTCCCAGAATGTTGATCAATATCTGCTTGAGTTTCATGGCATCGCCGGTATAGCACTCGTCAAACTGCCCGCTGAGAGTGCACTTGTATGCAAGCCCTTTGTCTTTGCACTGTCCGCCGATTATGCTGTTTACCTGATCTATTGCCCTGGAGAAGGTAAACGGTTCGGTCCTGAGCGTCATCCGTCCTGACTCTATGCGGCTCATATCCAGGATATCATTGATGATTTCGAGCAGATGCCGCGCTGAGATCCCGATCTTCTCAAGATGTTTCTTCACTTCGCTGCTTGCCGTAGGATCGTTGGCAGCGATAGTGTTCAGCCCCAGGATCGCGTTCATGGGAGTGCGGATCTCATGGCTCATGTTGGAGAGAAAGACCGTTTTTGCCTTGTTGGCGCGTTCAGCCTCTGCCAGCGCAGTCACCAGAGCCTTTTTGCTTTCAGCGAGCTCATCTTTCTGCGACTGCTCGCGAAGCAGCGATTTTTCCAGCTTTCTGCGGTATTCCTCTTTTTCGTCCTCAACGACAAAAGTGTGGAGCAGGCATGTTCCGACCATATATCCCATCGCGTAGAACGGCCACAGCGGATAGAGGATCTGAAGAGCTATCAGAGCGATCATTGCGATTCCGAAGAGGCCTATGGTAAGGTTTCTCCGCCGCATTTTTCCCTCGGTTCTGAGAGTGACATGAAGCGTGTAGGCCGATGTCAGCAGAAACATCAGGATCTGGATGGCAAGAGTGACATGCCTGATGCTTTCCGCGTGGTAGACGCCGTTTTTATCGAACCAGAACATGACAGGATGAAAAATATTGAGCGTTATCACAATGATTTCAAAGCCGAAAAACGCCCATCCGGTATACTTCAGTATCTTGTCAAAAATATTCCCTCTTTCCAGATAATCGACCACGTACTGCGTCCACAGAAGCACAGCTGCCGCCATTGCCGCGAAATAGAGCGTCGTATCGGCGAACTGGATCTTCGTCATCCGGTATTCGTCGAAAATACCCCACAGCGCATCGGTGACATAGTAGCTCAGCACTGCCAGAAGAAACCAGCAGTAAGTGTGACGGGTGTTCGCAATACCGTCCGTTTTCTGGGTCAGAAACACATCCCTGTTTGTTATCACCAGTATGATTGCTGCTAAAATTCCTATTATTGAATATGTCATATCACACCTTTTGCAGTTTAAAAAACTGCGGGATAATACAATAAATTCGCCGATGTTTCAATATAAAAAAGAGATTTGTTTTTGACAGAGTATCCGTTTTTCGGCTATGATCACGCGTTTTTTTGAGATACTTGAAAATAAGGAGTAGGGAATGAGCAGCTGGCTCTATCGCAGATTCAAAAATATGGCGGCAAAACCGGTCGGAATTCTGGGAAAGATCATGGTTCGAAAGCTCAACGGAGAGCGTCACGCAGTCCTTGCCGACTGGGGATTCTCGCACTTGAAAGTTCCTGAAAACGCCGATTGTCTCGACTGCGGATGCGGCGGCGGAGCGAACGTCAGACGCCTTCTCGGCATGACGAAAGGGCGCGTTTTCGGAGCAGATTTTTCAAAAGTGGCGGTCGCAGAGACGAAAAAGATCAACAAAAACGAGGTCAAAAGCGGCAGATGTCAGGTCTTTCTTGCGGACGCGAAAAAACTTCCGTTCGAAGACGCAACATTTGATGTCGTGACCGCCTTTGAAACCATTTATTACTGGGAAAATCTGACCGAATGTTTCAAAGAGATCCTGCGTGTCATCAAAAACGGCGGCGTTTTCATGATAACGAACGAAGCGGCGGGCCGCATTGCCGAAAATTTCGAGTGGGAAAAGCAGATCCCCGGACTCAAGATCCATACGGGCGAAGAAATCAAAACTGCAATGGAATCAGCAGGTTTTGCCGATATTTCAATAGATGAGATAATCGAAAAAGACTATATCTGCGTAGTGGCTAAGAAAATAACTGACACGGTGTCAAAATAAGAGAGTTTTAATATCGGAGGGATCATGAAAGTTTTGCTTTTTAACGGTTCGCCGCACAAAAACGGCTGCACGTTCACCGCTTTGGAAGAGATCGCGAAAACTTTGAAGGAAGAGGGGATCGATTCCGAAATTTATCAGATCGGGACCGGTGCGATCACCCCTTGCAGGGCTTGCGGAATGTGCGGAAAACTCGGAAAATGCGTCGTAAACGATGACGGTGTGAATGATTTCGTTGACTATGCAGCCGGTTTCGACGGTTTTGTTTTCGGCTCTCCTGTTCATTATGCTTCGGCAAGCGGTGCTATCACAGCTTTTCTGGACAAGGTTTTCGTCTCCGCTTTCAAATCGGGCAGGGGAGATATCTTCAGGCACAAACCGGGAGCTGCGATCGCAAGTGCGAGACGCGCCGGAACGACCGCGACTTTAGATCAGCTCAATAAATATATGAGCATTTCGGAAATGCCTATAATTTCGGGCAGATACTGGAACATGGTCCACGGCGGCAAACCCGATGACGTGAAACAGGATCTTGAAGGAATGCAGAACATGCGCATCCTTGCCCGAAACTTCGCATGGCACCTCAAATGCCGCGAGGCTGCCGAAAAAGCGGGAGTTAAGCTGCCGGAAAGAGAAGAAATCGTCTCCACGAATTTTATAAGATAACGGCAAATGACTTTCACAAAGATCTACCGCACGCCAAACGGTTTTGACGACATGGTGATGAGCTCCGACGGCGAAGTGCTCACCGGCTTGAGGTTCATAAACAAGCAAGATCAGTCAAAACAGACAATGGATCGCGAAGAAAAAGACCTTTCTGTTTTCAGCGACACAAAGAAGTGGCTCGACATCTATTTTTCGGGCAGGCAACCTGATTTTATTCCGGCATACCGCATAGATCGCTTCACTCCATTCAGAAAGAAAGTCTCTGACATAATGCAATCCATCCCGTTTGGACATACCATGACTTACGGTGAGATCGCGGCACTTATCGCACAGAAGCGCGGCATCAAAAGAATGTCTGCGCAGGCTGTGGGAGGTGCTGTCGGCTGGAATCCTCTCTGCATAATCATTCCCTGCCACCGTGTTATCGGTGTAAACAAAAGCCTTACCGGTTACGGCGGCGGCATCAAAAACAAGATCGCGCTGCTGAAACTGGAAGGGATAGATTTCAGGAAACCGTAAACTTCCGCGGTGTCAGAATCCGCCAAATTGCCAAGCAAAAATGCGCCAAATTGCCAAGCAAAAATGCGCCAATTTGCCAAATTTGTTGATTTTAGTGGATTTTTGCACATGCTTTTTCGGTTTCATGTGGTGTGAAAAAGGAGCAAAATATGAACTGCGAAACAAAACCCGATCCGAATGTCGTTCATCCGATTGACGGCTACGAAAAAGAGATTTATGTGAAGCCGACACTAAAAAATCCCGCGATCATCGTTGGTGATTTCACCTATATTGCAGATTCCGATTTTGAAAGTCATGTGACACACCTTTACGAATGGAACGGCGACAGGCTGATAATCGGTAAGTTCTGCCAGATTGCCGCAGGGGTCGAGTTTGTGATGAACGGCGCGAACCACCAGATGAATGCAATAACTACTTTTCCGTTTTACACGCTGCAGGGCTGGAATATGAAGGCTCCCGCTCTTTCCGATCTGCCGCTCAAGGGCGACACAGTTATCGGAAACGATGTTTGGATCGGTCAGAATGCAACGATCATGCCGGGAGTTCATATCGGTGACGGAGCGATCATCGGGGCGAACAGCACAGTCGCAGGCGAAGTCCAGCCTTACACGATTGTTGCCGGAAACCCTGCACGCCTTATCCGCAAACGCTTTGACGACGAAATGATCGATCTGCTTGAACGCTTTGCGTGGTGGGATAAACCGATAGATGAAATAAATGTACTTATCCCGATTCTTACGAGCAGTGACTTGGAGAAGGTTAGGAAAGAGATCAAATTGAGACTCGGAAAGTAGACTTTTAAATGACTTCTCGATTAGGAGCATCCAATGTCCTCAAGTAGAGGCTAAAAAACAGGCTGTCAAATGAATTTGATTCAGTTACGGCTTGCAGTGAAACTCTATCGTGCACCTGTCGCGAAGCTGGCGCAGCATCCTTCTTCTCTGTCTGAGTCTAGGATTCTGGATGATCCAGACGCCCGCCATTTCCCACATTGCGAAAGCGCCGATAGTCGATAGAATCGTGAAGGCGACTTTGTCAACGAACTTTTCGATGGTGATGCTGACGGCGATGAACATGGCGCCGATGATAAACATCCACAACTGCCGCATGATATTGATTCTGGCTTCGCGTTTCAGCAGCAGAAATTCCTCGTCATACCAGTCGTTGAAAGCTTGTTTCATGCGCTCTTCATCAACAGGCTGTTTCGTGACGATTATTATCCGCATATCCTGATGCAGACTGATTCTGCGCTGCTTGAGTTCGATATATTCCCTCAGATCCGTGCTGAGTTCCGAAGTCCCGCTGTAATGATTGTAAAGGTCTGACTCGCAGTTTGCTTGATGATGTCCTGCATGCCGTTTTTCTCTTCAAACACCCGAAAAAACGCGGCATTTTAGGTTTTTCGGCAGAGATGACAAGTTTCTGCAGTTGTTCAGAATTGTTCAGCCCATTTTGCGAGTTCGGCTTTGTCCTGTCTGCCGTTCATCATTTTTCCTTCGATGATAGTTGCTTTCGGTGCGCTCGGCTGAAGTTCCTTCACGGTGTTTCCGAAGCCGCTGCCTCCGCTCGTCGCAAAAACGACTACTTTCTTTCCGCTGAAATCGTAGTTTTCAAGGAAAGTGTTGATGATGTGCGGAGCCACATACCACCAGATCGGGAAACCGATGAAGATCACGTCGTAATCGGCGATCTTTGCGTTTTTGTCGGCAAGTTTCGGACGGCTTTTCTTGTCAGCCATCTCAACGCTGGAGCGGGAAGATTTGTCTCTCCAGTCGAGATCGTTGCTCGTGTATTTTGTCTCAGGTCTGATTTCATAAAGGTCGGCTTTTGCGGCTTCGGCAAGCTCTTTCGCGACTCTTGCGGTCGTTCCGCTCGCACTGAAATAGGCGACTAATTTCTTCGGCATCTTTTTTCCTCCTTCATTTTGTTGAACAGCAGTTTTCTGAGCATTTTCCGGCTGTTTTTTCGTTTCGGACTTTCCCTGAGCGAAGAGAACAGCCGCAAGCAGTGCAACGACTAACATCACAATAACTTTTTTCATTCGATCCTCCATACAAGGTTTTGTCACATCCGGCGTCTGCCGGAACGGCATAATTTATATAAAACTGACACGATGTCAAAATAAATAATTGACACGATGTCAGTATAAATCACTTAACCTGTTCAACCAGATCTGCAATGGTTGTTTTGGAAAGTTCTGTTTCAAGCGCATTCTGGGCGTTGTGCAGAACGGGGTCAAGGACTGTGTGGATGTTTTTTCCTATCGGGCATTCTGGATTGGGGGAGGGATGAAAGTTAAAAACTTCCTGTCCGCACTCGGTATCATTTATTGCGTGATAAACGTCAAGCAGGCTGATTTTGTTGGGGTTTTTCGCCAGATGTGATCCGCCGACACCGGCTGTTGTCTCGATCAGCCCTGCGTGTTGGAGCTGAAGCAGGATTTTTCTGATTATGACTGCATTGACTCCGGTGCTTCCGGCAATGAAATCGGATGTTACGCGATAATCTTTCTCAAAATACATGATGCACAGAAGTGTGTGTACCGCCGCAGTGAAACGGACTGAGATTTTCATTGTTCCCCTTTTTAAGCGAATTAGCAAAAGGCAGAGCATTGAAGTATTCCGCCAAACTCTATGCTTTTACCAGAGAAATACGTTTTTGTATATAAAAAACTTCACCGATGTCACCGTTGATACATATTGATCTGTTTGAAATTTCCGGCGGAACGACCGCTTCCCCGAAGTTTACGCAGACATAGAAAGCGTTTTTGTTGAGCGTGGTCATGCGCCAGAACGGATATTTGATGATCATAGGAGTGTTTCCGCCGACTCCGAGTTCGAGGAAGAGGACTTTCCCGTCTTTCGTGGCATTTCTTGAAACAAGAAAATTTTTGTATCTTTCTGACGCCGCGTACCAGCCTTCATCCTGCACGAAAGTGTTGTCGGAACGAAGATTCATGCTCATCGGCTTTCCGCATTTAGGGCAGTGAGGAACAAGTTTGGACGGGATTTTCATATCGCGCTGCTCTTCGAACATAAGCCTGATTTCCGCTTCGTTGTCGTAAGTCTCCTGATGACACGGCTCGCTGCACTGGAACAAACCATAATCTCCCTGCATGTAATAAAGGCGCGATTTGTCGAATCCAGCTTTCTGAAAACAATGGTCGACATTCGTAGTTATGACAAAATAATCCTTATCTTTCACAAGAGAAAGCAGATTTTCGTACACAGGTTTCGGGGCATCCATGTAGCGGTTTATCATAATGTAGCGGCTCCAGTATGCCCAGAACTCCTCATAACTCGGAAACGGGTAAAAACCGCCTGAATACATATCGGTAAAGCCGTATTTCTTAACAAAATCGGGGAAGTATTTTTCAAGTCTTTCCCCTGAATAGGTCAATCCTGCCGAAGTCGAAAGTCCGGCACCTGCTCCGATGATGATAGTGTCGTTTTCTGCAAGTACCGATTTCAGTTTTTCAATCTCTTCCATAGAGAATTCTCCTGTAAATTACCTCATCTTTTTCAGAAAAGACGTTGAATACGATTTTCATTCCGTCTCCGCTCTGTTCTTTCCATTTGCGCACGGTGTCAACGGCAATTTCCGCCGCTCTATCGGCAGGAAAGCGGAATACGCCGGTTGAGATACAGCAGAATGCGATAGAAACACAGCCGTTTGCTTTCGCAATATCAAGGCAGCTTTTGTAGCAAGAAGCGAGCAGATCGCGGTCAGTTGCGGTAAGTTTTCCTCTGACGATAGGGCCCACGGTATGGATCACGTATTTGCTCGGGAGATTGAATGCAGGCGTGATTTTTGCCTGACCTGCAGGCTCTTCGTGTCCCTGTTTTTGCATGATATCCGCACACACAGCACGAAGCTGGATCCCTGCAAATGTATGTATGCAGTTATCGATGCACAAATGGCACGGCTGCCAGCAACCGGTCATTCCGCTGTTAGCCGCATTCACGATGGCGTCCACTTTGAGAGTCGTTATATCGCCGCGCCACAAATAAAGTTCGTTGTCGGCAGAGTGCAGATCCGCAATATCCGTGATTCCGTGCGAGCGGTTTTCTTCCTGAAGATATTCATCTTGTATTTTCAAAAATTCATTGCTTGCGGGAAGCGGCGGCCTGACATTCACTAAAGAGCGTAAAAGATCTTTCTGCTCATCATCAGTCTGCGGAATTTCAATCTCTTCATACTGCGGATTTTCTTTAAGAAGATATTTTATCAGAAATTCTCTTCGTTCTCTTTGTGTCATGCCGCCCTCCAAAAAACTATTCCCTTACAAGAGAAATTCTCTTCTGTATATTATTTCCTTTTGTGATTTCTTCAATAAGTGCAGCAGCGTAGTCGGCATAGCTGATGATGCTTTCGCCTTTCGAGTTAAGAGTGAGTTCCTCTCCGCCCCAGATCCATTTTCCGGTTTTAGGTGCGTCAGCCTGGAAATCTCCGGCAGGGCTGATGTATGTCCATTTGACATCGTTTCTCTTTCTCAAATCTGCCAGAGCAGCCGCCATTGCACATGCAAGCGGTTTGAAGATGTCTGGAAAATCCGGAGTTTCGGAAACGGTCATGGTGTGTTCCTTGTTTACATAAAGGCTTCCTGCGCCGCCTACAACGACAAGGCGTGTTTCGGTTCCGGAAAGCAGATCGCAAAGGTGAGAAAGCGATTTTCCGTGGTTCGGAAGCTCGGCTTCTACCCATGCGCCGAAAGCGTCAACGACAGCATCGAAACCGGCGAGATCATTTTTTGTGAGCGCGAAAATGTCCTTCTGAACAAAATTTTTTGCCGCGCTTTTGTTCTCCTCGCGGGCGAATCCCGTAACATCCATACCTGCCGCAAGTGCTTCCGCGACAACAAGTTTTCCGACTTTTCCGTTCGAGCAAATAACTGCAACTTTCATAATTTTCTCCATTCAAAAATTAAAAAAACTTCGGCAAAGAATCGTTGTTCTTTGTCAATTACAACTGTGCAAATATAAACGCTTTTGATGTAATGTCAATAGAACATCGCTGTTTTTTTTGATATTTTTTTCTCAATTCGCGGAAATTATTTAAGAAAAATTGTTTGGGAGCAGATGATTTTTTTTTAACTAAAATTTTTATGCCGGAACAGGATCAGTGTCTGAACACGGCAAAAAAATATTTTATTGACATATGTCAAAAACTAACTACTTTTTCGCGGGAGGTTCACGATGTCAAGACCCGCAAGATGCCGCAGAATTGAGAAATTACCGCTTTTCAGGAGCTTTTCTCCGGATGATGTCGAAACGGCGGAAAGTGTTTTCATGACTGTGGATGAATTCGAGGCGATGCGTCTTCTGGATGATGAAGGGCTTACGCAGGAAGCGTGCGCTTTGAAGATGAATGTCGCCAGGACTACGGTCACTGCGATTTATGAAAGTGCGCGGCGCAAAGTTGCCGATGCCCTTGTCCGCGGAAAACACCTTCTGATCGTCGGCGGATGTTGTGAATTTGCTCCCGTGAAACTGCCTGACAACATTATGGAGAAGAAGATGGAACACAAAAGAATTGCGGTAACTTATGAAAACGGCGAGGTTTTTCAGCATTTCGGACACACTGAAAACTTCAAATTCTACGATGTCGAGAACGGTGCGGTCGTCAGGGAGCAGATCGTTTCTACCAACGGAAGCGGTCACGGCGCACTTGCCGGTTTTTTGAAAGCGGCTCAGGTCGATGCTCTGATCTGCGGAGGAATAGGCGGCGGCGCGAGAATGGCTTTGGACGAAGCAGGGATCGCTCTCTATCCCGGTGTAAAAGGATCAGCCGACGAGGCTGCTAAAGCTCTTGCGGCCGGAAAACTTGAATACGATCCCAATTCTCACTGCACTCACCACGAGCACCATGACCATCACGAAGGAAACTGCGGCGAACACAGTTGCGGAAGTCACCGCTGCTGATCGGTGTTGATAAACCTGACACGGTGTCAGAATAAGTCTTTCAAGTCTATAGAAAAACGCTGATTTTTTGACATATCGCCGTAAGTTAAAACAAAGGCTTGATTCCTGAAAATTAAAATAGAATTGAAAAAAATCTAAAAAATAATTTGACATTTCTTCGCGGATGATTATATTGCCTTCATCGGTGAGTCCTACCGTTAAGTGGAGTCTTTAAAAGCAGTGAACCCTACTGTGAGTGGGATCTTTAAAAGCGGTGAGTCCTACCGGAAGTGGAAATTTTAAGCCGTATTGGTTTTTACTGATACGGCTTTTTTTGTAGGTGAAAATGAAGCAGGAAAGATTAAATCTCTACTTTTTGGACATGAAATATGTCCGCTATCTGCACAATGCCGATGATCGTGTTCAGTCGGTTTCGCCGCAGATTCACAAGAACAACCGTCCGTTTGTCGGGATTATAGTTGTTTGCGATGAACACAAATATTGCGTACCGTTGGATTCGGCAAAAGAGAAACACAAAACACAGAACAACGATGTTGATTTTACCCGTATTTTTGACGGTGACAGGCTGATAAGCGTCCTGAATTTTAACAATATGATTCCAGTAGATGACAGGTTTGTTTCTAAAATAGATTTGAAACCGTCAGAAAAAGACACGGCAGCACAGGCTCACTATAAAAAATTGTGCATAAAAGAAATTGAATGGTGCCGCAAAAATCAAGATTCAATAGTTAAAAAAGCCAATAAATTATATCACTTGGTGCAAAGACCGAATTGCAGTGCAATGCTGAAAAAGCGGTGCAACGATTTTAAAAAACTTGAAAAAGTTTTGGAAAAATTGTCGGAAAATAAGACTAAAATCTAATTGGGCAAACACCGTCTGCCCAATTCAAAAAAATCTCGCTGATTATTGCGTCGGAGCGGTGGTTTAACTTGCATCATCCTTTGTTTAGAATCTGAATCCGACCGATGTGAACATTCCGCTTTTGGTCGGTGCAACAGAGAGATTGCTTAATTCGATTTTCTGATTTTGATTCGGAACAGGTCTTTTGGTTGCTGTAAAAATTATTCCTCCTAGGACGAATGCGCCGCCGATTACACCCATTGCAATAGATGCATTTTTTAAATCCTTGTATTTACTTTCATCATAATCATAGTCGTCAGGATCAGAGTATGCTGCAGCAAAATATGCTGTTATCGGCATTACTTCTGTCAAAGCTATTCCTCCCAAAATAAGCAGTGTGATTCCGAAGCCCTTGTATGGTCTGTAGTATCGGACTTGATCATTATTTTCCTCAACAACACTATCGCTCTCTGTTTCCTTGAATTTTTGTTTTGTTGCTCTGTTTCTCAAATTCGCGATTTCGTTTTCAGCTTCAAAACTGCAGATTCCATTCGGAAATTTTTCGAGATACTTTTGCCAGACTTCAGTAGTTCCGGCCCTTCTCGCATACTCGCAGGCCTGCTGATCCTGCACATCTCCCGAAGTCTCTGCAAAAACGGTTAATGCCGCTAACAATACGGTGACAAACACAAAAAGCTTTTTCATTCTCTCCTCCAAACAAGTAATAAAAAACAAAAACATGGAGGATTATACCCGTCATATCAGGCACATACCGCCTGAGATGAAATTTATTTACAGAATCTTTCGTGGAGTTTTTTGATGTTGTCGAGCCACTGTTCGCGCAGTTCAAGTGGTGAAACGATCTCACAGTCGGGTGAATGAGCCATGACACGGGCGATGATTTCATTGTGGCGTTCTCCGACGGGCAGCGTTATTTCAAGGCACTTTCTTCCGTCAATGACAAGTTCTTTCGTCACTTGGTTTTTGTGCCATTTCTGCTTTACGACATGGTAATATGCCGGCTCGTAAACGCGGATCACGGCGAGTTCCGAACTGGTCGATTTGAACATTCCGAAGCAGCTTTCGACATAGCTGTCGATCTCCGATTTTGTGAATATCTTTTCGCAGTTTTCCTTGAGCACTTCACTTTGCACGAAGCGCGAAACAAGGAAGACCCTGAGTTCGTTTCTTTTGCGGCAGAAAGCGAGAAGATACCACTTACCGAAATAATTTATGAGCCTTATCGGTTCTATCGTTCTCGTTGTCTCGTCACCTTTCGCGTCAAGATAAGTGATGTGAAGGCACCTTTTCATGATGAATGATTCGAGAATATTTCTGAAATCCTTGAGTTCAAGAATATCCGTATCGGAAGAATCATAGGTTATCTTATCAAGCAGGACATCGAATTCCTCCGGAATGTAACTCGATATTTTTGACAAGATTTCTCCTGAAATTATCGGCACATAAGGAATTCCGTTGAGTTTGAACGAATCGGAAAAACGCTTGACGAAAATATAGTAGAAAACCGCATCATCAAACGAATCGAAAAGCATCTCGAAAGGCGTAACGTAAACATAGCCGCCTTTGCCTTTTTTGTATTTCAGCGGTGCGGAAAGGAAATTCCTCATGTATTCGATATCGCGCATAACCGTGTCGATATGAACTTCAAAATGATCCGCCACCTCTTTCCTCGTCACGAAACCCTTGACTTTGATCATGTGGTTTATGAACGCCACTCTTTCAAGATTTGCCATCTCACGCCTCCCGAAACAAAATAACCGGAGTTATCATACTCGCGAAGTCAGGCATATACCGCCTGAGTTGAGAAAAACCATACTTTTTTCGGTGATTTTTTCAAAATCCGCTGTTATTTGCATCGGAGCGGGGCTTTAACTTGCACAATCACGGTTTTTCCCTATAATTTTTCGGTTTTTTTGTCGTTTTTGCTTCAAAATACGAACAAAAATTTCATCTCAGGCACTATATGCCGGAGTTGATGAGTAGAATAAGGGGTTTTTGGGTGGATTTTGTGAGGTTGGTAAGAATTACAAGGACGTAAATATGAAATCTGTATGGGGATCCCTTGGTGTTATAATTGGAATTTGCGTAATTATTTTGGTTGATGCCGGCCGCTATGATTGGGCAATAATCTGTGCTGTAGTTTCCATACTTACATTTATAAAAGCTGCGCAATTTGATCCCGATAAAAAACTGGAAGATATTTTAGAAAATCTTGATCAAGATAAAAGAAATGGTTCTCCTAACTTCCAGACGGAAAGATTAAACTTCTTAATTGATAGATTCCAGACTTATATCTCCAAACCATTTCCTAATAAACACCTAAATTCTACAGATCCTTTTTTTGATGATTTGTATCATGTGATTGCTAAAATCAAGGCTTACGATTTTCATTATGGATACGAGAAAGAAAACCAACTCTTGGATAAA
>JAFQZM010000018.1 GCA_017405875.1 bacterium
TATGTCGGTGACGATAACGGAATCAAAGTCAGAGACCTTGAGACACTTTCTGTTCTCACCTCGGTAAACAACGGATCTGTGCTCGATTTTGCGATAGAAAACGGTGAAATCGGACTTTACAAAGATGCTTTGTTCTCTCCGGTAGAGATCCGTGATGCAGAAACTCTGACTTTGAAAGCGAACGAGTTCTTTGGATGCTTCGAAATAGAAGTCGGGAGCTCTGGCGGCAGATTCTACCTTTCATGCGATGATGAAACCTACAGATTTGAAGACGACGGAGACGGAGGTATCTCTTTCACCGAGCTTTCGGGTGATATCCGGGAACTTCAGGATGTCTATACTTTCGACGGATATACCTATCTTTATGATGAAAACACTATCTGGATTTCAACAAGCAACGATGTTCCGGCACTTTGCGGAAACGGCATAGTCGAAGGCGATGAAGTCTGCGACGGAGCACCGATAGACTGTACGGAGCTGGATTCAAATTATGTCAGCGGAACTGCTACCTGTAATTCGACCTGTGACGGCTACAATACAAACAATTGTTCAGATGACGGGTGGTAATCAAGGCGACACACGCCCCCCCGCTTCGCGCCACCGGATCAACTTGCCACCTGCAACTTGATTCTAGCTTAGAGGGAGAATTCGGTTAACACTCAAAAAAACATTTTTTATTTGACAAGCCCTTTTTAAACCGTATTATCGCGCCGTTCCGAGGTGCTGGTAACCGGCATCGAAGAGTTTTTTTATTAACTTATCCAAAAGAGGTGTCTGATGGAGAAGAGAGTCGGATCGGTTCTGATCATCGTTACAGAAAAAGAAAATGTTCCCAAGTTAAACACGATCCTTTCGCAGCACGGCGACATCATTGTCGGCAGAATGGGGCTCAATCTGGGTCTTGCTACGGCGCACGTGATCTCGCTCGTCGTTCACGGAACGACTGACCGCATAGCGTCGCTTACGGGAAAGATCGGGAAACTCAAAGGTTTTGAAGTAAAATCGGTTTTAAGCAAGTATGTAGAAGAAGATGGAGTTGAAAATGAAGTCACTGAACACTGAAAAGATTTTTATCGACAGAGAGAAACTTTACGGCCTTATCGACCAGAAAGTCACAGACAGCCAGGTCGATGAAGTGCTCAACCGCGCAATGCAGCTCAAAGGGCTTGACCTCAAGGACGCTGCAATACTGCTCAACATCAAGGACGAAAAACAGCGCAACAAGGTTTTTGAGGCTGCCGGCAAAGCAAAAGAAATAATTTACGGCAAAAGAATAGTCCTCTTCGCGCCGCTCTATCTCGGCAACGTATGCACCAACAACTGCGTTTACTGCTCGTTCAGAAAGGACAACACGGCACTCAAACGTGCGATCCTCACCGACGAACAGATCCAGGACGAGACGAGACTGCTCCTCAAAATGGGGCACAAAAGACTTCTCGTCATCGGCGGCGAAGCAAGAGCGACGGACGTTGAATACTACGCTCACTCGATCAGAAAAGTTTACGAGACCAACTGGAACGGCAACACCGTCCGCAGGATCAATGTCGAGATCGCGCCTCAGAGCGAGGACAACTTCAGACTTCTGAAAAAAGAAAAGATCGGAACATACATCTGCTTCCAGGAAACTTATGACGAAAAACTCTATCCGACTTTCCATCCGAGCGGACTTAAGGCTGACTACGGCTGGAGACTTCTCGTTATGGACAGAGCTCTCCGCGCGGGACTCAACGATGTCGGTATAGGCGCACTTTTCGGACTTACCGACTACCGTTTCGAGACTCTTGCACTTCTTGAGCACGCAAACCACCTCGACAAGACTTTCGGGATCGGACCGCACACGGTCAGCGTTCCGAGGATCGAGCCGGCAGAAGGCGCACCGCTTTCATACAACATTCCGCATCCCGTAAGCGATGACGAATTCATGCTTCTGGTCGCAGTTATCAGACTTTCCCTGCCCTACACCGGCATCATCCTTTCGACAAGGGAAAACGACAAAATCAGAACGCGCCTTCTCCACTACGGCGTCAGCCAGGTCAGCGCGGCAAGCAGGACCAATCCGGGCGGATACGAAGAAGACGAAGCAGGCGCTCAGTTCTCTCTCGGCGACCACAGATCTGTTGACGAAGTCGTCTCATCGCTCATCGACGGCGGCTACATTCCTTCATTCTGCACGGGCTGCTACCGCAGAGGCCGCGTAGGTGCTGACTTCATGGATCTCGCAAAACCGGGACTCATTCACGAATTCTGCCTTCCGAACGGAATGCTCACATTCAAAGAATATCTTGAAGACTTCGCTTCTCCCGAGACCAAGGCGAAAGGCGAAAAACTTCTCGTCAAACTTATGGATGACATCGAAAATCCTGAGAGAAGAGCAAAAACTCAGGAACTTCTCGGTGAAATCGAAAAAGGCAAAAGAGACCTCTACTTCTAAACCGCAATTTAGATAGATTTTTTCAACAAGCCTTCAAGCGCGGGCGGAGCAATCCGCCCGCTTTTTTTATTTAAGAAAGTTTATCCTTTTCTGAGTTTTGCAAGCATTGCTTCGATCATTTTGTTCTGATCCAGCGGTGGTCCGCCGTATTTTTCACCGTTAAGCTCCGATTCTCTGATAAAAACGGAAGGCTCGGTTTTTCTGGTATTTCCGCGGAATGAAACGGTTTCCGGAATCGTTATAACAAGCCGTTTTTTGGCTCTCGTGAATGCGACGTAGGCAAGTCTGCGCTCTTCGTCAACGTTGAATTCCTCTATCGCAAGGTGGTTCGGGAAGCCGCCCTGATAAAATCCCGGGATGAAAACTCTGTCGAACTCAAGCCCTTTCGCGCTGTGAGCAGTAATTATCGTCACTTTTCCCTCACGGCTCTCCTCTTCTCCGCTACCCAGAAGGGAAACATTGTTCACGAAACGGGCGAAAAACGACCGCGCTGTCTTGTGCTCAGGAAGCGACGGATCGGTAGAAACCGCATCGAAAAAAGCTGAAATATTATCGAGTTTTATCCTTGCCACATCTTCGTTTTCGGCACTTTTTCTTATCTCGTTTTCAATTCCTGTCTGCTTTACGAGAAAAGCTGTGAACTGGAGCGGATCTGCCGATTCGAATTTTTGCTTAAGTTCGTGCATCAAAGCTGAAAAACCGCCGAGAGAAGAGACCTGTTCCGTGCTGAAAAGCGTTTTGTAGATTCCGAAATCCTCGACAAGCTGCATGGGAGTAAGTTTCATCGAAGCAGAGACGGAAAAAAACTTTTCCATCGTGCCGCTTCCGATTCCTCTGGCAGGATAGTTGATTATCCTTCGAAGATTTATTTCATCGTGCGGATTTAGAAGGATCCTGATATAAGCCAGAATATCCTTGATTTCCTTGTTTTCAAAAAAGCGGCTGCCTCCGACAACGACAAACGGAACGCCGAAATGCGAAAAGGCGACTTCGAAAAAGCGGGTCTGGAAATTCGCGCGTACGATAACCGCGATATCGTTGTACTTTACTCCTTCAGACTTCCACCGCATGATCTCCTGCGCCGTAAATTCAGCCTCTTCCTTTTCGTTCTGCTTTTTGACGACCTTTATACCCTCGCCGGCCTCTCCCTGCCTTGACGCGAAGCACTTTTTCGGGCTGCGTTTCGTATTGTGGGCAATAAGTTTTCCCGCCGTATCGACGATTTCGCTTATCGAGCGGTAGTTTTCTTCAAGTTTGATTATCGTTACATTCTCGAAATCACGCTCAAAATTGAGGATGTTTTCGACATTCGCACCTCGCCAGCTGTAGATGCTCTGGTCGTCGTCGCCTACGACACAGATGTTTTTGTGAACCGAAGAAAGAAGTTTGACGAACTCGAACTGCGCGCGGTTGGTATCCTGATATTCGTCGACCATTATATATTTGTATTTTGAGGCGTACTTCATCCGCACAGCATCGTCTTTTTTCAACAGATCGAGCGTCAGAGTTATCAGATCGTCGAAATCGAGCGCGGCACGCACTTTCATCGCCCTGCAGTAAGGTTCGAAAAGCCTGTTTGCGACTGCGTTAGTAAGGTTTGAAACGAGAAATGACGTTTTTTCACGCAGCGCCGGGTCATTTTTCATCTTTGAAATCGCCGAGACTAAAGCTTGAGCCGAAAAGCGCTCGGAAGAAACTTTTTCATCAGCCATGACACGCTTCATGAGCTCACTCTGTTCATAAGGCGAATATATCGTGAAATCTGCCGGATAACCTATTTTTTCATATTCTCTGTGAAGAATCGAAAGACCGAGCGCATGAAAAGTGCAAAGTGTTACACCCGATGACTTTTCTTCATCATCGAGAAGAGAATGAAGCCTTTCACGCATCTCACGGGCCGCCTTGTTCGTAAAAGTGACGGCGAGAATGTTCTCAGGCCTGACACCTATTCCGTTGATAAGCCACGCGATTCTGTGCGTTATGACACGCGTTTTTCCCGAACCGGCTCCGGCAAAAACAAGGACTGCCCCTTCGGTCGTTTTTACCGCTTTTTCCTGAGGTGCACTAAGATTTTTATCCACTTTATTCAAACTTAGCTCCAATTAACAATAATTAGCGGCTAATCAAGCAAAATATGATAGTTTTTCCACATTTTTTCAACATTATTGAGATTTTTATTCAGTTATATGATTTTTCCACAAAATTTCTTCAGTGAGAGTAGCCAACACGGTAATTTCATTAAGCAAAACTGTTGCACATTTTTTTGTGCAAATCAAGGAAACCTTTGATATCTTAGCGTATTTCGGGCAAAAAAAGGGGGTTTGACAACACAAATGTGGAAAACTTTCCGATGTGTTGAAAAGTTGTGTAAAAATCTGTAATTCTGCCATATTTTACATGAATCTGCGGTTAAAGGAACGCACCACTACTTTTCTTTCCCCGTTTTCGAGCCGGATGACCGAAAAAACCAGAACGCCTGCCTCGGGTTTATCCGCTGAATCGAACAATTCAAGCTGCGGGCGGATCATACTTGCCGGAGCAACTTTGTAAGTGCCTGTAAGTATAAGGTTTACGGGATTTTCCTGAATGCCGGTGAATGCTTCGGCAAGCTCTTCTTCGGACGATTCAGGATCGTTGTAGAAATAGTAAACGACAAAATCGCTCCCCTTGTCCGGCAGATGAGTGCGCAAGTCGGACGGAAGTCCGGCATCCGCAGGTTTTTTATCATCGTCGCGCTGTTCACCGTGAACCATCGGAAGATCGTCTCCCCGCCTTTCGGGAACAATGGAAGAGACAAAAAACGAGATTTTATCCTTCTTCACTTTTTGAGGCTCGACGAACTTCAAAGCATCGGTTCCTTTAAGCGTATAGAGAATCAATGTATTGTTTTTATTGCATTTTTCTGCATTATCGGCTTCAAGAAAGACAATGTCTTCAAAAACTATACCCTCTTTGAACGAGTTCAGGAGAACCACGCAGCCGTCATCTTCGGAATAGGTTGAAAAAGACAGAAAGAATACCGCCAGAACGATAAAAGGAATTAAAAGCGGTATGATTATTAGTTTCTTCACGATATTCAGAACAAAAGTGGTCGGGATGACTGGGTTCGAACCAGCGACTTCTGCGTCCCGAACGCAGCACTCTACCAGGCTGAGCTACATCCCGACCCAAAAAACGGACGCTTTATAGCAACTTATTTTAAAATAGCAAATTTTTTTCACTCTTTTTTTTGTTTGACACTCCCTTTAAAATTGTGTAATAGTCACGGGCTTTTTTGGAGGCAGAAAAGATGACTGTTGAAGTACCGAAATTTATTGGTGAAAATGAAATAGAAGAGTATCTGCCGCACCGCGGAAAGATGCTTCTGCTCTCGCGCATAGTCAGCTACGACATTGAAAAGCACATAATAACGGGCGAATACGACATCACGAAAGAGTGCATTTTTTATGAAAAAGAGGCTGACGGCATCCCGAGTTGGGTGAGTTTCGAGCTTATGGCTCAGACTGTCTGCACTCTTACAGGAATCGCCCACAAACTTTTCGGCAGAAAAATCCTTCCCGGAATGATTCTTTCAGTCACAGGCTTCAAAACGAAAAGAGAGTGGTTCAAAGCCGGAGAAACGGTGAGAATGAGGATGACTGAAGACTACTGCGATGCAGAATCGGCGCTTTACAACTACATCGGCGAGCTTTTTACTTCTGACGGCGGCGAAGAACCTACAGTCACGGCGAAAATTTCGGCGATAGAAATAGAAAGTCTTGAACAACTTAAGGAAATAAGGGGGCGTTATCTTGAGTAATTCCGACAAAACCATACTCGTAACAGGCGCAAGCGGCGGCATCGGAAGGGCGATCGCAGTTGAAGCGGCGAAAGCGGGATATTTTGTAATCTGCCACTACAACAGAGGAGCCGAACGCGCTCAGGAAACTCTTAACCTCATCAAAGAGGCAGGCGGAAACGGCGAAATCGTAAAATTTGACGTAACCAACCGCGAAGAATGCCGCGAAATACTCAACAAAATAACAGAAGAAAAAGGTCCGCTCTGGGCAGTAGTCAGCAATGCCGGAATCACCCGCGACAACGTCTTCGCCGCAATGAAAGGAGACGAGTGGGACGACGTCATCAGAACCGATCTCGACAGTTTCTACAACGTGATCCAGCCGCTCGTCATGCCGATGGCACGCAGAAGCAACAAGCGCGGCGGCAGGATAATCGCGATCTCTTCGATAACAGGCATCAAGGGAAACCGCGGACAGGTGAACTACAGCGCAGCAAAAGCGGGAATAATCGGCGCTGCGAGGGCTCTGGCTCTTGAACTTGCATCGAGGAAAATCACTGTAAACTGTATTGCTCCCGGACTAATAGAAACCGACATGATAAAAGGGATCATCCCTGAAATGTATGACAAAATAATCGAAAGCATACCGATGAACAGAATCGGAAAACCTGAAGAAATTGCATCACTTGCAGTATTTTTACTCTCTGAAGAATCCGGATATATCACCAAACAGGTAATCTCTGTAAACGGAGGATTGGAATGAACTTTTTGAGACATGACGGCAAACGCCGTGTCGTAGTAACGGGCGGCGGAATGCTCTCTTCGCTCGGTAGAAGCTGGGAAGAGGCTTTCACCAACTTAAAAGCATGCAAAAACAGGATTTCATATATGCCCGAATGGGAGCGCTTCACAAAGATGAATACGCGCCTCGCTTCACCTTACAAAGAGGAACTTCCTACTTATCCGCGCAAAAAGATCCGCGGAATGGGAAGAGTCGCACTCCTTTCGCTTGTCGCTACCGAAGATGCGCTCAAAGTCGCAGGGCTCCTGGCTGAAAACGGAGACGTTATCGAAGAGCTCAAAAACGGTCGTACCGGCATTGCTTACGGCACCTGCATGGGAAGTTTAGACGCCGTAAACGCTCTGGCTACAATGATGACGACAGGCGACACTTCGAAATTCGATTCGCAGACCTACATCAAGGCGATGCCGCAGACAAATGCCTGCAACCTTTCTGTTTTTTACCAGATCCGCGGCAGAATGATAATCACAGACACGGCCTGCACTTCCGGAAGCCAGGCAGTAGGTTACGGATACGAAGCGATAGCAGACGGCAGACAGGATATGATGATCTGCGGCGGTGCGGAAGAACTTTCGGCTCCGAATGCCGCTATTTTCGATACTCTTGGTCAGGCGAGCTTCAAAAACAAAACTCCCGAAGCAACTCCGAGATGCTTTGATAAAGATAGAGACGGCTTAGTAATCGGCGAAGGTGCCGGAACTTTGATTTTGGAAGACCTTGAACACGCAGTAAAACGCGGTGCAAAGATATTCTGCGAAATCGCAGGTTTTGCAACGAATGCAGACGGATTTCACATCACAAGCCCGAATTACTACACGCAGGGGCTCTGCATGGAAGCAGCTCTCGCGAACGCAAACATCACTTCAGACGATATCGGTTACGTCAACGCTCACGGCACAGCAACTTATTACGGCGACATCTCCGAAACAACGGCAGTCCACAACGTTTTCAAACGTCCGGTTCCACTTTCATCGACAAAAAGCTACGTCGGACATCTGCTCGGCGCTTGCGGTGCGATAGAAAGCTGGATCACGATAAACATGATGAACGAAAACTGGTATCACCCGAACGTAAACCTTGACGAACTCGATCCGCAGTGCGCTCCGCTCGGCTATATCAAAGGCCAGGGCATGGAAATGGACTGCGAATACGTCATGTCGAACAACTTCGCTTTCGGCGGAATCAACACGTCACTGATTTTCAAGAAATTCAAATAAACAGGTTCACGGAATCCCGATATCACGGAATCCCGGATCGTAATCACGAGATCTCGAGATCTCGATATCTCGGCAATCAGTAAACAAAGAAAAGAAAAGACAAAATCCACGCGATCAGCGTGATCTGCAGGAATCTGTCTTTGTAAACGATGTCTGTCGGGCTTCCGCTTTTTTTCTCGACGAAAGTTATCTGCATGTATCTGAGAAGGCCGAGCAGAACGAAGAATGTCGTCGCATAGACGTTTTTCGAGCCGTAATGCGCCTGAACCGCAGGATCGAGCGTGTAAAGAAGGTACGAAACAATAATTACGGCCGACATTATGCTCATGACGCCGTTGATGAATTCAAGGGAATATCCCGAAATCGACTTTCTTACGTCAAGCCCGCTTTCTGCAAGAACAAGGTCGTCACGCCTTTTAGCAATAGCAAGAAAAAGACTGAGGAGAAAAGTCATGATTATTATCCAGTGCGAAGGGAGAATTCCGGCAACAGCGCCGTATTCGGTCCCGGAAAGAAGCCTAAGCAAAAATCCGGTCGAAACTGCGAAGATATCGAGTATCGCTATATTTTTCATGCCGAGCGAATAAAACAGGTTTATTACGAGATAGATAAGGATTATGATTCCCATTCTGACGCTCGTGACAAACGAAATTGCGAGAGCCAAAACCAGAAAAATCATGTCGGTGATCACCGCCGCCTTTATCGAAACGGCACCGCTTGCGATCGGGCGCAGCTTCTTTTTCGGGTGAACTTTGTCTTTTTCTATATCGCGGATATCGTTAAAAATATAGATAGTGCTTGCCGCAAAGCAGAAAGAAATGAAGGCCATTGCAGCGCTTTGGAGAAGTGTTACATCGGTTATCCTTTTCGCGAAAAAAAGCGGGAAAAATACCAGAAGATTCTTTATGTACTGATGCGGTCTGATCATTTTGAAAAATGCTTTCATCTCACTCTCCATCCAAAAAAAACCGCTAATTATAGATAAAAATCAAATAATATCAAAATAGGTTGTCTAGAGAGTCAGTTTTTCGACGAACGGAACATCTGCGGGAGAAAATTCAAAAAGATGCGCTTCTTCGGGCGTTATCCAGCGGATGTCGCGATGTTCAAGAAGTTTCGGTTCTCCGCTGACGATACGGGCTTCCAAAAGTGTTAGATGCACCGAAATATCGGGATAAACGAATGTCGATTCTGCAAAAATCTCACCGACTGCAAGCTCGATATCGAGCTCCTCGCGGCATTCTCTCGCAAGCGCCGCCTCTTTCGTCTCCCCTGCTTCGACTTTGCCGCCGGGGAACTCCCACATCAAAGGGCGCGACTTTTGCTCGGACCGCTGGCAGATCATGAATTTTCCGTCATTCCGGATAAGTGCGGCAACGACTTCTATCATCAAACCCTCCTTTTATTTAGCGCAAAGCGCATAAACCAGAAATAGTAGCCGAGCATTATCGTTGCTGTGATGCTCCAGCTTATCGGATAGCATGCAAGAAGCGTAGAATAGTCGCTGTGGAGAGGAAAGACGGTGAAAACCCAGATGACGCGCGTCACGCAGATGCCTAAAAGCGCAATCAGAGCGGGAGCAAGAGAATTGCCGTAGCCGCGAAGACTTCCTGAAAGAATATCGACCGTAAGGTTGAGTATTTGGAAAGAAGTGATGTAGAGGATCCTCGTCCTGCCGTATTCAATGACAGCGGGATCGCCGTTGAAAAGAGCGAGAAGTTCACGTGAAAAAATTATTATCGGAAGAGCCAGCGCAAACATGAAGACACAGTCCATCCAGAATGCGTGAACAGTGACTTTTCTGCACCGGTCGAACTTTCCGGCACCGTAATTCTGCCCGATGAATGCAGTGCAGGCCTGAGAAAAAGCATTCACAATGAAATAAACGAAAATTTCGGTATTGAAAGCTGCGGCCGATGCAGCCATGACATCAGGTCCGAGAGAGTTTATCGCAGACTGGATTATGATATTCGAAAGGGCGAAAACCATGCTCTGGACTCCTGCCGGAACACCGATGCGAAGGATTTCCAAAAGCGAGGCATGGTCAGCTCTGATGAGGTGAAACTCGATCCCGACATCGCTTTTGGAGCGAAGAAGAATAACGAACATCGCTCCGGAACTCAGGATGTTCGAAATGACCGTGGCTATCGCGACCCCTTCAGCCCCCATTTTCAGAGCGAGTACGAAAAAGAGGTTGAGCAGGACGTTCACGACTCCCGCCGCGACAAGACAGAGAAGCGGCGTATTGGTGTCTCCGCGCGAACGGAAAATCGCCGCCTCGAAGTTGTAAAGCAGTATCGCCGGAAGCCCAGAAATGTAGATCCGGAAATAAGAAAGCGCCATCGGGAGGACTTCATCCGGCACCGAAAGAAGCGACATTATGCGGCTTGAGACCGCAAGAGCCAGAAGCGCCATCACGCTTCCGCAGACAAGACTTAAAAAAACCGCAGTGTGGACCGCCTTTTTCACGCCGTCGCGGTCGCCCTTCCCTATGCACCTGGCGATAACGACAGTCGCGCCGGTAGATATCCCGACAAAAAGATTGACGACGATACCGATAACAGGAGTGTTGCACCCTACCGCAGCCATAGCGATCTTACTTGCGAAACGACCGACCACCATGACGTCAGCCGCATTGAAAAACTGCTGAAGAATGCCCGTCAGAGCGAGAGGGATCGCAAACTGAAGAATCTTTTTGGCGAAACCGCCGTTAAGCATGTCTATTTCACGTCTCATCCGAACCTCTCGCCTTTCCGCAGAATCACGTCAAAAAGCGGCGCATTATCATGTTGAAAGGATGAAAGTCAATAAATGAATTTTTTTATGATTTTCGTTTGATTTCAGAGTTTACTGGCAGTCGTTTGAATCGTCGAAATGATCAAGCGGGAAGAAATCGTTGCACATTTCATCGCAGGTTCCGTTGTTTTTCCAGGAACATGCGTCGGACGAACCGCAGGTGCAGTTGGAAGGTTCACGTTCTGAACAGAGTTCTTCAACTTTTTCAGTATTGGAGCAGTCGTAAGTGCAGACACAGCCGTTCCTTTCGATCGATCCGCTGTCAGTGTAGCTCGTTTCGCACGATCCGCTTAAGCCTCCCACTTCTGAAGAGCGGCAGTAGGAATCGCAGTTAGTCGCGTAAAGCAGACCGAGCGTTGAGTTGCACATACAGAGATCCGTTTTGTCCGGCAGACACATTCTGTATGATGATGAACATATTCCCTTGCATGAATCTTTGTCGGTAGCCTCTTTGATGTAGGAAAGCGAGAATGTTCCGTAAACGCTTTCGTCTGTCGAATCGATGATGAGATAGTATGTTCCGGCAGTTGTTGCGTTTGTCTCAAAGTTGATAAGTCCGCCGCCGTAAACACAATTGTCGAGGTCATCTTCTTTAACAACGTAGATCGACGCCGCAAACGATGATGTTATTTCGGCATGGAAATAATCACCGGAAGCCATATTCATCGAATAGACGACATCCTTGCCTGCCAGCGTCGCACCTTCACAGATTCCGGCAGCCGGAGTGTAGTCGTTCTCAGCCGAAATCGTAAATCCCTGAATGTTTCCCTTTCCTTCAAGCGGCGTTGCACCTGCGATCTTGTCGTTTTCCGGAACAGGCGGATTGTCGCTGATATCGAGTTGGATCGTGAAGTCGTATTCAAGCGGATTGATAGTGGTATCTATAACGATTATATACTCGGCATCGGATTCAGAATCGTTGTAGTAGATTATTTCTTCAGGATCTCCGAAATTTCCGAAAGCGTTTCCGGTAAGGCAGACATCGTCGATCTCGCCGCAGCTTGAAAGAACCGATATCGTCGGGTCGAATGCTCCCGATTCCGGAGTTACACGCAGAGTCATGACCTTTCCGGCAGGAATGCTTACTTTGTAGAAAAGATCGGGACCGTAGCCGTAGTAACCCGAACAGTTCTCAGTATTAACCGAATTGACCGCCTTTTTGACGCTTTCGTGATAAGTTCCCTGCTCAAGTTTCTTAGCTCCTTCGCAGGTGTTGTTAGTATCTGGATCGAATGCATCGACTTCAAGGATGTAAGGCATATTGTAGAGAGCCTGACGATACATCGGCGACTGACGGACAAGAACGTAGTAATAACCGTCGGAAGGCGCCTTATAGTTCATTATTTCGGAATAATAATGCTGCTGCGGAGCGAAATATGCATAGTCCATATCCTCGTTTTCGGCGATCTGAGTACCGTTGGAATCGAAAAGAACTATGTATGTATCAGTCCGATTCTCACCGCAGTAAGGATGAGTCCTGACTTTAAGATACTGACCGGCCTTTGCCTTAAACTTGAAATAATCGAAATCCTCGACGTTATTTTTGTGTCCGAAACCTGCAAAGACAAAGCCTTTGGCAACTTCCTGAGCCGCATCAAACGTGTCGTTGGACTCGGTTTCAACTGTTCCGAGAGATTTTTTGGGAACGCAGCTTCCGCTTTTGCACTCTTTGAATCCGCATCCGCAGTCTTCATCAGTCGAGCAAGTTAAACTCTGGCAGTAGTTGTCGGCGCATTTTCCGCTCTGGCACTCTTTATCGACAGCACAGATCCAGTCGTCAAGCAGAGTCGGAATCGCGCAGTTGCTCTCGCTGTTGCAGTAAGCCTTGCCCTCTTTGCACGTTCCTGAGATCGGATAGCAGTAGTTGCCGTTGCAGCGCGTCCCTTCAGGGCAGAGAGTGTAGTTGTCAGTACAGTCTTCAACGCAGTATTTGTTGCCGTCGTAATCGGTGAGACACATTCCGTAATCGTAGAATACCTTTTTGCAGTCGGTATCGGTTGTACACGGTTTGCATGTTTTCTGAGTTCCGGTCGGAGTTACGGCTTTGTAACCGTCGCAGCCGGAATCTGTCGAGCATGAACTCGTGCACATTCCGTGTTCGCAGTTCGTGTATTTTTCGCAGTCATCGTCAAAACGGCAGGAATTATATATGTAGCTTCTGTAAGGAATAGCCTTCATGCAGATTCCGTTGTAACAGCCGCCTATGTCGAAGCAGTCGGCATCACTTTCGCAGTTTTTCGTGCAGTAGTACTGCTGGATCGTGTAGTCAGTGTAGCAGTTTTCGCACGACCATGCATACGGGCAGTATTCACCGACTTTGTAACTCTGCTGCTCTTTCGAGATGCATACACCGAAAATCTGAGGATCGCCGCCCTCTTCTTCAGCATCCTTCTGACCGTAGATGTAGCAGGTCTTGTCTATTTCACATTCGCTGTCTTTCGTGCATGATTTACTGCAGAAATACCCTTGGAAACAGGAGTATCCGTCTGCGCACTGCCAGTCTGAATAGCAGTCTTCACCGAATTCCAGACGCTTCAGCATCTTGTCCTGAGCACAGATATAATCTGCGTAACTTCCGTAAGCGCTTGTTTTCTTGACCGGAAGGCACTGGCTGCCGTCAGCGCAGGTTTTAACAGTTGAGGTCTCGCCACTTTCCGGGTCTGTAACTTCGCTGTCGGTACAGTGCGAGCCGCAGATCATGTCGCCTTCAAACTCGATACATTCACCGCTTGCACACTGGTTGTCATAGTTGCAGTACGTTCCGTTAGGAAGGTTGAAACGTGTCTTGTCGATACAAGTTTCGGTTCCTTCGGCATAAACATCTTCCATGCACTCGTAATTTCCTGAGCACTTCGTGCTTCCTAAAATACCGCTGCATGAAACTGTGCAGTAACCGTCGTAGCAGCCGCCGCTTGAGCAGTCCATTCCGGACTGGCAGTGGTCGCCGAGAGCACCGCTTCCCTTGGGAACACAGTATTTGTCGTACTTGAAACCTTTGTCAGAGCCGCCTTCCATGCACTTTCCGCATGAACCGCAGGAATCGCTGATCAAGTTTTTCGAGCACTCTTCGGAACAGAAACTCTCGCCTTCGCCGTATGAAAGGCAGAGTCCGCCTTCGCAGTCTTCGTTTACGTTGCAAGGTCCGTAAGTATGCATTTTAGGACTCGGTCTTTCGACACCCGCAACAAAAAGCGGCATACACTGATAACCCCTGCTTTCCATAAACTGACAGGTCATATTGTTGGGGCAATCCTCGTCCTCCTTGCAGGTTCCGGTGCAGACCGAAGCTCTCGCATAGCTGAAACTGCCGCTTCCCGACCAGTCGTACCAGGTGTAGCAGTAACCTGTTTCGCACTCGACATCCTTATTGCAGGGAGCACCGGCTTTGAGCCCGTAAGCCCTGTTGTCGCATGATCCGAAACCGCCGCATACTCCGTTTCGACAGATACCGCTGCCCATAAGTCCGGGTTTGGCTTCACAGTCATGCCCGTCGGCAACAAGCGACCATGCTGTCTTTGAATAGTCGCGGTTGCACTCTTCGCACGAATTTACGGGATTTCTGTCTCTGTCGGCATAGCAGACACCGTCGATTTCGCACGTCAGTCTGTCGCAGGAACACGTGTAAGTGTTTCCGGTAACGGTGCAGACAGTTTTGTTAGCCTCTGTGCACGGATTTGGATCACACGGATCTGTTGCCGGTCCGTCATTGTCAGGAAGTGTCGGCGTGCCGTCATTATCCGGGATATCCGGTGTATCATCATTTTCGTCGTCGTTTGAATCACCGTCATGAATAACCGATTCTCCTTCATCAGAATCTTCGGTTTCGATCGGATCCTCATCAACTTCCGGTTTTGACTTTTTTCCGCCGCATGCGACAAAAGAAAAAACCAGCACCAAAATAACCGCAGTAAAAATAGTTTTTTTCATTGATTTCCCCCAAATTAAAAAAAGCTCAGCTATTGTATTTATAACCACTAAATTTTCAAATTTTCACGCTAAAAAAAGCCGGTTATCTTTCAATTCAGTCGGCAAAGAAAATGCAGTTTTCGTTTTAATGCTCAAAAATACAAAAAAATCTTGACACCAATCCAACTTTGCGTAAAATCCCCGCGTTATTTTTTTGTGTGCTCTTTTATTGGAGGATTTGATGTACGCAATGATCGATTTCGGCGGCAACCAGCTTAAAGCTGTCCCCGGAGAAAAAGTGTCTGTTTATAATCTGGACAAGAAAGAAGGAGAACTTGTCGAGAACAAAAATGTTCTTCTTTTTGCAGACGGTGAAAATGTTATGGTCGGCAAACCTTATCTTAGCGATGTAACTGTAAAACTTGAAGTTGTAAAAAACTATAAAGGCAAAAAAGTTATCGTTTTCAAGAAAAGAAGAAGAAAAACCAGCAAAGTTAAAAACGGTTTCAGACAGAGCTTCACCCAGCTCAAAGTTCTTGAAATTGTTAAGTAATTCGGAGGGTTATTATGGCTCATAAGAAAAGCGGCGGAAGTGCAAGAAACGGTCGTGACAGTGCAGGTCAGAGACGCGGCATCAAAAAGTTCGGCGGCGAGCCGGTTATTCCGGGCAACATCATCGTCCGTCAGGTCGGAACAAGATGGATTCCGGGCGAAAACGTAGGTCTCGGAACTGATTACACGATTTACGCTCTTAAAGAAGGCGTCGTTCAGTACGAAACATTCTACAAAAACGGCAGAGCAAGAAGAAGAGTTTCCGTAGTCACCGAAGCATAAATTTCGTTTCGTTAAATTTTTCAAACTCCCGGCAACGGGAGTTTTTTTTTATTCCGAACAGGGAGTTGTCATGAAATTCGTTGATCAGGCAATAGTCGATATTATCGCAGGCAACGGAGGAGCCGGAGCCGTAAGTTTCAGGCGCGAGCCTTTCATTCCGCTCGGCGGTCCCGACGGCGGTGACGGCGGCAAAGGCGGAGACGTCATATTTGAAGGTGACGAAAACGTCATCACCCTTTACGACATCCGCTACCAGCGCACGATCAAAGCCGAAAACGGCCAGAAAGGAATGGGTTCCAACATGTACGGACGCGGCGGTGAAAGCATGATCGTCAAGATCCCGCTCGGAACTTTTGTTTTCGACCACGAAACATCGGAACTTATAGCTGATATAACGAAGCACAGACAGAAAGTCGTCGTCGCGCACGGCGGAATCGGCGGCAGAGGAAACGCGAAATTCAAAACGAGCGTCAACAAAGCGCCCCACTACGCTCAGGAAGGTCTTCCTGGCGAGCGCAGAAAAGTGCGCTTGGAGCTCAAACTCATGGCCGATGTCGGCATAATCGGTTTTCCTTCAGTCGGAAAATCGACCCTCATCAGCGTTATCAGCAACGCGCGGCCGAAAATCGCGGAATACCCCTTCACGACTCTCGTTCCGAACCTCGGCATGGTCGAAGGAAAGGACTTCATCCCGTTTGTCGTTGCCGATATTCCCGGACTTATCGAAGGAGCGCACGAAGGAGCAGGGCTCGGTCACAGATTTCTCCGCCATGTCGAAAGATCGCGCTTTCTAATCCATCTCGTCGAAATAAATCCGGTGCGCAAATCACCGGTCAACGACATAAAAACAATAAACCGGGAGCTTGAACTTTTCGACCCCGAACTTGCAAAAAGAGAGCAGATAATCGTCCTCAACAAAACAGACTCTTATGGCGAAGAAGAGGAAAAACAAAGAGACGAACTGCGTGAATTCGCCAAGGGAAAACCCTATTTCGAGATCAGCGGAATCACGAGAAACGGCGTTAAGGAACTCATGGATTTCGTCGGTCAGAAAGTCATCGAATACAGAAACCGCGAAAAAGAAGAAAACAAATAGAAATAAATTTGCAAAAACGCCTTTTTTCCTTAATATAACCCGCTTTTTCTAACGGATTATTCCGTGTGGTTGTTTTAAACAGTGAGGGATTTATGGAAGAGCTTAAACAAGAAATAAAAAAAGTGATTATTTCCTCTTTGGAGCTTGAAGACGTCAAGCCCGAAGACATCGTCGATTCCGAACCTCTTTTCGGCGAAGGACTTGGTCTTGATTCGATCGACGCACTCGAACTAGGAGTCGCGCTCAAAAAGAAATTCGGAATCAAATTTTCGTCGGACAATGCCGAAAACAGGAAGCATTTCGCATCTGTAAACGCATTGGCGGAATATATTGCATCATCAAGAGAAACACAAAACAAGGAGTAACTCATGATACAGGAAGAAATCTTCAAAGAACTTAAAAAAATCCTCGTCTCTGAATTCGAACTCGAAGAAGAAACCGTCACAATGGACGCTCTTTTGAGAGAAGACCTCAACCTCGATTCGATTGACGCGATCGACCTTTTCGTAAAAATGAAAGAGTACATCCCTGCCGGAAAAGGCAACATCGATCCTTCGATTTTAAGGACTGTCCGCACAGTCAGAGACGTCGTTGAAGCACTTGCTCCGTATCTTTCCGACGAAGCTCCCGCAGCAGCTCCTGAGACAAAAGATCCTTCAGACAAGGCGGAAAACTAATCTGACCTTTATGAAAAAAGCTCTCAAAATATTTCTGAACATCGTCTTAATTTTATATCCTGTTATCGTTTTCATCATGCTCGTCATGCTGAAACTGCCGGTAAAAGTCCTTTCGCTCTGCGTGATGGCACTTGCAGCGGCACTTTTCCTGAGTTTTTCGGCAAAAAAAAGTAAAAAAAATTTAGACTGGAAACCTCTTGCGACTTCCCTCCTCTTTCTTGCAGCAGGCCTGCTCTGCTTTTTTACGAACAAGACGATTTTCCTTAAGCTCTATTCGCCTGCTATCAATTTGATTTTACTGATATTTTTCGGTTCAACTCTAATTTTTGGCCCGAACATTATTTTCCGTTTCGCGACTCTGGCGGACAAGTCGATAAAAGGTTCGTTTCACGAAAAAAAAGTTGAAAATTATTGCAGAAAAGTGACGGTTGTCTGGTGCATATTCTTCATTTTAAACGGTTCTGCCGCAGCCCTTACCGTTTTCGCCGGCAGAATTTTCGGAACAACACCTGAAAACGCTGATAAAATCTGGTCTCTTTACAACGGCGGAATATCGTATATCTTAATGGGCGTTTTGTTTGCTGCCGAATTTATTGTTAGAAAATTCGTGGATAAAAAAATGGTAAAAGTTTTTCCTTTGACAAAATTCAAAGCCGCTTCCAGAGCGAAAGAGGCGGTAGTCTGCTACGACGGAAAATGGTCCGACGGCGTTTTCAAAACGTGGGGCGATTTTTTGCGTGATACGGCAAAAATGAGAAAATTTTTAGAGAGCCACGACACTGATTCATACATTCTTCACTGTGCCGATTTCTGGTATTTCGGAGTCACTTTCACAGCGCTTCTCCAGTGCAGAAAAGCGGTCCACTTAACTCAGAATATTTCCGAAAAATTCCTTTCGGAAGCGCTTCTCCCAGGAATGGAGCTTCTTACCGATGCCGAAGTCGTAAATTCACTCAATATCCCTGAAATAATTGAAAAATCGTCTGATCCCACAGCAGACGAAATTGATACAACACCAGAGATCAACGGCGAAACGACGCGGATTTTCCTTTTCACATCGGGTTCTACCGGAAAACCGAAATCGGTCCCGCAGAGAATGAAGGAATTTGAAGAAGACAACGCTTTCATAATCTCGAAGTGGCTCGACAAGATCCATGCAAGAAAATTCGTTTCCACCGTGAGCCAGCACCACATTTTCGGCTTTCTTTTCGGCTTTTCGCTTCCGGTTGCAACCGGCGCTCCCTTCAGGCGCAAAAGAATAGAATTTCCTGAAGAATTTGAAGAACTTACTGATGAAAAATATTTAATCGTTGCTACTCCGGCTTTCCTTAAAAGGACAGTCGAGATCGTTGAAAAACTCGATATGCGCGATCCGTGGCTTTTCACGAGCGGCGGCGCAGTAAGCCCTGAACTTGCGGTCAAAACTAACGAAGTTTTCGGGATATACCCGCTTGAAGTCTACGGCAGCACCGAAACTTCGGGTATCGCTTACAGGATGCAGGATAAAGACGGGCTTACCTGGACTCCTTTCGACAACGCGAAGATCTGGCTCGGTGACGACGGCTGCCTGCGTATAATCTCGCCCTACATCAAAGACCCCGCAGGTTTTGCGACGGCTGATTTGGCAGAAATGCTCGGAAACGGAAAATTTCTACTCAAAGGGCGCAGCGATTCGATAGTAAAGATCGAGGAAAAGCGCATCTCGCTTACCGAAGTTGAAAACAGGCTTCTGGAAAGCGGATTAGTCGAAGACGTCAAAGTGATCGCCCTTTCAAACGAGATCAGGCAGTATCTGGCTGCTGCGATAGTCCTCAACGAAAAAGGAAAAAAAGAGTTTGCAGGCAAAGAAAAACTTGTTCTGAACAAATATTTCCACGATTTTCTCATGCACTATTTCGAAAACACGGTAATACCTAAAAAATGGCGCTTTTTGGAGAAACTTCCGACCGACATTCAGGGAAAGAAACACAAAGAAGAGATCGCAGCTTTATTCGAGGTGAAATAATGGAAAAAAATCTTCACGGCATAGTGGTTGAGCAGGAAATTCTCAAAGAAAACCAGCATGTTATCTTAAAACTCAATATAACGGAAGAATCCGATTTCTTCGACGGGCACTTTCCGCAGTTCAAACTTCTTCCGGCAGTCGCGCAGTTTGAAGTAATAACGCGCCTTTCGGGAGTTTACTTCGGAACGAAAAGGATAGTTCCAGATATCAGAAGGATAAAGTTCTCCTCGCCAATACTACCCGGCGCGGAAGTGCTTCTTGAAATGAAATCCAACGCAGAAAAATCGACTCTCACCTACACGATGTCCGATTTTACGCTACAAAAGCTCGTTTATTCGACCGGAACATTCGGAGTAAACAAAGAATAATGGAAGAGAATTTTGCTTTCGTCATCCCCGTTTTCAGGCACGGCGCGGCGCTTGCCGACGTTTTGAAGGAACTTGAAGGCTACTCCTTTCCGGCAATCGTAGTCGATGACGGAAATGATGAAGAAAATAAGTTACTTATCCAAAACGCAGTTGAAAACGCGAAAAATGCGATCCTTGTTACGAGAGAGCGCAACGGCGGCAAAGGAGCGGCAGTCACTTCGGGCATTCTGAAAGCGGCTGAGCTCGGTTTCACCCACGTTTTCCAGCTTGATTCTGACGGTCAGCACGACACCTCGAAGATCCCGCGTTTCCTCGAACTTTCACGCGAAAATCCCGATTCTGTCATCTGCGGATGCCCCGAATACGATGAAAATGCGCCGCAGAGCCGCGTCAAAGGACGTGAATTCGCCAATATGTGGATCCACATCGTCACTCTGTCGAAGTCGATCAAAGACGCAATGATCGGGTTCCGCATCTATCCTGTCGAAAAAGTTGTAAAAGTCCTCCAGAGAACGCTTTACATCAACAAAAGAATGGGATTTGACATCGAAATTCTAGTGCGCCTTTTCTGGGCGAACGTGCCGGTAATTTCAGAACCGGTAAAGATATCGTATCCGAAAGACGGAGTGTCAAACTTCCGCATGTTTTGGGATAATGCAGGAATTTCAGAGACTTACACGCGCCTTTTTTTAGGGATGATACCAAGACTTCCCATCATACTTTTCAACGCTTTGACGAGAAAAAAATGAGCGAGCATGAGCACTGGAGCAATAGTGTTGAAGTGGTGAAAACGAATAAGCCGCTCAAATTCACGCTTCTTCTGATAAAATTCCTCCCTGCGTTTTTAGTTCACCTCATCGTTTTTCCGGTAAGTTTCTTCTTTTTTATCTGCGCAAAAAGTGCGAGAAAACACGTTCTCGATTTTCAGGAACAGATGCGGAAATATACGGACAACAAAGCTCCCAAGCGGCTCAACGCATACCTCACGATACTCTCTTTCGCCCTTTCGGTAGTAGAAAAAATGGAGGGTTGGCTCGGAAAAATAAAATACGAAAACCTGATAAGACACGACGATTCCCTGCAGGAGCTCATTTCTCAGCTCGAGCGCGGCAAAGGGGCGTTCCTCATCGGCTCTCACCTCGGAAACATCGAGCTCATGCGCAGCCTTTCGAGTTTCTGCGAGACGGGAGTTTCCAAAAAGATAAGCGTCACCACGATCATGTCAATGAAGGTGACGAGTCAGTTCAACAACACTTTGAAAGAGATAAACCCCGAAGTGGTAACGAACGTCATCGACCCCGACACGATAGGCCCAGAAACGATATTCGCGCTGCAGAATGAAGTCGAAAACGGCGGTTTGGTCGTGATCACAGGAGATCGGACTTCGGCTCACGGCGGAAAACACACGATAAAGCACGATTTTCTTGGAAAAACGGCGGATTTTCCATACGGAGTCTTCCTCATCGCGACTCTGCTCAAAGCTCCGGTATACTTCGTTTTCGGCATCCGCACTAAAAGCGCCGCGATATTCCCGAAAAACAACATTTTCGTCGAAAAGTCGAAGACAGATCTCAGCAGCTGCACCGGCAGAGAAGCCCGCGCGAAAATCCCCGAGCTCTGCGGCGAATACGTTGCAACTCTTGAAAAATACTGCATAAAATATCCAAACCAGTGGTATAATTTCTTTGATTTCTGGCAGACAGAAAAGGAGGAGAACAATGGATAGCGTCTACTGCTCGGAAACAACTGAATTCAAAGTCGCCTTTTTCGACCTCGACCCGATGAATGTCGTCTGGCACGGCAACTACGTGAAATACATGGAGATCGGACGCTGCGCACTGCTAGATAAAATCGGCTACAACTACACAGAAATGGTGAAATCGGGCTATGCCTTCCCGGTCACCGACATAAAAATCAAATATGTCAGACCGCTCTACTTCGGAGAGTGCGCGAAAATCGTCTCAAGCCTTCTCGAATACGAGAACAGAATCAAAATCAGATACGAAATCTTCAATGAAAAAGGAGAGTTGACCACAAGAGCCGAAAGCACCCAGATGGCTTTCAACATCTCGAAAATGGAGTCCGAATTCGTCTGCCCAGAAGTATTCGTGAACAGAGTCAGAGCGATAATTTCTAATAACAACGACCATGCCTGACAGGAGAAAAAAATGAAAAGATCATCAATTATCGCAGTTTTCGCCCTTTTGTTCTCGCTTCTTCTCTCCTCATGCGGAAAACAGCCGCCGACCCCCGCAACTGAAGCTCAAAAAATGATCGAAATGAAGCAGGAAGCGCAGAAGAAGCTCAACGACGCAGTCAAAGCAGCCGAAGAAAAGGAAAAGAAAGCTCTGGAAGATCTTTAAACGCAAACTCTCCCTCTCTGCATACCGAAACATTTCCTACGTCCACAGGTATTTTCTACACAGCAAATCAAATCCGCACTTGACAAAAATATTCAGTGTATTAGACTAAAAACAATGCTGGAGCGTGGGCGGAGACTGCCGCCGCCGTCGGTGTCACACCGAGTGAATCGTGGATTTGGCAACCACCGCGTCAGCATACCTTATTTTCATGTTCGTTATATCATTCTTGGCATTGCTCACCAAAATGTTCCGGAGGCTCTCTTCAGTGATTATTCCTTTTTTGATTATGAGCGATTTTGCATTCAGAGCTCGGTTCCTTTTACCGAACAAGACCTCTTCAAAAAGGATTGTTCCCTTATCAGTGTTTTTTACAAGAATGATCCGGTCTTCCATTACTCCATATTTGTTTCTGCGCTTCACTCCGGCAACAGCAAAAGTCGGCTTTTCCAAAATTTCATTGATATTTTCCAAATCTTCGTCACTCACTGCGACTTGCCCGCGATTTTCTTCGGTTTCAGCGTTACCGTGATTCGACAGAATATGCTGCTTAAATTCCTGAGTAACTTTATGCCTGAATCCGCTGATATCCAATCCCGCTTCTTTGGCAAGATCTACAATCCAGTCTTGAACAAAATTCTTAAATTCACAACAATTGTTATTCACATCCTTCATTCCTGCTGCTCAGTTCCCCTTGACTTACAAAAATTATCCTGTAATATTCCTGCCATGAGCCACGGTATCCTTTCTCCTGTTTCGGCAGTGCAGGGACCGTGGCAGTCTCTTTTTTATCCCTAAAAGTTTTTTAGTTATCACAAACATTGGCTTCATTATATCCACAAAGACCAAAAACTTTTCACAATCATTATATCGACATTTTCAAAAATAAAAATAAAAAATATTTGAAAAATAATTTTACTTCCAACAATTTCAAGCTATTATTACATGTTTTTATTTGGAGGTTACACAATGGAAGAAGTAAAAAACACTCAAATCAAGATTTTTGAAGAAAAACAAGTCCGAACACTTTGGGACAAAGAAACAGAGGAATGGTATTTTTCGGTAGTCGATGTCATCGCGGTTTTGACTGACAGTCCCAATCCGAGAAACTATTGGAAAGTTTTAAAACATCGTTTGAACGGCGAAGGAAGCGAGTTGGTTACAAATTGTAACCAACTGAAAATGTTGTCTTCCGACGGCAAGATGTACAAGACCGACTGCATGACAACGGAGCAGCTTTTCCGCTTGATCCAGTCGGTTCCGTCACCGAAAGCTGAGCCTTTCAAACTGTGGATGGCACAGGTCGCAAGAGAACGGCTTGACGAGATCAAAGATCCGGAAATTTCAATAAACCGTGCCCTGATTGCATACAGGCAGCTCGGCTACTCAGAAAGCTGGATAAACCAGCGTCTGAAAAGCATGGAGATTAGGAAAGATCTGACTGACGAATGGAAAAGACGCGGATTGCAGGACGGTCTTCAGTTCGCGACACTAACCGACATCATATACAAGACATGGGCCGGCAAAACCGCCAAAGAATACAAGGAATTCAAAGGTTTGAAAAAAGAAAATCTTCGCGACAACATGACAAATCAGGAACTTGTTCTGAATATGCTTGCCGAACTTTCGACAAAAGAAATATCTGAATCAAGAGATCCGCAGAACTTCAAAGACCACGTCCAGAATGCCGTTGACGGAGCAACTATCGCCAAAAACGCAAGAACAGAACTCGAGAAAAAGACAGGCAAAAAGGTCGTCTCCCCATCGAACTCTATTGACAACAAACACCTTCTGCATGACAACAAGCCTTCAGTCATTGACGAAGACGAGGAATCGAAATAGCCGGATTCCCACAACTGTTGCATTTTTTGCAACACTTCCCTAATTGCTCCACAATTGTGTAGTAATTTCCAAATACGGCTGACAAATCAGATAAAAACAATAATTTCCCCAAAAAATTAAAATAAATATTTTTCTCTTTAAATTCACATACACCCGCAAAAGTCTATCACCAATTCTTACAGCTATTTTGTAAATGTTTACAACAAGTTAATTGTTGCAATCCATTGTAAAAACCATAGAATCGGGAAGTTTTTGTTCGTAAAAGAAAGAGGGAAATAGATTTTATGAGAGTTGCTGACTTTTTCTGCGGGGGAGGCGGTTTTTCAGAAGGCTTCCGACAAGCAGGATTCGATATTGTTTTTGCTGTTGATAAATGGGAACCGGCAGTAACCACATACAAAGGAAATAAGCCCTATGTAAATGTGATAAAAGACGATGTCGTTAGGATTGCGAATCTTCCAGACTATGAATTCGAAGCACTTGTCCCTGACTGTGAAATCATTGTCGGATCACCTCCATGTCAGTCTTTTTCTCATTCTAACAAATCAGGAAATGCAGACAAATCACTCGGCATTAAATTGATAGAAGCTTATTTAAAAATCATTGCTCGAAAAAAATTCAAGAAGGATCCTGTTTTGCGCTATTGGGTTTTGGAAAATGTCCCGGCGGTAAAAGATTATATCAAGGATGAATATACTGCTGCCGATTTTGGAATGGAAGGTGAATTTGTTTTAAAAACTAATAGCGATGCTTCCGGCAAATATAATGCAAAATATTTTGGTGCTCCTACTAATAGAGAAAGATTTCTTTGCGGAGAATTTCCTATACCAGTTGCTACAAACAACGATGACAACTTGGTGACTTTGCAACAAGTCCTTGATTCACTTGGGGATCCTCTGAGAACTGACAATAGTCTTATTACAGACATCAATTATCCAGATTTAAAATTAGAATCGCAAAATGTAACGGATCAACATTATATCTATAAATTAGCGGACTTTGAATACGTTACAGCTAAAAGACTGAAACAAGACAAAGGTTATATGGGCAAAATGTCTTTTCCAGAAAACACATCAAAACCTGCAAGAACTGTCATGGCAACGATGTCATGTAGTTCTCGCGAATCAATGATTTTGTCGTGTGAAAGCGGAGGCTATCGCCTTCCGACGGTAAGAGAAGTCGCTTCTATGATGAGTTTTCCGATAGATTATTGGTTTTACGGCAAATCAAAAGCAACAAAGCATACGCTTGTCGGAAATGCTGTACCACCTAAAATGTCTTATGCTATAGCACTAGCAATCGCTAAAGCGGAAGGATTGCAAATACCACTCTCTTATCCTAGGATCAAGCATGACGACAGTATCGATTTTTACAATTTAAATGGTGAAGTTTTTCCAATAAAAGAAGAACGTTCAAGGCGTGCAGTTGCTAAATTCAAATATCATATCCCCTATTTAATTGTTGATTCTTATAGGGTAGAACTCACGAACTATCATTCTGATTTTGAAAACAAACAGTTCAAATGGGATAGTGAAATCCACTATAGCCAAGGGAAAGATAAAGCTAAAATATATACACCCAAAATATATACCAACGATTTGCCCTCTCAATATCTAGACGATATTTCGAACTTTATCATCGAAAACCGTGCCAAAATACAAGGAGCGGATGAATTTCAAAAAGCCTACTGCATGACGACAAAAGAAAGAAATGAAATTTCTTATTTAGGACCATACGAACTATTGGGAAACATAAAAAACTTTATAGATGAAAAAATCGATGCTGAAACAAAGAAACAATCATTATTTATAAAGGATGAACCACAAGTATTACCTCTTGTAATCGTAGTAGGTTACTTTATTCTTTCACATATTATCAACAAATAAGGAGTTTAAATCATGCCAACTATCAACAACGATTTTCCTCTTTCAGCAGATGCAAGGAAGGAACATTTAAAAGAAATTATAAGAGATAGTCACCCTATAAGTTCTGTTAAGGTGCCAGGGCATGGACCGTTACCTGTTTATAGAATTCCGCTTCAGTTTCTATCATACAATCCTTACAATACTCGTTTTTTGTCACAGGCAAAGACTTGGCAGAAACGACTCGGCCGAAGGCTTAGCAATGAAAGACCAGAGGATGTCGCTAAAATTGAAGATTTCCTTTGGTCATATAAAAAAGACAAAAATGAAAATACCATTCATTCACTGATTAATGAGGGACAGCTGCAACCAGGTGTTGTTACGGTTGATGGTTTAATACTTGCTGGGAATCGTAGGTTTAGATTACTAAATGAAATCGATCGCAATCCGAAGAAATACAATCCGAATAATGTCAATATTAGTGGTCTAAAGTTTTTTGAAGCGGCTATTATTGATACGGTGCTTACGGAGAAAGAAATAGTAAGGTACGAGTCATTTTATCAATATGGTGCAGAGGATAAAGTTGACTATGATCCTATTCAAAAGTATATCGCTGCAAAAGAACAAAGAGATTATGATTTTTCACCAGAAGAAATAGCTAAGAATTTTGCCGCATTAACAAATGGCGATAAAAAAATCGTCGATAAATGGTTAGATGTATATGATTTGATGGCTGAGTACTTAGATTATATTGGTGAACCAGAAATCTATACGGCATTGGCGGAAACAGAGGAATCATTCCTAAACTTGCTTGCTACAATTACAAGTTTGGCAAGAGGAAGAACTCAAAATGCTAATTGGGATTATGACACAATGGATATTGCTGATTTAAAACTACGCTACTTCGACTACATCAGAATGGGTAAAAGCACTCATGATTTTAGAGACTTCAAAAAAATATTTTTAAATAAGAGCAGATGGAAAAACTTCAATGCCGAGGTACAGGAACTCATTGATAAAGTTTCTGAAGAAATTCCAACTATTGATGAGTATCGAAAAAACTATCCTGAAGAGACCGAAGATTGGATTTTAAAAGTACGAAGTACTGATTATAGGAATAAGACTGAAAAAAAACTGGACAAATTATTTGGTGAAGAAAAATCATATATTTTAAGTAAAGAAGAGGAGGAAACACCCCTTAAAACAGCGCAGAAAGCATATCAGAAACTTGAGAAGCTTTTGACTCTTATTGATGCCGGTCTAGATAGCAGTGTCAATTTTGAGGAATTATTAAATAAGGTAAAAGATATACAGAAGATAATAGGGAAAATTAAACAGATTATTGATTAAGTAACGATATGAAGATAAAAATCAGTACACATGAAAATGGCGAGTCATTTGTCATTACCCCTATAGACTTTAATGTAACTGACATTCGCGGGATAAAAGTTTACATAAAGAATTTAAACGGTGGATATGTGGATGGCAATAATATTATCATACCAATATCCAATGTTGACGTGCTTGATTTGTATCATAAAACCGCTGAATTATTCAAAAATAGATTCAAATGTCAAATCGAGAATGATCAGCATTCTGGTTCATTACTAGAAGATGCTGTTAATGAAGAAAAACGGTTTCAATCCTTTTCTGCTAAAGCATACGCTATTAGAAATAATGATGTTGATAACAGCGAGCTATCGGATTTTCTGAATTGCATTAAACAAGATAGCTTTGTTCGGACTCTGAAACCTTTTCAAATTTTATCTGCATACCATCTTGCATTTTCACATAATGCATGTAACTTTTCGGTCCCTGGTGCTGGCAAAACATCAACAGTATTAGCTGCTTATGCTTATTTAGTTAATAGAAACGAAATTGATAAATTGTTGGTTGTTGGGCCGTTGGCATCATTTCTTGCATGGAAAAAAGAGTATTTCTTTTGTTTTGGCAAAACTCCTAAATTACTCGAAATCATGGGTGGTACTCCTGAAAAGCGGATTAACAACGAACTGATACGTTCAAATGTCGATTTGGATTTAGTATTAGTCAGTTATGACAGCGTCAGTAGTCATCTTGACGAACTTCTGTTTTTCCTAAGGAATAACAGAACCATGGTCGTTCTTGATGAAGCTCATAGGATAAAAAATGTGGAAGATGGAGTTCGCAGCAACGCCACGCTTCAGTTATCCCTTCCTGCTCGATCAAGAGTGGTTTTAACAGGTACTCCAGCACCTAATAGCTATGTCGATTTATATAATCTATATAGATTTATCTGGCCTTCGCATAATATTATCGGGTTCTCTGTTCCCCAACTTGCTTATATGAGTAAGCACGAAGGAGATGCTAGAGTTGGTGAATTGATTTCAAGGATAGCTCCATTCTATATACGAATTAGGAAAAGTGACTTGAAATTGCCGAATCCGGAGTTCCTCCCTCCTTTTACTGTGCAAATGTCTCCTATGCAAGCTAAAATCTATGATGCTATTGCAAATATGACAGTAGGAAGACTAGAAGATAATTCTTCGTCTGTCACAAGCAGGTTGTCTTCGATTATTCGATTGAGGCAAGCTGCAACAAATCCGGCTCTTTTAAGCCATAAATTAGATGATGATTATGATGATTCAAATGACTCTCTTACCAGAATGCCATTAGATAGCAGTCTCAATGTCAGTGATGAAATAATGAGACTTATCCAATCATACAAGGATTCAGAAATTCCTTATAAATTTATAACGGCAGGTAAAATAACTAAAGACATCTTAGATGAAGGCGGTAAGCTAGTCATTTGGTGTGAGTTTATCGGTACATGTGATGATTTAAGTGCTTATTTTTTTAGCATAGGCATTGATAATAAAATACTTTACGGCAAAACTGATTATGTGAGTCGTGAAAATATTATTAATGAGTTTACGAATAAAGAAAACCCATCTTCATTCAATGTCATTATTGCAAACCCTCATGCCGTAGGCGAATCAATATCGCTTCATACTACATGCCATAACGCACTGTACCTTGAGCAAAGTTTCAATGCTGGAACATATATGCAATCTAAGGACAGGATTCATCGTGTAGGTTTGCTTGATAGTGATGTGACTCGTTATTACTATATCCATTCGGCAGATACTATTGACAAAGTAGTGTTTGATCGTGTCAATAAGAAAGAAAATAGGATGCTTGAACTAGTAGAAAGTCAGGATATTCCGTTGATTGCTGACAATCAGGATTTTCTAGAAGACAATGAAGACGATATCAAGGCAATAATAAGAGGTTATTATGAGTACAGATCTAAACATATTTGACATCCTATTGGATCCTTCGGATATGTTTTCATTCTACCAGAAAATAGGAACTGTTCTCAAAAATGATCGTGATATTGCTACTGAGCGTGTCCGAGGAAAAGCTTTGCTCAACACGTTGTCTTTGTTGTCGTACACCAGCATGATTCTGAAGTACAATGGAGAATATACGAAACTCATAGACTGCAAAACGTATGAATCGTTTTATGCTGAATTGTTTGCACGAATAAAGAATATATTCTCAGATGAAGTCGCTGTTATTATTAACTGTGACAAGCATTATGATGAGACAAAGAATTTATTCTATATCTATGCTAACGATATTCCATTAAGGTATATGGGATTGGCTATGTTGATGGAACAAATACATGTGTTCGATAGAATTAATCAGAGAGAATATTTTATAGGCATTGAAGAATATAAACAATCTATTGTGGAATACAGCAAACAAAGGAAAAAAGAAATTTCTTTGGAACAATTGAAAAATAAAATTGAGGAAAATGAAAAAGCTGGCGAGATGTCAGAACAGTTTGTGCTAGATTACGAGAAAAAAAGATTAGGTGCACCTAAAAACCTATTAGTGAAAAGAGTGTCTGAGATTGATGTTACGTTGGGATATGATATCGTTTCTTTCAACTCTTCTCAGTCCCAACAACCAGATCGTTTTATTGAAGTCAAGTCTGTTTCTAAAGAAGGTTTTTTCTGGTCAAGAAACGAGTACGAAATCGCTAAATTAAAAGGGGAAAACTATTACTTGTACTTAGTCGAATTAGGTCGAGTCGGCGACCCTGAATATATTCCAGACATAATACAAAACCCAGCAATGACTGTTATGAAATCCGAAGGATGGTTTGTAGAAGCAGAATCTTATCACATCAAACGCATATGATTTCTAACAAAAAGGCCTTTCATGAAGCATCAGAAACTCTCAACAACGCCTGAGATATCAAAGCGTATGGCAAATGTCCATTTGAAGGCAGGCAAAGCAGAAGTGACGTTGGCAAAGGAACTCTGGAAGAAAGGTCTTCGATATCGTAAGAACTATAAAAAACTCCCCGGTTCTCCAGATATAGCTATTTTAAAATACCATATTGCAGTCTTTGTTGATGGGGAATTCTGGCATGGAAAAGACTGGGATCAAAAGAAAACACGATTGAAATCTAACCAGGGATACTGGATTGAAAAAATCGAAGAAAACATAACTCGCGACAAGAGAAATGATTTGCTACTATCTGAAATGGGTTGGAAACCGATCCACTTCTGGGAGAAAGATGTAAACAGAAATTTAGGATTTTGCATCAACACGATTTTGGGCAACATTTATGATTTTAAAGGAGAATATATATGAATTCGGTCAATCATATACCATTCAAGGAATTAAAAAATGCCAAGCTTCTTGTTGATACAGTATATGAAGGAGGAAGCGACAAAAACATAAACAGCGAAGTGTTATCCAAGCTTCTTCATGTAGGCAATTCTGGCGGATTCAGAAAATGTATGAAGGTGCTTGATGGTAAAAAAACAACAGAGGCAGCATATGTTTGCATTTATACTACTGGAGAAGAGCTCGAGTGGCGAGATGAACTCGATCGAACACTTGGGCGTTTTACATACTGGGGTGACAATCGAAAAGCTGGAAACCCTCTGACAGAAACAAAATTTAGAGGGAATGCTTTTCTCCAAGAATCTTTTTCTAAACTTGCACTTGGCTTAAGAAAACAGATAGCTCCTGTATTTGTGTTTGAGAAATATTGTGGCCGTGACATGGTATTCCGTGGACTCGCTGTTCCTGGCGATAGAAGAATGAACCCACAAGAAGCTCTAGTGTCAGTTTGGGCACAAAACAATGATGGACGCTATCAGAATTATAAAGCAACATTTACAATACTTGACGTTCCTGAAATTGCTCATGAATGGCTGACAGATTTAAAAAACGGGTCTGGTTATCAAAGTGAATATGCTCCAAAGGTATGGAAGGCTTGGGTCGACAAAGGGATATATACCCCTCTGATAACTGAAAAAAACCCCATACTCTACCGAAAAGCAAATGAGCAGTTACCTGTGCAAGGAACCATTGAGTTTTCAATGCTTGACCGTATAATTTCTTTTTTTGATAACCCTTACCTTTTTGAAAAATTTGCATGTAAAATCGCGCAAATCATGGATTCTAATATCATCAGTATCGAACAAACAAGACAGACACGAGATGGTGGGCGCGATGCAATTGGAAAGTATCGTGTTGGATTATCGTCAGGTGGCATTGAGTTGGAATTTGCACTGGAAGCTAAAAGGTATAATCTTAACCACTCTGTTGGAGTAAAGGAGACGTCCAGGCTGATATCAAGAATAAAACATCGTCAGTTCGGTATTTTTGTAACGACCTCGTTTATCAGTGATCAAGCATACAAGGAAATCATTGAAGATCAGCAACAAATAGTTATTATCTCCGGGAAGGATATAATAGACATTCTTTTTTCAGCAGGAATCAACAGCCTGGCAATTTTAGAAGATTGGCTTAAAGCTAATTTTTAACAACCGACGTCCTCACACCAACACAGCGCCACAAAAACATGTCCCATATCCGCAGCAAAAACACGAAACCCGAGCTCAAGGTCCGCAGATGGCTGTGGGAGCACGGCTACCGCTACCGCCTGAACGTGAAGGATATTCCGGGAAAACCCGACATCGTGATGAGGAAATACAAAACCGTGATTTTCGTGAACGGCTGTTTCTGGCACGGTCACGTTGGGTGCGACAAATTCGTGATGCCGAAATCGAATGTCGGGTTCTGGCGATCCAAAATCTCCCGCAACCGCGAGCGCGACCGCAAAAACTACAAAATCCTTCAGGAAGCCGGCTGGAACGTCATCGTTGTCTGGGAATGCGGGCTGAAATCATCCTCTTTCGAAGAGACGATGGCGAAAGTCATCTCCAAAATCGGCAAAAACCCGCAAAAACCTTTTGAATACCCCGCCCCTGACAGCGGTTTCGCCGCCGCAGCGGAACCGGATGCAGAATACAAAGCCACTGAAGCAAACGCATTTAAGAAAAATAAAAATTAAATTAGAAAAAATTTTTCATTTTATCTTGACATTTTTATTTTCATCTCTATACTTCTTGGTCGGAAGGTCTCCATTAACCTGCGGATTTCCGCAAAGAGATGAAGATTAACGAGGGCTGCTTTCGGGCAGCCTATTTTTTTTGAGGAAAACTTTGTTCTCTCTGAAAAATAATCTGAAATTCATTTCTATAGAAATATGTGATTCCGCTTTCTTCCGCTAAGGAAAAACACAAATCATGGAAAAATGTCGATATCGACCGTTTTCTAATTTTTGAAAACTGCAAAAAGTCTGAAAAAGCACTTAACGGCATCTATACGGAAAAATCCCGACGGTTCGCTGAAACACATCATTTCAGTCATAGATCTGAAAAAAATGATTCCTGTAAAATCAGGACTTTACTCCGAAATAAACTTGAATTTTTCTCCCGATGATTCTGAAGACATGAAAAAATACAAGGTCTTGTTAAACATCGAATACTCTTTCTGCATCAAAATTATCGATTCTGTTGTTCAAAAAGCCTCGAATTTATACGATAATCAGAAATCAACCGGCAAAATCGCGAAATTCTGCTGCGATTTTAATCTGCTTGAAGAAAAAAGCAGGGAATACGACACTAAATCATAAAAACCCGATGCCTCCTACTCATTCTGCCGCTGTAACAGGAAATTTTGCAAAATACGCGCGGTTTTATATATTCCGACGTTTTTTTCGGGAAATTATGTCCTGAATCGTTGAAAACGGATAAACACAGAGGTCGACATGAAAAAATTTTCAAAAATACTGGTTTTTTTGGTTGCGATCTTCGCTATTTTCCCCCTTTTTCCGGCTGAAGAGCTCACTTTCGAGACGATATGCAGGCACCTTGCGGCATACAAGAAAACGACTGGTGAATTTACGCAGATAAAGACGAGCGCGCTCAAAAAAAGCCTGAAATCTTCGGGAACTTTCATCCTCACGAGAGACGGTGTCGTCTGGAAAACGCTGAAGCCGGTCCCGTCGAAAGTCGCAATAATCGATGCCTACATGATAACGACCGACGCAAAGGGGAAAAAGACGGCGAAAAGCATGCTGGGCAGCGACACTTTTCTCAAAGTCAATGACATAGTTTCTTCACTTTTTGCTGGAAACGCGGCTGAGATAAACAAGAATTTCAAGGTGAATTTCAAGGCGGTAAGTGCTGAAAAATGGGAAGCTTTGCTCGTTCCGAAAGACAAGACCATCTCTTATGCGATCAGTTCGATGAGCATGAAGGGAACTTTCGTCAAAGGCTCGGTCTCGATATTCATGGCCGAGATATACCTTGCCGACGGAGGCAGCTTAAGCTACATTTTCGAGCACCAGAAACACCCGGAAAAACTTACGCAAGAGGAATTGGATGAATTCAAAAAAGACTAACGGGAAATTCCTCCTCGCCTGGCTCATCTTCCACATCGGAGTCATTGTTTTATTAGTGATTTCCTATATTTACGATAACGGAAAATTCTCTCTGGATTCCGATCTCTTCAACATGATGCCGAAGCCCTTCGAGGAAGAATCGCTGAAAAAAGCGAATGAAACTCTGATGCAGAGACTCAGCAAAGTCGCTATCGTTCTCGCCGCCGACAAAGATTTCGAAAAGGCTAAGGCTGGAGCCGAAAGGATATACGAAAAACTGAACGGAAGCCCCTGCTTCGTTTCGGTCATGCTCAACACCGACACCGTTGACATAAAAGAGATAGGTGATTTTTTCTACAAATACCGCTTTGATCTGCTTGATGACGAGACGATAAAGGCAATAGAAAACGGAGGCGCGGAAGACTTTGCGCAGGAGGCGGTCTCCAGAATATACAGCCCCTTCACGATGCTTCCGCTCGACAACATAGACAGCGACCCCTTCATGCTTGCCGAGCATAACCTGCAGAAATATTTGGAAGTTTTAGAACATTCAGGCACCGCTTTAAGGCCGAAGGACGGCGTTCTTGCGGCAGAAAAGAACGGACTCTGGTATGTCATGATAAAAACGGAACTTTCACCAAAAGGGGCGGCTCTTGCTTCAATGGACAACGGAATAACCGAAATTTACGATATATGCGGAAAAATAAAGGCCGAAACAGGGACGCGCTGCGTAGTTTCCGGCGGCACTTTCCACAGCCACAAAAGCTCGAATTCAGCTTCTGAAGAGATCAAAATAATCTCAATAATTTCAATGATGATCGTCGTTCTGATGCTGACTCTTGTCTTCCGCTCGGCAACTCCGATAATCCTCTCTCTTATTTCGATATTCTTCTCGCTTTTTTCTGCGGCGGCGCTTACTTTCGCAGTCTTCGGGAAAGTCCATTTGGTCACGCTCGTTTTCGGAACTTCGCTCATCGGCTCATCCATCGACTACAGCCTTCACTACTTCGTCCACGCTTCGGGAAACACCAATCTGAAATCGGGTGGAGAGATCAGATCGAAACTCCTTCCCGGACTCACGATGGCGATAATTTCATCATCAGTCTGCTTTCTGGCACTCATTTTTGCGCCGTTCAACCTTCTCAAGCAGATGTCGCTTTTTTCAGTCACAGGGCTCGTCAGCTCATTCCTCACGACTACCGCGATATTCCCGTATGTTCCGCTTCCTAAAAACAGAGTCGTCAGAGGTGTCACGCTTTTTGAAAAAGGGTTCGCACTTGCCAAAAAGATCAACGGAAAGGCGGCGATATGCGCGATGGTCGCACTTTCTCTCATCCTGCTTTTCGCTTTCAGAGATAACTTCGGAATAGAAAACGACCTCAAAAAACTCTACAAAGAAGAGGGCGAGCTTCTTGAAAACGAAAAAGAGGCCTACTCCGTCATATCTTATGCTCCGGTCAGCTGGTTCATCGTAAGCGGCAGTGACGAAAACGAGGTCCTCAAAAAAGAAGAGAATCTGCGCGAAAGGCTTAAAACCATTGATAAAAACGGCGACGGCGTGATGTCAACATCCGTATTCATCCCGTCAGTTGAAAAGCAGCTGCGTTCACGCGCCGCGGTCGAAAAACTCCTTCCTTTTACTGAAAAGCAGTTTGAAACGCTTGAATTTGAAGGAAACGCAGCGGAAAATTTCAAAAACAGTTTCAGAGATGCTGAAAAAACAATGCTTTCAGTCACCTCGAACGACTTCCCTTCTTCGATAAAAGAAGCACTTTCATCCTACTGGCTCGGCAAAGTGAAAGACAAATATTATTCGATAGTTATCCCGAATTTCATAGCTGAGACGAAAGTTTTCAGAAGCCTCACCGAAGGAAGCGAAGGAATCTATTTCGTCCACAAAGTCGAAGACATAAATTCAGACCTCGACAAAGTAACGACGATCGTTCTTGAATTCTTCTTAGCCGCATATATCCTCATGTTCATCGTCCTCAGATTCTTCTACAACACGCGGCAGTCACTCAAAATAATCTCGATCCCGTTCATCGTCATTCTTGCGACATCAGCTGTTTTCGCGGCGACGAATACAAGACCCGAATTTTTCTCGGTCACAGGCATAATTTTAGTCTTCGGTCTCGGGCTCGACTACATAATCTACACTCAGGAAAACGAAAAAACCAAAGACCCTGTTGAAAAAAGGCTCGAACCTTTCGCTATCTTCCTCTCATTTTTTACAACGATCGTATCATTCGGCGCACTCGCACTCAGTTCCTTCCAGCCGGTTCACTTGATAGGTTTCTCAATATTTACAGGGCTTTGCGCCGCATACTTGGCCGCACTTTTCTACACTTCGGGAGATAAAAAATGAAAATATACTTGTCACGTCCGGGAGTTTTTTCGGCAGCGGGAAAAAACGCGGAAGAACTTTGGAGATCACTGCTGAACGGAGATCAGAGCGGGATAAAACGTTATGAAACATTCTCCGGAAGCACTTTTTTCGCGGCCAGAATCGATGGATCGAAGCTGACCCCCTCATCCGGCAGATTCGATATGAAAATAATCAGGATCGAAGAGGCAGCACTTGACCAGATCGGCAGCATTATCGAAAAAGCAAAGTCAAAATACGGAGAAAAAAGGATCGCGGTCTGCGTCGGATCGTGCGACAACGGCACAGAGTTTTCCCTTGCGGGACACCGGAAATACTTTGAAAACGGCGCATTCCCCGAAGATTATTCGATAGAGATGCAGGGTGCGGACTATGTTTCGACATTCATCGCCGAAAAATACTCTCTCAAAGGCCCAGTCTCAACATTTTCGACAGCGTGCTCCTCAAGCGCAGGAGCTTTGATCAAAGCGGCTGAACTCATAAGATCGGGATTGTGCGACGCGGCTGTAGCCGGCGGGATCGACATAGCATCAGACACAACTTTGGACGGTTTTGCCTCTTTGGAAGCGATATCAGGCAGCATCACAAACCCTTTCAGCAAAAATAGAAGCGGAATAACTTTAGGCGACGGCGCGGCGTTTTTCCTCCTTTCGAAAGAACCGCTTGACAAATCAGTGCCGGAAATCTGCCTTCTCGGTTATGGCGAATCTTGCGACGCACACCACATGACTTCCCCTGATCCGAGTGGCGTTGGAGCCAAAAAAGCGATGGAAAAAGCACTTTCAAGCGCAAATATAAAGCCGGAAGAAGTCGATTACATCAATCTTCACGGCACCGGGACAAAATTCAACGATTCGATGGAAGCAATGGCGGTCGATGCCGTTTTCGGCGCTTACAAAGTCCCCTGCTCGACCACAAAACCGGTAACAGGCCACACTTTGGGAGCGGCCGGCGCGCTTGAACTCGCTATCTGCTGCATGGCGATAGCCGAAAATCTCGGAAAAAACGAAGCACAACTGCCGCCGCAGGTCTGGGACGGAGCTTTCGACGAAGAAATGCCGAAACTAAATTTTGTAAATAAAAACGACAGCTTAAATCACGGCAGAATAAAGATCTGCCTTTCAAATTCATTTGCTTTCGGCGGAGCGAACGCATGCCTGGTGATCGGCTTGGGAACTGAGTAAAAGAGGAACTATGATCAAAATACTTTTTGTCTGTCACGGCAACATCTGCCGAAGTCCGATGGCTGAATTCGTTATGAAAAAACTCGTAACAGACGCGGGGCTATCAAACAAATTCCATATAGAATCGGCTGCGACAAGCACTGAAGAGATCGGAAACCCCGTCTATCCGCCCGCAAAAAGGAAACTTGCAGAGCACGGGATCGGTTGCGCAGGAAAAACGGCAAGACAAATGAATGCAGGCGACTACAGAAAATTCGATCTTCTCATCGGCATGGACAGCGCAAACATCCGCAACATGACTAGAATCTGCGGAGGAGACCACGAAGACAAAATCAAACTCCTTCTCAACTATGCGGGACTTAACCGTGACGTCGCCGATCCGTGGTATACAGGCGATTTCGATGCAACATGGAACGATGTCACAAAAGGGTGCAGGGCATTGTTGGAAAATTACATTTAAATCAATTTTTTCATATTTTCCGGCATTTCTTTTGTGAAAACGAGTTTTTCCTTCGTGACGGGATGAATGATCTCGACTGAATAGGCCCAAAGGGCGATGTCTGCGATATTTCTGGAATTTTTGTTGTATTTGTGATCGTTCACTATCGGAAGTCCTCTGGAAGAGAGCTGGACTCTGATCTGATGCGCCCTGCCAGTTTCAAGCGTTATCTTCAAAAGGCTTCTGCCGTTTTTTGATTCAAGAGTTTCGTAATACAGGCGGGCGAATTTCGCCTTAGGATCACCTTTTCTTGAAACCGAAACTTCGTTCGTTGCCTCGTTTTTGACGAGGTAGTCTTCCAAAACAGCTTTTTTCTCTTTCGGAATGCCGTCAACGACTGCCAAATAGTACTTTTTCCAAAGGTTCTGACGGATCTCTTCGCTTAGTCTGGATGCGGCTTTTGAAGTTTTTGCAAATACCATGACACCGCCTACCGGCTGATCGAGCCTGTGGACGATGCCTAAAAAAACATTTCCCGGCTTGTCGTATTTCCGTTTGAGATAACTTTTGAGAATGCTCTGAAAATCGTCATTCGACGATTCAGCCTTCTGAACAGGAATTCCCTGCGGCTTGACGACAACAAGAAGATGGTTGTCTTCGTAAATGATTTCGGGAGTTTTAGCTATTTCCATTCGATAGCTTTCCACTCTTCGTCTGTGAAAAGTTTTGATGTGTAGTGAACGCCTGAAATTGCGTGATAGGTAGAATCTATGCGGAGTTCTTCGTTATCAGGCCTCATGCTGAGAGCGCCGCGGACTTTGTCGGGACGTTTTACCCAGTAGGTGTCTTCATCTTTGAACTGAAGACCCAGAACGTATCCCATCATTCCGCGGAGAGCTTTGGAGTATTTTTCATAACGCTTTTTGTCGCCTACTTCGCGTGCAAGTTTAGTCGCTGCCGAAAGACCTTCGGAATATACGCCGGTTCCTGCGAACTGAGTGCTGAGAGCTCCCTGTCTGCCGGGTTCGGCATCGCTTCCGAGCGGTTTATACTTTTTGAGCATCCAGTCTTCAAGCTGGAAAACGAAATCGGCATATTTTTTGTTTTTAGTCGCGCTGTAAGCCTCCTGATAAGCGCGTGCCTGCCACGGAACGAACGGACCCTGCTGGTTTTCCTTTTTGTTCCAGAACGCCTGATAGAAAGGAAATGCCTTTTCAACCGCATCAAGAGCCGGTTTGTATCCTGTTTTTTTGTAGTAACGCATAAGCATAAGAAGAGTTTCGCCGGGGTAGTAATTCTGGTCGACATCTCTGTGTTTTCCGTTGAAATCGGTGAGAAGTTTTCCGTCAGGCTGCTGCAGCGAGATTATCGCGTCAACCATCTGTTTCATCGTATCTTCGTAACCCGGAACTTCGAGTTCTGCCATAGCCGCCATAAGGAAAGCGGTTCCTGCAATGCTGTGGACTTTGCGCTGATAAGGCCAGTCGAGCCATTTTCCGCCGTGACCTTCCTTTATAAACCGTGCGAAGGTGTCTATCGCCTTTTTGACGCTTGCGATTTTAACAGGATCTTTCTGATCTTTTGCAATCTCCGCAAGAACGAATATTGCATTGAGGTTTCTGAGTCCCCAGTCTTCAGCCGGCTCCAAATCTTTCGACGGGAAGAAAGTATACATGTATCTGCCGGCTTCCTCGCCTTCTGTGATCTGGTTTCTCAAATACCAGCCCCACGAGTTGTTGACCGCATCGATAAGATCCTGTCTCGTGACGTTTTCGACATAGACGCGGCTTCTCGTAAAGGCGAGTTCTTTAGCTTTTTCCATTTTTTCGCTGAGAACGAAATCCTGCGTCATGAAAACCGATATTTTCGCGTTTTTCCAGTCGTGTTCTGCAAGTCCGGCATCAACTGCAAGCTGGCGCACTACTCCGACACCGTCTTCGATCTGGTTTCTTACGATGTAAACAGGAAGCATGGCAGCGCTTTTGCCGTCCTTCGAAAGTGTGAAGCCCATTCCCGCTCTCTTTTTTGCATTGAGAAGATGCTCTGACGGGTTTTTGAGTTCCATCTGCGAGTGAAGAACCGAAAGCTCGACCGATGCCGGAACTGTGTCATCGGGTTTGATTTTTTCGGTAAGTTCTTTCATTGCAGCGGAAATAGTAGCCGAAGAGGAGATCACCATGTCAGTCACAGCCGCATTTCTGAAAACAGAGACTGCAAGACCGGTCTTTTTGTTTCCAAGATCTGCCGGAACAGCCGAAACAGCCTCTTCCGCAGTACACTTCTTGTTTGCGAAGCAGCGGATTTTATCAGCCAGAAGCTGAGCCTCTCCGAGAGTTATCTTTTCGCTGTTGAAAGCCTCGATCTGTGCAACAAGAGGCACTTTGGAGCGTTCTCTGACAACCGTGAAAGTCGTTCTTCCGTAAAGTTTGTCATTTACTTTTACATCAAGACGCCAGTTTCCGGCAGCCATCGGCTTCGGACCTCTGTAGTAAACAAGCGAACGCTTCCATTCGGGTTTCATTTCCATCTTTTTGGAATATGCAACTTTTCCTTCAGGATTTATCCAGAGATATTCTGCGTTATAGCCGTCTGTTCTGGGATTCCAGTAGGCACGTAGCGCTACTCTTTCCTGATCGACCGAAAAAGTGTCCGTGATTTCCTTCAAATCGGAAGAATCGGAGTTGGGAATACCTACAATAACCGCTTTAAGAGTGGTTTCCTGAGCAATTGTCTCCTCCCCTGACGGATTTGCCTTGTTGCATGAAACCAGAGCAAGCAAAAAGAATATTGCCAAAAAAAACAACACATTTTTTTTCATTTTAAACAACCTCCATAAAAAAAGTCACGCTATCCTACCTGAAAAAAACGATTTGGCAATATTATACAGATTCTACAGCGGCGAGCATCATACTTATCACGAAATCGACGGAAGCTCTTCTGACACTCTCGCGGTCGCCGTCAAAATGAGCCGTTTTAGATACGGTTTTTCCTTTAAAAAACAGACCGAAGCAGACTGTTCCTACAGGTTTTTCCTTTGTTCCGCCGGCAGGTCCCGCTATTCCCGTGACAGAAAACGCAATATCTGCTCCGCTTCTTGCCGCGGCACCTTGAGCCATTTCTCTGGCGCACTCTTCGCTGACGGCCCCGAATTTTTCCAGAGTTGCAAGAGAAACCCCCAGATTACGGTGTTTTGAATCGTTTGAATAAGTTACGAAACTTTCGCTGAAAACCGCCGAAATACCGTCAACAGAAGTGATTTCAGCCGCAACCATGCCGCCGGTGCACGATTCAGCACCGCTTATTCTGATGTTTTTCCTTTTGAGGATTTCTCCCAATTTTTTTATTTCTGACATTTTTCCTCCTTAAAACGGGATAAGTTTGAAACCTTCGAGTTTTTTGCCAGCCTCGTTCTGAGTCTCTTCCAGAAGTTTTGCAGGATCAAGTTTCCACATTTCGGAAATAACGGGATAACGCTTGATGACCGCACCGTCACTTACGACGAAGTAATTACCGCTGCGCTCGAACGCTACGCTGTAAGCCGTATACTGAAGGTCGAACTGCATTATCTTCTGCGAATCGGACGTGTTTCTAATAACGACTTTCCTTCCTGCCGAAAGCAGCATTTTTCCGTCATCCGAAAATGCCACGGCACTGACTGCGTCCGAATTTTCCTTGAAGGTTTCGACTATTTTCTTAGATTTTATATCCCACTTGTTGATAACTCCGTCCTCGTCAGCCGATACAGCCGTTTTGCTGTCAGGCGAGATTGCAAGCGAAAGGACCGATTTGCCGCTTCCGCCTTTTGTTCCGAAGAGAAGTTTGCCTTCCGGAAGGCTCCAGAAGTTTATTTCACCGTTTCTGCCTGCACTTGCCGCGAATGTTCCGTCGGCCGATACAGCCACGGTATTCACAGGATTTTCGTGCTCCAGAACTTTTACGATGCGCCTTTCGGAAAGATCGAAAATTTTCACTTTTTTGTCTTTTCCCGAAGAAATTATGTTTTTTCCTCTGTTGAAAAAGTTTATCGACGTGATCTGATCGGTATGGAGCGGATATGAAAAAATCATCTTGCCTGTGAGCGGATTCCAGAAACGCAGCGCTCCGTCGGAATCGCCGGAAGCAAGGAACTGACCGTCGGGAGAAAACGCCAGACTGTATGAAACCGTTCCTTCGATGCCGAAAGAAGATATTACCGATTCGGAAGTAATGTTCCAAAGTTTTATCGTGTAATCCCAGCTTGAAGAAGCCAGAAACCTGTCGTCCCGGGAATACGCAAGCGACGGAATATAGGTCGTATGTCCGCGCAGACGCTGCATTTCCTTGGTAAAATCGGTTCGCCACATCTTTATGAAACGGTCTTCCCCGACTGAAACGAGCGAATTTCCCATCGGCAGAAAAGCTACCGAATAGACTGATCCGACATGGTCCCTAAGGTCGTCGATCTGCTTTGTGACGAGGTTTATCAGCTTTATCGAACCGTCCCGCGTCGCAGCTGCCGCCAGCGTTCCGTCATTCGATACATCGAGCGAGAAAAATGCATCCCAATGCTCGAAAATATTAAGCGGTTTCTCAAAAAGCATGCTCCAGAGAGCAAATTTTTTATCGTAGCTCGCCGATACGAAGTGAACACCGTCATTCAGAAAACGGACAGAGATCGTCGGTTCGCGGTGAAAATCGAAAACTTTTTCTATGCCGTCTCTCCTTACGATGTAGATTTTTCCCGAACTGTCCGAAACAAGTATCTTTTTTCCGTCGGGAGACCAGTCTATGCTGCGGACAGTGTTTTCCAGTTCGAATCTGCCGGCGGAAGAGAGTGTTAAATCATCGGTTTTTACGACCCAGAGCGTTTTTTCCGTACCGCCGAAAGCGATGAACTTGTTTCCTGGCGAAAACGAAAGAGCGTAGATTTCGCCTGCCAGAGTCGGCAGAGACTTTATCTTTGCGCCGTTCGAAGCGTTCCAGAGAATAAGATTGTTGTCCCAGCTTCCGGTCGCGATAAACTTGCCGTCTGAAGAAAAAGCTATAGCACTGACTTCGTCCTTGTGACCGCTGAGAACGAACTTTTCAGTTCCGTCAGCCGAATAGACCTTGACCTCTTTCCTCTTGCCTGAAACTGCAAAAAGAGAGGCTTCCGGGGAAACAGCCACGTTCCGCGCATCGAAATCGACACTTGCAAAATTGCCTTTGAAAGCATTGTTGCCGTAAACTCTCGAAAGATACAGCAGAGACTGGATTTCAAGCATGTGTTCACGGCTTTCGTCAATATTTTCAGCAAGATACGAATCCGAATAACTCCAAGGACTCATAGGGTTGAAGGGAGAATTGTAAAGAGAAGCCGCTGCAAAAATCTCGGAATCGGAATACTTTCCCTCTTTCAGAAGTTTTTCGGCGTACTCGAGATATCCGAGAGAAAGATTCAGATGCGCTGCCTTTTCATTGCTGACTGAATCGCGGTAAGCTCCGAAAACTGCTGCTGAAGAAAAAATCAAAACGGCAAGAAGCGCCGCGGCAAGCACTGAAAGCGACTTGTTCTTGGAAACGAAACGCTTGAACATCTCCAATGAACTGTATTCATACGCCGCGATTTTGCCGCCCGACATGAAATTTTCGATTTCCTTGGCAACTTCAAGCGCCGACTGATAGCGCGAAGCGGGATCTTTCGTCAGAGTTTTTTCAACAACGGCGCAGAGATCGGGAGGAGAAGCAGGCTCATACACCGTTATTTCTACGGGAAGAGCCGATTTTACTTTTTCCAGAGTTTCCTGAACATCCTTTCCCTTAAAAGGCGGCTCACCGGTCAGAATTTCATAAAGAACTGCTCCCAGAGAGTATATGTCGCTGCGCTCGTCTATTGCAGAAATGTCGCCCCTCGCCTGCTCCGGAGACATGTATGCCGGCGTTCCTATCGCTTTTCCCCTGACAGTCATTCCTATGTTTTCGACTTTGAGCAGATTCAGTTCTTCGCGGAGCTCTCCTGCGGCGGCGTCGTCCTCGCCTTTTACCTTCGCCAGACCCCAGTCAAGAACGACCGTTTCACCGAATTCCCCTATCATAATGTTTTCGGGCTTTATGTCGCGGTGGATCACTCCGCGGCTGTGCGAATAAGCTATAGCGTTGCAGATATCGCGGAAATGAGGCAGAAGCCTCAGCCTTTTTTCAAGAGTTCCGGCATCTTTTATCGCTCTTGAAAGCGTCACGCCGCGGACAAGGCGCATCGTGTAATAACGGTTTTCATCAGGTTTTCGCCCGATTTCATAAACCGGAACGATTCCCGGATGCTCAAGCTGACCCGTGACGCAAGCCTCTCTCAAAAACCGAGCCTCATCGCTACGCATCTTATCCAGAGAGGGGATTCTGCCGTCTTCCGCGCTGCTGATAAGCTCCTTCAATGCGATTTCGCGCCCTATCGTGTGATCGAAAGCGACCATGACTTTGCCGATTCCGCCGCGCCCGATCTCTTCCTTAACATCGTATTTCCAGCCTGTCTGTTCTTTGCAATCATGAATGAAATCAGGCGAAATGGCGTCAAGCGAAACCGTTTTCGTCACATCGTTTTTCAGAGAAACATGTTTCATACAAACATTTCATCCGCATCATCATCAGTATCTGGAATTTCGTCTGAATCTTCATCAGTATCTGGAATTTCATCTGCATCATCATCAGTATCTGGAATTTCGTCTGAATCTTCGTCAGTATCTGAAATTTCATCTGCATCATCATCAGTATCTGGAATTTCGTCTGAATCTTCGTCGGCAACAGGCGTTTCATCCGGTTCCTCGGCATCGTCCGGAGCGAATTTTATCCAAAATACAGGACGGATGTGGAATAGATAGTAGTATGCGTTGTTGATGATGTCACCGTGGTGGTTTACAACCCTGATGCAAGTTATATATTCGTCACGCAGCATCCATGAGGCGGCACCGTAGCTGGCTCCGTTACACCCGCTGCCGCACGCCTCATCTTTACATTCATAAACTCCGCTTCCCGATGCAAATTCTGTCGGATAGGCAATCCTGTCACACCCTCCATCGAAATACGCCTTGGCTTCGAATTCACTTAAGATGAAAATTTTATCGGTAGTATCGACATCCGACAGCGGTGTTTCCTGGATTTTTGCCTTTTCCGCCGGACCGAAAGCGGCATCGTAGAAGGTCTCGTTCAGCCAAGTCCTGATTTTACTGTTCTCCCAGTTCGTAACATAGTGTTCCTGCTGCTCGTCATCATAAGAACGCACATCCAACCCCTTTTCGCTGATCAGCAAAGCCTTGTTTCCGGTTACTCTGAGAACCCTCCAGCGGATATACTCACTGCCGTTGCCTGTTTTGCCGTCCTGCTCGTATTTTCCGAAAACAAAGGGTTCGCCCTCGACAGGAACCGCATCAGGATCATATTCATCATCAGGCTGTGAATCGCCGGTGTCACCGTCAGGCTGTGGATCACCCGTGTCGCCGTCAGGCTGTGGATCACCTGTGTCGCCGTCAGGCTGTGGATCGCCGGTGTCGCCGTCAGGCTGAGGATTGCCGCTATCCGGTTCTTCCGAATCAGAGTCTGAAGTTTCCGTGCTATCCGAATCGTTTCTGATATTATCACCGTCTGAATCACTCTTCTCCGACTTGCCGCAGCCGACAAACATCATGATAGCAAAAAAGCCAATAAAAACAGCAAGTTTTTTCATCTTGACCTCCATACCTTAATCATAAAGACCACAAAATTATTACACATTTTTTTAATTTCAACAATTATTTTTCAACTTTAAAACAAAATCAAATATTACAACTTTATGCAGACAAAACTCTCATCTTTTCTACCATTTTTCAAAAACCGTGCTAAAATTCCGCGCTTTTTTTGTAATGTTGGAGGGGAAAATGAAAAAACTGCTCGCCGTTCTGGTCATTTTGCTGACTTTTATCGGTTGTTCGAAAACACACGAAGGCGTCGTTTCTGAAGAAGAGATGTCGAAAACAGCCGTAAAAACCGGAATAAAGCTGAATGACGGAAAAATCGAAATGCTGGGTTACTACACCGAGCCGCGCAAACCGAGGCACGGAGAACCTTTCAAATTCGTTTCGTTCTGGCGCTTCAAAGAACAGATCCCTGAAGGCTACCAGCTTTTTTTCCATTTTGAAAGCGAAGACGGCGAAGAGCGTTTCACGGCTAATCACGAATTTCTGGACGGCAAAGTCAAGGAGCTCGCTCTCGGCAAAATCATAAAAGACGTCACGAATATCGAAAAACTGCCGCTCACCTTCGATACCGACACGATGTTCATCCGCGGCGGATTCTTCAAGGACAAAGAGCGTCTGGTGCCTGAAGACAAATTCAACGACGGCAAAAACAGAGCCGAGATAGGCAGTATAAAAATCACCAAACCGAACATTCTGAAAAAGCAGATGGAAGTCTATGTAATCGCCGGAAATTCGCGCGATCAGATAAAAGTTGACGGAAAGCTCGATGAAAGCTACTGGCTCAACTCATCAAAAGACGACAAATTCTGGCTTTCCGACGGATCGGAAATCAGCCCAGTCAAAACGACGGTCATGGCGGTCATGGATCACAAATACCTCTACATCGGCTTTATTGCAAACGACAGCGACATATATGCCGAACTCAAAAACAACGACGATCCGATTTACGACCACGACGATGTAGTCGAAGTCTTCATTGATCCGACCGGTACGGCAACTCCCTACTACGAAATTCAGGTTTCCGCTGCAGGAGTCAAATTCGACTCGAAATTCAGCGGCGGCAGACGCAAAAACAGAGACGATTCGTGGGATTCCGGCATTATTTACGGCGTATCGCTGAACGGCACGCTCAACGAACCGTCAGACAAAGACCACAACTGGACTGCGGAAATCGCGATACCGTGGAAATCGATCGTGAAAGAGCCGCCGAAAGACGGTGACAAATGGAAAGTTTTCTTCCACAGAATCAACCGCCACACCAACAGCAAAAAAGTGCAGAAAGGCGATTTTTCATCGTGGACTCCGCCCTATTCAGGCGACCTTCACAACATAAAATACATGGGCGACCTCGTTTTTATCTATGAAGAAATTCTTTAGTATTTTCCTCATATTATCTCTATTTCCGCAGGCTTTTGTCTTCGGGAATACTCTGAAAAACAAGATAATCCGCGAACGCATGGAAAAAGAAAAGGCCGAAGTAGTTTTCGCCATGAAAGTGAACGATCAGGAGCTTGAAGTCGCGCAGAAACTGGCGTCAGACACGCTTCTGAAATACAAAAAACTCGTCTTTCTTGAAAAATCGTCGCAGATAATGAAGGAAAACTGCATGAGCTTCGATTCAGAATGCATAAAATTCTATGACATTTCAATAGCTTACCTCGATGACGAATTGCATAAAACGAAACTAGAGCTTGACGGATACGAAAAGATTCTAAGCGAAAGCATCAAAAGAAAAAAGATCCTTGATGAAAAAATGGCGATGCTTGAAAAAGGAGTAGAGACCGAAATCGCTTCGATAAAAGTTAAAACAGTGATTCCGGAACTAAAAAAATTCTACAAATGCGCGAAAAAAAGCGGATGGAACAACGCCCGCGGAGTTTTCATAGCACCGGAACAGGCTGCCGCACTCCCCTTTCCGACCGTTGTAAAGGGGGTCGATCCAATGAAAAAAGAGGGATATCTGCTCACTGCGGAACACAACGGCTATCTCCTGAATTTCGCCTACGTCAAATCGCTGAACGTGAAAAAAGACGAGAGTGTCGAAGCCAACAGAAAACTTTTTTCGGCTGCCGCAGGTAACCCCGTTATTTCCGGCGAAATCCTTCTTTTCATTACGAAAAACAACCAGTTTATAAACCCGGCTTTTGTCTGCGAATAGGAGCAGCCTTGGAAGAATTCAAGATAGATCTCGTTAAATGGGGCTTTGACGGCTACTTCAAAGAGCTGGCACTCAAAGAATCAGACAGCGGTCTGATTCCTGCAAGAGTCATCGGGCACAACCGCCATTTTTACGATGTCGTCTGCGAAAAAGGATTTTTCTCGGCAAAAACCAGCGGCTCAATAAGGTACAATTCGGTTTTGAAGTCTGATCTTCCGGCAGTCGGCGACTGGGTCATGATCTCGCTGCGGCGCGACAAATCCTACATCTGCTCGATCCTTCCGCGAAAGAACTGCATTTCGAGAAGGTGCAGCGGAAACGTTATCGACGAGCAGGTTTTAAGCTCGAATATCGATATCGTCTTCATCGTCATGTCAATGGATGAAAATTTCAACCTGAAACGCCTTCAGAGATATATTTCCGTTGCCGCTTCATCAAAAATCAAGTCTGTGATTTTACTAACTAAATCAGATCTTTGCGACAAAAGTTCAGAACTTCTTGAAGAAGTTAAAAAAGTCGCTCCCGATAAAGAAGTCTTTGCAATTTCTTCATTCGACGAATCTACTGAAAAACTCTTGAAATCGTTTGTAAAACCGGCTACTTCGGCAGTTTTTATAGGTTCATCCGGAGTCGGCAAATCGACTCTGATAAATACCCTTTCGGGTTCTATTATCCGAGTAACCGGCGAAATAAGCAGCGCCGTCCGCAAAGGCAGACATACGACTTCGGCGAGAGAACTCATCCTTCTCGCGTCCGGCGGCATGGTTATAGATACTCCCGGAATGAGGGAAATCCAGAACTGGCAGGAAGAGGATTCTTCAGGCTTTGAAATCATCCGCGAACTTTCCCAACAGTGCCGCTTTGCAGACTGCCGCCATAAAACCGAGCCGGGATGCGCCGTAAAAGAAGCGGTTGAAAACGGAACACTTCCCGCCGAAACGCTTGAAATGTGGCACAAACAGCTTGAAGAATCAGAAGAGCTCAAGCAGAAAAAGGCGGCATCTCTAAAAATCCTTGAAACAAGAAGATCGAAAAGAAAGAAAAGCCGGAAAGATACGGAAATTTAATCCGAAAAAGCGATTTTCAGATTATTCCCAGTTGTAGAAAATAGAAAGATAGGTTCCGCCGAATTTTTTGGTTTTCACACTCCAGCCCGCCTTTTGCCAAGGAGTTTCGGAGTTTCCTTCGACAACGATGACGCATACTTCGCCGACAATTCCCGAATCGATGATTTTATCCAATAAATCAGGCATCTTATCACCCAAAATATAAGGCGGATCGAGGAAAATCGTGTTGAATTTTTCGCTGAGAGTCGCAAGATTCAGAGAAAAAGCATCGCCGTTTATTACGTTCACCTGATTTTTGATGCCGAGTTCATCTGCGCTTTTCCTTATGTTCGAGGCAGCCTTAGAATTTGCCTCTATTGCAAAAGATTTGGAAAATCCGCGGCTTATTGCTTCAAACGCCAAAATGCCGCTTCCCGAAAAAATATCGAGAAAAATCCTCTCTTCAAACTCAATCATTGAAAAAAGAGTGTTGAAAAAAGCGCTTCTAACCTTTTCTTCAGTCGGTCTTAAATCTGTATCCGGAACTTTGATGTAGCGGCCTCTTAAAAAGCCGGAAGAAACCCTGAGATTCATATTATTTGAAAAAGAAAAAGAAACCTGCCGCAGCAGCTGCCGCGACAACAAGAAGAAGCAGAATGACAACTAACGGAACTTTGCTTTTTCTGCCGATTTCGCGAGTTTTCTTTTCAGACCGTACAACAGCTTTAGAATCCGGTTTTGCTTCGACATTCATTCCTTCGGTCAGAGTAACGCGCTGAGTCGGTCCTGCCGCCGCCTTGAAATGCTGCGCTTTTGCGTTTTCATCTTCATTTTCTTCCGCATCAGTCGAAAATTTCGATGTTTCAGCCGCGGAAGAGACATTTGAACTGCCGCACATCGGACAGACAGACATCTTCTCCGGAATATCGGCTGTAAATCCGCAGTTGTTGCAAACAAACTTCATAAAACACCTAATTTACAGGTTTTGCCTTGATTACAGGTTTGCCGTCTTTATCTTCAACAGAGAACTGAACGTCGGAACATTTGTATTTAGCCATGATCGAAGCCTTGTTCGTTCTGACTTTGCCGATAAACGCCGTTTTTTCCTTGTCGCTTACAGATTCACCGTGTTTACGCTTGATTCTGCAGTAGTCTTCCCAAAGAGCATCGAACGGATTTGCCTGAACAGACGGAGTAACCGTTGCTGCTATCTGAGTTTTTTCGTTGTCGTCATCATCGTCATAATCGTCTTCGACCTGAGCGGGCATCGTGTGTTCCGGTTTGGGCATTTCAGGCTTTTCCTCACGTGCCGGCGTATGCTGATTTCTCGTAACTTCTTTCTTCGGCATTTCGGCATGAACCGCTGACGGTTTTTCAACCTTTTCAGACTTGATCTCCTCTACCGATTCGGTACCGAACGGATCGGGAACAGCGGCATCGAAATCATCAACTTTGCCTTTTCCGGTTCTTATGAGAGGCTGTGCCGTGATTCCTCCGACATCTTCGTTGAGTTCAAGATACTTCTGGATGAGCTTGTTCATAGCCGAAACAACGATGTCTGCACCGTTGGAATATCTCTTGAGAACAAGCTTTTCACCGACTCTCATCCTTGAAATATCGGATGCGAGGTTTTTGAGTATCTTGTCGATTTCGTGAGTAACTATGAAGGTGAAGAAAAGTGCGACAAGTACCGCTATAACCGCATAGATAATAGTCATATAAAGAACGTTATTGTAACTTTCCCAGCCGGGAATAAGAGAAGTCATCGTAACGATCGTGATTTTGTCGCCGCCTGCAAGGTCGTAAGGCATTGAGAAAGCAGAAACTCTGGTCCAGCTGTTGAGTTCTTTCTGACCGCCTCTTGCAACAAGCTCAGCCATGTCGGCATCAAGATTCGCCTTGCCGTATGAATTTTCAACCGCGCCCCATCTGTCGCCGCCTTTTTCGGCAATAGGATTTGAACCTCTGAAAGCTCTTGCCGGCATCGGAAAAACTGAAAGAAGCTCATCACCGAACTTTTCAAAAGTTATTGCTGCAAAAAGTTTGTTTCCGTCAGCAGAAACAGGAACTGCGCCGATGAGGTAAATATCTTTGCCTGCCGAGAACATACCGTCGGAAGCCAGGCCGTCTTTCAAAGCCCTTTCTACAGCAGGTATACCGGCGTAGGAGTTCATAACATTGAAGTTTCCGTCAATAACCGCGCCGTTGCCGTTAACTATAGCATACTCTTTTTCTGAAGTTATTTTCGAAGTGACTTTGCCTTTTTCGATTTTAAGCTGTTTAGCTATTTCGAAAGAATTGCCGATCAGAGAATAATTTTTGCTTCTGAGTTCAGACTCAACCAGTTTGGCGATGTTTTTAGCTCCGTCCTGAACATCGATTTTTACTAAAAAATCTTTAAAAAGAAGAAAATTGGCTGCGGAAAGAGCCGTGATAACAACTGCCATCAGGAAAAAAACCTTTAATTTCAAACCTAAATTCGTCATATATAGTCTCCTTCAATTTAATCCATCGATGTTGAAAAAGAGTTGAGATTTACTACTCTGCCCTTGTCGATTTTGTAAATAAAACTCTGGGCTGCGTTCTGAACGACCATAAAATCTTCCGTATAGATTGAATTGGTTCCGTAATAAATCTTCAATGAATAGCTTCCGGGAGCGATGTCGGGAATATCTTTGTTATTGCTGCCTTCCTTAACTCTCCAGACGTATGTTGTTTCGAGGACTTTAACAGTCGATACGTTCCACGGAAACGATTCGTCCGTGACCGTGTAGTCGCCCGATTCGTTAAAGAGATGCTCAACGGAAGACTGCGGCTGGATCTCGATCGAAACAGGTTCAGCACCTTCCTGGGCGATCGTGATTTTTCTCGGAAGTTTTTCGTTGTTTTCAATGATCAGAGTACCGTTTTTCGGGAAAAGGATCTTTCTGCGGCTGAATTCCGCGCCGGTAAGCTCCAATTTTTCTTTTTTTGCTTCGGCAGACGGTTTATATCCTTCAATAACTACCGAATATTGCTCTTTTTCTTTTCCTTTAGGAACATTCAGCACCGGAAAATTCCAATAACCGTCGCGAATGTCGACCCTGTACTGTTCCCCTTTTTCCTCGCCGCGATTGTAGTTTATCGTGAGTCTTATCATAGTAGCCGAAACGGAAAAAGGAATCAGAAAGAAGATCGAACATATAAAAAACAATGCAAAAAATCTTTTCACCTTACTCTCCTTTTTTTTCAGGAATAGCAGCTTTAATCTCTTTCAGGAAACTTGAATTCGGATAAGCTTCGACAAGCTCTTCGAGAAGCTGGGTAGCGCTGACGAAATCTTCGATGGTGATGTAGAATTCAAGCTCATCAAGCCTTTCCTGCGGCGGCTCGGCAGATTCGTCGAAAACAGCCTCTTTTTCGGATTCCTGCGGTTTTTCTTCAGCAACTTCTTCGCTGATTTTTTCTTCAGGAACAACAGGTTTTTCCTCTTCAGCTTCCGCGGAAGCAGCAGACTCTTCTTCATCAGCCTGTTCGAGATTCGGAATACCGCTGAAAACCTCGCCTTCGACACCAGATTCAGGATTGGTGAAGTCATTTTCCTGTTCAGAAAGCTGCTGCTTGCGTGATGTTATCCTGACATCTTCGCTTCCGAGCATATCTTCGGCATCCGACATCAAATCGCGTGCTTCGCCGATTTTTCCTTCCGAAACCTTAAGATCAATGAGGGCGAGGATAAGCTCGCCTGCATCTTCGACTTTTCCCTGCTCGATATTAGCCTCGATGAGAACATCGTATGCATCGTCGGAAGTTTCCCAGCCTTCAGTCGATTTTATCTTCTCGACCGCCTTGTCGAACAGCTTGTACGAAAGGAACGAGCGGGCTTCTTTAACAGCCGAACGAACCGAAACTTTGTGCGGTTTCTCTGCATTTCCGCCGTTAGGATCAATGTCAATAACAAAATCGTCTTTACCGTCTTCACGGCGCAGATCACCTGTTGAATCCTGGATTTTGTCTGAAATTATGTCACGCAGTTTTGCGTTTTCGTTGAGGATGAAAAGAGCTTCCCTGTCGTTCGGATCAAGCTCGAGAATCCTGCGGTACATCTCGTCGCGGTCGGAGTAATTTTTGTGCTTTGCGTAGACAACCGCAATCTGTTTGTAAATAGCGATCAGCTTTTGAGTTTCGCCCAGTTTGTCGAAAACGAAAGCGAGTTTTTCAAGGAATTCGATCGTGTCGGGATTGTCAACCACAAGTTTCTGAAGAACGATCAGCGCATTGGAGTAACTTCCCTTCTTGAGATAGAAGTTTACGAGCGTCTTTCCGATCTCGGCATCGTTCCCCGTTGCGGTGTAGAGAAGTTTCAACACAGAAACATACTCATTGACCTTGTCTGAATTTTTCAGCGATTCGGCAAGCGGAACAAGCAGCTTTTCTGCATCGTGGTTCATCCCTTCAGCAATAAGCATGTTCGCAAGTTTCATGGAAAGATTGACGTTGCCCGGATAAAGCTCGAGCATTTTGCGGAGAATGTTTATAGCCGCCATCTTGTTGCCGGCTTTCACATAATAATTGACCGCCGTATTGTAACGCATCGCGGCATCTTTGACCAGCCCGCTCTGTTTGTCGTAATCGGCAAGCAGTACGTTGATCTTTCCGTGTTCCGGACTCAGAAGAAGTGCCTGTTTCAAAACGGCCTTGGCCTTGTTGAGGAAGCCTTTCTTTTCAAAAATTACCGCAACTTTTTCGTAAGTTTCTATAGCTTTCGTCTCTCTTCCGGCTCTTGCATAAAGCTCGGCCAAACGGACATAGGCTCTGTCGTCTTCGGGGTTTTTCCTGATAAGTTCCTCGAATTGCTCTATTTCCGAAACAGCCTTTTTGCCTTTGAGAAAGAATTTGCTGTTATTAGCCAATGTTGCACCTATTTTCTAAATTATTTTTTCACCCTTTCGATGTATGTGAACTCTTCAGTGCTGATTTTGATAACGTCACCGTTGGAAATGAAAAGCGGAACCATGACCTGACCACCGGTCGACACTTTCGCCGGTTTGTATGAAGTCGTTACGGTATCGCCTTTGAAACCGGGCTCGGTGTCGGTAACTTCGAGTTCGATGAACTGCGGAAGCTGGACGGAAATCGGAGAACCGTTGTAGAACTGAACGGTAACCTGAGTGTTTTCAGGCATATAAGGAATAACGTCTTCGATAACTTTTTCGTCGATCGGAAGCTGCTCGAAGGATTCGTTGTCCATGAAAATGTAGTGGTCGCCGTCCTGATAAAGGTATTCCATGTTCTTTTCTTCAAGGTCGGGGCTGTCAACGCGCTCGCCGGAAAGGAAAGTGTACTCAGCGATCGAACCGTTGAGAACGTTTCTGAGTTTGGTCTTGATGACCGCTCTTCTTTTCTGCTGAATGTGCTGCATTTCTACGATCTGATAAGGAATTCCTTCCATCTCGATCTTTAAGCCTCTCCTGAATTCTGAAGTTTGAATAGACATAAGTTTCTCCTATAAAAATAAAAAATGATGAACACCGTCCACAAAAAGCCGCGGAATCCTACTCAGAGAGCATTTTATTGTCAAGTTTTACCGCATTTTACAAAATCTCTGCCGCCCGGGTTTCGATTTTTAAAGCCGCACCTTAAAAAATTATTGATGTTATCGCGTTTTTTATTACCATGTCGGAGTTGTCGTTATTTTTAAAGAGGTAAAAATGACAGTTATCGGAATCGATCTCGGCACGACCAATTCATGCGTCGCGGTAATCAAAAACGGAAAACCGGAAGTCGTAAAAGACGACGGAGGCAAGGCGACGATCCCTTCGATCGTCAGTTTCGTAAAGAACGATCTTACAGGCGAAATCGGCAAAATAGTCGGTGCTCAGGCGCATCAGCAGATGCTTACGAACGCAGAAAATACTGTTTACTGCATAAAAAGGCTCATCGGGCACGACTTCAAAAGCGCATCGATCAGTCACATTCTGCCGACACTTCCCTACAAAGTCATTCCGGGACAACAGGGAAACGGTCTCGAAATATACATTCCGGCTCTCGGCAAGAATTTTACGACCGAAGAGATTTCATCCTACATTCTGACCGAGCTTAGAAGCACCGCTGAAAAATATGTCGGAGAAACTATCACGAAAGCGGTCATCACTGTTCCGGCATACTTCAACAACAAGCAGCGTCAGGCGACAAAAGATGCGGCTGCAATCGCGGGAATCGACGTTATGAGAATAATCAACGAACCGACTGCGGCAGCTCTGGCTTACGGTTTTTCAAAGTCTTTCTCGGAAGAAAAACTTCTCGCCGTTTTCGATTTCGGCGGCGGAACCTTCGATATCACGCTTATGGAAGTTTCAAAAGACACGTTCAACGTCGTCGCAACTGCCGGCAACACTTTCTTAGGCGGCGAAGACATCACGAACGCGCTTCTGGATTACCTGCTTGACGATCTGGCTACAAGATACAACCTGCCCGACATCGATGATCAGCTCGTTATCCAGAGACTTCGCGACTACGCTGAAACCGCAAAGAAAAACCTCACTATCCAGACGAGTGTATCGATCGAAATCCCGTATCTCAAAGAGGTAAACGGCAACTTCATCCACTACAAAACAGAAGTAACGCGGGAAAAACTCGAAGAACTTGCTCTTCCCTTCATTCAGAAGGCGATCAACACCTTCGACAAAACTTTGCAGGAAGTCCAGCTCACTCCGGGTGATCTTGCCGGAATAATCCTTATCGGCGGTCAGACGAGAATGCCTCTCCTGCAGAAAGAACTGGCCGATTTCTGTCCGTCTGTCCAGATACTCAAAAACATAAATCCTGATGAAACCGTCGCTATCGGCGCAGCACTTCAGGCAAAACTGCTCGAAGAGGAATCAAACGGAGAAGACAACGGAACGCTTCTTCTCGACGTAACTCCGCACAACCTCGGAATCGCTGTCGGAAAGGATATGTTCTACACTCTGATCCAGAAAAATTCGACAGTTCCGACATCCGTTGACGATATTTTCGTAACGTCTCACGACAATCAGGAAAAGGCGAAGATCCTGCTTCTTCAGGGTGATTCGCTCGTAGCTTCCGAAAACGAGATTCTGGGTGAATTCGAGCTTGACGGTCTGCGTCCGGCAAAACGCGGCGAAGTCAAAATCAGAGTCACCTACGAAATCGACATCAACGGAATCGTTACGGTTCAGGCAATGGATATGGATACCGGCATTTCGCAGCGCATAACCGTTGCATCTACCGGCAACATGACGAAAGAAGAACTTGCCAAGAAAATCGAAGAAAACTCAGATTATTACCTTGATCTTGCCGAAAAAACGATGGTCGAAGAGATCGTCCAGAGCATCGAAAACTATCTCTTCGAGCTTGAAACGATGAAGCCGAAACTTTACCAGATTTTTGCAAACTCAAAGATCGGCAACGACAAAATGGAAAAAATGGAAGCCCTCATTTCGGGAACGAAAGCCTACATCAAAGGTGAAAAACTTGACCTCGAAAAACTTCAGGACATCGAAACCAAACTAGACATCCTCAAAAATACCTATAAAAATCTTATTGACCATTCGGATGAAACGGTCGCTCCTGACGGCGGAATTTTCTAAAGGCATTTATATTCTGGGAACGCGGGCGGCTCGCCCGCAACTTTTTGCGATTTTACGCAATTTCGGCGAAAAAAATTTTGCGATTTTACGCATTTTTGATGAAAAAAATTTTGCGATTTTACGCAAACAGAATATAATGCACTGTTTTTGTTGATGATTTACAAGCGGGATTTTTGATGATTTTCAAAAGAAAACTTTATCAGAAAATGCTTCAATGGAAAAACGAGCGGAAAGGAAGTTCGGCTCTGCTGCTGAAAGGGGCGCGGCGCGTCGGAAAATCGACATTGGTGGAGGAGTTCGCCAAAAACGAGTACAAAACTTATATCCTGATTGATTTCACCAATGTTTCAAAGAAAATAAACGCGCTTTTTGAGGACATCAGTGACTTGAATTTCTTTTTCATGCACCTGCAGATCGAAACCGGTGTCACCCTTTACGAGCGCGAATCGGCGATCATTTTCGACGAAGTGCAGCTTCAGCCGCTTGCGCGTCAGGCGATCAAATATTTAGTGAAAGACGGCCGTTACGACTACATCGAAACAGGTTCACTTTTATCCATCAGAAAAAATGTGCAGAACATCGTGATCCCGTCGGAAGAGACCCGTTTAACGCTCTATCCTATGGATTTTGAGGAATTTTACCGGGCTTTGGGCAATGACACGACTTTCGGCATTCTGCGCCAGTTCTGGGAAAGGAAGCATCCGCTTGAAACTTCTCACCGGAAACTTATGCGCGATCTTCGGCTTTATATGCTTGTGGGCGGCATGCCGCAGGCGGTCGACACATACCTTAAAACAAACAATTTGCAGGCAGTCGATGAAAAAAAACGTGAAATAATCGAACTTTACGAAGATGATTTCAACAAGATCGACAAAACGGGCAGAGCGGCTCAATTATTTGATGCAATACCGCCGCAACTGACAGGCAATGCCGGACGCTATCAAATCTCGAGCGTGCTGGAAAATCAGGATGCACAGCGCGTTGCAGAAATCGTTGCGGATATGGCGGACAGCATGGCGGTAACGCTGGCGTATCATGTGAACGATCCTGTCGTCGGAATGCCGATGACGAAAAATATTTACCGCTACAAAATGTTCGTTGCCGACACAGGACTTTTCGTCACACTCGCATTCCGCGAGAAATCTTTCACTGAAAACGTGATTTACAGCAAACTTCTGAGCGACAAACTTGAAGCAAATTTGGGCTACATTTACGAAAATCTGGTGGCGCAGATGCTGCGAAGTGCCGGAAACGAACTTTTTTACTACACTTTTCCGACAGAAAACAACCACAATTACGAAATCGATTTTCTATTGTCGCGCGGCAACAAACTCTGCCCGATCGAAGTCAAGTCGTCAGGCTACAAAACCCACAAATCGCTGGATGCTTTCTGCGAAAAATTTTCATCGAGGGTCGGAGAAAGATATCTGATCTACACCAAAGATTTCGTCAAAAACGGTGAGACGACCTGCCTTCCGGCATACATGACGATGTTTCTGTGAGATCAAAAGCCGATTTGTAAAGCTGAAATTTATCGTTGTTTGACAAATTACCCTCTTCTGGGAGCGCGGGCGACTCGCCCGCAAATTCAGCACGCGAGCCGCGTGCGCTCCGACAAACCTCGACTCTTAATCCTTTCTTACACAGCGGACATAGACTTCCGTCGTGTTCGACTTACTTTTGTCGTACACCTGAGCGGCATTGAAATTTACAACCCATGCAGAATGGTAATACTCGGTTGGAACAGAGGAAGACCAGAGCAAGCCGGAGTCGCCTAATTTGCTGTATCTTCCGTCGTAATAATAAGAAGAGTAGTTGCACTCTCCTCCACCTCCAAGCGTACAATCATGGCAGCAGCTTGAACATGTCCAGCAGTCATCAAAAGACAAACAGTTGTCCGTATCGGAAACCTTGCATTGGGAATCCCTTCTCCACTTGAGGAGCATCTTTAATTCATCGATTGTAGGCAGATGCCAGTCTGAATACCCGCATTTGTTCGAATTGTTCAAATCTTTTTCGCAGTAATTCAGTGCACTCAGCCAATCCATTGTATCAGTTGTTTTTGGTGACCACCACACTTTGCCGTCAATTGTCGTGCATGGTTCGTCCTGTTCGCCGCTGTCGGCATCTGCATCGTCGTCCGGCTGCGGATCAGACGTGTCAGCATCATCAGTTGGATCTGAAGTGTCGGAATCGCCTTCAGGTTCTTCGCTGTCAGGCTGTTCCGGCGTTGTATCGACGTCATCGTCAGTTTCTGCCGCATCGTTATCCGAATCGCTGCCGGCAGGATCTTTGATGCAGATATTGTTTTCCTCATCGCAAACCAGACCGGCGTTGCAGGTTGCATTCGGGTAACATTCTCCGTAAAGTTCGCCCTGTTTTCTGCCCTGATCTTCATTGTCGGGCTCTTCCGGTGTCGTGTCATCAGGCTTGCTGTCAGCCGTGCCCGAATCTTCGTCAGCCGCAGTTTCACCTGTGTCGGTGTTGTCTCCGGTTTTTGAACTTTCTCCGCAGCTAATCACAAAAATCAAAGCTGTAAAAACAGCAAAAAACACAAAAAATTTTTTCATTTTTCCCTCATATTTCTATAATTTTAAGATTTTTCAGAGATTCTTCCAAAAGATCAAAAATCTCAGGTTCGAGTTTCTTTTCCTCGGCAAGAACTCTGTCTAATTTTCCCTTTATTATCGGTGACTTGGGGAGAAATGCAGTGCAGCTGTCCGGGCAGTTTCTGATTGAAATAGGGAACGCACCGATTTTTTCCGAAATTTTTATCGTATCGGTTTTGTCAAAAGTGATGAGCGGCCTGATGACGGGCAGAGTTTTGACGGCGTCGTTTATGCAGGTGAGGTTTTCGATCGTCTGGCTTGCGACCTGCGAAAGCGATTCTCCCGTAACTAAAGCCTGATAACCGTTTTCAACCGCGATTCTTTCGGCGATTTTGAACATCATCCTTCTGAATAAAATAGTGCGGTAACCTTCAAAGCATCTCGCCCTGATGAGAAGCTGTATGTCGATGAGCGGCGCGATATAGAGTTTTGTAGAAACACCCTGATATTTTTTGAGATGACGCGCAAGATCTTCGAGTTTTTTCATGCTCTCTTCGCCGGTGTATGGCGGTGAATAAAAACTCAGGTAGTGAACTTTCCCGCCGCGGCACATTGTCATGAATGACGCGACAGGGCTGTCGATCCCGCCTGAAAGAAGAGAGAGATATTCGCCGCCGCTGCCGACAGGAAGCCCGCCGATACCAGAGATCCGCTCGCTGAAAAGGAAAATCCCGCTGCTGTCAATTTCGATTTCAAGGGCGAAGTTGTAATCTTTCATCGAAACGGTGAAAACTTTGTCCATTATAGAAAGGACTGCTCCGGCAAGTTTTTTCTGAATGTCGATCGAATTGCCGGGATATGCTTTGTTGGAGCGGGTGCAGATAACTTTGAGAACCTTTCTCCCCTGCTCTGCCGCGATTTTTGCCAGAACGACCGATTTTTCGACGATCTCTTCCCAGCCTGCATCAAGCGGAAGCCTGAAAGCAGGCGAAAAACTCGAAATTCCGGGAATTAGCGAAAGGCGGTTCATAATATCGTCAAGCGAATCTTCACTTTTAAGCTCGACTTCCATCCTTCCGCGGAATTTCCTTGCAGAAGCGACGCCTGAAACGCTCGATCTGATGTTGCTCAGCAGCAAGTCTTCGAACCAGCCGCGGTTGCGCTTCTTCAGAGCAATCTCGTCGTAGCGCACCAAAATGTTTTTGAACATGGTTTTCTACCTTGAAATTAACAAAAAACGCCGGATTTAACGAATATTTGATTTTTTTGTCAAGAGAGCTGTCATAATCTCCCAAAATCTCTTGTTTTTTAAGATTTTCACCGCTATAATGCGCCGTTTGAGCTTTTAAAAATCTGGTGTTGACATGGAATTAGGCAGAATTACTGAAAAATTTAACAAACTACCTTTCGAGCCGGTTTACATTTTCATGATCATCTCATTCATTCTGAGGCTTGTAACATTCATGGGAATTTCGGAAGGCGACGATCTCTCGTACACTCTTCTGGCGCACAGATTCGCAAACGGCGACCTCGCGGCGAATTTTATTTTCGATATCCGCTGGGTCGTATTCGTTCCGGTCGCGCTGCTCTATAAACTTTTCGGCGTGAGTGATTTCACTTCACTGCTTCCGACAATGGTTTACGGCATTTGCAGCGTCTGGCTCGCCTACAGAATCGTTCTCGAAGAGACCGACAGGCTGACTGCTTCGATCGCAACCATGCTTTACCTCTCTTTTCCGATAATTTTAATCTACGGCAACTTTCTTCAGGTCGCGCCTTCCCTTGAATTTTTCACACTCCTCACCGTTTATTCTTTTCAGCGCGGCATAAAAAGCGAAAAAACCGGCTGGTTCATTCTCGGCGGTTTCGCGATAGGCAGCATTTTCTTTGCCAGAACAACAGGGCTTTTCATTGCGCCGCTTGCTTCGTTTTACGTCTGGTACCGCAAAGGTTTCAACAAAAAAACGGTTATATGGATAGCATGTGCGGCACTTTGTTCGCTCGTTCTTCCTGCAGTTCAGGGATTATTTTACCTCAATATCCATAACGACTTCTTTCACCACATAGTGATAAGCAGAAAAGGAATCGATTATCAGGACAGAATGTTCGATGTTGATCCGAAAGACCTCTTTTTCTACATCAGAACGATGTTCACGCAAGGCAACTTCGCAAACTGGATGATGTTCGGTCTCAACGGATACACTATCGCCGCTTCCACACTCGCATGCATAATTCTTATCTGCATGAAAAAAGCGGGGAAAGAAGTGATTTTCTTCATCTGGTTCATCTCCTACTTCATTTTCATGACCTTCGCTCCGACAAGTTTTTCCCCCTACACCACGTTGATAAGAAACATCAGATACTCAATAATATTTCTTCTTCCGATATGTGCCATGTACGGAATATTCTTAAATAAAATGATTAAAAGCAGGCATATTGCGCTTCAGATCGCCGCAGTCGTCGTTTTTCTCACGCTTTTCATAAGCAACATTGCTTTTTCGGTTTATGACAGCACCAGATTCAAGGAGCGCAGAAAAGAGCAGAAAGAATCGATAGAAACTCTTCTCAAAGATTACCCGGATGCTACTTTCTACCTCGCCGACAAGAACATAGGACGCAGGATCTCGTATTATTCAGGCTATAAAAACAACAATTATCAGCATATACGTTCGCTGAAACAGATAAAGAAACCCGGAGTTTTCCTTATGCTGAGAAGATTTCCCGGAAGTGTTTCAAGGCTCTACATTCCGAAAGAAGAACAGTTAAAATTAAGGAAAGATCCCCCTAAAGGAATGACTTTTAAGAAAAAGCTGCCGTTCTTTCTTGTATATGAAGTCGACCCGGAAATTTTGAACAAAGAAAAATAACAATAATTCAGGAAACTAGTAATGGAACAGTATAAATTTTTCGCATCAACGCCGCGAGGGCTTGAAATGCCGCTCTCGCTTGAACTCTCAAGAATGGGCGCATCGAATGTCAGAATGACGGACGGCGGAGTCCATTTTTCCGGCGGTCTCGAAATGTGCTACAAAGCAAACCTCTATTCCCACACGGCGGGAAGAGTCTATCTGGCGCTCGCGTCAAAACCATACAGAACCGAACAGGATATTTACGACCTCGCTTTTTCGGTAATGTGGAACGAATGGTTTTCGGTAAAACAGAGTTTCAGAGTCGATGTCGTAGCGACGAACTGTCCGCTCAAAAGCCTCAATTACGCGGCGCTGAGAATAAAAGACGGGATCTGCGACAAGTTCCGCCAGACCGATGGCATCCGCCCGAATGTCGAGCCGCACACGCCAGACATGAGAATACGAGGATTTCTCGACGAAAGCCAGCTAACGATCTTCATCGACACAAGCGGCGAAGTCCTTTTCAAACGCGGCTTCAGGGAAAAGACTAATATCGCGCCGATCAGGGAAAACTTAGCCTGCGGGCTCCTCTTTCTTTCAGGCTGGGAACCGGGAATACCGCTGCTTGATCCGATGTGCGGAAGCGGAACTTTTCTCATCGAAGCGGCAAGGATCTCACTAAACATCGCACCCGGAAGTTCTAGAAAATTCGCGTTCGAAAGACTGAAAAACTTCGATCCCAATCTTTGGAATTCGACTTTGCAGACCGCAATCGAAAACGAGCTCGACGATGCCGACCTTCCGATATTTGGAAGTGATGTCTCTGCTTTAGCGATAGAAGCGGCGAAAAGCAACCTCGAAAATGCCGGACTTGCCGACATGGTAAAGCTCAAAAAGGCGAACATCCTCGATCTTGACGCACCGGCTGAATCGGGGGTCATGATCGCAAACCTGCCCTACGGCGAGCGCATGGGTGAACTTGACGAAATGCGTAAACTCTACCCGAAAATCGGAAACCTGCTGAAGCGGAACTTTACAGGCTGGAAGGCATGTTTCCTCACAAGTGACCTCAAAATGCCGCGTTTCATCGGTCTTGCAACAAACAAAAGAACTCCTTTCAAAAACGGCAGCCTTGACTGCAGGATGTACGAATTCAAAATGGTCGCAGGAAGCAACAAGCCTTCGAAACAGGCTCTTGAAAACCAGGAAAACCCCGAATAACGACTTGGTGAGGCTGCAATGAAAGTTTTCAAATCACTCGAATCGGTTCCGAAAGATGCGGCGATCTCACTTGCGATAGGCAACTTTGACGGAGTCCACCTCGGACACGCCGAAATAATCAGACAGTGCCGCTCGAACAACTCTTACAAGTCGGCGATACTTACTTTCGACGTTCATCCGAGAAAATTCCTATACCCCGATTTTGCGCCGAAATCGCTGACACTACCTTTTGAAAAGTACGCTTTCTTCAAAACTCTGGGTATTGATTTTGTCATAGAACTCCCCTTTGCAGAATATTATTCGATGGATTCTCTTAAATTTCTCGACACTTTGAAACAGGAACTGAAACTTAAGCAGATCACTATCGGATTCAACTTTTTCTTCGGCAAGAATCAGAAGGGAAATTCAGAAATAGCCTTCTGGTGGGGACGTTCTGCAGGTGTTAAAATCAATGTCGTACAGCCTTTCCTCAAGAACGGAACAAGAGTCAGCTCGACCGCGATACGCGAACTCATTTTATCGGGTCACATGAAAAACGCGGCGGCACTTCTGGTTTATCCGTTTTTAATCAGCGGTACGGTAAAACGCGGCAAACAGATCGGCAGAACACTGAACTTTCCGACTTTAAACCTTGACACTCCCGATAAAATCATGCCGCCGGACGGTGTCTACATCACGCAGACCGTTTTTGACGGGAAACAGTTCACATCTCTTACCAATATCGGAACAAACCCGACTATAGACGCCGAATCAAAGCAGAAAATCATCGAAACATGGGTCGATTCCGAAGAAATAGGTGAACTTTACGACAGAAAAATCTCGGTTTATTTCCTCAAAAAGATAAGAGACGAAATCAGATTTTCATCAAAAGAAAAGCTGGCTGAAACGATTTCTCACGACAAAGAAATCTGCCGCAGATTCATGGAATCGAATATAATAAAAGAATTACCGGATATTTTTCAGGATATTGACTGATTATTCGCAAGCTGGATAAGGAAGATAAGCCGCTCCAGCCGAAGGATCGAGCAGATCACCGCTGGCAGTCATTGCCAGATTGCTGCCGTCGTTTACAGTAACTTCATAGTTTCCGACATTGGTTACAGAGCGGACGCATTTGATATCAAACTGACCTGCTCTGACATTGACCATCATGTCACCGTAAAAAGCGTACATATTCGCACCCGCCATTTCTCCTGAGCCGATTTCTGTATTCTGCGGAAGATTGATGCCGAAAACCTGCTTCTGAACAGCAGTATTTCCGGTAGCGTCACTAACGCTGAAACTGTCAAGCCATACAACTACGATCCCGTTGTTGAGCATAGCCATCGGGAAAAGATCCATATTCATAACTACTGCATTGATGTTGATCTTGTCGAAAGTGATCGGCTGACCGTTGTAGACAAACTCTGCCGCACCTTCTCCGCCGAGATTCGTCACATCGTTTATGCTTACGCTTGCATGAACAGGACCTGTAAAGCTGAGATTGAACGTTCCGATCGCCTCGAATCCCTGATTTGTCGGCTCGGTCGGTTCCGTTGGTTCTGTAGGTTCTTCATCAACGACTATTTCTTCATCGACAACAGTTTCGTCCGGTTCTTCGACGTTTTCTTCATCATTCTGAAGATCTGCATCTTCTGCGACCTCGTTATTGTCGGAAACTTCGTTATCGTCACCGTTTACAGGCTTCGGATCGGAATCACCGCATCCGACGAACACAAACGCAACAAAAAATACAAGCAAAAAAGAAATCTTTTTCATAACATTCCCCCAAAAAATCTAAATTTTCCAAACTCCCTAAACTCCCTAAGGACCCTAAGGACCTTAAACCTTAACCCCTAAAACAGCGACTTGTTCTCTCCCGTGTTCGCGCCGACAACAATGAAAATGTGGTTCAGCTTTCCTTTTTTGAAAAGCGGGATCGCCTCGCCTTTCATGAAAAGGATGTTGCTCTCGTCTTCTTTGAGATTGCCGATTATCGCTATCGGAATGTAAGGGATCGTATAGTTTTCACTGAGATTCGCACTCAACATCTTTTTACCGTCGGCTTCAGGAGAATTGCAGAGTTTGTCGAGAAAGAGGACCGAAAGCGACTGACCGTTTCCGCGAAGTATCGCCGTGCATTCCTCCCTGTTTTCAAGAACGGCAGGAATCGTGAACTCCTTTGACGTGATAAGCTCGACTTCCGCTCTGGCACCGTGGAAAGAGGTAACAAGCCCGACCAGACCCATGCTCGAAACGACCGTCGATTTTTCAGCCATGAGTTTTGCATACTGCTCTTCGTAACTTATCGTTATGCGGTTCGGGTTGAGTTCCGAATAGTTCAGTATTTTTGCGGGAATAATCGTATATTTGCCGTAACTGTCCTTTAGTCTCAGCAGCTTTGAAAGCTCTTCGTTCTCCTTTTTTATCGCATCGTTCATAAGAAGTCTGACTTTAAGTTCCGAAACTTCCTGCTCTAAGATTTTGTTCTGCTTGCCGACATTTTTCAGGTCTAAAATAATGTGAAAAGTTTCGCTGACATTCTCGACCTGAGCGTGAAGAAGCATCTGAATATCGTCGATAAAATAAAAACGCGAATTATACTCCAGGAAAAACTGCGGAACTATCAGAACAAGAAAGAAAGATGCAATAAAGATATAACGGATTACTTTTTTTCTGTTCAATATCAGTACAATGATACAGTTTTCAAAAGCGAAATATTTTCAAGTATTTTACCGGTTCCGAGAACAACGGATTTCAGCGGATCTTCCGCAATGATGACCGGAAGGTTCGTATCTTCGCGGATAAGGATGTCGAGGTTTTTCAGAAGCGCGCCGCCGCCTGCAAGAACGATGCCTTTGTCAACGATATCTGCTGCAAGTTCGGGCGGAGTGTTTTCAAGAACGCTTTTTACAGCCGAAACGATAGATTTGACAACTTCCGAAAGAGCTTCCCTCACCTCGTCGCTCTGAATCTCGATCGTTTTCGGAACACCCGCTACAAGGTCAAGTCCCTTAACTTCCATAAATTCGCGGGATTCGTCCGGATAAGCGTTTCCGATGGTGCACTTTATCTGTTCTGCCATCCTTTCACCTATTGCGAGGTTGTATTTCTTCTTGATGTAGTCGATGATGCTCTCGTCCATTTTGTCACCGGCAGATTTTACCGATTTGGAATAAACGATTCCGGCAAGAGAAATAACGGCGACCTCAGTCGTTCCGCCGCCGATATCGACAATCATGTTTCCCGTCGGTTCAGTGACGGGCATATTAGCTCCGACTGCAGCAGCCATCGGCTGTTCGACAAGGAAAACCTCTCTCGCACCGGCTCCCAGTGCAGCCTCGCGGACTGTTCTTTTTTCGACTTCGGTAATGCCGTACGGAACACCGATCGCAATTCTCGGTTTGATGAAACTTCCGCGTTTGTATGCGTGCTTGATGAAGTATCTGAGCATCTGGCTTGCGACCTCGAAATCAGCGATTACGCCGTCTTTCAAAGGTCTGATAACACTGATGTTTACAGGCGCCTTGCCTATCATTTCCTTGGCTTCCCTGCCGACTGCGCGCACCGATTTTGCGCCTCTCGAATCCTTTTCCTGAACGGCTACGACGCTCGGCTCGTTTCCGACGATTCCTTCGCCTTTGACGTATATCAAAGTGTTCGCCGTTCCTAAATCTATCGCTATATCGCTAGTAAAAACCGACAAAACATTATCAAGTTGCAACATTTGTCCTTCCTTTAAACCAACAAAAACAAAAAACGCAAAAGTATAGTCGCAGAAATTTCAAAGTAAAGAAGTTTTGCTTCTATGTCAGCCAAAATCTACGTTTTTTTCGGATCAATTCCCCTGCTAAGTTAGCGGGGGTGGCGCGAAGCGGCGGGGGCGTGTGTCGCCTTGATTACCACCCGTCATCTGAACAATTGTTTGTATTGTAGCCGTCACAGGTCGAATTACAGGTCGCTGTTCCGCTGACATAATTTGAATCAAGGTCTTCGCAGTTTATCGGAGTTCCGTCGCATACTTCGTCACCTTCGACTATGCCGTTTCCGCAAAGTGCAGGAACATCATTGTTCGTCGAAATCCAGATTGTGTTTTCGTCATACATGTAGGAGTATCCGTTGTAAGTGTAGACATCCTGAAGCTCTCTGATATCGCCCGAAAGCTCGGTGAAAGAAACTCCACCGTCTCCGTCGTCTTCAAATCTGTAGGTTTCATCATCGCAGGAAAGATAGAATCTGCCGTCAGAGCTCCCGACTTCTATTTCGAAGCATCCAAAGAACTCGTTTGCTTTCAAAGTCAGAGTTTCCGCATCACGGATCTCTACCGGAGAGAACAAAGCATCTTTGTAAAGTCCGATTTCGCCGTTTTCTATCGCAAAATCGAGCACTGATCCGTTGTTTACCGA
>JAFQZM010000019.1 GCA_017405875.1 bacterium
CAACACAACACAACACAACACACCACAACACAACACACCACATTATTAAAAAAGCGTAATCAGCTTGTCTCCAAGTCAACTATTTTCTTCAATATTTTTCGCATTTTTACCAACTTTTTTGAGGTAATATCATGAAAAAAATATGTTTTGCTTTAATTATCTTTTCACTTTTTGTTTTTGCAGGTTGTAGACGCGGAGAAGTGAGACAAAAAAGAGAAGCTGACACTCAGGCCTGCGAATATGCAAAAAAAGTTAATAATATAAAAGTTTGGGAGAATTATCTTAAAAAATTTCCAAAAGGAACTTGCGCGTTTATCGCAGAATCTGAATTAATAAAAAACGGTATTTCCATCCCCGAATCTGATAACAATTCAAAAACTACCAAACCTAAAAACACACCCAAAACCAAATATCCAAAAGGACGCGCAAAACATCGCAAATAGGTTTAACTGCAAATATAAATCCATCAACAAGATTTTACGGGAAATGGCGTTATTGTGTCTTTTATCTTTATATCCAAGCATCTCAGCAATTTCAGATATGCTTTTAGGTTCCATACAATACGCAAGAATCCGTTCCTGTTTGTTAACTGGTGCATTTTCTGCTTCAACTGGTGCATTTTTCACCTCAACTGGTGCATTTTCCGCTTCATAAGGAATGGTGACAGTAATGGATTTTTCCTCAATATGAATGTTTTCTCTGCCGTATATTCCTATAATTTTGGGAATTCCTCTTCCGCTGCGCTCAGAAATATGCAGCTGAAGTATGATGTCGGACAATCCGCTGTTTACTGGGATGGATCTTCCGGCATAGAAACCTTCCAAAGTCTGTTTGGGCGGGAGATTGCCATGTGATAAAATTTCTATTCTGTTTGCGTAACCGGTGAACATCGGAGCATTTCCGTCAATCCAGCGGTTGTGAACAAAAGCATTTATCACTGCTTCGCGAAACGCATCTTTGTCAAACATCATTATTTCTTTGCGTTCGACAATGCGCTCCCGTTCGTCGGCTATCGGAATATTGAGGATGTTTCCGTATTGAATTACATCATTAAGAGAATAAAGCAGACAGGTGTTGCCGAATTCACGGACAGAATACATAAGCGATGTTTTGTCGTTTCCGGTAAAAAGAGAAAACCTGACAGGAATATGGCTGTTGTCCGACATAAGCTGTGCAAGCATATTGTATTTGCCTGTTGAAGTGAAAAAACCTAAATTTTCTTTAAATTTCCGTCTGTTAAGCGAAACTCCTTTAGCCTCGTAATACACCATGAGTTTTCCAAAAGTAAGTTTCTGATATTCTGATTCAGTATTTTCCAATGTCGGAACTCCGTTTCTAAGAACACTGAAAAGTTGAGCTTCGTGCTCAGGAAAATTCATCAAATTGATTTTGCTCGACCCGATAAAAAATCGTAAAAATGCGTGGATTTTCTTAAAATATATGTGTATAGTTCCAGCGTTTTTTGTTTTGCTTGAAGCGTTAAAAGGAGAAAATTATGGCAAAAAAACAGATTTTCGGAACAGACGGAATAAGAACGACTGCAAATGTTTATCCGCTCACACCTGAATCGGCGGTAAAAGTCAGTAAAGCGGTGACGCGCTGGTTTCAGAAGAAAAATCCTGACAAAAAAATCGAAGCCGCGATAGGTACTGACACGCGAATCTCTTCGGAAATGCTGAGTGCGGCGGTTTCAGCGGGAATCATGAGCGCTGGCGGCAATGTGACCGACCTCAAAGTGGTCTCGACTCCTCTTGTAAGCGACTTTGTGAGAACAAACAAATGCGATTTCGGCATCGTCATTTCGGCAAGCCACAACCCTTTTGATGACAACGGGATAAAAATTTTCAATTCGAAGGGCGAAAAGCTCAACGACTCTCAGGAACTTGAGATCGAAGCGCTGTTTTTTGATGAAAACGAAGCGCAGAACCCGACAGGAAAAGATATAGGGACTGCAAGAATCGCCGAAAATCCTGAATTCGACTACGTTTCAAGGATTGTAAAGGCATTTGAGCCGCTGAAAGATTCTGAAATAAAGATCTGCATTGACTGCGCAAACGGCGCAACTGCGAAAATCGCGAAAAAAATATTCTCCGCTTTTCCCAAAATGGAAAAATTCTTCTTTTTTACAGAGGCTAACGGTGTCAACATCAACGACAACTGCGGCGCGCTTCATCCCGAAAACCTCGCTCCGAAGATACTTGAACACAACTGTTTCGCAGGTTTTGCCTACGATGGCGACGGCGACAGGCTTATCACGATAGACGAGCTCGGAAGAGTCGTTGACGGAGACAAGATTATCGGAATAATCGCAAAATATCTCAGTAAAAACGGAAGGTTGCCAAAAAATTCAGTGGCAGTCACCGTTATGAGCAACGCAGGGCTTGAAAAACACCTCGCAAACTGCGGGATAAGCCTTGAAAGAACGAATGTCGGCGACAGATACCTCGTCGAAAGGATAAATGAAAAAGGTTTGAGTCTCGCCGGAGAAAACAGCGGACACCTCATAATAAAAGAGATAAATCCGACAGGTGACGGCATCGTCGCTTCGCTTATGATCCTCAAAATACTTGCCGAAAGCGGAAGAAAACTCTCGGAACTTGCAGACGAGATCGAACTTTTCCCGCAGATTCAGGCGAAAGTAAAAATCAAAGGGGAAAAAATTCCCGTCGAAGAAATTCCGGGACTTTGCGAATTTATCAAATCGCAGGAAGCACTTCTTGAAGGCGGCAGAATGCTCGTCCGTTACAGCGGAACCGAGCCTGTAATGCGCGTCATGGCTGAAGGACCTGACAAAGTCAAAGTTCAGAATGCGGTAGACAAAGTAGCTGATTTCGTTATAAATTTTTACGGAGGCAAATAATGAAAAAATTCTCTCTTTTACTTCTCGCGCTGCTTTTATGCCTAGTATGTTCATGCGGAAGTTCAGGCAGCAAGGAAAAAGATGATTCCGACCAAATTGACGGAACCGATGTTGATACAACGGATGATTCGGACGCTGCCGACGGCTCAGACACTGACAAAACAGATGATTCCGACAATCAGAAACCCGCATCAGATGATGACAACACTGCAGACGACAGTGATTCTGAGGCGGTCAGCGGCATCTGCTCGCCGAATCCGTGCGACACCGAAGAAAACCGCGCCGCGCACAAATCAAGATGCATGCCTGAAAACAACGGCACATCATACACCTGCGTCTGTGATTCATCATACTACTCTTACGGAGATATCTGCTGCCCGGCACATTCATCGGAAAAAGGCAGTAAATGTGAGTGCGACACTTACTACGTTGAGCCTGAAGATGAACCGGGGAAATGTCTGGCTGCATGCACCGAAAATACGATCGAAGGTCTTAACGGCTACTGCAAAGGAGACTATATATGCCAGCAGGGAACATGCATAAAAGACCGCTGCGCTTCTTACACATGCCCCGAAAACAGCACCTGCACCACAAAAAACGACGAAGCATTCTGCCAGTGCGACGATCCGCTTCAGATGAGCAACGGAAAGTGCTGCCCGAAAAATTCGACGAATGTAAACGGAACCTGCAAATGCAGCGCAGGTTACGAATTGTCGGGAAACGAGTGCGTAATGAGTGCAAATAATCCGTGCAGGAAAAAACCGTGCAGTCAGGCCAACAATCCGGGACAACCCAACAAAAACACATGTGTTCCGGATAACAGCGAAGCGGGTTACCACTGCGAGTGCAATACAAGCTACGAGGAAGACTCTGACGGAAAATGCAAAGAAATAGTTTACGATGTCTGCCCGAACAACATGCAGTGTCTCAGAGGCTACTGCCTTCCGCAGGATCTCAGCAACGAACAGTGCATTAAAGACAGCGACTGCCGTGAATTTGGCGGAAACGCCACATGTTCGGCTCCGAATGCAGCAGGCGGCGTATGTTCAGGATGCACTGACAACAGCGACTGTCCGGGTAACACTCAGTGCAACGATACTTACGGAACATGTGCTCTGATGTGCGACAGCGACGATGACTGCCCTTACGGGAAGTGCTATTCAAACGGCTACTGCGGTCAGAAACACTGCTCAACAGACGAAGACTGCTTTAACGGAAGCGTATGCAAGTATTCAACAGGCGACGGCGACGGAATGTGCCAGAGGGCAACATGTCATGAAACCGAATGCTCGGAAACAAATCCGCACGGAAGCTGCCCCGACGGCAGTGCATGCATAAACGGAAGCTGTGTTTCAAGCTGCTCGCCCAATCCGTGCAATGAGACAAACAGAACAACATGCGAAATAAAACTCGGCGTTCCGACCTGCGTCTGTGACGAGGGAACAGTTGAAAAGGACGGAAAGTGCCAGCCGCAAACCCAGGCATGTCCGACAGGCTTTGTCTGCAAAGGCGGCTACTGCGCAGACACGAGCGATCCGACATTTTTCTGTGCAGAAAATTCCGACTGCGGAAGCTCTATGACCTGCACTTCAGCAAGTCTTCCGTCAGGTCAGTGCAACGGCTGTGCCTACACTTCAGACTGTCCCAACGCAAACACAGATGAAGCTGTTACATGCGTTAAAGCAGGAACTTCCGGTTACTGCATGAGAAGCTGCCTCACAAACGAAGAGTGCAGCGAAGGCATGATCTGCAGAACAAGCGGTTTAGGCAGTTTCTGCGGCAGAAAGGACTGCTCGAAACCGTCCGACTGCCCGGCAAACTACACCTGCAAACCGTCGTCAGACAGTTCCGAAAGCGGAACATGTTCAAGGAAACCGTGTGAATAATGGAGAGAAAGATGGAACTCAAAGGAAAAAAAGTTTTATTTGCGAGGATCTGCGGAACGGGCGTAAGTTCGCTCGCCATCATCTGCAAACGCGCCGGAGCTAAAGTCATCGGCACTGACCTTGAATACTATCCGCCGGTAAGCACGAAACTTGAGGAAGAAAAGATCGCCTGCTACGGAATGGAAAAATTCTACGATCTCATCAAAGATGAAAAACCCGATCTCATCGTCGTCGGCAACGCCCTCAACGGAAAATCGGAAGAAGCGGCTTTCATCATGGAATGCGGAATTCCCTACTACTCGATGCCATCTTTCATGGAAAACTTCCTTCTTGACGGCAAATCGCCAGTCGTAATCTCTGGAACGCACGGAAAAACGACGACAACGACAGTTTTCAGCGAAGTTCTTGCAGGCATTGGAAAAAATCCGTCGTATATGATCGGCGGGATCCCTGAATTTTCGGGCACGAACGCAGCTTTCAGCGAAGGAGCGGGGTATTTTGTCATTGAAGGCGACGAATACGACACCGCGTTTTTCGACAAAGGGCCGAAATTCCTCCACTACAAACCCGAAACCACGATCGTGACTTCGATAGAATTCGACCACGCAGACATATATGATTCAGTAGACTCGATCTTCAAGAATTTCAAAAAACTTGTTGATATCACTAAGAAAAGAGTCATTCTTTCGCTTGATTTCGACTACAACTTGAAACTGCGCGAATTCATTCCGGCAGAAAAGCTTTTCACCTACTCCATTTCAGACAAATCGGCCGATCTTTTCGTCAAATTCGAGGAAAGGCACGGAAACCTGATGTATTTCTCGGCTGAGTTCAAAAACGGCGGAAAATATTTCTTTGAAACTCCCCTTTTCGGCAACCAGAACCTGATGAATTTGGGCGCTCTCGCTACATTCCTCAAATGCGAAGGCTTCGATCTCAAAGATGCGAAGATCCTTGAAAGCATCAAAACTCTGAAAGGGATCAAACGCCGTCAGGAATACATCGGTTCAATCAACGGAGGGAGCATCTACAGCGATTTCGCGCACCATCCGACAGCGGTAAAACTCACGCTTGAATCGTTCATCGACTTTTTCCACGACAAAAAGATAAACCTGATCTTCGACCCCGCGACGAACTCAAACGGCCAGAACGTCTTTGAAAAACAGTACACCGAAATATTTGCCGAAGCGGACAAAGTCGTCGTCGGATTCCCGCCGAAAGCATTCAAATTCCCGCCCGAAAACAGATTTGAGCCCGATCGCGTGGTAGAGACGATAAACGCAAAATTCCCCGGCAAAGCGCGCTACATCAAAGATATCGAAGAAACCATCAGCTGGGTCCGCGAAAACAGCAGCGCTGACACAGTTACCGTCGTAATGTCGAACTCCGGATTCAGCGGATTCTTCACCAAAATCGAACAATTTTTTGATAAAAAGGCATAACAATGACGATCATTGATTCAATCATTCTGGGTATCCTGCAGGGGCTCACGGAGTTTCTGCCGGTAAGTTCTTCGGGGCATCTCGTTTTTGTGGAAAAACTGCTCGGACACAAGGATGTGCCGCTTCTTTACGACATTCTGCTGCACGTTGCGTCGCTTCTTGCAGTCTTTATTTTCTTCAGGAATAAGCTGCTAAATCTCACGAAAGAGTGTCTGACTTTCAAGTACAACAAGTCGCACAAATACGTGATGATGATACTTCTCAGCACGATCGTAACGACTGCGATGCTCGTTGTGACCAAGCCTGTGATGAAATCGATAAAGGAAGAGCCCGTTTATCTCACGGTCGCTTTCGCATTCACGGCGATACTCCTTCTTATCGCGCAGTCGTTTTTCAAAAAAGCTATCCCAGACAAGGAAATTTCATGGAAGGATGCCTTTGTCATCGGATTTTTTCAGGGGATCGCGGTCCTTCCCGGCGTTTCGCGCTCAGGTTCGACGATAACGGGTGCACTTTTCAGAAAAATTCCCGCCGCAGATGCGGTCGAATTCTCGTTCATGCTGGCGATCCCCGCTATTTTAGGAGCCCTTCTTCTTGAACTTGTAAAAGGCGGTTTTGCTTTCATCGACCCGGTTCCTTCGATCGTCGGCTTTATCGCTTCGTTTGTTGCAAGCCTTGCCGCGCTCAAACTTCTCGTTTTCATGATGAAGAAAACTGTACTTTATCCTTTTGCGATATACCTTTTCATCCTTTCGGCACTTGTTCCTTTTGTGATTTAGCGGAGGTTCAAAATGGAATTTTCAGTCGCGATCTATAACGGAAAAAATGTTCCTTTCGATCTTAACGAAAGGCTGCTCGGACTTACCCTTCTCGAGCGTCAGATCAAAATAGCCGGAGCTTTCGGCGCAAAGGAAGTCATTGTTGTCAACGAGGAGACGCAGCGCGATTTTTCGGGCAAGTGGCTTTTCGTAAACGGCGCATTCTTCATTCACAAGCTCGCAGTCGAGCAGCAGTATTTTGAAAGCGATGAAGACCGCTTCGAAAAAGGGGGAATGTTCGGATTTTTTGATGCTGACAAACACAGAGAAGATATCGCCGCATTCCTTAAAAACGGCGTTTTTCCGGAAAATATTTCGACATTCACAGGCCCCGGTTACCGTGTCATCGTTGATTCGAAAGAGGCAAAGAAACGTCTTGATTTCGAGCTTTTCGAAGAGATGCGCAAACCGACGAACGGCCTTGTTTCACGCAGCATAAACATGGTCATGGCGATATTCCTCACAAGGAATCTGTGGATCCCGCTGCGCTTCACGCCGAACATGGTGACGTGGTGCTCGATAATAGTCGGCGTAATGTCGGGTTTTGTCGCTTTCAGCGGCTCGCGCCTTGCCATAATTTTAGGCACTCTCTGCGCGCAGATAGCCTCCGTCATTGACGACTGCGACGGCAAAGTGGCGCGTCTTACCTACCAGACAAGCGATTTCGGACAGTGGCTCGACACCGTTGGAGATTCCTTCGTGAACACTTCTCTTACGATCGGCTTGGGCTACGGACTTGCGCACTACTACACCGCAAATCCCGTATCATCGGCGGCTATTCAGCCTTACCTTGAAACATGGCCGATCTGGATCGCGTGGCTCTCAGTCGCGATCAACTGGTACCACAACTTCGTCAGTTATTTCGATGTCATCGTCATCAGAAAAACTACCAACATTTTCTCTTTCACATTCTGGTTCGAAAAGAAGGACAGAGTCACAAAAAGAGTCGATCTCACCGCGCCGATATACGCCAAAATGGATCTTCTCAACTTCCTGAAATACTTTTCGAGACGCGACACCTACCTGTTTGCATACTTCGTCCTCGCCCTCATCGGACCTGCGGCAATGCTTGTCGGATATCTCATCACCGCCGCATTTGTGATCCCGGTATTCTTCCTGACGACGATCCACATCTATTTCGGGATCATCAAAAAGATGAAAAAAGCCTAAGACTCTTCTTTTCCTCTCAAGAATCTGCCGAAAAGGATCATTGTATTTTTCATTGCCAAGAAAAAACTTCTATATTAAAATTACTAAAGAATGTTTTTTTACAACTTGATTTTGCGGGGTTCAAAATGTTTAAGAAAATCTTTTTTGTTTTTTATGTATTTACTAGTTTGCTTGAAGCGGAATCTCAAGAAGATTATGTGGTTTCACAGCAATATTATGAATTCAACGAAAATGAACTTATATCTTGTAAAACACAACCGTCTGAAAAGTATGCGGATGAAGAACCTCAGGGAATTGCCCATGCCGGCGATGAGGAAAATGAACAAACATGGTTTTTAACTTCACGTAACGAATTGCGAGTTTACGATGGTTTTTTCGAGAGAGAAAACAAAAAAATTCTTTTAAATACACGTCCTCTTTCAATGTTAAATTCCGATACTACTTATGTATGGTATTTATACGCAGATCATTTAGGTGATATTGATTTTGACCAAAAAAGACAACTCTTATAGTGCCGCATTTGAGAAACGAACTCGATAAATATTTCAGGTTTTACGACTACAAAAGAGGTCATTCGGCTCACGGGTACAAGACTCCGTGGGAGGTTTACAGTGAAAATTCTACATTTTGGAAAACTGGAGCAACGGCATGACAACTCATGCTGCGATAAACAACACTTTTTTGGAGGATTTTTCTGTCCAGAAATGCTTGACCATTATAAATGTTCGCAGATAAATTCTGATTACACAAGCGGCACAGCGGTTTGTAATTCAACTTGCAGCGGTTACAACGAAAACAACTGTTCGACAAGTGACGGCTGGTTCTAAACGGAGGAGTTGAAATGAAAAAATATTCAATAATTTTAATGATTTTTGTGTTGTTTTTGATTTTTTCCTGCTCTTCAAAAAGCGAATCAAAAAACGATCCTGACACAATTCCAGATTCAGACATTGATTCGCAGGATTCAGAAACTCAAAATGATGATGAAGATTCGCAAACTTCTGAAATCGTTGACGATTCAGAAAGAGATGACGCGGACGACGATAAAACCGATGATTCAGACAGTGACACCGACGAACCGCTTGATGTTGATTATCAAGGTGCGGAAGACTGCCCGAAGCTTTCCGAAGCCAAATTTCCATATTACAACGATGACAAATCAATCCATTTCTGCCGCAAATGCGATACTCCGACAGTCAAAGATCCGCAGTGTATGGAAAATCTCTGGAAAGAAGCGGCAGCCAAACTTTATGCTGTTTCACCTGAATCTGAATGTAAAGACGGATATCCTTGTGAAATGTTGGATTTAGTACCAATTACACAGGCAGAGTGGGATGAGGAATGGTCAGATCCAAAATACCCGAAACTTCCCTATCGTCCTCATGAATGCGATTTGATTCTTGATGCCAATTCTGTCTCAACAAAATATCTTTGGGCAACTGACGAAACAGCAGGTTCATTCAAACATTTCAACATAAGTGACGGAAAAATCGGAATTAAATTGATGAATTTTTCATCTGAACTTGATAATCAGGGTTATACTACAAGATCCAAGGTTATGATTTATGATCCTGCTGAAAAAAAATATAAAGCCGTTGCTCCGATGACAGCTGATATGCTTGCCTATCACAAAGGATGTTTTCTTTATATGGGAAAAGATTTCAGGTCAGGAAAAAGCGGTAAATATCTTTTTTATGCCTGCGAAGATGGTTCAAGAAAAGTTGTATACCCAGGGAAAATAAACTGGCTTTCATATACTCCGGCACTTAGCGAAAAGTGGGCGATTGCTAATATCCAGGAAGAAGAAGGCGGTTTGAAATATACCATGTATGCCAAAGTAGGCGTTTGGAAGTGGACAAAACTGATGGAAGGACTTTCTTACGGACCTCAAATAGTCAATGATAAGGCTGTTTTTTACGATGATTATTTCAAGGCGTATTATTGCGATTTATCAAAAAATCCACAAAGCACAGCAGACTGTATTTTAGTGAATGAAACAGAAACCGAAGAAATCAGAACCCCGGTAATAAACGAAGATGATGAAACAGAAATAATTTATGAATCGTATTTTTCTGAAAAAATGTCAATGAAACGCTTAAAAATCGGTTCTAACGGTAAAAAAGAATATTCACAGGTTCTTGATAAGCATGAATCAACTGATGATGTTTGGAAAGGTGGAGGATTTGGGATAAAGAAAGTTGCTCAAGATTTTATTTTTTATAACGAATCTTTGTATGGTAATGATGATATTGACGGAAATGCCTGCTTTTACAGCAGAAAATCTAAAAAAACCACATGCATGAAAAAAGTCGAAGGAATGGAAAAATATTATTTCGGCTTTGATGACTGGGAAGGTAAATGGCTTCTTTACCAATTCCGAGCTGTTGCATTACAAGCTGTCCGCGACCTTGACTGCTACTGCGAGAAAGAAGGGGTTTGCCCGTTTGAATAAATTTAATTAAGAAATTATCTGCCTAAGACTCTTCTTTTCCTCTCAAGAACCTGCCGAAAAGGATCATTCCGAGCGGAGAGATGACGGCGACTGCGCCGACCCAGATCCAGATCATGTAGTGATGCGAAATGTCGCCCACCTGCAAAGTTTTTTCACCGGCTTCGTTGACTATCTCAGTTGCCGGCGTGTAGGCTGAAAGAAGCGCTCCCGACATCCATGCAACAAGGGGCTGCGAGATGAATTTGGGAAGAAGCGAAAGGCTGAGGTAACTTGCCTCCTGCCCTTTCGGCGCGATCTTGGCTGTATATTCCATGAGTCTGGGCGACCAGATTGCCTCGCCAATAGTAAAAAGAACGACGAAGAAGCAAAGACCTAAGCATATCGCGATAGTTGAAAGCGACGAGCCGTCGGGAAGAGCGAGCCACTTCTGCCAGATGAGTCTGCCGAGCATCGAATCTGCGATCGGAGCGTAGAATTCATCGGGAAGGACTACGAAAAATACCGATGCCGCCGAAATCAGAGAGCCGATAGTTATCATTTTGTATGCGCTCCACTTTCTTGTGAGCCATGCGATCGTCGGAACGAAGAAAATGACGATAACAGGGTTCAGAACGCCGTAGATGTTTCCGATCTTCGCACCTTCACCGAGAACGCGGATTCCGTATTTCGGGAAGGTGTAGTGGAAGTGGTAGAAGACGTAGTTTACGCCCAGAAGTATCGCAAGTAACGCCATGAACTTCCAGAAAGCCTTCTGTTTTGCGACATTCACGAAAATCTTTCCGGCATCGACGAAGGAATTTTTTATCGAGTCAATGATTGAAACAAGCATGTTTCCTTCTTTTTTAGCGCGCTCGTTCTCGATGTGTTTTACAAGCTCGCCTTCATCGTTGAGGTCGATGTTGTCGCGGATTATCGCAACAAAGAAAAGTGTCGGAATGCTGATTAAGAACGCAACGAGAAGGATGAAGCGGTAAGTCGAGATCTCGCCTAAAAGCGGGATAGCGATATTTCCGTATTCGCCGTAAACTTCACGGATACCGTCAAAAATAAGTCCGCCCATCGCGAATCCGACGTTCATCAAAGTGTAGAACATCGCGAAACCAAGTGCCGAAGTGTCCGATTTCGTGTATCTTTTGAGCGCGACCGAAATGACCGGGCTCATGAAAGCGACCGAAACCGCCTGCGGGACGAAGCCGAGAAGCGTAACGACCCAGAAATTGGTCGTGAGAAAGAGGAAAAACCTCGAAAATATCGCAAGTATCGTGCCGATAAGAAGGACTTTCTTGATTCCTACCGCGTCAACGAGCGAGCCTACTCCGAAAATAAGGAGCGTATAGGCCAGATTCCACGTTCCCATGTAGTTTCCGGCTGCAACATCGCTTAAACCGAGATCGCTCGAAAGGAAAAGCGTGAGCGTCATCAGCATGACCGAATAAGCTGTGTATTCGATTATCTGCGAGATCGAAACGAACCAGATCTCGCGCGGCGAAGTCTTGAGACCGCGCTTGTAGTTGTAGACGATGTAGATGAAATAAACGCAGGCCGCAGCCGCAACGGAATAAAGCAGATAAGTTATCCACTCAGGGAATTCGATATAGGACATTTTTACCTCCGTGAAAAGGGAGTTGAAAAAAGATGGAAAAATGATGTCAAACTATGCAATGGCTTTTGAAACGTAGATCGCAAGTTTGGTGAGGCAGTTTACGTAGCTTCCGAGCTCGTTGTCGTACCAGCCGAAAATCTTCGCGTGGGTAACGGGAACGTTAGACAACGGCGGAATATCGACGAAACCGGTTCTTGTGTGGGTGTCGTTGCCTTCGATCACGCATGCAGCCATCTGTCCTTTGAGGTCGCTCGAAACATTCTGTCTTTCCGAAAGGTAAAGCAGATCTTTCTGCATTCCCGCAGCAGCTTCGCGGTAAACGTTGTTTATGAAATCGCGGTTGATCTTCGGGAAACCGTCCTTGTCAAGCGGCGTGTGGAAAGTGAGGTTGAGGTTGATAAGAGAAACCGTCTGAACAGGAACACGGACCGAATCAGCCATGAAACCGATGTTTTTCATAACCGGAAGAATGTATTCGAGAGCCTTTGCGGCGCCTGTCGTCGAAAGGATGATGTTGTAACCTGCAGCTCTGTTCTTGCGCAGATCACTCGTTCCGCTCTTTGGAACAGCGTCGAGAACATTCTGCGAATTGGTCATCGAATGTATCGTCGACATGCTTGCGGTAAGAATTGCCGAAGTCTCCTCGTGGTCCAAAAGAGGTTTCATCATGTGTGCAAGCGCCGTCGTCGTGCAGGATGCAGCCGAAATTATGTGGTGGTTCATCGGATCAAAATTTCTGTGGTTGACGCCGTAAACCATCATAACTGCGTCTTCGGGAAGTGTTTTCGATTTCCCTTTGAGTTTGAAGGGAGCCGAGAGTATTACTTTTCTCGCGCCGCCTGCAATGTGACCTCTGAGAGTGCCGTTAGCCGAGGATTCATCAGTCGGATCAACGAATTTTCCTGTCGTGTCGATAACGACTCTCGCACCTTCCTGGCCCCACGGAATCTTTTCCGGGTTTCTTTCGCTTCTCAAAAATTTGACTTTTTTGCCGTAGAAAGTGACTTCGCCGTTTACTTCGTCGGTTATCTCGACCGCCGGTTCTTTTCCGCTGCCGAAACCGAAAAGGAAATTGTGAAGAGTGCCGTAAGTCGAATCGTAAATCGCATAATCGACAAGATCGACAAGCGATTTGCCGACTTCACGCCCGAGGTTGATGACTATTCTGTCAAAATCATCCTTCAGAAGCATGTTCCAGAGAGTAAGTTTTCCGATTCTTCCGAATCCGTTGATGCCGATTGTAGCCTTGCAGTTGATGTCAATCATAACGACCTCCTAAATGAATTGGTAAAAATCAAAAACACAATATTTTAGGAATCTTCAAACATTTTGCAAATTTAATCGAAAATCAGCCGGAATCCCGCTGCGTTTGACAATAAAGCCCTTTTTGAGTAATATCAAAAGGTTTATGATTAGTTTTTTTGGAGAATTCAATGAAAAAACTTTTATTTGCTGCGTTTATTGTTTTGGCAATGATTTTTACCGTTTCATGTTCCGAAGAAGATATTGCAGATGCGCTCGGCGGTTCCTGCCAGAATGAAGGCGCGGAAACCTGTTCCGCAGACGGAGCACAGATCCTTATTTGCCGCGATTATAAATGGGAGACGGAAAAAAGCTGCAACCTCAATTTCGGTCAGTATTGCAGAAAAACGGCAAATGGTTCTTACAGCTGTACCGACAGCGGAAACACCACCACGGAACCCACAAATCCGACTAATGACGACACCACCGATCCGACTGACACGGAATCGAACGACAACGAGCCGACTGAACCGGAAACAAACGACAACGATCAAACCACCGATACGGAACCGGTTGACGACACAGATACTGAAACTGAAAACGATGATGACACAGATACAGAACAGGCAGATACCGAACCTGTCGTTAAAGATTTGGAAACATGCAGAGATATTTTTCAATGTCAGAAAAACTGCGATTCTATAGATTGCAACACTGAATGTTACAATAGAGGAGTAACAGAAGCACAGAACGATTTTTATGAACGAAACCAGAAATGTCCGACTTATACTGAAATTGATGATCTGAAACACTGTCAGCAACTTTATATAAAATGCGGCATACCTGGTGATGAAAGTTATGGAGCACCTTATGGACATGCTGTGATAACCGGCTCTTTTCCTCACATTCACGAAGCAGGAATAAGTTCTTTTTCTGTAGGCACTTTCATTAGTACTTTCGTAAACGGAAATTTCGGCTCAAACGGCAATATTCCTGATCCTACAGCAACAAGTAATGAATCTTTGTCTGTTGCTCAACTTAATACTGCAGGAAATCTTATTATTCTCCGCCAGGGATACACTACCGAAAAAACACCATACGTTACATTTATAATTGACGCTCACGCTCCAGGAACTTATTCAGTAGGTCTTAACAACAAGGACAATGTCCAAATGATTGTTTCCGAAAACACTGAAAACGAAGCCGATGAGTGTGACCATGCTTTCGGATACGGATATGTTGAACTTTCAGGCACTGGACTTACAGAAACCTACTCAACCGGCGCCAATACAATCAACATACAGGGTGAAGTTGACCTTTACAGCTACAAAAACGCTCCCATGTATGTCGGACAAACATCAAACAACGGTGACATTACGACTGACAAGCTTGTCGCATGCCCGCTTAACTAATCTATTTTATTAACAATTCATACTAAGGAGAACAACTTGTCAGACAACAATTCAGGATCGACCGCAAGGCTTATGCAGCTTTGTTTCGGCTACTTCTTTTTCTACATCATAACCGGTGTCGGCGTTAAATTTTTCCTCAAAACCGGAGAAGGTTTTCCCGGACTTCCCGGAATGGAATACCTTTTCTACAGCACTCTGGCTTCCAGCGTGCTAGTTACGGCGATAGTTCTTATCATGAGGTGGTACCGCCTCGATTCTGTAAGAAAAATCACCGTCTGCGGAATAACAATGCCGAGCGAACTGCCATACATTGTTTTTTCGGGTATCTGCACCGCAGTCGTAGTTCCGACAACCACCCTGCTCTACACTTTCGACCATATTTCGGTCATGGTAGCAATGATAATAATGAGAGGATCGGTTATCATAATCGGCAGAATCGTTGACGCGATACAGATCAAACAGGGCATCCTGAAGAAAAAAGTCTTCATGGAAGAGAATATCGCGATGTGCATTGCACTTTTTGCAGTGCTTATCAAAGCTTTCACCGGCGGCAGCGACGGCAAAGAGAGCCCGTTCTCGTCGATTCCGTTCATGGTCATTTTCGCAAGCTACATTCTGGCTTACATGTTCAGGATCTACATCATGAACTACTACAAAAACACCCGTCCGGCTGAAGAAAAGGCAGCTAAAAAGGATAACAACAAAGCCTTTTTCGCAATCGAACAGATCGCTTCCTTCACCACGATGACGCTCGTTACGATCTGCGTTCTCATCGCAGCCGGAAAATTCGGCGTAACAGGTCCGAGAATCGACCCGTTCGCAAAAGCGTTTTTCAACACGAACTGGGATTGGGCGATCTGGGCTGGAATTGTCGGATGTGCTTACGGAATCAATGCGTTCTTCTCGGTTTTCATCTTCATGTTCAAAGGAAGAACTGCTACTTTCGCGAACCTTGCAAACCGTCTGACGTCTCTCATCGCCGGAACCCTTTCGACAGTCATTTTTGCAGCTGTTTTCGGCGGAAAATATCCGGCACTCATCGACTGGGTATCACTCGGCTTCATCTTCCTTGCGATCTGGTTCATGGCTAAAGCCGAAAAAAGAAGAAAAGCTGAAATGTCCGCAGCAAAATAAATTCCGATATTCCAAGCTCACGATATTCCGAGATTACGAAATCACGATATTACGGCAACTTTTTCGGCGCCGATATTTCGATTATTTATCGGTTTTTGTTTCTTCTTTGGGAGCTTCTTTGTTTTCAGATCCTTTTTTAGTTTGTTCTTCCGCTTCTTTCTTTTTTTGGGCTTCTTCCCTTTTCTTCTTCCAAACCAAATATTTTCTATCACCATCCGAAGTAGTTTTTACGATTCTCTCATCTTCATCGTAGTAGTATTCTCCGCCGAAAACTTCTTTAGGAATTTCAGAAACAAGTTTTGTCCTGACAAGCTCTTGAAGTTCTTTGTCAGGCGATTTTCCATATCTTTTGTAGTATTCTTCGGCAGCTTCACTCAAAGCTAAAAGATTGGAGAAGTGTTGCAGCTCCTTTTCAAACTGCTCACGCATATACTTATCTTTTGCCGTTTCGAGCCTTGCCTTTGTGTATTCATAACCCAGCCTGTACCCGCCTCCCATCGTTGCGACGTGGTTTACGAGCCAGATCACCTTCGGCGGCGCACTTTTCATGCTTACAGCCTCATACATCAAAGGATAAGCCCTTGCCATATCGTGCAGATAAATATAGTAATTGTATCCCTGATTAAAAACATAAAAGTAATCATCCGGAAAAAGCTCGTGTCCCAATCGAAGCAGAGAATTTGCCGATTCGATCGCATCTTCAGTCCTCATCGAAGAGATTGCAGCTTCGCCGAAAGGAATTGCGTAATCAAGGCTCGGATTGAGTGCCATAATAACGCGGATCATATGTTCCAGCAGTGAGTACGTTCTATCAGTGACATAGTGACTTCCGTAATAATACTGCGATCTTGCGAAAAGAAGATCGGCAGCAAAAGCATTAAGACCAAGAAACATTATTTTTGCGACTTCCGGCTTGGGATAAGCCGCGATCGTCTCTACTTTCGGCTTTTCGTTTTCAATAAGGTGCTTTCTGACAAAATAAAAAGGAAGAAGTGTCGCAAGAATCAGAATAACAGCTGCAAGTGTCGATATTTTCTTCATTTTTTCCCCCAATCATCTTTCATTTTCTTAATATCGTCACGAATGCTGACAATAAGTTCCGCCAAAAATCCCATAAAAACGAAAATTAGTCCTGAAAGAAAAAGCCCCAGACTGAAATAGAGCAGCGGACGCATTCTGAACACCGAATGTCCGAGAACAAACTGACCGTAAAGCAGCCACGCGACAATAACTAGAGATGCAAGAAGCTGGATGAATCCCATTGAACCGAAGATACGCATCGGTGCTTTCGTGAAAGTGAGTATGAATTTGACCGCTATCGAATCAAAGAACGAAATCGGAATTCTTTTGAAACCAAAATGGCTGTGGCCGCTTTTGCGTCTGTGCCACAAAACAGGTACTTCGACCGCGTTGTAACCTTTTGCGTGAAGGATCTGAACGATGAAGCGGTGCCAGTCGCTGCGAAGTTCCAGATCTTCAAGACAAACTCGCCTGAAAGCTTTGATCCAGTTCATGTCGGAAAGTTTTATTCCGAAAAGGAACATACTGATTTCATTATAGATTCTCGAAAGAAAAACTTTAAATTCACGCCTTTTTTCCCTTTTCCCGCAGACAATGTCAACACCAGGCTCGAAAGCCTTGAGAAGTGCCGGAATATCTTCATCAGGATAAGATTCCAGATCTGCCGGAAGAAAAACTATGATATCGCCGCGGCATTCCTTGAAACCTGTGTTCATCGCCTCGGTAAGCCCTTTGTTCTTGCGGTGCCTGAAAAGGCGAACCCACGGTCTCATTTCAGCCGCTTTTTCGACAACTTCGGCACCGCCGTCAGTCGAACCGTCGTCAACCATAACAAGTTCGACATCGACATTCGCCGCGACCGCACCTTTTTCAGTTCTATCAATGATTTCAGCTAAATTGTTCTCTTCGTTGCAGAAAGGAATGAAAACCGAAACAAGCATAAAAAAACTCCACACAAACAATAAACCCGCAGATTTTATTCGTGTTCGGCATTGCTTCAAGTTTTTTTCCACGGAACAGAACCTCAAGTTGTCAAATCTCTCCTTTTCTGCTATAGAATCAGGACGTTTTTGGAGGCGTGCTTGACAGAAAATATCGGTAATTCCTACATAATTGATGAATTTTTGCTCAAAAAACTGCCCGAAACTCCAGGCGTTTACCAGTTCAAAAACAGACTCGGCAAAGTAATCTATATCGGAAAAGCGAAAAACCTGAAAGCGCGCGTTTCGCAGTATATTTTAGGAACAGACAGCCGCCCGATGGTCGCAACGCTTATGAAAAACGCGGGAAGCGTCGAAATAATCATGACAAATTCCGAATCGGAAGCGCTCATTCTCGAAAATCTGCTTATAAAAAACAGGCAGCCGATGTTCAACATCAACCTGAAGGATGACAAGACTTATCCGTATCTGGCTGTAACCGATGAAGAGTGGCCGCGCCTCATCACGACAAGGCGTCTCACGAAAAAACTGAAGTCTTTCCGCGGCCCTTTCACGCAGGTGAATCTTCTTAATTCGCTGCGCCAGCTGATTCAGACGCTCTATCCGCTTAAATACTGCTCAGACAGACATCCGAAAGGGTGCATCAATTCGCAGATCGGACTCTGCCCCGCTCCGTGCAGGAAAGACGCCGACAGAGAGGCGTATTCGGAAAACGTAAAAAACACGATAGACGCGCTTCAGGGAAAAAAATGGAATGAGATCGAAGCGCTGATAAAAGAAAGAATCGATTCAAGCGTTAAAGTTCTGGATTTTGAAAAAGCTGCCAAACTGCGCGATCTGCTCACACTTCTGCCCGATATCAGGCGTAAGTACAGCGTCGAGTTTTCGGGAAGCGGCGCGGAAGATTATTTCTGTTTCAAAAGAGAGGGCGACACCCTTTTCGCAGCTGCGGCGCGCTACAGCGAAGGAAAGCTGATGATGCTCAAATCCTACTCCGCTTCAGGAATTTTCGAAGAGATGTCAAGCTGGATAGCGACTTTCCTAACCTCGTTTTACTCTGGAAAAGAGACGCCGGACAAAATTTTTCTCTACCCCGAAACGCTTACCAAAGATGAAATTTCGGCAATCCTGCAGCGCAAAATTAGAAAAACAGGCGCTACGGGCGGCGAAATCCTCAAAATGCTGCAGACAAACATCGAGCAGAACATGAAGGTTTTCTTCAACGACTCAGAAAAAACGAACAAGGCACTTTCAGTGATTTCAAAATTCCTCAAAACGCCGGTTTCTTCAATATTATGTCTCGATATTTCGACTCTTTACGGCGAATACAACGTAGCCGGCGCAGTGTGGTGGGAAAACGGCAGATTCGATAAGAAAAAATACCGGAAATACAAGATAAAAACGGTCATTGGAGTCGATGATTTCGGCAGTCTGCGCGAAGTGGCGGCGCGTCTGCTCAAGCGCTGGCAGGAAAATTCGCTCGAAAAACCGACGCTCCTTCTTATCGACGGCGGCGAAGGTCAGGTCTCATCGGTAAATTCGGTGATTCATGGCTTCGTGCCGGTAGCGGGAATTATCAAAGACCGCCACAACGTGAAAGGAATGGAACTTTTAATCGACGGGAAAGGAAATGAACTCGTGCTTCAGAACACCGCTTTCGCAGTCGTTCTGAAAACCATCAGAAACGAAACTCACCGCTTTTCGATAACTTTCAACAGAGAGCTTCGCAAAGGAAAGCTCGAACTTCCCTTTTCAAAGATCAAAGGGATCGGCAAAGCCCGCGAAAATGCGCTGCTTGAAAAATTCCGCACTATCGCCGCAATAAAAGAGGCAAGCGTTCAAGAATTGACCGAAATTCCCGGAATCACAGAAGAATTAGCAGAAGAAATTCTCAAATCACTTGAATAAGCCAATCAGCAAATATCGCTGATTTTACCGATAATTTCTTCGATTTTCTGAATATTGTCAACTCTGAATTTTATAGAACTTTCCCCTTGGAAAGAGCCATCGTATTTGTCGAGAAATTCAAAAAGAGCATCCATACTTTTCGGGATAAACGAGGCTCCCAAAGTTATCGTAAAATCGTGTTTACCTACTGAAATAGCAGCTGCTCCGCACTTGATCGCAAGAATTTTTATGTAAGTCAGATTTATCAGATTCTCCGTTTCTTCGGGAATTTTTCCGAACATTTCAAGAAGAGTATCTTTCACCCAGTTGAGTTCGTCAGCAGAGCGCAAGTCTGCGATTTTCCTGTAGAAACCCATTCGTACTTCGGTGTCTGAAATGTAGCTTTCGGGAATATTCGCGTTCAAATCGGTCGAAATCTCAAAATCGTTTTCGATGTGCGGAGTCCCGTTTTTGAGCTCGTCGATCCTGTCTTTAAGCATTTCGAGATACATGTCGTAGCCGACACCTTTGAGTTTTCCCGACTGGCTTATTCCCAGAATGTTGCCGCCGCCGCGTATGTTGAGGTCTTCCATCGCGACATCGTATCCGTGACCCAGCTTGTCGAAGCGCTTGATCGTCGAAAGTCTGGCGTATGATTCCTGCGTGAGATTGTTGAGATTGGGAACAAAAAGATAAGCCTTGGCCTCTCTGTTCCATCTCCCTACTCTGCCTCGGAGCTGATAAAGCTGTGCCATTCCGAACATATCGGCGCGGTTGATGATTATTGTGTTTACAAGCGGAATGTCGATCCCAGATTCGATGAGCGAAGTTGCAAGAAGAAGGTCATAATCGCGGTTTACGAATGAAACCATCACTTTTTCAAGCTGCTCAGGCTCCATCTGACCGTGTGCGACTGCAATCCTAATGCCAGGAATAAGCTGAGTGAGCCTAAGTTTTATGTCATCAAGCCCTGCGATACGGTTGTGAACGAAATAAACCTGTCCGTCGCGCGCAAGTTCCGAAAGAATCGCCTCTTTTATGATCTCTTCACTGTATTCGAGAACGAAAGTTTGGATATTTTTTCTGTCGCTGGGAGCCGTTTTGATGAATGATGATTTTCTGATTCCCAGAAGTGACATCTGAAGCGTTCTAGGGATCGGAGTTGCCGTCATTGAAAGGGTCGCAACATCACGCTTCATCTCCTTGATAAGCTCTTTGTGCGTGACTCCGAAGCGGTGTTCCTCGTCGATCACCAGAAATCCGAGATCGCGGAATTTCACATCTTTTCCAAGCAGTCTGTGAGTTCCGACAATTATATCGACCCTGCCTGTTTCGAGATCGCGCAGCACCTGATTCTGCTTCGATTTGTCGTAAAGGCGCGAAAGCATTTCGACTCTGACGGGAAGTTTGGCAAAACGCTCTCTGAAAGTACGCAGATGCTGGAACGCAAGGACAGTTGTCGGAGCAAGAACCGCCGCCTGTCTGCCGTTTGCCACAGCTATCATGCAGCCCCGCATCGCAACTTCGGTCTTTCCGAATCCGACGTCTCCGCAGAGAAGCCTGTCGGTTATCTCCTTACCTGAAAGATCATGTTCGAGTTCGCTGATGGAACGCGCCTGATCGGGTGTCTCGCGGAAAGGGAAATCCCTCAAAAATTCGCCGTAAAGCGGAGTTTCTATCTTCATCGGCTCGACACTTTCAACACTTCTCTGCGCGTAAAGTTCAAGTATCTGCGCCGCGACTTTCTCGATTTCGCGCTTTACTCTCGACATCGTCTGCTGCCAGAGCGCTGTGCGGAGCGAACTTATCTTCGGGAAAACACCTTCCTCCCAGCGGTAACGGTAGATGTAGTGCATATTGTAGACCGGAATATAGATTCTGTCGTCGTTTTCGTAGCGCAGGGCAAGACAGTCGGTTCCGTTCATAACTGCCGTTCCTTCATAAACGCCGATACCGAATTTGTAGTGAACAACGAGCTCGCCGGGTTTGAGTGAATTAAGTTCGAATATCCTGTTTTCAAAATTTTCTTCATGTTTTATTTCTCTTTTCTTATTTTTTGAAACAGACAACTTGAATATTTCAGACGAAACGAAAGCTGTTTCAAAATCAGGGAGAGTCACTATCTCGTCGGAAGCGAACCACTCTTTTTTCTCGACAAGGAATACATCTCCATAATTCAGATCAAGCGGAAGTGCTTCTATATTCACCATCGGAATATCGTTTTTTTCGCCGACTTCCTTCAAAACGTCAATTTCATTCGGCTTTGCAAAAATGACCAACCCGCTGTTTTCCTTATGCAATTTGTTAAGAACGAATGCCGTGTCACTTTGCAGCCTGACCGGAACTGCTTTATGGGTCACCGGAAATTTTTTTATCGCTTCGGCTGAGGAAAAGAAGGAGCTCACTTCGAAATCGAACTCTCTCGATTCATCGGAAAAGCAGCTTTTTATTTCAAACGGAATAAAATGACCTTCAGAAATTCTTTTTTTTCTTTCCGTATCAATTTTTTCAAAATCATCGGCAATATAAGTCTCAGCTTTCAACTTCTCGAAGCGTACACTTTTCACCTTGAATTTCGAGTAGAGAGTTTCGTTGCCGGCGATCAGAGGAAAAATATCCCACTTCGGCAGAGTTCCGGAAGAAACAAGCTCTTCGGTCTCGATTATCTGCTGCATCGAAAGCCCTTCAGCCTTTTCTTCAAGCACTTTCTGCCAGTCACTCCGCAGAATTTCGGGAAACATGAGCTGCGGAACAGTAACTTCATCCATCGGTCTGCCGTTTCTCTGGTTTGAAAGCCAGAAAAGCGAAATATTTTCAAGCTCTTCATCAAAAAATTCGAGACGGACACCCTTACCGGCAACAAAGATCCCGATGTCGATGATGTCGCCGCGCACCGCGAACTCTCCTGCATCACGCACTATCTGCACTTTTCTGTAACCGAGCTCCGTGAGTGACCTGACGACTTCAGATATCCTGTAGTAGGAGTTCTTTTTGAAGACAAGTTCAGTGGAATTGTCAGGCAGGTAAAGCCTCCCGCCGAGCGGAGTCGTCACGATGACATCAGGATCAGACGCAAGCTCGGCATACGATTTCTGCGCGTCGGTGTCTTCGCCGCTCCTTTCAAGCAGCAGGAACTGCGGAGCAAAAAGAAGTGTTCTCAGCCGGAAAGCCGAGAGCGCCGACACAAGGACGGAAGCATCCCTGAAATTCGGCATTTCTACTATCAACCTTCCGTATTTATTGAACAAATCAACGGTTATTATCGGAAAAGCATCCGGAGAAGTTTCGATAAATTCAGTCATCTCACACCTCGAAAAAAGTGTTGCCTTATAGCACAAAAATCTTTTTTGGCAAAATTCCGTCGCGCCTGATTTTAACGAGATCCCGTGCTCCCGAGATCACGGCGAAATCCGGCGCGCCTCTCAAAAAATTGAATTTAAAGATATTATCAATATTATTTGCGGTCATTTTTGTGAGGGAAACCTTGGATATTTACGGCTGCGGCATAACTTTTTCACTTTTAAGCGATGAAAACACCAGAGCCGATGTTCTTATCTCCTCTATTCTCGGACTTTCCAGAACTTTAGTTCAGAAAAACATCAAAAACGAGAACCTCACGTTGAACGGGAAAATCCTCACGAAAAGCAGTTTTTCCAAGTTTTCTAAAGGCGATGTTTTTGAGTTCGAGGCAGATGCGCCGGAGCAGCTTTCAGCGGAGCCCGAAGATATTCCGCTCGACATAGTTTTTGAAAACGAAGACTTCTTAATCGTCAACAAACCGGCAGGGCTGCTCGTCCATCCGGGAAACGGACATCCGAAGGGAACGCTGCTTAACGGCTTAGTCAACTATTTGAATTTACAGGATAAACTGAAAGACAATCCGAATTTCCGAGCGGGCCTTGTCCACAGAATAGATAAAGATACTACCGGACTCCTCGTCGTAGCGAAAAACGAAAAGACTCTGACGGAACTTCAGGAAAAATTCTCGCGTCACGACATTGTCCGCGAATACACCTGCATCGTCTGGGGAAAACTGAAAGATGCGAAGGGAACAGTTGAAACTTTTCACGGCAGAGACCCGAAAAACCGTCTCAGATTTTCTCCGAATGTCACAAACGGCAGAAAAGCGGTAACACACTACGAGGTCGTAACGGAATTCAAATACGCCTCGCTGCTCAAAATCACGCTCGAAACAGGTCGTACCCACCAGATAAGAATGCACATGAACTATCTCGGGCACCCGATTTTGAACGATGAACTTTACGGAGGCCTGCGCAAGTCTCCGGATCCCATGCTCAATAAACTTCTTGCCGCTTCGGGGAGACAGCTTCTGCACGCCGGAACTTTGGGATTCACTCTTTCAGGCAAAGATTTTATTTTCAAATCACCGCTTCCGGAAGACATGAAAACGGTAAAAGACTATCTCGAAAACATTTCATTCAAACAGGTTTAGGAGGATAATATGGCATCAAGAACAGCACTTGTTTTGGAGACGAATCCGGTCATCACCGAAAGGTATCTCGACTACACACACGATTCGGACTGGCGGATAATGCTGAAAGACACTCTGAACGATTTTCTGGAAAAGCTGCAGCATGAGAAATTCAACCTCATCGTGGCGGAAGAGTCGCTTCTGCCGCAGGGAATAATCCAGATGATGAAGTCAACGGGAATTCCCTTTCTTCTGGCTTCGAACAATAAAAATCCTGAAATCCCGACTTTGCCGAGAAACTTCAACCGAACGGAACTGCTGACTGTTTTCGACAGGCTCGTTCCTTTTGTCCCCGAAGATCCGGAAACAGAGGACACTATGCAGAACACAGTTGTGGATGACATTCTCTCGGGTCTTGAAGACGAAGAAGAGACTTTCGAACTCACTGCCGATGCTGTGGTTACGGAACAGGCAAAACCGATTGAAGAAGAAAAGAAGGATGAAGCGGCAGATTCTGTCTCAGATTTCTTCGGAGACGGCGAACTTTTCGGCGATGATGATAAAACCAAGGAAAATCCCGATGAAGACAGCGATGTGTTTGAAACACTTAAACCGGCGATAGAGGTCTCGGAAAGCGAAAAAAGCACTGCATTCACTCCACCTTCATTCAACGACGGCGACATAGACAGCTTCGTAAATTCGCTTTCACTCGAAAAAGAAGAGGAAAAACCGGTTGAAGCAGATGAATACAAACCAACAATAACGGAAATTACCCCGAATCCGCTTCAGAACGAAGTGAAATCTGAAGAAAAACCGGAAAAAGCAGAACTTTCCGACGAAATGATAAAGGCTGAAATATCGGCATGGCTCGACAAAAACGCCCGCAGCATAATCAAGGAAATAGTTATTGAGCAGCTTGCCTCGCTTTCAGGAAAAAATAATGATTAAACGGGTAGTCTCTCTAGACATAGGAATGAAGTTCGTCGGTGTCGCAGCGACAGATCCGACATGGAATTTTCCTGTAATAATCGGTACTTTGAAAAGAAAAGATTCAATCAAAGACGACCTTGAAAGACTCGGCGAAATGCTCGATTTCGGCATCGCGGCATTCGCAATCGGTTACCCGATGCAGAGTAACGGCGAAGAAGGCTCTTTCATGCCGGTCGTCAAAGGATTCGAGCGGAGACTCAGGGAAATTTACACAGAGATACCTTTTTTCGGAGTCGATGAATTTCTCTCTTCGAAAGAGGCTCTCGAAATAAAAAACGTAAAAACGAAAAACTACCGCGAAAAAAAGCGCTCAGGCGTGATAGATTCTACGGCAGCGGCCGTTATCCTCGAAAGATTCATGGATTCGGCCGATTTCAAAAAACTGAAGGAAAGTTTTAAGGAGAATTGAAATGGAAAAACTCAGCGGAAAAGAAAAAAAATATCTGCGCGGCCTTGCCCACGCACTGAATCCTGTCGTTCTCATAGGCAGAAACGGCTATACCGATCAGGTAGAAGCGCAGATCGACGAGGCTCTGACGGCCCACGAGCTGATAAAAATCAAATTCATAGACTACATCGACGAAAAAGGGGAGATCGCAGCGGAAATCGAGGAAAAACTGAAATGCGAATGCTGCGGCTCGATCGGACACACCTTCATCTTTTTCAGGCAGAATGAAGACCCAGCCAAAAGAAAAATAGAGTTTTAATGTCGTTTTATCGGTAACTGCTTGATTAAGTATCGGTTTTTATTACTACTTTTTTTGATTTTTCTGGCATTTCCGATTTTTTGCGCGGATATTGTCGAAGAAGTCGTCTGGGATAGTCCGCTCAACTATTCCGACTTTGCGAGACTCGTAAAAATCAAGGAAAACGAGCCTTTGTCGATCAAAAAAATCAGGCGTACCGTCAAGCTTCTCTACGCTTCGAAAAAGTTTGAAAAAATCGATGTCTTATCCGAAAAAACGGGAAACGGCAGGGTCAGGATCACAATCAAAGGCACTCCGCAGCTAATCATCAAAAAGATAAAAATCAAAGGGAACTACCACCTCACCGACAGGGAACTCAAACTCGCTTCCGGCATCGGACTCAATTCTCTCTACTTCGAAGACAATCTCACGAAAATCAGGGAAGAAATCATCTACTACTACCGCGAAAACGGCTATTTTTCAGTCCGTGTCAGCATTGCAACCGAAAAAATTTCGCCGACTGCGATCAAAATGACGATAGATGTCAAAGAAGGACCGCAGGAAAAGATAAAAAAATTCGTCCTTAACGGAACTTTCAACAAAACCGAATTCAAAAAGCTGAAATTCGATCTTGAAGCGGCTTTCAAAGGCCGCCCCTACACTGACAAAAACATTACTGAAATCGAATATTTCGTAACAGACCGCTACAAAGAGGAAGGTTATCTCAACATCTCGGTATCATCCGACAAGCGGAAAAACGGAACAGTTGCACTGACAGTCAGAAAAGGGAGTCATTTTTCGATAAACATCGAAGGAGCCTACGCATTTTCGCCGGATACGATAAAAAAAGTGACGAAAGATGTTCCGAACTACCACTTCGATACGGCTGGAATCCAGAAAAAACTTGAAATACTCTATCAGGCATACGGCTTCCATGATGCCGAAATCAGAGCCGAAATCCTTGAAAAGACCGTTTCGGGCGAAGCTTTCAGCACGATAAACATCAAAATCAGAGAAAACGAGAGACGCTTCATCAACGAGATAGTCATCAACGGCGTCGGCAACGAAAGGAACAGAAAAATCGTTACACAAAGGCTGATAGACTTTATCGACGACAGAATCGACGAAGAGAATTTTCCGCTGATCATGATAAACAGAACCACCACCGGCGGCGGTTACATCGATTCGAACGGGAAAAGGGAACCCACTCTCAAAGACAGCCGGAAAGACAAGATCGGACGACCCGATTCTCCTCACGCCATCCCGAAGGCATATTTAGAGGAAATACGAGAAATTACTGAAAAAATTTATCAAACCGGTGGTTATGCCGATGTTGAGGTCGGCAAGGTGCAGATAATCGACAAAAACGGACAACTTTCGCTTAATATCGATGTCACTGAAAACACTCAGTATTTCCTTTCCGGTGTTGCTGCCTTTTCTGGCGATGAAAAGCTCGATAAAGATATGAAAAAGAAGATAAAACTGCCGAAACCTGTTCCGTTCAACGAAAGGATCGTTCAGGCTTACCAGAAGAGAATATCGGAATTTCTGACAGAGGAAGGTTATATTTTTCACCTCGTGACACACGAAGAGAAGCATGAAGGCGACAAAGTCTACCTCACTTTCAATGTCGAATACCTTTTCAAAGTCAAAATCACCGAAGTCGTCATTGCAGGAAACTATCTGACTAAGACTTGGGTCGTACGCCACATTTTAAGAATCGATCCCGGCGATGTTCTTGACGGAGATTCATTCCAGTACAGCCGGAGAAACATGCTACAGACAGGCATTTTCCAGTCGGTCGACATCGATTTCATCGACCCTGAAACGCCGAACGACGAAAAAGATCTTGTTGTTACCGTAAGCGAATCGGAGCGTTTCAGACTCTCTCCAGGCGTAGGCATAAGCACTGATGAAGGTGCCCGCTTCTTAGGCTCTTTCGAGTGGAAGAACATGGCTAAATCGGGCATTTCGTCGAAACTCAGCCTCAAAGTTTCACGAAAAATAGAATTTTTTATGAATGACAGGTTCAGAAAATATTACGAAGAAGACTTCACCGAGTGGCAGCAGACCGAAAGAAAAGTGAACCTCACCTTCCTGTTTCAGGATACCTACATTCCCAAAGTTCCGCTTTCCGCACAGATCGATGCGTTCCACGTCCACGAGATACGAAGCAACGGCGGTCTGCCCTACATGATCGACAAAAACGGTTTCTATTTCAGTATCTTCAGGCGTTTCAGCAACCGGTACTTCATTTCGACCGGTGTCGAGGTTGCATACAGATACGAAAAAGACTACGAGGTCGCTGAAAGCGGAGACGTAACTTATGAAACATTGCAGCGTTTCGTCTTATCGCCGGAAATCAGAGGATACATAGATTTCAGAGACTCGCTTTTCTTCCCGACTAAAGGTTGGAAACTGTCGCTGAGATACCAGAACACCTCCTCTGTTGCCGGTGACACAAACCAGTATTCACTTTTTGAAGGAAACCTCGCAATATACATTCCGCTACACTACAAAACCAATTTTGCGGGAGACATCGAATCGACCGACAGGCTTATATTCCACTCTTTCCTGGGCTCGGCCTTCCTGCTGCCCCACTCCGGCGAACTCTCATCCGACGATGTCCTTAAACTGGGCGGCAACACGACGATGCGCGGATTCTACACGAACGAACTTCTCCCAATCGACCAGAAAGGAGAAACTGCTGAAGGCAAATTCTACATGTTTATGAGAAACGAACTCAGGATAAAACTGATAACCGACCTCTATTTCGTAACTTTTTTCGATATCGGCAACCTTTGGGAAGAGGCATCTCACGTAGGAGAAGGAGAACTTTTCCGCTACAGTACTGGCGGCGGCCTGCTCTACTCTTCGCCGATAGGTTCGATAACGGCACAGGGAGGCTTTAATTTAAAACCGAAAGAAGGAGAAAACACGTGGACGATTCATGTATTTCTTTCAACACTTTAAAAACGTTTAACACACTGATTCTAATATTTTTTTCATTCATAACCATATCGTGCGGAAGCGAAACTTCAGGCAATTACTGTCAAGGTACAATTGTTTCTTTTCCGGGAAGAGCCGAAGACGACCTGTACATCAAAAGCTCTTTCAACAACTGGTCGCTCTCTACTCCGATGACATATAAGGACGGCATCTGGAGTGCTGAACTTTTTCTCGCTCCCGGCAGCTATCCTTACAAATTTTTCTCGGCAAAAACTTCCGAAACCTTTCTTGATGAAACGAATCCGCTGACAATGTTCAATCAGGATATACGCTGCAGCAAGCTCGTAGTCAAAGACTGCCGCTATCCTGTTGCTGAACTTGCCGGTCGCCCTGAAATAAAGGGAAAAAACATCAGATTCCATATAAAATTCACCCCAGGAATATCGGGCAAAAACCCCGATTTCAACAAGTCCGAAATCTTGCTCGGGAGAGAAAAGGCAGACTTCTCTTTCAACGAAGAAACAGGCATGATTTCAATAGATTACGAAGCAAAAGATTTCGACAAATATACATGGTTCTTCAGAATTTTCGATAATGACGGCTTCGCTTCAGAAGTCCTCACGGTACCGGTCTGGATCGAAGAAAAAGAGTTCGAATGGCAGAACGCCTTCATGTACCAGCTCATGACCGACCGCTTCAGCAACGGTGACAAAAGCAACGACAACCCGCTTCCCGATATCGATGAAAAGGCGAACTGGCAGGGAGGCGACTTTCAGGGGATCATCGACAAAATCGATGACAACTACTTCACCGACATGGGCGTAAACGTCCTCTGGATAAGCTCTCCCGTTGCAAACACCGAAAATCCCGGCAAGGGGATGGGCGGCGACACACGCTACTATTCGCCTTACCACTCATACTGGCCGATCGCAACAGGCTGGACGAACGAACTGCACATTCCGGGCTTGGATTCGCCTATTGAAAAGCACTTCGGAACAGAAGAAAAACTGCATGAACTCATTCAAAAAGCGCATCAAAAAGGGATAAGAGTGATGTTCGATTTCGTGCCGAACCACGTTCACACCGATTCATACCTCTGGAAAACCTACAAAAATCAGGGCTGGTTCAATATGGCTGCAGACGGGCTTCCGTCAAATTCGAGCGGCGGCTACACCTGCGGCTGGGAAAGGCCTGTCGACTGCTGGTTCACCGACTATCTCGCCGATATAAACTACCGCAGCAACGATGCGACCGAAGCAGTGATAAACCATCTTATCTGGATGATCCAGGAGTTCGACATTGACGGACTGCGCCTTGACGCGATAAGACTCATGGAGATCGATTTTACCTCCTCTCTCAAAGCTGCGATCCAGCGCAAAGTCACCACAACGGGGATCCTTTTTTACATGATCGGTGAAACTTTCACCGGTGATCTCGGCTGGGACGAAATCGGCTACTACCTCGGTGAAAACAAGCTGGACGGGCAGTTCGACTTCCCGCTCTACCACCACATCGTACGGACTTTCCTGCTTCAGAGCGAAACGGTCAAAACTTTTGCAGAATTTCTCAAAACCAACGATTACCGCTATCAGAACGATTTCTACAAAGGCTCGATAATGGGAAACTTCATCGGGAACCACGATGTGGCCCGTGCTTTAAGCCTCGCCAACAAAGACTTTGACGGCGTTTCATCGCAGGGCGGAGACGAAGCGAACTGGAAAGTCTGGGAGAATTCGCCGGAACTGCCTGATGAAGAAGTTCCTTTCAGCAAAATGAGAAATGCGATCACCTTCCTTTTCACGCATCCCGGAATCCCGATAATCTATCAGGGCGACGAGTTCGGAATGCCGGGAGCTAACGACCCTGATAACAGGAGAATGAACGTTTTCGGCGACGATTTGAGTGAAAACCAGAAGAAAAACCTTGAACATACGCAGATCCTGGGCAATTTCCGCAAAGAGCATCCCGCTCTGACAGGCGGAACGAGAAAGGACCTTCTCGTAGAAGATAACGTATATGCTTTTGCGATGAAGAATGAAAAAGACACGGTCATAGCCGTTTTCAATAACGGAGACAAAACGGAAAAAGTGACGGTAGACCTCTCAGGATCAGGCCTTGACGGCAGTCTCAAAGCACTTTTTTCCGGAACCGACCTTGAGATAAAAAAGAATTTGATCACGATAGAACTCGAACCTTTCAGCTCGGAACTGATATACGGAGAAAAATAAACCACAATTTAGGGAGAAAACCATGGATTTCATCGAACTCGCGACAAAACGCTACTCAGTCCGCAGTTACTCGAACAAAAAAGTAGATGCTGAGACACTTGAAAAGATCCTTGAAGCGGGGAACATCGCCCCGACCGCGAAAAACCAGCAGCCGCAGCGCATATATGTCGTCGAAGATCCTGCAATGCTCGCAAAACTCGACGAGCTCACGCCGTGCCGCTACAACGCGCCGACAGTCCTCATCTTCACCTACAACACCGATGAAGAGTGGAAGAATCCGGTCGAAGCTGGAGTCCACGCAGGTGTCGAAGACGTCAGCATCGTAGCGACCCACATCATGCTTCAGGCGGCTGAACTCGGTATCGGCACGACATGGTGCAACATGTTCGGCAACACCGCATTGGAAAAGGCTTTCGGTATTCCTGAAAACGAAAAATCAGTTCTCTTCATGGATCTCGGCTACGCCGCGGCAGATGCTGCTCCGGCACCGAGACACACCGAAAAAAAACCTCTTTCGGAAACGGTCAGATATCTCAAATAATTTTACGCTTTCACGATATAACTTCTGATGAAATGCTTCCAGAACCAGCCGAAGTAGCGATCCATCATCACTTTGTATTCGCCTGGTTCGACCTTGCCGCCGACACCCATAAGACGGTATGTCATCGAGAGCTCTTTCAGTCTGTAAGGAAGGTCAAGAAGTCCGCAGTTTAGATAAAAATCGTGTCTTTTGTTTCTCTCTTCCGGGTTTTCACACTCTTCGAGCCAGTCTTCAAGTGCGAGGAAGAACCTTTTTCCGCGGTAATGCCCGAGCATCGCCTTTATTGCGTTCGTCCCGTGACCAATTCCGCGCTTTTCCGCACCGATTGCAAAATAACTGAGCTGGACGAGGTCGTCTTTCCGAATGAGATAGGACATCCCGACCCGCTCGCCATCTTCGACCAGATTCCAGAAATCGGCTCTTCCGGCAAGCGCACGCCTTTTCATAAGCGAAAACGGGAACCTCTCTTCAGCGGGAAAAGCTTCATTGTAAAGCCGCTCGAGGCGAGACCACTCGAATTTTGTATTTTCAACTTTTACAAGTTCCATAGCACCCTCCGCGCGTTTATACTTTCAAAGCAACGTGAAAAGCAAGTAGAGAAGGCGTATTTTGGCGTCTCAAAAAAATTTTACGGCATGACGACGGTGCTGCAGGATGACCTCTCTGCATTTTCTTTAATGTTTTATTATTCATGATATAATTACCGGTTTTTGATTTTTCAGAGGTAAAAATGGAAAGAATCAAGGTCCACACCGAGAATCCCGAAAAAAGAGTGATCGACAAGGCTGTCAGCGTGCTCGAAAGCGGCGGAGTCGCACTTATTCCGGGTGACACGTCCTATCTTCTGGCGGTAAAGATCGGCAAAAAAAACGCACTGGAGAAGCTCAACCGGATAAAACAGACGAAAAAACGGAAGTTCTACTCCCTCGTTTTCAAGGATCTGAGCGACATTTCGCGTTACGCCGACATCGACAACCGTCATTTCAACCTGCTCAAACGTTGTCTGCCCGGCGCTTACACATTCATCCTTTCGGCAAGCCGCGAAATTCCGAAAATCATGCTTGAAAACCGCAAGGAAATCGGCATCAGGATCCTGGAAAGCCGCTTTCTGAACGATCTTGTCGAGGCAATGGGTGAACCTATCGTCGTTTCCACAGCATCCAATGAGGACGGAGAAGAGTTCTGCGATCCCGAAGAAGACAGCCCCGACTGGCTCGGTTTCGTCGATCTTTTAGTCGACGGCGGATATATCGCAATGGATCTCACGACCATCGTACAGCTTTCGGGTGACGAATACGAGATCGTCCGCGCAGGGAAAGGCAATGTTGATATTTTTTAATAATTCTAAGGATATATCATGAAAAAACTCAATTTTTCCATTCACTTTTTTCTTTATTCACTTTTGGCTTACGTATTTTTTCTCGTTTATTTTGTCTTCATCAAAAAGACAGATTACTTTTTCGGACTTTACTACTTCACTTTGTCTTATATTTTCGTTTTCATTAAACTTTTTTCAACAGGGATCAAAAAATTGCCGTGGGTAGCGCTTTTTGCATTTATCCCTTTCGCTGTTTCGCTTTTCCTCACTTTTGCCGATCATCCATTCCAGGGCTGGGAAGTTTCCGGCTTCATTCCGGTAGTGATCCTGGCTTCATATCTTTTCAAAAGCTCCAAAGGCTCGCCTACCCCGCTCGGGATCAAGGTGATGCCGAAGATAATAAAGTGCTTTTTGGCGATAGTTCTCCTTTTCGGGATAATCCACTTTTTCAAGACGAAATCGCTTTATGAGGCGCTTCTTCTCGTCGTTACACTCTACTCCCCCGCTCCGATCGCGGCAGCTACCGCCCTTTTCATAAACTTCATCGTTTCGACGACGGCAATTTCAGTGCTTCTCAACAACATGAAGTTCTTCAACAACGAGACGAAAATTTCAAGACTTGTTTTTGATACCGACAAGTATCTCAACATCCCTCACCTCAACCTTTCAGGGATCGAGACCGTCGCTGATGTCAAAAAAGAGGATTTCATGCACATGATAGGCAAACTCAATCAGGCTGCCGAAAACGACCCAGAACAGGCAAAGGACATCACCAAAAACAAATGTTTCTCGCATACTTTCGAAGACGGCAGGACTCTCACGATGGCGCCTTTACACGTTCTGATTTCGGAAAAACAGTGCTCGGCTGAAGGGCTCTCTGTTCCGAAAAAAGAAGCAGACAGCGAATATATCGCCCTTGCAGAAGGGACAAGAGTCATCGGCTACTACGCGATCGACAAGGTAAAACCGGCCGAGAATGCAGCTTTTCTTGAACTTTTCGACAAAAAATTCGGAATAAAGACAGTTATCGTAAACCCCGTGAAGCCGCAGCTCTGGCAGAACATCGAGACAAAGGCTTCGCTTGACGAAATCGAGCTCAACCGCGACGACATACTTATCACCGGCGAGGAGCACGAAAACACTGCGGCGATTCAGGCGCTCTGGGGCGGAGCCGACACCGCGAAAGGAGACATCTTCATCACCAAACCTTTCATGAAAACACTCTTCAACTTCATCATAGTTTCAAGGAACATTCCTGAAAAGATCGTGAAAGGAGCCATCTTCTGCTCGCTCCCGTTCCTGTTCCAGCTTTTTGCGATATCGTTCGGGATCATCACCCCGCAACTCTCGTCAGTCATAGTTCTGATGTCGTTTTTTATGACAGTCATATACATATTCTACATCAGACCGGTTTCAAAGAACTCCCTTTCGGATAAATAAATGGCTGAAAAAAGATATTCGAAATTCATCGTTCCCTTTCTGCTTTTGTCTGCGATATCGGTTCTATCGTTTTTTATGAACAAATACCGCTTCGGAGCGAGACATTTCATATTTCCGGCGGCACTTTTCATCCTTCCGCTCATTTGCGATCGCAGTTTCAGGCCGAAAAAGCTGTTTCTGCCGTCCGCTGAAGGCTTAAAACTCTTTTTGTGGGTCACTATAGCGACACTCGTGTTCTACCCACCGCTCTTTTTCGCGTACAACATCGGCTTCCTGCACCGCGCGCTTGCAACACCGACAACCAATGAACTGATGAAGGCAGTCACAAAAGGACTCATCGCGATAGCAGTCGCGGCAATACCTGAGGAATTTTTCTTCCGAGGATATATTCAGGAGCATGTTTTTTCCGATTTCGACAAAAAAATTTTGAAAATAGTCTCACTCAAGAACCTTTTTACTTCACTTCTTTTCGGCCTTGTTCATGCTCTGGCATTTCTCGACATAACACGGGCGGCGACATTTTTTCCCTCACTTCTTTTCGGACTTTTCACCGAAAAAAGCAGAGGAAGAATATTCTACAGCATCTCGTACCACGTAGTTTCGAACATACTGGCTTTCATACTTTGGACATTTATAAAATAATCGGAGGAAATCATGGAAAAATTAAAAAATGCAGCTTCCTACATCAGAAATCTTGTTGAGAAAAAAAATCTCAAAATGCCTGAACTTCTCATAACTTTAGGCAGCGGCCTCGGTGCTTTTGCGGAAAATGCCGACCAGCTTTTAGTGATTCCCTACAGCGAAATCCCTGATTTCCCCGCTTCTACCGTCGCAGGTCACAAAGGACGCCTCATACTTGCAAAAGATGCTGAATCGGGCAAAAATTTCTGGATCATGCAGGGAAGAATCCACTATTACGAAGGCTATTCGATGCAGGAAGTCGTTTTTCCGCTGCGCACTCTGATCCTTCTCGGAATCAAAAAATTCGTTGTCACGAATGCTGCCGGCGGCATAAACAGGAACTTTGACGCAGGCGATTTCATGATAATCCGCGACCACATAAACATGATGGGAACAAATCCGCTCATCGGGAAAAACAAAGACTATCTCGGCCCGCGTTTTCCCGATATGTCGAGCGCATACAGCCGCAAAATGGCGATACTCATGCAGAAAGCGGCGATGGAACACGGAATTTCTCTCAAAGAAGGCGTTTATATCGCTTTGACGGGACCTACCTACGAAACTCCGGCAGAAGTCAGAATGCTTGCAACTCTCGGCGCTGACGCAGTCGGAATGTCAACAGTTCCCGAAGTCATCGCGGCAAAACACGCAGGTATCGAAGTTTCGGGCATCAGCTTCATTTCGAACAAGGCGGCAGGACTCTCAATGAACCCGCTCAGCCACGAGGAAGTAAGCGAAAACGCGGCTAAGGCTGAAGCGCGCTTCTCAGCATTCATGAAACGCTTTATCTCTTTAGTTTTAGAGGAAAAAGATGAATAAAAAAACTCTTGAAAAAGCGGTAAAATCAGCCCTCGAAGTAAGGAAAAACGCCTACGCACCTTTTTCAAAATTCGCGGTCGGAGCAGCGATAATCACCAAAGAAGGCTCGATCTTCACCGGAGTAAATGTTGAGAACTCCTCTTTCGGAGCTACAAACTGCGCCGAAAGGACGGCACTTTTTTCAGCTGTCACAGCCGGAGAGCGTGATTTTGAAGCAATAGTCATTGCATCGGTACTCAACGGAAAAGCAGTCTTCCCGTGCGGGATATGCAGACAGGTTTTGGCTGATTTCAATCCGGAAATGCGCGTTATTTTAGTCAACAGCGACACGAAAATGATCGAACAGGATCTTCTTTTGTCCGATATTTTTCCTGGCGTTTTTGAGTTCGGGAAAAACAAATGAGACGTGCCAGGTCACGTCTCTACAAATATTGACTTAAATTCAGGTATAAATATCATTGCGCGGTTCATTTAAAAATCGGTTTTTTATGTTTTAATAACAATTTTCAATGGAGTAAATCATGGCAAAATCGATCAAAGGAACAAGAACGGAAAAAAATCTTCTCACCTCTTTCGCAGGCGAATCCCAGGCAAGAATGCGCTACAACTACTTTGCAAGCAAGGCGAAAAAAGAGGGCTTTGAAAAAGTAGCCGTTATTTTTGAAGAAACTGCAAATCAGGAAAAGGAACACGCAAAGAGAATGTTCAAATTCCTTGAAGGCGGAAACACTGAGATCACCGCGACATATCCGGCAGGAATGATCTCCGACACGCTCGCAAACCTCAAGGCTGCTGCTGCAGGCGAGCACGAAGAGTGGACCGAAGCATATCCCGAATTCGCAAGAATCGCTGACGAAGAAGGTTTCGCTGACATCGCCGAAATGTACAGAAGGATCGCAATCGCTGAAAAACACCATGAAGAAAGATACAACGCTTTCATAAAAGACCTTGAAAACAGCGGAATGTTCGCTAAAGACCGCGAAGTTACGTGGCGCTGCCTCAACTGCGGATACATTCATGTCGGCAAGGAAGCTCCTGAAAAATGCCCTGCTTGCGAGCATCCGCAGGCTTACTTCGAAGTTCTCAACTCCAACTGGTAGGAGCTTGAAATGACGAAAATGAATGAAGTTTACAAGTGCTCTATCTGCGGGAACATCGTCACAGTTTCGCACGAAGCGGGCGGAACGCTTGTCTGCTGCGGCAAAGAGATGGATCTTATGCCGGTAAAAACGGCTGATCAGACTCTTGAAAAGCATGTTCCGGTAGTTGAAAAAACGGCGAACGGCATCAAAGTAACAGTCGGCTCAACGCCTCATCCGATGATGGACAACCACTACATCGAATGGATCGAAGTTCTCAAAGACGGTCTCGTTATGAGAAAGTATCTCAAACCGGGAGAAGCGCCCTCAGCAGAATTCCCGATGGAATTTTCGGAAGACATAATCGCCCGCGAATACTGCAACATCCACGGACTCTGGGCAAACAGAAAATAGGAGATAAAATGTCGAATCTCAATGCAATAAAAATCAGCGAATCGGTCTACTGGGTAGGTGCGATCGACTGGAACATCCGTTATTTTCACGGATATGCGACTCTGAAAGGAACGACCTACAACGCATACTTGGTTATGGCGGATAAAATCACCCTCATCGACGGAGTGAAAAAGGGATTTGAGTGCGAGCTTCTTGAAAGGGTCGCTTCCGTCGTAGATCCGCAGAAGATCGAATACATCGTTCCGAACCACGCAGAACCCGATCACAGCGGCGGAATAGCAAAGATCGCGGAGATCGTTAAACCTGAAAAGATATTCGCTTCAAAAGGCGGCGTCAGAGCTTTAAACGCATACTATCCGGGACTTGCAGTAGAATCAGTTGCAGACGGCGGAGAACTCTCTCTCGGCAACAAGACGCTCAAATTCATGGAAACGAAGATGCTCCACTGGCCTGACAGCATGTTTTCATATCTTGCCGAAGAAGAAGTCCTTTTCAGTCAGGATGCTTTCGGAATGCACCTTGCAACGAGCGAGCGCTTTGATGACGAGCTTCCGTGGTCACTTCTGGAAGAGATGTCCACCGGATACTATGCGAACATCATCACGCTTTACAGCCCCTTCGTACAGAATCTGCTCAAAAAAGTGGCTGCAAGCGGACTTACTTTCAAAGTCGTAGCTCCCGACCACGGCCCTGTCTGGAGAAATATGGACAACTTCTCGAAAATGCTTGGTCTTTACGACAAGTGGTCAGCGAGAAAAACTGATAAAAAAGCGGTCATCGTCTACGATTCCATGTGGCATTCGACTGAAAAAATGGCGCGTTACATCGAAGACGGTATTGCGTCGCAGGGAATCAAGGTCAAATCGCTTTTCATGCAGTCTTCCGACAGAAGCGAAGTTGCTGCAGAACTCCTTGACGCATCGGCTCTTATCGTCGGTTCGCCCACGATAAACAATGAGCTTTTCCCCTCAGTCGCAGACGTTATGTGCTACCTCAAAGGGCTCAAATTCAAAACTCCGTTTGCTGCGGCGTTCGGCTCTTACGGCTGGAGCGGCGAAAGCATAAAATATCTCTCGCAGATGCTTACAGAGATGTGCGGTGAAGTCGTCGGAAGCGTGAAAGCGCTCTACCTTCCGACTGAAGAAGTCAAAACACAGTGCTTCGAACTCGGTAAAGAGATCGGAGAAAAAATCAACAATAAAAATTAGGAGGAAACCATGGACAAGTATGTATGCGGAATTTGCGGCCACGTTTATGATCCGGCAGTCGGCGATCCTGAAAACGGAATCGCTCCGGGAACCCCGTTTGAAGCTCTTCCCGAAGACTGGGTATGCCCGATCTGCGGCGTAAGCAAGGACAATTTCACGAAAGAATAATCTTAAAAAATGTCTTTTGATCCCTCAAAATCTTCTTTTTTAATCCTCAATAAAAAGAAAGGCTTTTCTTCAAACGGTGAACTTAACTATCTGAAAAGACTGCTTAAAATCAAAAAAGCAGGTTTCTGCGGAACGCTTGATCCGCTTGCTCAGGGTGTTCTTGTTGTCGCTATCGAAAAAGCTACAAAACTGATCTCACTTGCGACTGATTTCGACAAAGTTTATTCGGGAAAAATAAGGCTCGGTTTCACGAGTGACAGCCTTGATCTCGGAACTGAACTTGTGAGCTCCGGCACCGTTCCGCAAAATATCGACTGTGCCGAAATAGAGAAAAAATTTCAAGGAGTTATTTCCCAGATTCCTCCCGCTTACAGCGCACTTAAAATCGACGGAAAGAGGGCTTACAAGTTGGCACGCGAAGGCAAAACTCCCGAAATGAAAGCAAGAAACGTCGAAATAAAATCGCTTGAGATCACGCAAACCGGCGAAGATGAACTTTCGTTTTTAGTAAAATGCTCGAAAGGAACCTACATCCGCACATTGGCAGGTGATATCGGCACATTTTTAGGCTGCGGCGCGGTGCTTACCGAGCTCATCAGGCGCGAAGTAGGACCATTCAAACTCGAGAACGCCGTTTCGATAGACGAACTCAAGGAAAATCCCGAAAACATCGAAAAAGCGCTCCTTTCAGTTCCAGAATTTCTGTCGGGAAGCAACAGCTGCGAAGTCGATGAAACAGGATTCAACTATTTAAAAAACGGCAATAAAATAGAAGAGTTGCATTTGAATCTTGAAAACGGACTCAACCTCATAAAATTTAACGATGAAGTCTTTCTGATAGTCGAAAAAACAGAAGAAAAAACATCCTATTTCGCGTTTGTGTAAGCTTTATTTAAGCGAGTTTCTTATAGATTTCCACGAACTTGTCGCTTCTTTTGACGACTGAAATTTTGTTGAGCGAGCATTCGATGAGCCCTTCAAGGCCGCATCCGCCATCTTTCGTTCTGATCTGGTCAAGGTATTCTTCACTTGAAACCGTGACTGCGTCGCTGTAAACGATACCGCCTTTGAGGAAGTTGATGTCGCCGTAAAATTCGAGTTTTTCGGGAACAAAAACTTCACGTCCGAGGTTGAGGATTCCGAAATCGTACGACCAGAATTTGCCCTGAAAACGGATGTCGTGAAGCGAAAAAACGGCTTTCGTATTCTTCAAAGGTTCTTCTTTTCCGTAGATTTCACGCAGATAAACCGGAACAAGCGCGGTGTGCCAGTCGTTGCAGTGAATGACATCGGGAGCGAAAATTTTAGCATATTCGAGAACAGCCCTTGAGAAGAATATGAAGCGCTCCGAATTGTCCGGATAATCGCCTGTAACATTGCCGTACAGACCGTCTCTTTCAAAATAGGGATTCGACACAAAAACGACTTTCGTACCGCTCTCTTCGTGAACTGCTTCGAAAATTTCGGCTTTTTCGTATTTTTCGCCGACTTGGACATCAAACGATATCTTGGTCGGTTTTATGTTGAATTTTTTTCTGTTTATCGTGCTGAAAAAAGGAAGAACGCACTCGACTTCGCATTTTTTCGAGACAGATTTCAGCATTTTAGCGACTGAAGCGGCCATATTTCCGGTCGAAACGAGGGGTTTCAGCTCCGATGCAGCAAACAAAATTTTCATGGTTTACCTACAATCTGATAAATTCTTCGTTGTTCATATATTTTCTGAGAACTTCTGGCACTTTGACCGTTCCGTCAGCCTGCTGGTAGTTTTCGATGATGGCGACAAGCGTTCTGTCGATCGCAAGTCCCGAACCGTTGAGAAGATGAACGAGTTCAGGTTTTGATGTGGCATCGCGTCTGAACTTGATGTTTGCCCTTCTCGCCTGGAAATCACCGGTGCTTGAGCAGCTTGAAATCTCGCGGTAAGTTCCCTGACCCGGCAGCCATACTTCGATATCGAAAGTTTTTACTGCGTTGAAACCGAGGTCACCGCTGCAGAGGCAGACTACGCGGTAGTGGATTCCGAGACCGCGGAGAATTTCTTCGGCGTTGAAAAGAAGCTGGTCGAGTTCTTTAAGTGACTCTTCGGGGCGGCAGAATTTAACGAGTTCGACCTTGTTGAACTGGTGAAGGCGGATAATTCCCTTCATGTCCTTGCCGTAACTGCCGGCTTCGCGTCTGAAACACGGCGTGTATGCCGCATATTTGAGCGGAAGGACTGCATCATCAAGAATTTCGTCGCGGTGCATGTTGACAAGGCTGACCTCTGCCGTCGGGATCATGAACATGTCGTCAGTCGTCTTGTATGCGTCGTCTTCAAATTTCGGAAGCTGACCCGATCCGGTCATCGTTTCACGGCTTACCATAACCGGAGGAACGATTTCAGTGTAGCCGTTTTTCGCAGCGTTTTCAAGCATATAGTTCATAACAGCACGCTCCAGACGAGCCATTTCCTTTTTGTAAACGATGAAACGAGAACCGCTGAGTTTTACGCCGCGCTCGAAATCTATCGTGCTCGTCGCGATATCGAAATGCTCTTTCGGCTGGAAGTCGAAAACGGGTTTTTCGCCCCACATCGAAACGACGGGATTTGCAGTGTCGTCCTTGCCGAGCGGCGTATCGTCAGCCATCATGTTGGGGATAGAAAGAAGGATCGTGTTGATCTTATCTTCAACTTCCTTTACCATCGGTCCGTACGCTTTCACTTTGTCGCTGAGTTCCTTGAGTTCGTCTTTGATCGCAGCTTTCTCTTCCGCAGTTCCGTTTTTCATGATGAGCGGCATCTCTTTCGAGCGCGTCATCTGTTTTGCCCTTGTCTGCTCCGACTCTGTGATGAGAGCCTTTCTCTTTTCGCTGAGTTCAATGACCTGATCTACGACCGAAAGGTCTTTAAAATTCCTGTTTGTAAGGTTGAATTTAACCTTTTCAGGATCTTTGAGTATCAATTTGATGTCAAACATTTTCCACCTCTAAATAAAAAAACCGCGCTATGATAGGCAGAAAGGGGTTATTTGCAAGTTTTTCAGGAAAATTCAGCGAATTATATCTGCAATAAAATCAGTGCCTTCACGTGAAGTTATCCTGCATTTGAGGATGCTTCCCTCTTTTTCGCCCTCAAGGTTCGTGATTATCGTGATTCCGTCGATTTCAGGCGCCTGATTCCAGCATCTTCCGACCGGAACTTTGAGTTCGGGATCGATCCCTTCGTAAAGCACTTCGACTTCCTGCCCTACGAATCTTTCGAGACGTTTTTCCATGCACTCGTGAGTCGCCTTTTCTATCTCTGCAAACCTTGCATCAGCAGTTTTGGAAGCGACCGCGCGCATTTTGAACGATGCAGAAGACTCTTCCTTCGAATATTTGAATGCGCCGATATAGTCGAAGAATCCCTTTTCAATAAAGGCTCTAAGCAGCTCGTGATCCTCTTTTTTCTCAGCCGGGAATGATGAAATTACGGTCGTTCTGAGCAGATAATTTCCGCCGAAAACGTCTTTGATCATCTCTATCAAATTATAAATATCCTGCCCGCTGTAGCGCCTGTTCATCGCCTTGAGCACCGTGCTTGAAATATGCTGGATAGGCACTTCGAGATAGTTGTGCATTTTTTCGGAATCCCTGATGGTTTCAAGCAGTTCCCTGTCAATTCCCGAGGGATAGAGATACATCACGCGGAATCTGAAATCACCTTTCAAAGCGTTGATCGCGCGGATCAGTTTTTTAAGCGACGAATTGGTTTTCGAGCCGTACTGAGTAGTATCCTGCGCGATTACGACAATCTCCTTAACCCCTGTTTTTATCAGGTTTTCGGCTTCGGAAACGATGTCTTTCAGCGGACGCTCGCGGTATCTGCCGCGGATATGAGGGATCGAACAGTAAGCGCAGAAGTTGTCACAGCCGTCAGCGATCTTAAGGTAAGCCGTCCACGGCGAATAAGTGAGGACCCGTCCCATCGAAGAAGTGTAGAGAAAATCGGACTTTCCGCTTTTTCCTCTGTAGCCTTCGTTCCAATGCGCAGAGACGATTTTTTCTATATTCGGAATGTCGTTAACGCCGAAAATGAAATCGGCTTCAGGAAGCATATCTCCTAAATTCGGATAAAGCTGCGGCAGGCATCCCATAACAGCGATTTTTGCCCCTTTTTTCAAGCCTCCGTGAAGCTCGAAAAAGGAGTTGACCGACTCTTCGCGGGCATCGTTTATAAAGCTGCATGTGTTGAGAATCACGAGATCGGCCTTAGCCGAACTTTCGGCAATCACCCACCCTTTATCAAGGAACTGAGCTATCACGACCTCTGAATCGACCCTGTTTTTCGGGCAACCGAGCGAGCAGCAGAATACCGTTTTTTTCATAAGTTTCTCCATACGAATCCTAAAGTGCGCCGGTGTGTTTAAGAAGTTTGTAAGTATTGAGAATTACAACAAGAACTCCGACAAGACCGAGCATGAGCTTGACCGGAATCTTTTTGCAGAGGTATGCGCCGAGCGGAGCCGCAATCATTCCGCCGATGATGAGACCGACAATAATCTGGGTATAGTTTTTAAAGTCACCGATCATCGCGACAAAGGTCGTGGTCTCTGCGATCGTTACGAAAAATTCCGCTGTGTTGACGGTGCCGATGGTTCTCGGAACGTCGTGACCAGAAGCCAGAAGCGTACTCGTTACGACAGGGCCCCAGCCGCCGCCGCCCATCGCGTCAGTAAAACCTCCGGCGAATCCGAGCGGGATCGTGTAGTTTCCGTATTCACGCGGTTTTCCGAGCTTTCTGAAAATTTTGGAAAAGATGAATCCGCCCATGATGAGAAGGTAAATGTCGATCACGATATCTAGTTCCCTGCTCTCGAAGTTGACGAGAAGATAAGCGCCGACGATTCCGCCTAAAATACCAGTGAAAAGAAGGCGGAAAAAGAGCCCTTTGTGGACGTTTTTCATTTTAAGGTGAGAAAGCCCCGAAACGAGAGTCGTGAAGATCTCCGAAACATGGACGCATGCGCTTGAGATCGCACTCGGAACGCCGGCAGTCCTCAAAAAAGTGTTGGAACTTACGCCGTAGCCCATGCCGAGCGAGCCGTCGATCATCTCAGCCGCGAAACCGAGAAGAATGTAGATGATTATTTGAGCCGTAAACATTAAAACTCCTTAAAAAATTATGCCTTTTTTACTGAACCGATCTTTTTGCAGCCTTCTACTATCATCAGAACAGCGAGAACGACAAGAATTACAGCGACCGAACCCAGGAAGTAGTTGGGAGCAGCCACGAAGTATTTCCAGATCATCCAGCAGAGAGCGAAAATCGTCATCGTAAGCATGAAGATCGTTGCCCAAAGCGTGTATTTGATTGGTTTGTTCTTTGAATAAAGGTAAGCGGTCAGTATTATGAAAACGAGTGCAGCAACAAGCTGGTTAGCCGCGCCGAAAAGAGGCCATACGCTTGCCCATGAATCGGTGATACCGAGCAGGAATGCGGGAATGAGGGCAACTATCGTGTAGAAGAACTTATTCTGAAGTTTCGCGGGAAGTTTGTCGCCGATCATCTCGTTAGTGAGGAATCTCGCAAGTCTGACACTTGTGTCGAGAGTCGTCATGATGAAGACGTTTACGATCGTGATACCGATAACGACACCCACTTCGTTACCGAAAATAAAGGATGTCAGCCTGCCGAAGCCGTTTCCGTAAACGCCGAGAGCGCCGCCTGAATTTTTGAAGATCCACTGAAGTTCGTTCTCACCAGTTCCCCAAGTGATCGCAGCTCCGGCGATGATGACGCAGACGATGCCGATGATAGTTTCCATGAGCATTCCGCCGAAGCCGACGAACATCGCGTCTTTCTCTCTGTCAAGCTGTTTGGAGGTAGTTCCCGAAGCGATGATGCTGTGGAAGCCAGAGACCGCGCCGCAAGCAATGACGATGAAAAGGAAAGGAACAAGAGGTCCCTGCGAGGAATCTTTGAAAGTCTCCGCAATGACGAAAGGAGCGTTCATATCGGGGTGGACGATGAAAATTCCGATGAATGCAAGGGAGATACCGAGGATAAGGACCCAGCTTGAAATGTAGTCACGCGGTTGTAGTAGTATCCAGACGGGAGTGACCGAAGCGACGAATCCATAAACCATAAGCAGCGTGAACCAGATCGAATAAGCTGTTTCTTTGGTTCCGATCGTGATCGGGAACAGGAAGCCGAGCCAGATGAGGAAAATGAGTCCTGCGATCGCGATTATAGTGTTTGCCCAGAGCGGAAGCCATCTGTTCTTATTTATGACACCGAAAAGCATCGCAAGCGGAATGAGCGCGAATGTCGGGATAACGAGTTCAGGCTTCGTTATCATCGAGGTCGCAGCCAAGTTGCCGAAAACCGCGATGACAAGGACGATAGTAAGCCAGACAAAAACCAGAAAGAGGAATTTTGCCTTTTTCGAAACGTATTTTTCAGCCGTATCGGGAATGCTGACTCCCTGATGGCGGACAGAAATCATAAGCGAAAGATAGTCGTGAACCGCACCGATGAAGACACCTGCAACAAGCAGCCATATCGCGGCGGGACCCCAGCCGAAGCACGTTACTGCTACTATTGGACCAACGATAGGACCTGCACCTGCAATCGACGAAAAGTGGTGCCCGAAAAGGACGATCGACGGAGCTGGATAAAAATCGACACCATCATTCATTGCGTGTGAAGGTGTCGGATTTTCGTCTACCGGATCGATGAGTTTCTTTTTAATAACGCCGTTTCCGTACCAGAAATAGGCTACAACGACCCACAAAAGCGAAAAAACAAGAATGTAGATACTGTTCATTTTTCACCTCGAAAAATAAAAAAACCGGTGGATTTTACTCTGAATCAAATTGATTTCAACTTGTTTGGCCGCCGCAATCTTGCCGTCGCCGTTTCTACCGGTCGCGCCGTCGTGATTACGGAATCCATTGATCCCGTTATTCCGGCAAGATTACCGGCGCGTCAGGATTTTCTTTTTCCCTTCTTTTTCTCGGTTCTCCCCAGCCTGTCAAGCAGGAAAAGCCCGAAAGTGATGTAGACAAGCCAGATGAACCAGTTTCCGAATTTCTGGTAAACGGTATTGATTTTATAAAGCGGAACTTTGCGGTTTATCGTCGTTCTTTCAAGGAATTTCGTTGAATTTTCGCATGTGCCGTCTGGAAGAATGACTTCACTGATTCCTACATTCGCGCTTCTGACTATCGTCCTGCCCGTTTCGACTGCGCGGAAAGGATAGAACATTCCGTGCTGGAAGGTCTCGCTCGAATCGCCGAACCAAGCGTCATTGCTGATGTTGACTAAGATTTCGGCTCCGTTGTCAACAAAACCTGCGACATTTTCACTGAAAGTTCCGTCGTAGCAGATAAGTATCGCAGCCTTGAAATCGCCGTAATCGTAAACTGTGTGCTCTGTTCCGCGGACGAAATCACCCGAAAATTCTGGAACGAGTATCGAAAGTCCGAGCGAGCGGAGAACTTTGCTGTAAGGCAGGTATTCGCCGAACGGCGCGAGCTTGATTTTCTTATAAATTTCGCGGATTTTTCCGTTCTGAATGAACCCTGCCGCGTTGTAAAAACTCATATCGATCCTGTCTACCATGTCCAACCCGACGATTTGATTCGGGAAGTTGTACGCCCTCGGAAAATAGCGGTCCATGACATAGTCGAAGTTGTCGAAACCTATCGGAATTCTGAGCGGCATCGCAGCTTCATACCAGACGACAAGGTCTGTGTCGCGGTCGAAACTGTTCAACTGCTCGACAAAAACATCAATCATTTCAAAAACAGATTCCTCTTTCGCATTGATGTCGTACTGATTTATCGCAGGCTGCATCAGAGCGACTTTTATCTCTTTTTCGGGAACAGCAGAGTTGAAGGAAATCAGTTTGTAAGCTGAGTAGGAAAAAAGTATGCAGAGCACGACAGCGAGAACTATCCCCTCTTTTTTATCGTGTTTTTTGAATAAAAGCGTGTAGGCGTAAAGCGAGATCCATGCGATCATGAACGAAATTATGTAGACCGAACCGAGTGAAGCCCACTGCAGAATGACTTTGTTTGAATACTGCGAATGACCGAGCGCCGCCCAGAAAAAATCGACCGGAAAAAACGTCCGCAGGAATTCGACCGCAGTCCATAGAAGCGCGATAAACCAAGGCTTGAGCGGAAGCGGAGAACCCTCTTCTGCAGTTATCGCGGCACCGAAAGTGCCTGATTCAGCAGGTCTCTTGGCGAAAAAACGGCAGAGAGCAAAGAATAAGAGCCAGTAAGTACCCAGAATCAGGAACATTAAAATCAGCGCAAGAATGCCTCCGGCGACACTCATCCCGCCGTAAACATTGAGAGAATAGAATATCCAGTAAAAAACGAATGCGTTTGCCGGCATCGTAATCAGATATATCGCAAGAACCTTCTTTTTGAATGTCTTGCAGCCGTTCAAAATCTGAAAAAAGAGCGGAAGCACAGGAAAAATCAGAATCCAGCCCATAAGCTGGTGCAGAAAAACCGGCTCGCTGCTGCCCGGAATAACGAAAGGAAAACTGAGGGCAAAACAGAAAATGAAGAAAAAAGCTGCGGCAAAAATCTTTATTTTCGACATTTACTCTTCGCCGCGCCCTTTCCACTGAGGAAAAATCTGCTTCATTACCACGATTTCGGCTTCACGCATCTTTGAGCGCTCTGCCGCTTTGTGGTGATCAAAACCCAGAAGGTGGAGAATTCCGTGAACGACCATGAAAATCATCTCTTCTTCAAAAGTCGTTCCGTATTTTTCAGCATGAGTTGCGACGACATCTGTGCAGATGAAGATATCACCAAGAAGAAACGGCGCATATTCAGCTCCCTCTCCCTCTGCAAAAGCGAAGGAAATGACATCGGTCGCACGGTCTATATGCCTGTAATTGTTGTTTATTTCACGAATTCCTTCTTCATCGGTGAAAATCACCGAAACTTCGTAAGGATCTGTTGATTTCAGATTTTTGTATTTCAGCGCGAAACGGATCGCCTTTCGCATATCGGCTTTCAAAACACCGGGTGCATAGTCGCATTCCGAAAAAAATGCTGTTTTCATTTGATCTCCTGCTCATTCTGGTTCGTAGCGACCTGAAGCTCATTCTGCTCCGCTGCGGCAGACTGTTCCTTAACCTTGTCCTGCGGATATTTGACTCGGCCGTGATATATTCCTGAGAATGTGTTTACAAGCGAATCCTCTATAGTCTGGATATCTTTTGTCGTCAGGTTGCAGTTGACGAACTGATTTTCCCTTATTTTGCCGGCAATTATCTCCTGAACCCTTGTTTTTATGCCGTTTTCGGTCTTTTTATCCATCGAACGCACAGCAGCTTCGCAGCTGTCGGCAATCATCAGAAGCGCAGTTTCTCTCGAACGCGGCGACGGTCCTGCATACCTGAATTCAGCTTCCGAAGTATTCGGATCAGCCTCTTTCGCCTTTTTGAAGAAATATCCGACAAGCGTCGTACCGTGATGCTCAAGTATTGCAGACTCGATCTCTTCTCCGAGATGATACTTTTTCGCGAGTTCAAGACCGTATTTCACGTGGTTTGTGATGATTCTTGCAGACATCGTAGGTCTGTAGTTGTCGTGAGCGTTTCTTCTGTCGCGCTGGTTTTCAGTGAAATATTCAGGTCTTTCGAGCTTTCCGATATCGTGGAAATAAGCCATGACCTTGCATTTGAGCGGATTGAGCCCGAGTTCGCGCGCAGCAACTTCGACAAGCGACGCGACAGTAAGCGAATGCTGATAAGTTCCGTTGGCATAGACCGACATCTGCTTGATGAGTTCGTTGCTCATAGTTGAATATCCGACATATTTGATGTTAGTGACATAATCCAGAGTCGATTCGAAAAGCGGTATCATTATCGTAAGTATTCCACCGGAAAGCATTGCCGAAACAAACGCACAGACTATAGCGGTGAAAACGTGAATTCCGCTGTGGTTCAACGAAGAATCGAGCACACCGACCACGAGGGCGAGTCCCATCGAAACGATAGAGAATTTAAACGTCTGCCACATGATCTGACCGGACGATTCGACGTGGAAAATGATGTACATGAAAATGAGAGAACCGAAAATATAAAAGACCGGAATAAAATAGTTTTCCGGGAAAAGCATTGAGAGCGCCGCTGAAAGTACGAACAGGAAGAAACACGCCGTTTCGGTATTTACGAGGACCCTCACCGCAGCGACGAAAAACGGCAGCGGGAAGAAGAAATATACAGCCTTGTTGTCGTAGGCAACTTCCTGAATCCACGGCATCGCATAGCGCAGAAGGAAAAGCGCCGTGAACATAAGCGAAATCATCAGCAGAAGATCCTTGTTGCGGTATTTGAATTTGCCTATCGAGCGGGTGAAGACAAGAAAAACTATCGAAATGAAAGCGGCGATATAGAAAAAATTCCCGAAAAAGAAAAACTCGCCCGAAATATTGCCGGACTGCGCCTTCATAACCCTGAAAACTTCGATATCATCTTTCGTGATCACCGCACCGGAAGAAATGACGCGCTCGCCTCTCGAAATTTTTCTTTTAGATTCGGTAGACGTGTCGTTTCTCGCTGCAAGCTGTTTTTCTTCCGTGATGCTGCTGTTGTAAAAAAGGGAATCCTTCATCGTCCACGAGCCGACTTCCGCAATAATTTCAAAGCCGTGATCCGTAAAATCAGACATATTGAGTTTGTCTTTCATGTGAAGGATTTCAGCTTTGAGAGCAACGGAATTTATGATTTTCCCTATCTGAATCTGATCTTCGGAAACTTCCTGCGAAGAGGAATCCTTTTTTCTGACGAGAATGTACTTCGGAACATAGTCGGACGGAATTCCTTCGCGCAGAATGTAGTAGTCGTTCTGGTTGAAGTAGTCGGAAATTTCGGCAATAGCCTCAGGAATCCGCGCCGGAAAAATGTTTTCGGCAAGATCGCGGAAAACGTAATTTGAAAGAGGAGTTCCGATTATACGCTCAAAATCGTTCCTTTTTTTAAGAAAAAGAGCAGGCAGACCCGTTTTAAACTCGCGCAAATCACTGTTTTTGCCCGAATTTATGACATAATCGGCGAGAATGTCCTGAAACTCCGGCGGGAACGGAAGGTTCTTCGCAACAATCGTTTCCTTTATGTTCTCTCTGGCCGCATCGCGCATCATTTTGAACGCTTCGCCCATAGCTTCGAGATTTTTCTTCTGATCGACGAAATCGTAGGTGTAAGGCACTTCTTTCTGAGCCTTTTCCTGATTTTTATAGGTTTCTTCAAGATTGATTATCGTGTAATCCTTGTCGGCGATTATCGAGTGGTCGATCGTGTGACCGATATTTTTTTCATCCACAGGATAGTTTTCCTTTCCCGAGTCGGGGATCAGAATCCACGCAAGAACAGCGGTAAAAACAAAAAAGATTATAAAGCGTGACTTTGTGTCCTGCCGACGCAGCCAGCCGACATATTTTTCAGAAAAATCGTCGAACCTTTCAAGCAGAGTTACATAGTAAAATATCGCCGAAAAAACGAACCACACCATGAGCTGAGGCGAAGAATCACGTTTTTTCTGCCACGAATCATAAATTTTATACGGCTTTTCGAATTTGCCGAACCGCCAGCGGAAAATATCTTCGTCTTCGTTTTCAGGTGACTTTTCTATAATGAATTTCAGCTTTTTGAACTCTTTTACGAGCCTGATATTCAGATCGTCGTTTGTCTCTCTTAAACTTCCCATTTTTCTCCGCGGACAAAAAACGTGGCATTATGAACCAAAAGTCGCTTCAAGTCAAAAAAGACTGTTTGTTTCGCGCCGCAAAAATGCCGTTATTACGATATTTTGGTATATCGATATTACGAACGGCACAAAAATACCGGAATCCGAAGCGCCGCTCATTTCTTTTCTTCTCCGGTTTCCAAAAGCTGTCCCTGGAAGATTCCCGAATTCTTGATGAAAAATACAGCTTTCAGCGGCTCCGCAAAAATTTCGAGCTTTTTCGCGTAATCCTCTTCCTCCCCTTTTGCGGGCGTATTCAAACCGAGAAAAACGACATCGGCGGAACTGCTGACGCGGCTGAGAACATGCTCGAAAAGTTCATCCTTCTCCTTGATGACTATCATCGGCTCGGCATTTATTCTGGAATCTGCCGAAAGTTTTCTGAGTTCCGCTTCAGCGCCCTCTTTTTCCGATTCGTCGGAAACCATTCGGAGAAGTTTGATGACCGCATCGTCCCACGCCGGAGATTTTGTGAGAAGATAAGCTAAAAGCAGCATCAGATCGCCGTTTCTCTGCAGACCGCCCCACCAGACGTGAATTGTTTTCTGCGAATTTTTCACATCAAAATCGGGCGAAACCTTGCCGATTACAGTCGATTTTTTAAGAGTAGAGACACGTCGCATGACGGAAAGGTATTTCGGAAGATATTTTCCGACTTCATCAGGCCAGCACATCATTATCGTATTCGAGCGCAGCCCCGCTATTCCGTTTGACTGGACCGCAGCAAGAATTCCCTCTTCAAAATTTTCCATGACGGTCACTTCGGGGAAAACCGAAAGAGAGTATTTTTTGTAAAAATTCTCCATAAAATCGATCTCTTTTTCGATTTTGAGATCTTCTTCGCCGAGTCTTCCGAATATTACTTTCGTGACCGTGACGATACCGCTGCTGAGACCGAAATCTGAAGCAAATCCGACAAGTTTTATCTGTTTTTCGTTGTCATTTATGAAAACCTGAATGTAGGGACGCCAGTTTCTCGGAGTCATCTTGAGGTCTTTGAGCTGAACCAGCGAATTTTTGATTATGTTCTCATACATTCCGCGTCTTGCGTCTCCGACCGCCGAATTTTTCGCCGCGACACGCCTCAGAATAAAGTAAAGAATAACTTCGATTATTATCGCTATAACACTGAGAAGCGGATCGATAAGAAACATTACGATTATGCAGGCGATTCCACCGACAAGGCTGATTATCGCGGGAATTTTGAACTGAGGTCTCCACGAAGGCTCGTTGCTGAGCGTTTCAAGCGCCGCCGTTATGTTGACGATGCCGTAAACAGTGAGAAAAAAGATGGTAAGGATCGAAGCAACCGTGTTGAGATCACCGAGAAAAACAGCGCCGCATGCGATCGCCAGCGAGAGGATGAAAGATGCGTATTCACCCTTTTTCGATTTCAGGAATTTCTGTCCTTTTCTGCTTCCGACCTGGTCGCACGCCATCGCGATGAAAGTTCTCGGAGCACCGAGCATCGAAGCTATCGCACTTGAAAAAATCGCCCCTAAAAGCCCAGGCAGAATGACGATATTGCCGTTTACAGGCGAGATCCTCGACCAAATCATCTGGTCAGTCAGCATCTCTTCAGTCGAAGCGCCCATCGTGAGGAAAAAAGGAAGGGTTACATAAAACGCGAAACCGGTGAGAGTCGCCGTGATAGCCCCTACCGGGATCGATTTCTGCGGATTTTCAAGGTCTCCGGAAAGACCGAGCCCCGCCATGATGCCGCTTACCGCCGGGAAGAATATCGCCATCGCCGAAAAGAAGGAAAGATCTCCGTGTTTAGCGAAAATTTCACCTGCGCTCGTCGGGAAAGTGCGGAAACACTCGATGAAACTCCCTTTCATAAAGGCTCCGATGATGAGAAAAAGTATCGAAACCGCAACAAAGATCATGACAGGTATCTGCGTTTTCATCGCAAAACCGGCTCCGACAATCGAGACCGCGGCAACTATCGCGATTATTCCTAAAGTTACTAAATTCAGCGAAAAAGAAGTGTCGAAAAGCATCTTTATTACTTCGGCGAGACCGAACGAATATAGCGTTATCGAAAGCGCCTGCGAAAGAAAAAGCGGAAGTCCGACTGCGCCGCCGATCTCAAAGCCCAGACTTCTCGAAACGATGTAATAAGCCCCGCCGACACCAACTTTTTTGTTGGTCGCAATTGAAGAAAACGACAAAGTCGTGATCAGAGTTATCGAATTTGAAATAAGAACGATGAAAACCATCGGCCAGAGCCCGACAGTTCCGACAAGACTTCCGGCTCGCATATACATGATGACGCCGAAAATCGTAAGTATTGTCGGAGTATAGACACCTAAAAAAGTTCCGAGTTTTTTCGTTTGGGCATTTTCCATAAAAACCGACCTCTAAAAAACAAAGCGCGGTCATTATAATCAGATTTTTTAAAATTACGATTCTTTAATTCAATTAAATCCACCCGTCATCTTCAACTTTATCAAGTTCTACCGATGATTCATGCAGTGTTCCGCTGAAAACCTGATACAAAATTCCGTCATAGACATAGCCTTCGCGGAGATAATTTTTTGAGCCGTTCACTTTCTGCAAACCAGTTTCTTCGACCTTGAAAGAGCCGTTTTTGCAGCCGAGATATACATTG
>JAFQZM010000020.1 GCA_017405875.1 bacterium
TCCGACACTCGAGAAACTGAAATTGTTGATAATTCTGATGAAACATCGGATGCTGATTCCGATTCAGACTCACCTGAAAAAGTCGAGTGTCTTGATCTGCGCTACAACGAAAACACAATCAAAACACCGTTCCCGTTCAAGGATGCGAACGGCAAGCCGACTTTTTGCCGCCCAGGCTGTGACACACCTACGGAAAACGACCCGCAGTGTGTCCGTAACATCTGGGAATGGGACAACTGGGAAGAATATCAGGTATATCTGAAAGCTCAGGAACAAGATCCGAATCAGCAAAAAGAGCGTGAATGCTATCCATGGCCGTGTAAGTTACCTGATATGCACGCAAAAACAAAGGTTGAACTTGACACTTTTGTCAGCAGTTGTGACCGGTTGCTGACGGTAAATGGATTTAAGGCTAATTCTGGCACGGTCAATACCCATGGTATATTTAATGGCATTGCCGGAATGGATTTTTCTCACACAGGCAGAATTGTTGAATATGATCCTGAAAAAGATGAATACACAACAGTTGGGCAAAACAAAACCATGCTGGCTTTTAATGAGAACCGCTATGTTACATTAATTCATGATTCAGATCCGCCTAATAATGCAAAATTCAAATCGTTTCTAATTTCTGTTTTGCGTAAAAATGGGGAATATTATTATGAATTTATTCACGACAACAAGAACCACAATACTTTTTTGTAAAGACCGGCACTTGCTGGTAAGAACTGGGTCTTGATTCATGTAAGTGAAGGTTATCAAAGTTCAGTAACGACAATAAAATATGCCTCTTCTAAAGATTGGGAATGGCACGAACTTGGCGGAATCAATAACTATGCAGGAGAAGGTAATATTGTCGGAGACCATCTGACTTTCATCACAAACAATCGGGAACTTTACTACTGCGACCTTCGCAAATATCCGAAACATATTAATGACTGTTTCAAACTCAACCGCAAAGATGAATCTGGTGAAGAAGAACTTGGTCACAGTCCGAGGATTGACTTGGATGATGAATACCGCGTTGTTTATAATATTTATCATCAAAATATTTTTGTTGAGGTTGATTTACATGATTTGGAGAAACCCAAATATACTGAACATGTAATTTCCAAATTGTTTTCAAATAGTTGGGGATGGGAAATAGATATGCTTAAAGGCAATAGAGTTTCCTATTCAGACAGTGCAAATGATGATATCGGCTGCTTCTATCGTTTTGATAAACAGAAAACATACTGTCAAACAGGAAATAATTTTTCCACAGATCCTGCAAATTTGATGGGCTACAATGTTTTTTGGGGAAAATGGCATTTTTGGAAAGAGATAGGAAGAACTTTTGCAATTATGCGTGATTGGGAATGTTACTGCGAAGAAAATAATGTATGTCCGTTAGAACCTGCGACCGAGGAAGAACTAAACCACAAACCGCCGCTTGCACCGCTGGCATAAAAAACAACTGCCGAAATTATGGCAAAAATCGAGCAGGAAAAAGTTCTACCGAAATTTGACGGAAACGAAGTGCACTTCTGCACAATTACAGAGCGCGAACTCGGACAATTCGGAAATCACGGCTACTGCCCGACAGCCGCGCAGGTGAACAGATATCTGAAGCATCCGGATAAAAGCGATCCGCAGCTTAAAGATCTGATCCTTGCTTCCAAAAGACATTGGAAAACTGAAAAAAGTTTCGAAGATCTTGTCAGAAACCACGAAAAAATCTGGGAAGACTGGTACGGATGCCCGTTCCACAAAGAGCATTTTGAATGTGAGTATGATGAAATGACTTCGACTTTTGACAGCGACAGCGTGATGTTTGCCACAGTTGTTGATAACGGAAAAGCGCGTGACGGCATATTTTTCAGAGACAGATTCTATGAAGCGAACGGCAACTTTGCGCAAGTCATAAAAGAGCTGCGCGAAAAATTCGGAGCGAGCCTCAGAGGAAAACCGAGGATCGAATTAAAGGCGCCGAAATAAACTGAGATAAATTCCTTTTTTCACAATTTCTGCTAATATTCCGCCGGATTTTTCTTTGAGGTCAAAAAATGGAAAGAATTTATCCCATCCTTCTGCTCGCGGCGGCAAACATTTTCATGTGTTTTGCGTGGTATTGGCATCTAAAGATCGAAGATAAACCAATTTTTTTAATAATTCTGCTAAGTTGGGGAATCGCGTTCTTCGAATACAGCATTCAGGTCCCGGCAAACCGCCTGGGTTACAAATTTTACACAGTCGGCCAGCTCAAAGTCATGCAGGAAGTCATAACGATGATAGTTTTCGCCTTTTTCTCGGTTTTCTACATGAAGGAAAAGCTCACTCTGGACTTTCTTTTCGCCGGTTTATGCCTGGTAGGCGCCGTATTTTTCATGTTCAGGCACGCCTTTTAGGATGAATTTTTATAAAAAGCAGAGTTTTTATTTACAAAAAATTTATTTGTATTATAATATTGCGCGATTTTTTTGATGGTTTTTATAATTTTTCGGGAGTTTGACGTGAGATTTGCCAAATACTTGATTTTGTTAGCTTTTCTTAATTCGCCGTTTTTCACGGCGTTTGCTGCGCCCTATGCTGCACTTGAACTTTGCGCTTTCAGCGACGGACAGGAATTCCAACTTTCGACAAAAGATTCCGACGAAGCCGAAAAATCGGGCTTCCAGCAGTTCAAAGAAACAGAGACTTTCATCAGAAATTTCAGACTGTTGGTTGACGGCAGGGAAAACACTTCCTTCAGACCGGTCGACAAGAAGAAAAACTGCATCCGCGCAGACAAAATTCCGGCTGGGAAACACACCGTTTCGCTCGACCTCAAGTCAGGAGCGTACACGACGATGGAAACTGCTGCTCCATACATCACCACTTTCAAAACCGGCCTGCTCCACAGCGGAAAAATCAACATCGTAAAAGGTTCGGTCGCAACGGTCGAAATCCATCAGCTTGGAACCAGAATCGAACTTTACCAGGCCGTCACAAACGAGCCTGTGCCGAACTGCGAATACAGCTGCGAAGTTCCGACCGGTATTCCGCACTATTTCGTTGAAAAGCCTTTGACCGAAAAAGTTCTCTGCAAACCGACGTTCCAGCTCGTCCTTGAAAACGAACGTGACAAAAAACTCGGCTGCTACGACAAAAAAGCGATCGAAGCAATGCTTGAAAAACACGTAAAAGACAACAATATCATGTGCGAACCTGAGGGTGAAGTCGCGTTTTTCCGAGTTTTCGGCGAAGGCTGCGTTGTAACTCCAGCCGTAGATCCTGAAGGCATCGGTGTTCTTCCGCCTCAGATCAGAATGATTCCCGTTAAAAAGAACGACGCACAGTATTTTGTGGCAAGATATCCTAAGGAAAAAGAACCCTACGTTCTCAACGGCGAGAGAAAGGGTCCTGAAATCATTCCGGAAAAAGATGAAATTATAGAATTTTTGGAAGAGAAAAACTAGTGAAGATCGGCATTTTCATATCAGGCACCGGCACGAATATGGCTGCAATATGCAGCAATTTCGCAGAAAAAAAGTTGGAAGGTGTTGACGAAATAAGTTTCGTTCTTTCCGACAAAAGAAGCGCTCCGGGCATCGAAAAAGCGGAATCTTTCGGCATCAAAACGATCGTTCTGCCGAAAAAGAAAGACGAACCGAAGGAAGATTACGAAACCAGACTTCTTGAAGCCGTCAGACCTTTCGGCACCGGACTCATTGTCCTTGCAGGATTCATGAAAGTTCTGGGGCACACTTTCCTTTCTGGTTATGAAGGAAAAATCATCAACATCCACCCCTCTCTTCTCCCGTCGTTCAAAGGAGTCGACGCGCAGGGACAGGCTTTCGATTACGGCGTAAAAGTCTCAGGCTGCACGGTACACTTCGTCGACGAAACGCTTGACGGCGGTCCGATAATCCTTCAGCAGCCCGTTTTGAGGCACGACGACGACACGAAAGAAACTTTCAAAGCACGCATTCTGGAGCAGGAACACATCCTGCTTTCAAAAGCGATAACAATAGTAACTACCGGTAAATATTCAATATCTGGCAGACAAGTTCTGTTTTCAAACAAGGAGGAATTATGAAAATCAAACTTTTTCTCACAACGATCATTCTGACCGTGTTGCTTTACATCGCAACAAGCTACTTCTTCGTAAACTACACCAGCAGCAACCTTGTAGAATCGGCAAAAAACGCCGTTTCACAATCGGTATCGATTTATTCAAGGATCTCCGAGGCTGACAAATTCGATAAAATACACAAAGTCGAATCAATCGCCAAAAATGCGAAACTCATAGAAGCTCTCGATCCGGCAAAATGGGAAGAAGTTTCGGAAGAAGTCCTTTCCGCTTTTGCTAATGAAGCTATTGAAAACGACGGCAAGGCAAAGGAAGGCGAAGTAAAAAGAACAGAACTTTCGCCCAACGCAAAGGCTTTCGTTGACAAAATCGAAACCGAGATGAATGTCATCAACCAGATATACGACTACAGCGACACGATTTTCGTTGCAGATACGAAAGGAAACATCATTGCAAAGAACCTTGACGGCATTTTCAAAGGCGTCAACCTTTCGAACGAAAAACTGTTCCAGGCAGTTATGCGCGGCACGGCAAACCGTGACGTTATGAAGATAAAAGGTAAAACCTACCTTGTTTCAGCAGCTCCGATAGCTGACAAAGGAAACATCATAGGCATCTACTTCTCTGCCGACAATGTTGATTCCGAAGCTGCAAAACACGCTGTTGCAAGCCTTTACGACGAGTCGATTTTCGGCAACCAGCAGTCAAAATTCTACTTCGGATTTTTTGACAAAACTTCGCTTCTCGGCAGCACGCTCCCGACGCAGCTTCACGAGAGCTTCAAAAAATTCATCAAAGGAAATCAGGATCTTATCGCAAAAATAGATGAAGAAAACACCAAGAGACACGACATGGAAATCGTTCTCAACGGCGAAACCTTCTTTGCTAGCGTATCGCGCCATCCGTCGATGAGCGACAACGAAGATCTTTTCTACCTGTCGCTGGTATCAAGAGACAAACTTCTCGAACCGCTTACGGCAAAACGCGGAACATTCACCATCGTTGCTGTTTTCCTTCTTATAATCTCGCTTGTTCTCCTCTACATCTTCGACGAGCAGAACGGCAGACCGGTCAACAAATTCATGGAAGGAATGCTTGAAATTATCAACGGAAACATCAAATTCCGCTTCAACAACGATGCAAAAGGCGTTGAAGGCAACCTCAACCAGAATGCAAACATGATGATCGCAACGATCCTCGGCGAAAGAATGCCCGACAAAGACAAACCAACCTCAATCAAAAAGTAGGAGTAAACTATGAGTGGTCTTAACAAAGTTTTGCTCATCGGTCGTCTCGGAAGAGATCCTGAAATAAGATATTCGTCGAACAATACTCCGATATGCAACTTTTCACTTGCAACTTCAGACAGAATCAGAAAAGGCGACAGTTTTGAGGAAAAAACCGAGTGGCACAGAATAGTTGTTTTCGGCAACCAGGCTGAAAACGCTTCGAAATTCCTCAAAAAAGGCTCGCTTGTTTTCGTAGACGGCAAAATTCAGTCCCGAACATATCAGGATAAGGACGGCAACGAAAGAACAGTCTTTGAAATCATTGCAAATTCATGGAATTTCATTGATTCCGGCAAAGAAAACTCCTCTTCCGGCCAGCCGGAACGCACATATCAGCAGAATCCGAAGGAAGGAGAAGCACAGCCGCAGGCCGGTAACGCTCCGAAATTCGACAACGAAGACGACGAACTGCCGTTCTAACCGTATCTGTTCATAAAAGCATTACAATTTCTTAAAAATTCCGGAGAATCAGAATGAAACTTAAAGATCGCTGGATGAAACTCAGAAATTATCAGTCGGACGACTTCTGGGCAATGCTTTTCGCCCGTCCGCTGACAATACTTTTTCTTTTGCCGATAGTCGAAAAAAAGTGGGTGACACCTAACAGGATCACGGTCGTCAGCATACTCACGAAACTTGCGGGAAGCGCTTTCGTCTTCTTTGACAGAAGCTATTCCGGCGGAGTTATCGGGGCGATTCTGCTAAACCTCGGTCTTGTTCTCGACAACATGGACGGCACCGTTTCGCGCTTCCGCAACTGCCCGACCAAATTCGGCTTTTTCTTCGACAAAATCTCAGACGCAGTCACAATGACGCTGATGTTCTGGGCAATCGGATTCAGAGCTTACGACGAAACTCACGAATTCATAGATCTGCTCATTCCGCTTATGGCGGCTACTGCGACCTATATCGCCGGATATGCAAAATGGGTAAGCGAAAGAGTTCTGCTCGACCTCAGAATAATCGAAAATTTCCGCAAAGGAACACTTGAAGAATTCGGCGCTTCAATGGACAGATGTCCGAAGTGGTCGACTCCGCCCGAGCGCAAATTTGCAGACTGGGTAAAATGGTTTTTCTACGCAGTATTTTCAATTTTCAAAGTCAACGAAGTCGATATATTCTTCTGGGCTGCGCTAGCTCTGATCACCGGACAATACTGGCTTTTCACGCGCCTTGACTGCGGTCTCATCGTATGCGGAATAATCGTCGTTCCGATCATGTTTTCAGTCAAAGTCATCAGAAGAGAGCGCGAAGTTTCTAAAATTCCGGCAAAAAATGAGTGACAGCCAAACTCTGAAAATCATAGCCAGAATCAAAAGCGATTTCCCCACTAAATTCGGCATTCCGCGCCAAAGCGGGCTTGCCCCGAAACTCAGCGCCAAAATAGTTTTTGAGCATGATTTCCGCTCTCCCGAAGCACTTACCGGGCTTGAAAACTTTTCGCACATCTGGCTTATCTGGGGCTTTTCAGAAGCTGCACGTGAAAGCTGGTCTCCGACAGTGCGGCCGCCGCGTCTCGGAGGAAACAGAAAAGTCGGAGTTTTTGCAACACGATCACCTTTCCGCCCGAACAGTCTCGCGCTTTCAGCCGTAAAAATCGAAAAAATAGAAAACGGCGAAATCTTTATTTCAGGCGCAGACCTCATGGACGGAACCCCTATCTACGACATAAAACCTTATCTTCCGGCAGTTGACGCAATAACTTCGGCGACCGATCTTTTTGACAAAACCGCGGAAAAAGAACCTTTGGAAGTAGTCATTCCGACGGAATTTACAGATAAAATCCCTGCTGAAAAACTGAAAGCGCTGCAAGAAATCCTCTCTCTTGATCCTCGTCCCGCCTATCAGAACGATTCAAGCAGAATTTACGGCTTTCAGTTTGCAGGCTGCGAAATAAAATTCAAAGTCGAAGAGAAAACTCTCACAGTAGTATCCGTTAGAAATAAAAACAGCGATTAGCGGTTTTGGTGATTAAAAAGTGACTACTTTTCGGAACCTTCGAAAAGTTTAAGGAATTCTCTATTGATCTCGATACGCGCTTCAGCTCTGAGTTTTTCAACGTAAGCTTCGTAAATCTGACCTTTTTTAGCTGTTGCGAGATTTGCTTTGAGGACTGCTTTCGAGCTTTCGAATTCAGCCATGTCTGCCGCAGTGTGGTTCGTAATTTTCGCAACGACGTATCTGTTCTCTTCGGTCTTGAAAACTTCGTCAAGAAGCTTAGGTTCCGGTTCTGTGAAAAGCTTTTCTATGAATTTCGGAGTGAAACCGATTCCGGACGCGAAAGTCGATTTTTTCGTAACGGAAATCTCTCTTCCGCTGATTTCCCAGTCAGCGAATGCAGCCGAAATCTCTTCTGCCGGAAGTTCAGGGTTTCCTTTAAGCATTTCAAGGAGTTTTGCAGAATCAGCCTTGATTTTTTCTTCAAGTTTCGGAGCAAGAAGAAGGTCTTTCGCGACGTCGTTTTTGACATCTTCGAAAACAGTCTGACCTTCGCCTTTCGAATATTTGGAAACGTTGTCTTCAAAAGCCATTTTCGCTTTTGCTTCATTCTCTTTGAGATAAGCCGCAGCTTCATCATCCGTAATGGCTGCAAGAAGAGCGTTTTTCTTGTCGGCTTTGAGGTTGGAATCTGAGAAAACATAGACTAAAGCGTCGATTTTTTCGTTAGAAGCGACGAATTCGTCTTTTGCTTCGGTATCGGAAACGGTAATGTTGTCAACGAGATAGTTTCTGAGTTTTCTAGCCAGAAGCTGCATTCTTACACGGTGTTCGTAAGCCGAAACTGTCGTATTCAGCGTGAATTTGACCATGTTGTCATACGATTCTTTGTCGAACGCGCCGTTTTTCTGGAAGTAGGGATTTTTAACGATTTCGTTGCTGACTTCTTCGTCTGCGACCTTGAAACCGAGCTTTTCTGCTTCCTGAGCGACAAGAATTTCACCGATAAGACCGTTTAAAGCCTTGTCCGAAAGTTTATACTGCTTCGCCATTTCGTTGTTGAAATCTCTGAAAATCCTCTGGTAGTAATCCATAAGATTCGAGTAGGCGAAACGGAATTCCGACATTGTGATGATTTCACCGTTGACAGCAGCGGCACTGTTCTGTGTCGAGTTGCAGCCTGCTTTGTCACCGGGACCGAAAGAAATAACGAACGTAACGATGATCGCCGCGAACATGAGCGTGATGAGCAGCGAACTTCCTTTTTTTCTGATGTCCTGAAACATTTAAAACCTCTAATAAATAAAGATACAAAAAATAACCGGCGGGCATTCTACAGACAGTTGCCGAAAAAGCAATATTTTATTGAAGCAGCTCCTTCAGCTTTTCCTCGACCGATTCCGTTACAGCCGGAAAAAATGCCGTTTCTTCGGGAGTGAATTTGCCCAGAACAAAGGAGGCAACATCACCTTTTTTAGGTCTGCCGACACCAATCTTTATGCGCATAAAATCAGGGCTTCCAATAGAATTTGCTATTGATTTAAGACCGTTATGTCCTGCAAAACCGCCGCCTTCCCTGAAAGTTACGACTCCGAATTCAGTCTCGATGTCATCGTGCACGACAACGATTTCGCGCTCGCTCAGTTTGAAAAAAGACTTTGCCGCCTGAACACTTTTTCCGCTTAAATTCATGAAAGTTTCGGGCTTCAAAAAGCAGTGCTGACGCCCTGAAAAATCTTTTTTCGCGAACATTCCGAAAAATTTCTGATTCCAGCACAGATCATGTGTAAGCGACATATTTTCAGCAACGATAAAACCTGAGTTGTGTCTTGTAAGTTTGTATTCGGAACCGGGATTCCCCAGAAAAACGACAAGCATGTTACTCGGCAGCCTTTTCGCCGCTTTCTTCCTTTACGGGAGCAGTTGTTTCCTCACTTTCGGATTCTTCTTCATCCGAAGAAACGCTTTCTTCTCCCTCTTCGCCTTCTTTCGGTATCGGAAGCTGTTTTGCAAAGTTTCCGTGATGCCATACGCCATATCTCACCAAACCGTTTTTGCCGGTGAATTTGCCCATGCCGTGGAATGAGCCGTTAAGAAATTCACCTTCATAAACGCCTGATTTCATTGTTTTTACACCGCTTCCAGTCAGCGCGCCCTGCTTAATATCGCCTTCGTAGACATCACCGTTCGCAAAAACGTATCTGCCTATGCCTTCAGGATTGTCGGCTTCGAAATCACCCGTGTAAACATCGCCGTTTTTCTTTGTCAGCGTTCCTTTGCCTTCACGTTTTCCGTCGACAAAATCGCCTTCATAAACAGAGCCGTTGCGGTAAGTCATCTTTCCCTTTCCGCTCCGTTTGTCATCGTTGAAATCTCCGTCGTATTCGGCGCCGCTCGGGAAAATCATCACGCCGTGACCGTGTCTGAAATTTTTCTTGAAATTACCGCGGTATTCCCTTTCATCCGGAAAACGGAAAATTCCCTCGCCTTCCATCATATCGTTGACAAAAGAACCTTCATACCTTGCCCCGCTCGGGAATGTAAGAGTTCCCTGACCGTGGCGCAGACCGTCTTTGAATTCACCGATATACTTGGTTCCGTCCTTCAGCGTCAGTTCACCCTGACCGTTGTAGTGACCGTTCTCGAAAAAACCTTTGTAACGGTCGCCGTTTGCATAGATATATTCGCCTTCGCCGTATTTTTTGTGATCCTTGAAGCCGCCTATGTAGCGGTCGCCGTTCGGCAGATTGTGAATCCCGTTCTCCGTAATTCCGTTGTCGGCATCTTTATCTACGTCTTCAGCTTCCGACTTTACGGGCGCTTCTTTTTTGCGCGAAGTCTTCTTGTCGGCACTTCCGCATGAACAGAGGACAAAACACAAAAAACAGCAGAAAATGCAAATCACTTTTTTCATATTTCCTCTCCTACCAGATAAGAGAACAAGCCTCGACACCGAGTATTTCACGTGCATCGCCGCCTAATTCCGGAATATTATACGGACTGAAAAGTTCAGCTGAACCTTTGCTGAAGCTCAACTTTCCGGATGAACCCGTTTCTATAACGGCATTATCTATTTTAAAAGAGCCGATTCCGAATGCGTGATAGCATGAAAAATTAAATTTCGAATCGATCTCGCCGACAATCAGTCTTGCCTCGCTTTCATCACCGACACCTACAACGTGATCGCCTTCAACCGCGGCATCGGTTTTGATTCTAAGCAGAACGACCGGATTTCCCATGCTCTGAGAAGAGGGACTATACGGAACCTGATAAACTTCAACGACCTTTCCGTCACGCTGGTCAACAGTAGTTCTGACAAATGAAATTATCGTTCCGCCGGGAGTGATTGGCTGCGAAGAAATTTTACCTGAAGCAAAACTTTCGTACACAAGCTGACTTTCAGAGGTCGGGAATGTATTGTTCAGAATAAAAGAAAAACTGCCTGCAAACTCGGCATTTCCGTAAGGTGCAGGAATAGTAAACTCGTATTCGAAAGCGGCTGACACATTGCACAGCTCGTCCCATTCTGCACAGTTTTCAGCAGAACATTCGGCAGTTTTGTCTTCGGAGCATTTTTCATCGAAGCACTCTCTCCAACGCCTGTAATAAAGCTGATCTTCCTCACTTCCCTTCACATAACAATTGTTGACACAATCGGAATCACCATCGACACAACCTGTTGTGCAGGCAATAATTCCTTCACATGTCGACCAGAAATCCTGCACAGGCGAAGAATCGTCGTCTACATTCGAACCGTCGTTGTCTTCGTCATCAACAGTTTCGCTGCCATCGTCAGGCTGTTCAGCCGTATCAGTATCTGCCGAAGTATCCGAAGAATCTTTGTCGGGAACAGTATCCGCGCTGTCATCATCTCTACCCGAATCACCGGTATCACCGTATTTGTCATAATCGTTCCCGCCGTCGCCGCATCCGACAAAAAACAAAAGAACGGCAAACAGAATAAACAAGGAATTTTTTTTCATGGTTCCTCCTAAATATCGTAATAATCTTCGTTCTGGGGATAGTAATTCTGCTCCAAAACGATTTTTTCTATATCTTCTACCTTTCTTTCACCCTCGGCTGCTATGATTTCACGCACCTGAGCCTGAGTGGAAGCGATAACGGGTTTAACGTATCCGTCTTTGAAATGGACGAGAAAAAGCATTTGCTTCAAATCGTCGCCGACTTTGCTGATAGACATTCCGACCTCCTAAAAAAGACGAAAGATTTTAGTAACTACCGTTTTTCTGTCAAGGAATCGGAATAAGAGAGAAGTTCTTTCTAATCCCTTCTGAAAAGATCTCTTGTGTAGACTTTCGCTTCAACGTCGTCCAGAACCTTGTCGTAGCGGTTTGCGATGATAGCGTCACAGCTCTTTTTGAAGCGCTCGATATCGTTGACGACAAGAGAACCGAAAAATGTGGTTCCGTCAGCAAGCGTCGGCTCGTAAATTATAACCGTCGCACCTTTCGCCTTGATGCGTTTCATAACACCCTGAATCGAACTCTGGCGGAAATTGTCGCTGTTCGCCTTCATCGTGAGCCTGAAAACTCCTATCGTAATCGGACGCTCCTTTGAAGCGTTCCACATCGAAGAACCCGTGTAATATCCCGCCTTCGCAAGCACTCTGTCTGCGATAAAATCCTTTCTCGTGCGGTTGCTGTCAACTATCGCCTGAATCAGGTTTTCAGGAACATCGGCAAAGTTAGCCAAAAGCTGTTTCGTATCTTTCGGAAGGCAGTAGCCGCCGTATCCGAACGAAGGATTGTTGTACTCATCGCCTATTCTCGGATCGAGACAAACCCCCTTGATGATATTCGCCGTGTCGAGCCCTTTCATCTCGGCATAAGTGTCAAGCTCGTTGAAGTAGCTGACACGCAGCGCAAGGTATGTATTTGCAAAAAGTTTGACAGCCTCGGCCTCGGTAAAATCCATGAAAAGCGTCGGAACATCTTTCTTTTCCGCTGCTTCCTGAAGAAGACGGGCAAAAGTTTCCGCTGCCATGCGCGTTTTTTCATCGCATCCGACGATTATCCTGCTCGGATAGAGGTTGTCGTAGAGCGCCTTGGATTCGCGCAGAAATTCAGGGCTGAAAAGAATATTTTCGCAACCCGTTTTTTCACGGACATGCCGCGTAAAACCTACCGGGATCGTCGATTTTATAACCATAAAAGCCGCAGGATTGACACTTCTGACAAGGTCAATGACCGCTTCGACCGCACTCGTATCGAAAAAGTTTTTCTGCGGATCGTAGTTCGTCGGCGCTGCAATGATTACGATATCGGCATCGGCATAAGCCGCCGCACCGTCAGTCGTCGCTTTGAGTTTCAAATTTTTCTCAGCCAAGTATTTTTCAATGTATTCATCCTGAATCGGTGACTTTTTCGCATTGATAAGCTCCACCTTCTCAGGAACGATATCGACCGCCGTTACATCATGATGCTGGGAAAGCAGCACCGCCAGCGACAAACCTACATAACCAGTGCCGGCAACCGCGATTTTTAGATTTTCAAAATTTCGCATTGCATCCTCCGTTAAAACCGCGCTATAATACTTAATTTTTTGAAAATTACGACAAAAATGCGGCGGCAAAACCATCGATTTTCAGGATTGGGAAGTTGTCTGTCCGGAAATGGTTGACCGTTATACTTCATTTTTATTTCGATGTCTCGATCAAAAACGGTGCCAGATAAAACGGCAGGAATCTGAGTTCTCCTTACCTGCCGGAATCCTTTTGGGAAAAAACAACCGATTCTTTCAGATTTTTGGAATATTTTTTCCCGAATTCCGTGATGGATTCATGCTTTCCTGTTCCTGAAGACTTGACTTCTATCGCGTTTACTTTTGCCCCTTCTGAAATCAGGAAATCGATCTCATAATAATGAGTACTCTGAGGTTTTGACCAAGTGTGATAAAACAGTTCGCGTCCGCTTGCCTCTATCATCTGAGCCACCATATTTTCGTAAAGATATCCAAGGTTTGCAGGCAGTTTATCAGAAAGCAGCTTTTCGTAGATATCGTTTTCGGTGCTCGGTCTGTCAATAAACATCAGCGTGACAAAAAGCCCTGTGTCGGCCAGATAAAGCTTAAAGTTGTCAAAATTTTTAGCGGAAGAAAGGCTTACTCTCGGATCCGTCGTATCATAAGCCGGGATCACCGTTTTGGAATCGATCAAGTCATAAATGCGCTCCTCGTCTTTTGTTGCCTTGCGGTTGCCAGTCGCAAAAGAGACTGAATATTTTTTCACACCTCTCGCAAGCTGTGACGGGATCGATCTGTATATTGCCGAAAGTCTTCCGGAGTTGTCCAGCTTTTTAAAGTCATCTTCATAAAGTTTTATAATATTGCGCTTCACGGCGTCTATCTCCGAGAAATTTTTGCCTGAAATATAAGCATCCACAGCCTGCGGCATCCCGCCGACAGCCATATAAATACGCAGATCGCGCATGAGTTTTCTGTTTACAGCCTGTCCCAGTGCTTTTCCCGAGTCATAGACCTGACGCAAAAGTTCATAATTCACATTCTGTGCCGCCCAGGAAAATTCCTCAAAATCCATCGGTGTCACCTGAATCTTCATTTCTTCAGAAGGAATAAGAATATCCGACACATTTTTCTTGATCGATATCAGAGATCCCGTTTCAAGATAATGGTATCTTCCGTCCTGCACCAGATATTTTATCGCCTGCCTCGCTTTTGGAAAAAGTTGCACTTCGTCAAATATCACAAGCGACTTGTGTTTGATCAGATCAACACCGGTCGTGCTCTGAAGACGCAGAAAGAAGAGATCCGGATCGCTTATATCATTGAAACATGCCAGCAAATTATCAGATGCTTTCGCAAAATCTATCAAAACATAGCTTTTATACTCCTTTTTGGCGAATTGTTCCGCAATAGTCGACTTGCCGACACGCCTCGGACCTTCAAGAAGCACCGCATATCTGTCGGCATAATTTTTTTTCCAATCAAGCAGCTTTTCATAAGTTTTTCTTTTAAAATACATCAGTTCCTCCACTCAAAAAGCGGCTCAGCATAGCACATCTTTGCATTTCTTCAAAACTTTTTTCATCGAAAAACCGCATTCCTTCAAAACTTTTTCAGTCAAAAGCCTGCATTCCTTCAAAACTTTTGGGTTCGCTGGAGGATTTTTTTGTCCAAAACTGCGTCAGGTCTCCCCCGTAGAGATGTGCCGTGGTGCGTCTCCCGAGTTGGCTCTCGCAGAGAGACTGAGAGGTCCAGGCATGCGCCATTTTGTCGTAAGCCGCTTTGTCTTCAAGAAGTTCTTTGAAATTGAAAATAGTAATTTTGAGAGATTTTTACTGGTTTTTCTGTAACTCGCTCTTGTTTTCTTTGTCAGTCTAAGTATAATTCCCCGTTTTTGATGTTTCTCTATGTAAAACATGATAAAAATCGCTGCTTTATGGAATTTTTCAATTAAAAATTTTGGAGAATAAAAAATGCCTATAAGGATTCAAGATGGCAAATTGTTATACCATGTAACTGCTGTTGAAAATTTGGAAAACATTTTCAAACATGGACTTCTTTCAAGAACAGATGCTATCTCGAAAAAATTATTAAAAGTTAATATTGCTGATCACGAAATCATCGAAAAAAGGAAGGAACTTGGAATCCTGCAATATGTCCCATTCCATTTTTATGAAAAAACACCATTTACATGGACTATTTTTAACAACAATCCCGAAAAATCATTTTGCTGCATAACAATCCTCAGAGATTTCGCCAAGCAGCAAAATTTTAAAATTTGTACCGCCCATCCTTTGTCACAAAATCCCATTGCAGAAGTGTTGGATTATGAAGATGGCTTCCGTAAAATTAATTGGGAAAATGCCGAAAAAAGAGATTATGATGATTCAGTAAGCAAAAATGCGTGTATGGCTGAATGTCTCGCTGTTTCGCCTGTAAAACCGGAAGATTTTTTTACAATTTATATAGCAGACAACAACACAAAGGATTATGTTGAATTTTTGGCGACAAATATATTGGGAAATTATAAATTCTATATCGATGTAAATCCGTCTATAAGCAAAGCAAGAATATGATAAGATCTGAAACCGGCAACATATTAGATTCTTCCGCGCAGTGTCTTGTGAACACTGTAAACTGCGAAGGATTCATGGGAAAGGGAATCGCATATCAATTCAAAGAAAGGTTCCCTGAAAACAACAAAGAATATGTGAAAGCTTGCAAAAACGGGAATCTAACTATCGGAAAGATCTTATTTTTTGAAGAAGATGGCAAAATCATTGCGAATTTCCCGACTAAAAACAAATGGCGTGAAAAATCACAATATTCTTACATTGACTCTGGCTTGGAAGCCTTGGAAAAAGGAATAACTGAAAGAAACATCCTATCGCTGGCGATTCCACCGTTAGGATGCGGCAATGGTGGATTGGACTGGAACATCGTAAAACAAAAAATCCTCGACAGATTTAAAAATTCAAATGTCGATATAATAATCTATGAACCATCCAAGGTTTTTACCCCCAAACCGATTGTCCACAAAATGTCGGCATCTCATTTGATCTTGATGATGTTAAAAATCGGTCTTCACCCTATTGGCAAACTTCGATTGCAGAAAGCGGCCTATTTCTTGAACATATTCAGCGGCGACGATTACTTTAAGTTTGAAGAATACAAATTCGGTCCTTATGATCACGACATTGAGATTTTATCTCAACACATCAAAGATTTTCAAGAAATCTACGGCGTTGACACAGCCGCTGCTCAGAAAATTCTCTACAACAACATTGTGAGTGACAGCGTAAAAGAAACCGTTGAAAAGTTTACCCCCGCGATACACAAGGCAACTAATTTCGTAAACTCCATCGAATCCAATCACGAGCTCGAGATAGCGGCAACAATAGTCTACATCATTAAAGACAATCCTCAATTTAAAGAAGATGAAATCGTTAATTACTTCCTCAATGACTGGCCAAAGGAAGATCCGACGAAATTTTCCAAAGAAGAAATAAAGATCTCATTAACCAGACTGATAAAATCGAATATAATTATTCAAAATTTGTTCGGATACTTTGTTTCTGACGAGATACAAAACAAACCTGATTTATTGCCGACATATCAATTGTAGTTTACCATCTGTCCAGTTTTCCTTTTTCCACCGCACAAAACCCTCATTTCAAGATTCATTTTGAAAAATTTTCCGTTTATTTTTCAGAGGTCAAAAAGGTGAAGGCGTTTTAACTGCCCGGAAATGATTGACCGTCATAGCCAGGAGAGGTCAGATTTTACCCCATCCACGGTTCGTATGTTCCAAGTTCTAAAATATCGGCGATACGCTTGCAGGCGTGTCCGTCGCCGTATGGATTGCAGGCATGCGCCATTTTGTCATATGCTGCCTGGTTTTCAAGAAGTTCCTTGAAGTTTCTGTAGATTACTTCTTCTTTAGTGCCGACAAGCCTCAGTGTTCCGGCATCGACTCCTTCAGGACGTTCGGTCGTATCGCGCATTACAAGAACGGGTCTGCCGTATGACGGGCACTCTTCCTGGATGCCGCCTGAATCGGTGAGACAGAGATGGCATCTTGCTTCGAAATTGTGGCAGTCAAACACTTCTATCGGCTCGATGATTCGGATCTGCGAGCAGTCACCGAGTTCTTCATCAGCCGCCTGACGGACTACCGGGTTCATGTGTATCGGATAGACTGCTTTGCATTCGGGATGTTCGTCAAGAACGCGCCTTATCGCGCGAAACATGTGATGCATCGGCTCTCCAAGGTTTTCACGCCTGTGTGCCGTGATGAATATCAGCTTTTTGTCGCCCACCCAGTCAAGAACGGGATGAGTGTAATCTTTTTTCACGGTGTGCTGCATTGCGTCGATCACGGTGTTTCCCGTAATATAGACTGTTGACGGATCCTTCCCTTCTTTGATGAGGTGTTCTGCCGCAAGCTGCGTCGGGGCAAAGTTGTATCTGCTGATGATGCCGACCGCCTGACGGTTGAACTCTTCGGGATAAGGGCTGTAGATGTTGTAGGTCCTGAGTCCCGCCTCGACGTGTCCCACCGGGATCTGCAGATAGAAACAGGCGAGTGCCGTGACGAAAGTGGTCGATGTGTCGCCGTGGACAAGAACGACATCAGGTTTAACTTCTTCAAGAACACCTTTTATCCCGTTCAAAATATTGGTGGTGATATCGAAGAGAGTCTGTTTATCCTTCATTATCGAAAGGTCGTAGTCGGGAACTACACCGAAAGTCTCAAGGACCTGATCGAGCATCTGTCTGTGCTGTCCCGTGACGCAGACGATCGTTTGGATCCCTTTCCTCGTTTTCAACTCGTTGACGAGCGGACAAATCTTTATAGCTTCGGGCCTTGTGCCGAAAACAAGCATCACTTTTTTCATAAGTAGGCTCCTAAATGTGGTAAACACCCGGAAGTTTGCAGATATTGTGGCAGTCGAGGACTACTTTTCCCGAAAGTTTGTCCATGTTTTCTTTGATCTCGTTGTGTTTTACCATGATCACGACGAAATCAACGGCAGCAAGGAACTTGTTAAGGTCGTGGAACTGATTCGGAACAACATCTTTCGTAATAAACGGATCATAAACCTTGAGCCCAGTAGCCAAGTGGCGCTCCTGACTTTCAAGAAGCTGCAGAGTCGGACTTTCGCGCATATCATCGACATTTTCTTTGTAAGTGAGGCCATACAATCCGACTCTGGTAATGTCGGTCATTCCCTTCTCTTTCATGATCTCGTATATCCTGTTGAGAACGAAATCGGGCATCGCGTCATTGGTGCGCATCGCTTCGTCAATAACTTTTGCTAATGATGGATAATCGCCTACCAGAAACCACGGATCGACTGAAATACAGTGTCCGCCGACACCCGGACCCGGCTGAAGGATGTTTACTCTCGGGTGCATGTTGCAGATCCTGATTATCTCATAGACATTCATGTTGTCGTGGCGGCAGATCTTCGCGAGTTCGTTTGCAAATGCGATATTGACTGCACGGTAAGTGTTCTCAACAACTTTGGTCATTTCTGCTGTTTTGATGTCGGTAACGACTATCTCGCCCTGACAGAATGAAGCGTAGATCTTTTTGATCTTCTCACCGATCTCTTTTTCATCTGCACCGATCGTGCGGTTGTTATGCAGAAGTTCATAGACCATGTTTCCGGGGATGATACGCTCCGGAGCGTGAACAAGGTGGATATCCTTGCCGATAACAAAGCCGTTCGCCTCTATCACAGGACGGACGAATTTTTCGATAGTTCCCGGCGAAACCGTCGATTCAATAACGACCGTCGCACCTTTAGGGCAGACTTTCATAACGTCTTTGACAGCCGCAACGACATAGCACGCATCGACTTTCTTGCTGAATTTGTCGTAAGGAGTCGGGACTGAAACGATGTAAGTGTCAGTGACCTGATATTCGGTCGTGAACTTTATTCCAGCTTTCAGAGCATCCTGAAAAAGCTCATCTAAACCGTCTTCCTTGAAAGTCGTTTTCCCTTCATTCAGAGTCGCCACGAGCTCTTTGTTGTAATCCGTGCCGATGACTTCAACACCGTGTGATGACAGCATGAGTGCCGTCGGAAGTCCGATGTAACCAAGACCAATTACGTTTACCATTGTTTACCTCCTAAGAATTTTTATAACACAAATATATGATTTGTTGGTTAAACATGTGTTCACCTAATTCCTGCTATTTATTACATTGAAAGCATATATTTTATTTGTTTAAGTGTTATCGGATCTTTTACTTTCTGGAATTTAGAATTCCACTCACACTCTTTCACAAACAGTTCTTGGCACATAGCATTAATATCTTTCCCTTCAGCCACACCGTGAATAACATACGATATGAAATCATCCACATACGAATGTAGATTTTCAATAAGTAACGACAGATATGACATATTTTCTCCATTGTGGATAATCATATTTCTATTTCGATAGATCCGCATAATTTGCCACCTGACACGTTTTGCATGCTTTTCCACAAATGAATGAACCCTTTTCGGAGAGGACAACATTTTACCATAATAATTTATGCGTTCCTTCAACAGAGGGAAGTCATCACATTTTGCAAGCATAGCTTTCCGCTCTTTTTCTTTTGCATCTAACAATGTAAATTCGCATATTGCTCTAACAATCTCAAACTCATTCTCTTCAGAGCCCACGATATCAGTGTATAATTTTTCATTATATGTTTTGATATCATCCACCAACTGCTTAAAAAGAGAATAGATATACTTCTGCTTGAGCAACGGGACTAAATACATACAGACTTGCTGAATTCGATCTGTTGTATGCTTGTTGCTAATATCTAGAACCGATTCAAAGATAGCCCAACAATCTAAGAGTTGATTTTCTTCCGACAAACTATCCAAAGCATGAGAATGATACCTTACGGCTCCGATTAGCGGCTTATAGTTTCTATGACTTTTATCATCAATAATTTGTTTTATGGCTTCACCGGCAACCCTCATATTTTCTGACATCTGCTTATTTGAAGGAAGTTTTGTATGCTCTATCGCTTGCACATCTCGTACAACCTTATATATGTTATCGTCATCTAGAACCACACATTTTGCACTACGGATGCGGCTACTGTAAGTATGGTCATAAAATCGATAGATTGAAGTAACAAGATTTTCGATAGCATTGACGGCTTGATGCGCTGCAGCAAATGGATCAAGCCCATCCTCATCTACAATAAGAAATTTTTCGCCCTTTTTGTGATTAGAAAAACTCTTATCAATCCTATTTTTTAATTCGTCAGGCAAATCGTCAATGCATTTAAAGTAAAGATTATTGAGTATGCTATAGTCAATCATTTTGTTAACATTCTCACTTTTTACTTTGAACACAACTTTATACTTTTTCTTAGTAAAATCGAATCGTGCAAAAAAACCATCTATTCTACATGGAGAAGCAACAACGGCTGACGGCTCCCAAAACAGATCATTCATTATCTCATAGATATATCTTAGGCTATAGCCGCTATTCTTCAATTCAGTCAACATGGATTTTGTTAGTCGGAATAGATTTTCCTGCTCATTACAGTTGTTTTCCTTAATTATTTTGACTATTTGATCTCGCAATTGGAAATAATATTTATTATTACTAAAAAACACTTGATTTAAAGCATACACTGTCTTTTTCGAGTCATCACATCCGAATTCAGATACATTCGCACGCAACTCATATTTATCGTTTTGATATTTAAGAAAATAATCTAGAGGCTTGTAATTTTCTTGGAAAACCGGATCATTTTTCAACTCACAATGAAGCTCTTCCATAATAGGTTTTAAAGTTCCTTCATGGACTCCCTTATATTCAATTCCGTTAATTGCTGTTATTGCATCAACGCAAAGATAGTGACTATTCAAAGTAGATATTCTGTTCGAAGGAATAGAATAATCAAAAAGCAACTCATTGACCAACTGTGAAAAGAAAAGCAGATTCTCACAACCCTTAATATCCGTCCATTTATCTAGATTGCCTCTTTTCATCTCTCCCCCTCACTCATCCAGTTTACTTTTCACTATCCTTTTAGCAACTTTCTAAGCAATACACGTTTTACTTTATTGACCAGATTTTTACTCGTAAAAACTTTAATACTTTTCTTAAAATGTTCTTCTGATTCATTTTTTGCTAAATATTTAAAAAAGGCATTTCTATAAAGTCCTTGAGGCGTGCTTTTCAATAGTTTAGGGTGAGTCTCTATCGCAAAATCAACTGTTGTTTCTTGCAAAACGGCATCGTCTTTGATCTTTTCCATCAATTTGTCTCCTTTTTCCGTTTTTACAAAAAGCATGGATATCCCAGCATCATCATCCATGTCAGGATGCAGTTTTTGAATACCCCAATAATCTCCTATTGTTACATCTGCATAGGAATTGAAATTTTTGAAATCACATTTGTGGCAACATTTTCTAAGCGCAATATTATGTGAAAACGCTGAGAAAAATTCACTGTCAGGTCGCAATATAATTTCTTCACCGCCATCCTGATAGATGATTCTGACATTGCTTTTATTCCATCCGTTCGTTTTATCTCTAAAGAAAAATTGAACTATTTTCTTTTTTGTCCTTTTTTCTAAATAAGAAATATATCTGTGAAAAACCAACGGACTCGGAGCACCATGGCATACCAGATCGCACAAGAAAAGGTTTTCTGATGCAGCATTTTCCCCTAAATAGCAGTGTAATGCCGCAATCTGGCAAGGCAATCCTGCAACGAACACCTTTTTTTCATTCTTCAATAAAGTTTGAATTTGCCCGTAAATATGATTTGTGTCGCTCTGGACATACTTTGAATCCCTAAAACCATCTATATCATTAACGGATTTGCACAAATCAAAAACCGCATCCAAGTTTTCGTTCAGTTTCACCCCAGCACAAACACCGCCGGATTCTATAAACTTACGGGCCATAAGAGCCCAAGCCCCTCCGGAAGCACTTTTCATGCGGCTATCTGTATCGCTGTCTTTCATTGCATAGGCTTTTAACGGTAGATTTTCAATTTTAGGCTGACTAACCGGGCAGTTTTTATAACATTTTTCACAATGAACACATGTGTTTGCATCAATACAAGGATACGAAAACCCTTCGAAAGATACCACCATTGAAATACTATGCGTAGGACATATTTCCGAGCACAAAGCACAGCCAACACATTTTGTCATATCGGTCAAGACATCATTTTCACCTTTACCCATACCATAAGGCTCCAATTTTTTAAGTATTTTTGCAGGATTACCAGCAATAACACAATCTCCTTCCGGGAAACTTTTTGTAACAACTGATCCAGCTCCAACTATCGTATGATTCCCCAAAACCACTCCCGGAAGAATTGAGCAGTTAATCCCTATCCAGCAGTTATCACCTATAACAATGTCTTTTCCTGCAAGATGCTGCTCCAATTTCTGCATATTATGATTTGCGCTGACGATGCCGACATTACATGCACAATAGCAGTTTTTACCAAAAATGATTTTTCCATCAGAAGAAGCACGATAATAGTTTCCTGCCTTTTGAAACAGATTAATATTATCATCTTCAAAAATAATATTTCGCCAATTTACAACTGTTGCTCTAAATGTAACAGGGAAAGGACAATCTCTGTTTATACCGACAATTTTCTGGATGAAAAAGTCTTCTATAACCCATCTCCAACCACTTGAATATCGGTATTTATCAAAGAAACGACCTTTCAGATATCGTGATTTATAGAAAATATGTCCTATAATCCACGCTATATTTTTTTTCAGAAAACTAACAGCAAATTTTATCGCTCTCTCGGCTTTACTCATCTGTTATTCCACCATTATTTTATCTATCGCTCTATCAAAGCTATCCCTTTCTGAAAGCAAAATCTTCTTTCCCTCCTTAATTCTATTTACATAAGAATGGCGATTATCAATAATGTCTTTCATTTTGCTTTCCATATTAGCAGCATCCGTCCCCCCAACAAAACAACAGTCAGAAAGCCCCATCTTATTCATAACATCAGGAATTTTACCCAAATGAACTTTGCTAAAATCCTTTCTGTCAGAGGAAATTACAGGCGTTTCATTAACCAAAGACAAAAGCGTTCCATGGTAATAATTCGTCAGGGTCAATTCAAACATTCCGAATATCAAAGCCCATTCACATGGAGCTAATTCTCCCAAAAACAAATCCGCTCCACGAGTGAAATTGTAAAGCGAGATAAAAAAATAATCATTAAAACGCCGTCTGATTTCTACAATTGCTCTCGTATCTGATTCCATTATTCCGATAATTTTTTTATTCAATGGAATATGATATTTTTTCTTAAGTTCACTTAAAGGATCTCCTGCATTTGGAAATGCATCTTTTGCAACTTCTTTTAAATCAAGAAAGAAAGTCGGATCACAATTTATATTAGGAACCACAGTCCCTTTCGTTATTTCACTTATAAAATCAGCAGTGTAACTATCCCTAACACCCACAAAACGATATCTGGGCAAAACCTTTGCAAAATTAGATAAATCAATCTCGTTTTGCTTTAAATAATCCATCCCGTAGGCAGATGCGGCATAACTCATTCTGACAGGTCCGTTAAAATCTAAAACATACGGATTGGGGTAGCCTCTTTTGATCCAATTCCAAACAGCATCGCTACCAACAATAACAACATCATAATGATCCTTTAAGTACGCTGTAAACGATTCATTGTTTCCGTCAAACTCAAAATGTTCCTTTGATAAAGACAATTTATTCAATTCACTTTGAAAATTGTCATATTGTTTCCTTTTCTTCAGTGATACAACAGGGTGTCGAAAAGTCATAAAAGATATTTTTGGCATGTAGTGTTCATGCATTGTTTTACTTTCATAATCTATTATCTCGACGACACAATCAGGAAACTTCCGTGCAAGATAATGTGAAAGAGAATAAGCCTGCATAAATGCTCCGTAGTTTATACTTCTGTGGAATGTCAAGATTCCTATTCTTTTCTTCATCAAACGATATCCTCCACTTTAAACACTCTTTAACTTTTTCCAGTAGTATTTTGCCGGCCTCATCATTATTAAACAATACACTACAGCCCATACAACCGCCAATACAACCGCTTGAATATTTCCCGGCAACAATATCTTATGAACAAAATGAAAAGCGACCCCAAGCGCAAGATTTACAAGCACCGTCAACGCCATATTCTTCCAAGGAAAAATTTCAGAAAATTTTACATTGATCAATCTTGAAGAGAATACAAGTTGCAATGTACCCATAATCAATCCAGACAAAAGCGTTGCGAGTGCTGGTCCAACGACACCCATAATCTTATAAAATGCAATATTCATTATTGTATTCAAACAAAGAGTTCCTACTGCACTATAAAAAACCAGCTTCGTTTTTCCTGTGGTATTTAAAACAATACCAAAATATGTGCACCTCAACAAAAGTTCCAAACTATAAATCGCAAATACTGCAGCTCCTGGCGCATACTTGGCGGAATAAAGCATTGTAATTGCATCTGTTGAAAAAACGGCCATTCCTATACCAAAAAAAGCCATAACAGCAAAAGAAATCGTGGTTACATCACGCCATATTGCAACAGCCTCTTCATTTTGCTGTTGTTTAAACAGCCTTACCATTTTAGGCATAAGAACAGCAGTTAAAGATGATGCAACAATTGTCAAAGGAAGTTCTTTTGACGCAACCGAATAAATCGCCAGATCTTCAGTAGTCAAAAGATGCCCTATCATCAATTTATCGATTTCTATATTCATAGTTCCTACAACACTCGCTAATCCAAGAGGTATTGAAAAAACAAGCACCGATTTAATCAAATTTTTATCGATATTCCAGTGAAGTCTTCCCGTATACTTTGAAGCAAGCATATAAACAGCAAGCGCATATAAACCTTCGACAATGACATATAGGATCATATACGTCATAAAGCTGCTGTTTGTGATCCATACATAAAAAATGATTAACAGCACGGTTAAACTGTTGGAAATACTATACTTAATCAAAGTCTTAGATTTTCCTAAAACAATCAACACATTTCCGGCACTTGCAATAATAATTTTTGCCCACGGAAAAATTAGAAGAAAAAATATGAACTGAGCCAGATTAGGATCGCTGAAGTATCGGATCCATATAGGTGTCAACACCACCAATGTTATGCCGAGAGCTATCGCTAGAATTGTAGAAAAAGTATAATATAGAGATAAAAATCTGTTTTTGTCTTCTTTTGTTTCGGCTCTTGCCAAAAAATAATTGATGGAATTCGGCAACCCCAGCATAAATATAACTGTGGCAAGATTTATGACCAGCAAAAGTTCGAAATATATTCCGTTTTCTTCAAGAGTTCTTATTCTTGCCAGCAGCATTGCCGAGACAAGAGTCAGTATATTGCCGATGATTTTAGAAGCAGTCAGCAGGATTGCATCCGTTGTTAAAGATCCTTCTTTAGCCATCAATCAGCTCACAAAATCTTTTCACTATATTCTTCCAGTTGTATCTCTGCTCAATTCCTTCACTATCAGGATCAAATATAGCAGGTTTTCCGTTGTTAAACTGAACAGCCTGTTCTTTAAGCCATTCGTATAATTCATGTTCAGTGTTTTTATCGGCACTTTCGTATGAGACACCCAAACTGAATTTATGAATAGTTGACGTGACTTCCGATCCGGCCAAGTTACCGTCGACAACCGATATGATCGGTTTGTTCATCAGCATATATTCTATGAATTTTCCGGGAAAGACACCTTCTTCGCCCTTTTCATTCCATGTTGAAAGCACCAAAAACCTTGAATTGTGTTGAAGATTCAAGCAGTCAACTCTTGAAAGAAAGCCGTGTCCCTTTACAATTCCTTCCATTCCGTATTGTTTAGCCTGAGCCGTCAGATATTTAATGTCTTTTCCTGCATAGTTGAAGATCATTTTTTCTTTAGGAAGAATTTCTTCATCAGACAACTGTTTCAATGCCTTAAAAAGAGGGCTTAAATCCCGTTTGCCCTCATACAATGCCCCAACATAGGTCATGTCAAAAAGAGAATTTATCGTTGTATTTGGATTTGCCTCCGGCAGATCGTCGGAATCAAATCCATTAGGAATGACCTCAAATTTATTCGCACTTTCTTTTGTCAGCATCCTGCTTCTGTAACCTTCCGAAACAGTTACAACATGATCAGCCACAGCCATGCTTTTCTTTTGCAGATACATATAATACGGATCAAATAATTTAGGCATGATTTTAGAGACCATCGGATCACGAAAATCGTTTATCCACACAACAGATGGTTTGCGTTTTTTTGCTTCCATACCAGCCAATAAAGAACCTATCGGACCGAAAGTAGAAAACACAAAATCAAAATCTTCCAATTTAAGTCTGCCGTCATCAACATAATTGCAAAATGTCCGATAGAAATTTCTTCCTTGTCTATATGCCAAATATTGTCGTTTAGTTCTCTTCAGTGATTGCAAAAAAGCATAAAACCGACTGTTTTTGGGATTCTCTTTTATTGCATTATTCTCTGTTTGCTGCACATAAACAAGCTTTTCATTGTGTGTTTTTACGACTTCTGCATATATGACCATGTATGGCGAATTCGAAGCTTCTGATTTTCCAGACAAACATTCGTTGGAAGTAAACACCGTCACATCATAACCATTCAAATTCAAGTATTTTGCAAGCTTTGTCGGGCGAACTGATCCAACGCTGTTCTTTGGAAAAAACAATTCACTGATTATCATTATTTTCTTACTCATTCAAAAAATCCTCAAAAATTATTGGTTTGTGCCGTTTTTATCAATGATATTTTTTGCACTACTATATTAAGCATCATATCTGAAAAATGGTTCAACGGAATGCAAACAATCAAACTCAAAACCAATGTAAGTACATTTTTTACCAATCCGCTATGAACAACAGAACCTAAAAGATATATAAAAACGATCCGAAGTTCGCTGTGCCATCCCATTATATGCAAGCTGTTAACACCATAATATGTTAAAGATTTTCGAAGTACCGCTATCCTTTCGAACTCTATTGAAAGCGCAACTGTTCCCCAAAAACCACATGTAGCTTTCAACAGAAAAAGTAGGACTGAATCATATGAATTTCTGCTCATAGAATCTGTTCCACCCACAAGAATAATAATTCCATAGCACATTAAAGGAAAAATCACCCTATAGTCTTTTAGCACCTTATAAGTTTCTGAAAATTTGAAAATATATGTTTTGAATGCATCTCCAAGATAAAAAAACACCAAACCAGTAAGAGCTGAAGAGATACACCACGGTAAAGCATTTCCTTTCAGGAAAAATCCGCCTGAAATAAAGGCTAAGCCAACCACAACCGCTTTTATGTATTTATTACTGACGAATGAGATTGCTTCATACATCAATCTAATAGCGAAATACATTGACAAATACCACATTGCCCCAATTGAAATTCCGGTAATATTTCCGTTGCCGGAAATAATCGTCAGCAGATAATCCCAAATGTTGTGATTTATTGGAGATTTATTCAAAACAAAGGATTTCCATAAGTATTCAAACAATATCCATAAAGTCGTAAAAAACAAATAGGCATAGAGTACTCTTAACAAATCATGTCTACAAAAATCCTTAACGCTATTCCGTTTTTTATACACCATTCCCGAAGCAAATAAAAACAGTGGAACATGAAACGAATATATAAAGTTTTTTATATCCGGATTTATGCTATCCAAGCTCAAATGTCCAATGACAATCAAGATGATGGCTATGCCTTTAAGTATATCAAGCCATTCAATTCTTTTGGCTGTTACCACTCCAAATTCCGATTGCATTTTTTTTCGACTCAAAATTTTCACCAACCTAAAGAAGTATAATTTTCGCAATTCTCTGAAAAAGAGATTTTTGTTTCATTTAAGCCAGCAAATGTCTGTGAAACAATACTGTGTCCTGTAATTTCGACACCATAAGCCGGAGAATAAGAAATGTCATGAACTGAAACATTTGTATCAGAAACAAATTGAACGGACACAGCATTACTCTGACAAGATACATTGCGCGCTTCGACATGAGATATTTTTACATTTTCGGGAATAATGAACTGTACATGTGCCGACAGTTGGGGATCGGAAAATTTATCTTTAATAATTATTTCATTTTCATATATTACAATTCTGCGAGCATGAACGACACCTGATTCGTATGTAAATTCTCCTGAAAATGAGGTCGCGCTATAATTATTAATTTTCCCGGATTTTCCATTTTTTATATAAAACAAATTTGAATCAATATCGTTTTGTTCTACACCATCAATAAACAGCGTGCTGTGAGCCCGAGTAGAACGGTATTTCCGCCTATCTGCCGGAGCTTTCGTGTAGAGATATGTTCCTGAATCTATAACAATCGGCATTCCTCGATAAAAAACTGTTACGGAAAGCTGGTCGTTATGATCGTGGACTCCTTTTCCTCCTGTTCCTATATTTCCACACTTTATATAAGCGACCAAGTGTCCATTTTGCAATTTTACAATACCACTGTCAGTTATATTAAAATGCGATGCTGAATCGAAGCTGTTCATTTTTGATAAATAGGAAAAATTACATCGATCAAAATCAAAGAAACCTGTCGGCAGATAAAGCCTGCTTCCGTCCTGATCTCCAATCAGTGGAAGCTGTTGATTAAAAGATCCCAACCATTTACAAATGTTAAGCATTTTATCACATGTTTTCTGCATGGAATTTGGGAATGGAACATCATTGTCTTTCAGCGTTTGCAACGAAGCTGACACTAATTCGGTCACAAAACAATGATAGTAAGAAGAATTTTCATAATCGAAACCATCAGAATAAAGCTGTTTTTTTAATTCCGCATTCAAACGCTCTACAGCATCAGCCGATAACCTTTGAATCAAATCACAGGGCGGATAATTTTTATCTAGAAACACTCCAACAACAATCACACCTGTTAAATCCGTTAAATAGTGATTATTCGGCCGGTCGCCCAAATTCTCATAGTTTTCCGAAATGAAAATCATATGTTCCGCCAAAGATTCGGCTATAATAGATTGTTTTTTAAGATATTCTTTATTTTTGCGAATCAAAAACGCCATCTGACACAAATTCACAGCCCGAATAGCAACATCCATGCAGCATTTCCAATGTATCGTCTTCCCGCAAGGATTTGCTTTTATAAAACTTAAAGCAATTTCCAAAGCTCTTTTTGCATACTTTTCATTATTTGTATACCAATAGGCTTCAGCTAAAGTCAATACCGGATGGAGGTGCCCCATTTCCCAATAATTTTTGACATCCACCCTGCCTACCAAAGAAGAAATCCTAATAAATGTAACATTGAAAGCCTTTTTAATCCTATGACCAGATATAGGATCCTGCAACCAATCCTTATGAATAAAATGTGGATAATTGTATATTTGATAAGAACCTTTACATAATTCTTCGGCATCAAGCAAAATTTTATCCCATTCTTCCTTTGATACAAAATCCAAATTCAAACCTACGAAATGGTCGGAAAAGACTGCTTTTCGAAAAACTTTGGCTGTATTTCTTGCAAATTTTGCACTAAAAATGCCTTTTAGACAATATCTTAACAGTCCGCTCATAACTTACAACACCGTTTAAACATTTCATTCTGACGGCGATGAATATCGTCCCAACTTGGCCATTTTTCTATCCTTTTAACAGCATTTTCATGCTTTTCATCCATTTCTTCAGGGTGCATATAAACATATTTGCACATATTAAACAATCCGTCAGGCAAACTGTTTTTATAAATAAAAGCTTCCTGTTCCGATAAGACCTCCGTCAAACCATATACATCGGAAATGATAACAGGTTTTCCATATTGAACTGCATCAAATATTTTCAATGGAATTGCTGTGTTGCTTTCCAGAGTCGACGGACGGGGAATCATCAACACATCTATCTCTCTGGCAAGACTATCCGCTTTTTCTTTAGGAATAAGCCCGGTAACAATTACACGCCCGGGATACTTTTTCTCTAGTGCCTTAAATTCCTCCTCTTTTTCTCCTCCACCGATCATATACAGGCGAACATTTGATCCTATCGACAAAATACTTTCTGCATTTTGCAAAATTACCCCTGTTCCTTGCCAACGATAAAAAGTGCCAATGTATCCAAATGTAAAAAATTCAGGATTTCCCGGTTCCCGACCACAAGAATCAAAATGTGGAACACCGTTCGGAAGAAAACATATTTTTTCCTGTCTTACACCATAATGCTTTTCGATGTAATGCTCAGCACCCCTCGACAGTGTAAAATAGCAGCTTGTTCTTCTGTTCAAAATAAAACGATGTAACAGGTCCTTTGCCAGCATCTTAATTGGTCTGGATGTTATTAAAGAATGAATTTCTGTCATAACAACGACTTGTTTCGGTAACACAGAACAGGCTATAATATTTGCCGGAATGATATGGGTAACAACAATATCAATGTCATGCCGTTTTACAATATCAGGAAGTAGCACTTTGGCATCATTCAAATTTTGAATACGAAAGATCCGTATTCCTGTTGCCTCAAAATATACATCATCATCGAAATCTTTAGGAGGTGTAGTGGTCATTACAAACAATTTATTGCCACATTTATTGTCCTCAAGCATTCGGGACATTCGCACTACATTTCCACCACGGTTGGGATGATAGAAACAACCAAAATGCAAAATATTCACTCTTACTCTCCACGATTAATATTCAAACTGCCAAGTTCGGACAACAACTGTAAAACATTGTCGTTTATCTGGTAGCTGTCTTTCCACATAGAGTAAGCCGCATCTCTTTTTTGTGTTGTTCCCGCTTTAACCAAAGCCGTAATAGCTTGAGCGACATCAAAAGGTTGAATATCAGCTGGAATCAATAATCCGGTATCAGTATTGACAATTTCCCGATTACCCCCGACATCTGTGGCCAAGGTCGGAACTCCATAAGACATTGCCTCCATGATAGATACAGGCAAACCTTCGGAACTGCTTATATTTACAAATAAATCGACAGGGTTTTCGATATAATATTTATGTACTTCGGCATTACTTACCGAACCACGCATGACAGCTTTAACGTGGATACCGTCATACTCTGAAACTATCGATGAAATCTTATCTTTTAACGAACCGTCACCGAATATTGTCCAGATTATAGGGATCGGCGAATTTACAATTTTTAAGGCATCGGCAAGAATATCCAACCTCTTAACAGGGGATATTCCTGAACATGTTAGTATTCTAAAAGCACCATCTTTAGATGGCTCACACATCTGGTTATATTTTTTTACAGATCCGAAATGTAAAGCTTTATATTTTTGCGTAAAAGATAAGATTTCTCGATTATTTTCAATGTAATTTTTCATAACCACTTCGGATATAAAGAATATTCTATCCAAGTATTTCTCTTTAAACCTATCGGCAAGCAGACCGACATAGCGGTTCTTTATCAAGTCGACTTCGTATGAATGAGCATAAGATGCAGCAACAATTTGAGGATATTGTTTTTTTAGCATAGCAGCCGCCAAGGCGTTATGTGAATACCACATAGAAAAAACATGTGTTTCACTCCCAAGATTTCTTAGTTCTTGTTCTGCGACAATATATTCCACACATGCTGAATATAAATATCTAAAATATGCAACAAAGTATTTGATACTTAATTTATTTTGTTTGTTTGCCAACTTTAAATCTTGAAACACAAACTTCAAGCACCACAACTTAAGCATATAAATAAGCGCCATTATTTTGTTAACTAATGTAGGAATACAAAGTTTAATATTGTGCTCTATATTGTAAGCATTAGCAGATTCAAGTTTGGAAGGAAAGACAACACTGACTTTCTCGTAATGACTATAAACTATAGGAAGAAACGCCTTCAAAACTGTCGATTCTTTTGCTGCATTGTTTATAATGATGATATTCAAATTATAACCTCCAAAAGTTTCAAATGACTCTATGTGATTTCATTTGTTGTGCCCCATATTTTTACACTTTTTCCACCAGCATCGCTATGATAATTCATCAACATTGTCGACATGATGATTGCGTTCCATAAAAATCTTTTATTTATCGCATCAATAAAAAAAGAAGGCAGCAAACCACAAATCAGCAAACCCACAACAAGTACATTTTTGCTTTTTATTGCCCTACCACACATTAATATTAACGGAAAAGTAAAAATTAAAGATCCAAATATTCCAGAGTCGCAACATATCGATAAAAAAGTATTATGAATTCCGCCCCAATTAATATACTCATACCCACCCCATCCCCAACCAAAGAATGGTCTTTGTTTAATCAATTCGAGTGCATAATACCACTTTTCTGTTCTTCCACTTCCTCCACTATATTCCTCAAATAAGATCAAACGATCCAAACTCATTCGAGGAAGAAATTTCAATCCAATATATCCCATAGAACATACAGCAAGTAGTATAAACATAATTTTTTTCGAGCTTTCATATATGTTTGTCTTTTTTAACTGACTATAAAATATTACAAACAAAGCTATCATTATGCCCAGACCCAAGAAACCCGCTCGAGAAGCAGTCAACAATATTGCATATCCGTTCACTATGATAACCACCAAATTAAGCCATATCTTTTCATTTTCATAAATTACAGAATACAAAGCTAATGACAAGCCAATTAAAAGGAATGCCGCGCAATTGTTTGGATCAGATTGTTCTCCAAATAATGTCAATACATTGCGAGCTTCAATGTCTTCGTGATAGTGTTCGTTAAAGAATATTGACAATAACCCAAAAATAAAACTGATCCAATAGTGTCCCCGTAAATTCAATCTAATGAAGTCCTCATCAAAATTCATACCTCCGAGAACAAAAACCAACAAAACGCTTCCCAACAATGCAACAGAATGCATTTTAAAGGAGGGATTTGTCATGTTTGACCACAAAAGAGAAACACATAAATACACAAACCATAGAATAAAAGCCCCTGTAATCTTTGTCACTTTAAGATTTTTGTAGTGTGTTAATAGCAATATTCCTATTATAGCCAACATTACAAACTTGGTACTATTGCCAATAAAAGAAACCAAATAGGCTTCAAAATACGAGAGGAAAATATAGAGCAGAAATAATGCTTTGATCCATTTGGGAACACTGATTAGTTTATCATCAACTTCAAGCGTAGGCACAAAACCGTTGTTTAGCAATTTATTTATTCCTCAAAAATTTTTCTCTTCATATCTTTCAACACTCTTATTCAAATACTCTGTATACTGCCGAGCTATATCGGCATAGTCATATCCGCTTTCAATGAAAGCTCTTGCATTTCTGCTGTATTCACCCCATTTTTCTTTGCTCATGGATGTGAATTTCGTGATTTTTGTTCTAAAATCTTTGACATTTCCAGCTTTAAAATTATCTCCATTCTGATGACTGCAACGGTCCCTATTAACATTATTGTCTTCGGAAAGAACAGGAAGACCACACGCCTGAACATCATAAAAGCTCATGCTGCATTGTTTCGGGAAAATAGAAAGATCGGCCATTTGATAGAACTTAGCGAGTTCCATATATTTTTGAGTCGGAAACATGATCACACGGTTTTCAGATTCTTCAAGAAGTTTTTTAACTTCCCTGCCGTAATCGTTGTCCGGCGGTGTTCCGACACAAACAAGAGTAAGCGGAACCTCGAACTTTTGTCTAAAAGTCTCTGCCAAAAACTTTCCTCCCTTGGCTTCCGTCAACTTGCCTGTGTAAACAACGACAAATTCTGTTTCTGATATTCCGTTTTCTTTACGGAATTGTGCTCTTGCCTCGGAAGAAGGAGAAAAGAGAATTGTGTCTGTTCCAAACGAAATAAACGGTGTCAGTTCTTTTTTTATCCCAAGATGCGTATTCACATAGTCATCATCTTGAGTTCTGATGACATAATAATTATTTTTCTCGATGATTCTTCTAAAAAAAGCACGATAAAAAGCCTCAAACAATCCAACGAACATGCTTTCACTTGCCATTGAAAGCATGTGGGAATCAAACATCAAAGACCACTCTTTTCGATGAAGCAAAAAGCGCATTGCTGTCAGCGTTTCCACACAATGAACAAAAACCACATCGGGATGCTGTTCGCGGACAATTCTAAATATATCTCTCGAAACCCATGCACGGTGCATATAGTAACCTTTTGTTTTCACACGGATGACTTTGACTCCGGTAGTCTTCTGGTAGATCTCATCACTTTGTTCTACCGATTCACCGTTATCTCCGAATGCCTTATAAACAGGATAAAGATGATCCTTGTCAACCGTCACGATCACCACTTCATTTCCCTGCGCCTGCTGAAATTTTGCAAGCGGATTAGACTGGTATCCGTAAGCCGGATGAAAAGTATCGTCGACATAAACTATTTTCATTTAATCACCTATCATTTCAACATCTCGAACAATTTCTCAGGAGAGCTAAAATATTGTCCATACTTTTCCAACTTCTCATCGGGCCAGTCCCACCATTTAAGTTCAAGAAGTTTTTTGACAGTTTCTTCATCGAAACGCTTGCGGATCAACTTTGCAGGGTTTCCTGCCCATATCTCATACGCCGGCACATCATGGGTAACGACACTTCCCATGCCTATTACCGCACCACTATGGATCGTAACTCCAGACTTAATATAAGATCCCATGCCGATCCACACATCATTCTCTATGACGGTTTTCGGTGTAGATACAGCTGGGAATTTTTGGAAGTTCTTTCTGAGAATATTTGATCCTTCATGGAAAACAGGACTGGAAGAAACCCTTTCTATTGGATGCATTGCGCCACCGATACAACACCTATCTGCGATAGAACAAAACGCACCGATCTGAACATTGACCATAAAGCAAGCATTCCCGACATATGAATATCTATCCATTGCAACTCTGGTCAACTCGCTTTTAGCACACACCTTTGATGTTTTATCTATGTCGCAGTTCCTCAGTGCAGGTGGATTTAAAAGTATCTTCAGTCCTTTTGCGATCAGCAGTTTTAAATTCATTTATTTAGCCTCACAATGCTTTATTATCGTCTCGTAACTTTGTTCCACAGAGTAATGAGTTTTAAGATAGGCGAAACCGTTTTCGCCCATTTTCTCAGTATCTTCTTGCAGAATCCGTGAAACAATGTTTCTGAAACAGTCAGGATCATTGCTCTCGCACCACCAGCCGAAACCTCCCTCAGTTATTACTTTGCCGATATCAGTATTCGGGTCAGTACACGCCAATACCGGAATCTTGGCCTGCATATAACTCAGCAATCGGGAAGGGAAATTGGGGATAGCGAAACGATGGTCGAGGAAGATGAGTCCCACATCGCAGGCACCTACCAAAGTGTCGTAATCCTCTTTTGGCAGACGTTTCATCAGCTTCAAATTTTTCTGCTGTGACGCATTGATATAGTTTTCCAGCAGGCGGTAATCTGTTCCGTCTCCGACAACCAGAAAGAAAATATCTTCAATATTTTCACACGTTTTCAGACATTCAATAATGAGTGGGACACTCTGAGGCTTTCCCAGATTCCCACCGTATACAAAGACTTTCTTATCAAGCGGAATACCGTATTTTTCTCTGATCTGCCTTCGCGTCGAATCGTCTACGCTTTTATCAACCACTTCGATGCTGTTTGGGCACACCTCGACTTTCTTAGGATCGATTTCGGGATTATTCTTCAAAACATAATCGACATTTGCCTGAGACATACAACCGATGAAGTCTGAGACCTGATATAATTTCTTTTCCACACGTCTGAAATGATTGTAGAGCAAACCCTTGACTCCGGATTTACTCATCATGCCGATATCCACAGCGTTCTGCGGGAAAATATCCTTCAGGAGAAGATAAGTCTTTGCCCCGTCACGATTTTTGACATATTCAATAGCAGAGACCAGCGTGATCGGAGGAGTGGAATACAAAACAAGGTCGAACTTCACTTTAGAGAAATATTTCTTAATCGCTTTCTTAAAAGTGGGTTCGATCATTATTGTCGATATGCCTTTCTCAATTATGTTGGTTTTCTGTGTATTACCGATCTGCAAACGAATAATTGTTGCATGATCTTCTTGAACAATATGAGTTTCTTTGCCCTCACGCTTTTCTGTAGGAGAAACGGCATAGACCTCATGACCGTTTTTGACGAAATCACGTAATAAGTCTGTATAAAGATTTCGTTCAGAGAGTGATTCGAAACTTAAGAGTGTTAAGAAGAGGACTCGCATTAATTTATTCCTCAGTTCTTTAATCTCGCAGGAACTCCCACATAAATTCCATGCGCTTCTATATCCTTCAAAATCGGCAGCAAATATAACTGTAAATCAGTTATGGAATTGAATGATATATCACGATTATTCATTTATAACATCCCAAAAACAAATCATGCAGTTTATCAACACTTCTGAAATTTATATCTTGCACCTTAGAAGAGTAGAGCCCATCTTTATTCCTAAACCATATACTTTTCATTCCGATCTGCTGCGGAGCCAGAAAATCTTTGTTTGGATTATCAGCAACATAGACGACATCTGCAGGATTCATTCTCCACTTGGTAATCATTATACGAAACGCTATATCGCAAGGTTTACGGAACTGAGTGCCGCCAAGTTCATCTGTGATAATAAGATCATCTACATTTAATCCGAGTGCATCGAGTTTATTCCGCTGACCCTCAGGTCTACCATCAGTGATGATGCCAACTTTTATACCTTTTCTCTTTAATTCATTGATCAATTCGGGAACACCTGAATAAAGGTGAATATCAGGTTTGTGGGTGCGATAAACCGAGAGAACTTTTTCTTTTTCGCTCTCTCGTCCAAGCTCTCTCAGTAGTTCATCAATCGCAGGTTTTCCAGCCTCAAAAAAGCCCCAGAGCTTTTCTTCATAACCGCCGCCAAGATAGTCACTAACCGCTTTATAGCCTGATCTCACGTATTCTTTTTCGCTGTATAGTGTATCGTCTAAGTCAAAAATGACTCCTTTTATTTTTCCTTTGCCCTCTGTTATGCATACAGACTGGTCAAAACGGCTATAGATAGCGCCATCGGCAATTTGATACTCTTCAACTTTTTCTCCAGCTATAAGCTTCAAAACAGCTTCTGCGCTTCTTGCTCCAGCTTTCATTGATAAAGGAGCACCACCGCCGAAACGGGGATTGATCTCAATAAACCAATCAATACCGGCATCATCACGGATGAGTTGCACCGTCATTGGACCACAAGGTTTGAAAGCTTTGCACAAAGTCTTAGACTCATCGATCATCGTCTGATCGAGTTCTATTCTCGTCTTCAAGACCTCTCCTGCCCTGACTTGAAGACGCTCGCGAGGAACAATGCTTATTGGTGATCCATCCCAATCGCAGAAAATATCAATAGTGTACTCATGACCCTTCACAAACGGTTGTACTATATAGTCCTCGACCTGACCGGCATAGACCTCAAGTTCTTCTGCATTTTCAATCTTAAAAGCATTGATGCTGCTTGACCCGTCCTTCGGCTTGATAAAAGCCGGATAACCGGATCTGTACTCTCTCCAATCGTTCACAGGCATAGGAGCATGCAAACCGCAATCCACAAAGAACTGACTTGTGTTATTCTTATCACGGCAGATACGGATCTTATCAGGAGCACTGATCATGACTCGCGTACCGATCTTCTCAAACTTTTCCCTATTCTCAGACAATATAAGGAGATCCGTGTCGATAGTGGGAATCAGCAAATCAATGTGATCATCTGCACAAATATTCAGAAGATTACGAATATAATCAGGATCTTTTATGGCCACAACTTTGCGGGTGTAATCACAGTAAGCCAAAGCCGGTGCCGTCCCGGCCATATCTGCACCGTAGATTTTCAATTCTTTATTCAAAACTAACGCGGCATTTCGAAACGCTTGTAGCAATTCAATTCGCCGCCCGACGCCGGTAAACAAAATATGCATTATTCTTTACTCCCCATAAACTCACCCATGGTCGCCTCTCCAGCAGCACTGATCCCCTCTCTTTTAAGCACAGTTCTTACTGTATCGAATATAATCTTCCAGTCGCCTGAGAATGTTATGCGATCAACATATTTCACATCCCAGTCAAATTTTTCTTCCCAGCTGATCGCATTTCGTCCATGCACTTGTGCCAGTCCGGTAAATCCTGGACGAACCTCATGCCGACGGGCTTGATGAGCATTATAACGATCCAGATACTGCACCAAAAGCGGTCTTGGCCCGACGACACTCATGTCACCTTTTAACATATTGAAAAGTTCAGGAAGTTCATCAAGAGATGTAGAGCGGAGCTTACGACCAAACGGCGTCAGTCTTGCCGCATCCTGACTGGGATCAATCATCCCGTCCTTGGGCGGCAACATCGTCCTAAACTTGTAAAGCTTGAAAATCTTCTCATCTTTGCCAGGTCTGTCTTGCGTAAACAACACAGGAGAACCGAGTTTTATGCGAACCAGTATCGCTGTGGCAATAAGTATCGGTGATAAAACTATGATCGCTGCCAAAGCACAGAGAAAATCCTGAGGACGTTTTATAAATTTCTCATAAAAACCATAAGGTTTATGCTTCATACGTTCCCCTTATCAACAAAAACACCTGTGTATGATCTCAATAATCTTGGTCTGCTCCTCAGTCGTCATCTTGTTGTCGCTCGGCAGACACAAGCCTCTCTCGAAGATATCCATACCGACATCAACTGCAGATCCTTCGATATAAGCATTGGTCATTGCTCTGCCGTTGCCGTTTCTTGTAATGAACGGATTCATTCTGTAGATGGGCTGCATGTGCATCGGTTTCCAGATAGGTCTTCCTTCCGCATTAATGGAAGCGATTGCTTCAAGAATCTCTGTGGGGCATGTCTTGCCCGCTTCTTTCACATAGCAGACATCTCTTTCGCCTCTGACCTGTTTGCACATAGCGTCTTCATCAATAATAATGCAGCTGAGCCAGAAATTAGGAACAGACTTTTTCTCATCATACGGATTCATCTTTACCGGAAGATCCTTCAACCCTTCTTTGTATCTTTCGTAGATCGCTCTCTTTTGATCGATATGCTCTTGCAGATGAGGGAGCTGGCCGCGTACGACTCCTGCGATCACATTGCTCATGCGATAATTATATCCGAGCTCTTCATGCTGATACCATGCAGCATTCTCTCTCGCCTGGGTCGACCACTTGCGGACCTTGTTTGCCGCTTCCTCGCTGTCGGTAAGGAGCATGCCTCCGGCAGAACCGGTGATTATTTTGTTTCCGTTGAAACTGATGCAGTTGTATTTTCCGAATGTACCGGTCTGGATACCGTTATACGTCGCTCCAAGCGATTCGGCCGCGTCTTCAATAATGATAGCGCCATGTTTGTCACAGACCGCTTTAAGTTCATCGATCTTGCCGGGAGTCCCGTACAGATGTGCCATAACTACAAGCCTTACTTCAGGATATATCTCAAACGCTTTTTCCAGAGCAACAGGATCCATGTTCCATGTATCTCTTTCAGTATCGATAAATACCGGGATTCCTCCCTCATAGACGATCGGGTTTACTGTCGCATCAAAAGTCATATCACTCGCAAAAACTTTTCTGCCTTCAAGAGATCCGTGCCCCGTAGCAGGCTGACCGTAAAGATTGAGCCCTGCAAGTTTCATAGCCAGATGAAGCGCAGCAGTGCCGGCAGAAAGCGCCACAGCATACTTGCAGCCGATATTCTCGCATATTATCCGCTCGACTTCATTTATGTTCTTGCCGACTGTGGACATCCAGTTGGTCTCGTAGGCCTCTTTAACATATTCAAGTTCTTCTCCGTGCATTGTCGGTGAAGAAAGCCAGACCTTGTTTTTGAATGGCTCCGGACGATTGTTTCTGTCAAACACTATCTTTCTCCCTATTTTAAAGTTTCAAATCTCTCATTCACCACTCACCTGCGGGTGATATGTACTTACCATTTCAGCCACAAGCTGCCTTATACCGGCATTGTTCGCGTATGCTTCATCCATCAGTTCATTCAGATCATCGAGAAATTTATCAGTATCGAATTTGATCGGGCATCCGATATGTATCTTTTCATTTTCAGTCTTTTTTGTTCCTTCTTCCGCCAGAAGCTTCTCTTCATAAAGTTTTTCGCCGGGACGAAGACCGGTGTAGTCGATCTTAATGTCGATATCGGGCTTGTAGCCTGACAAGCGGATGAGGTTTCTTGCAAGAGTGTCGATTTTAACTGGAGAGCCCATATCGAGCACGAAAATCTCTCCCCCTTTTGCGTAAGTGCCAGCCAGCACGACAAGACTTACAGCCTCAGGTATAGTCATGAAATAGCGGATGATGTCAGGATGAGTCACCGTGACGGGACCTCCCTTTTCGATCTGCTTTTTAAAGATCGGTATCACCGAGCCGTTGCTTCCGAGCACATTTCCGAAACGCACCGCAACGAATTCAGTCCTGATATTGCGGAAGAATTCTGCATTTCGCGAAACATCGAGTTTTTCTTTACCGCTTTCTGTCTTTGTATAGTGGGTGAAAAGCTGCGGGATCTGAGCCGCCTCTCCAGCCTTTATCTTAGAATCGAAACTCTGGATTATCATTTCGCACAGACGCTTGCTGGCACCCATGATGTTGGTCGGGTTTACAGCTTTGTCGGTGGAGATCAGCACAAAGCGTTTGCAGCCGTGGATCATAGCGGCATAAGCTGTTTTATAAGTGCCGATCGCATTGTTCTTGATTGCCTCGCATGGGCTGTCTTCCATGAGAGGAACATGCTTGTGCGCCGCAGCATGATATACTACATCAGGCTTGTAATCCTCAAACACCTGGAACATTTTTCTGGAGTCCCTGACAGAACCGATGAGCGTCACAAGATCAAGATCTGGATATTTTTCACGAAGCTCCAGTTGAATGTCATAGGCGTTATTTTCATAAATATCAAAAATTATCAGCGTTTTCGGGTTATGAAGCGCGATCTGTCTGCAAAGTTCAGAACCGATCGAACCGCCGCCGCCGGTAACAAGAACTGTTTTGCCGCTGATAAAATCAAAGACATCGTCTGTCTGCACTTTTATGGGTTCCCGCCCGAGCAGATCCTCGATCGACACTTTTCTCAGATTGGATACAGTAACATCACCGCTGACAAGCTGATACATTCCCGGAAGGTTCTTAAGCTCGCAACCGGTTTCCTGGCATATTGCAAGGATATCCCTTCTTTGAGCAACTGTGGCTGAAGGCATAGCAATATAGATCTTTTTGACGCCGTATTTGACCACACTCGACATGATCATTTCCCTGCCGCCGACAACGGGAATTCCCTCAATATAGCGACCCCATTTGTTGTCGTTGTCGTCTATGATGCAGACTATTTTGTCTTTGAGTCCGCTGCTGCTTTTGATGTCACGAATGATCATCTGACCGGCGCTGCCGGCACCGATGAGCATAACATTGGTTCTTTCTGATGCCCGCCTTTCAAAACGGGGATCTATCCTGATGAAGTTGTAAACTCTGTAGAGAAAACGTATTCCCAATGTAAAAATGAACTGAATAACAGGACCGATGATATAGTATGATATCGGCATCCTTTTTACGAATACCGTTATCGCAGCAATATGAAATACCGTTGTGACAGCAGTCGCGACAACCATCCTCAGCATTTCGCTGTAGCTTGCAAAACGCCAGATGACCTTGTAAAGCCTGAGCGAATAAAAAACGATGACGCAGACGAATGCATAAAACGGCGCGAATACCTGCCAACTCATCAAAAAATCTTTATGAATGGAATTGAAACTACAGTCGAAACGAAGCCATAAAGCAAGGAAATACGCAAGCGACACCGCCACGACGTCATAGGCGACAAGCATCAGAGATATAACTATCCAGTGCTTCATCCCCAGCAATCTTCTTATCGGATTTATTTTCTGCAACAAACTCATTTACCTATCCCTTTCTCCAAACCATTCTGTTGACTATGCCGGTATAGCTCTGGATGATCTTGACGACTTTGTCGGAGACGTTTTCATCGGTGTAGTCGGGAACTGGAACTGCGCCGCCGTTAGTCTCGTTTTTCACCATTTCTACTGCGGTATCAACTGCCTGCAGAAGCCCGAGAGTATCAATGCCTGAGAGGATGAAACACGCTTTGTCGAGCGCTTCTGGGCGTTCTGTTGAAGTTCTGATGCAGACTGCAGGGAAGGGACGACCGACTGACGTGAAGAAGCTGCTTTCTTCCGGCAAGGTTCCTGAATCTGAGACAACGCAGAAAGCGTTCATCTGCAGACAGTTGTAGTCGTGGAAACCGAGCGGAGCGTGCTGAATGACTCGCGGATCAAGCTTAAACCCGCTTGCCTCCAGCCTTTTGCGGCTTCTCGGATGGCAGCTGTAAAGAATCGGCATATCGTATTTTTCAGCCATCGCGTTTATCGCGCTAAATAAGCTCGTAAAATTCTTTTCGGTATCGATATTCTCCTCTCTGTGAGCGGAGAGCAGGATATATTTCCCTTTTTTGAGTCCCAGTTTTTCGTGAATGTCTGAAGCTTCGATCTTTTTAAGATTTGAGTGAAGGACTTCAGCCATCGGAGAACCTGTGACATATGTGCGTTCCTTCGGCAGACCGCAGTCGGCAAGGTATCTTCTCGCGTGCTCTGAATAAGCCATGTTCACGTCTGAAATGATGTCGACGATGCGGCGGTTGGTCTCCTCTGGAAGACATTCGTCCTTGCAGCGGTTGCCGGCTTCCATGTGAAAGATCGGGATGTGGAGCCGTTTTGCGCCGATGACGGAAAGACAGCTGTTGGTGTCTCCAAGCACAAGGACTGCATCAGGCATGAGTTCAGTCATAAGCTCGTAGCTTTTTGCGATGATGTTCCCCATCGTCTGCCCTAAATTTTCACCTACTGCATCCATGTAAACTTCGGGATCTTCAAGTTCAAGGTCGTGAAAAAAGACACCGTTCAAGTTGTAATCGTAGTTCTGTCCGGTGTGAGCCAGGATCGTATCGAAATACTTTCTGCACTTTTTGATTACCGCGGCAAGGCGGATGATCTCAGGCCTAGTGCCTACGATTATCAGAAGTTTCAGTTTTCCGTTTTCTTTCCAGTTTGCCATTCTTATCTCCTATTTCACGACTTTTTCAAAAAAAGTATCGGGATGAGCAGGGTCAAAAGTCTCGTTCGCCCACATCAGCGTGACTAAATTCTCGGTTTTAGAAAGATTTATGATGTTGTGAGTGTAACCCGGAAGCATGTGGACTGCCTGAATCTTTTCTCCGCTCACTTCGAATTCGATCACTTCGTCGGTTCCGATTCTGCGTTCCTGAATGAGACCGTGACCGCTCACTACGATGAAAAATTCCCACTTCGTGTTGTGCCAGTGTTCCCCTTTCGTGATGCCGGGTCTGCTGATGTTGACAGAAAACTGTCCGTGGTCGAAAGTCTTCATTATTTCAGTAAAACTTCCTCTGTCATCGCAGTTCATCTTTAGATCAAACGCAACTTTTTCTTTCGGAAGATAGCTTAGATACATCGAATAGAGCTTTTTCTCGAAACTGTTTGGAGCAATTTCAGGCATAACAAGCGTTTGCGGCTGATCGTGGAACTTGTTCAGGCACTCAACGATATAGCCCAGAGTTGCTTTGTGAGTAACCGGCGCACCGCAGTATCTGCCAAATTCATTCCAGATCGGAGTAAGCCCGTCGAATTCAACACCGTCAACAACTTCTCCCGCTGCCGGATAGTCGCATCTGTGCGGATGACCTTCCATCGCGTCAAGCATTTCATCGATCAGATCATCGATAAAAAGCATCTCAAGCACGACATTGGGATCATTCACCGTTATCGGAAGATCGTTTGCGATATTGTTGCAGAAAGTTCCGACCGCGCTGTTATAGTTTGGTCTCACCCACTTTCCGACGAGGTTCGGGAAGCGGTAAACAAAAACTTTTGCACCTGTTTCTTTGGCGTAATCGAAAAAAAGTTCTTCGCCCGCTTTCTTGCTGAGACCGTATTCCGAAGTGCCGAAACGCCCTGCAAGAGTCGCCTGAAGCGAGCTTGAAAGCATGACGGGAGCAAGGTTACCGTGCTTTTTGAGCGTATCTAACAAAGTCGAAGCGAATCCGAAATTTCCCTCTCTAAATTCTGCGGGGTCTTTCGGCCTGTTTACACCTGCCAGATTGAAGACAAAATCTGCTTTTTGACACCACTGATCAAGCTCTGATGCGGTATTCCCGAGGTCGTATTCAAAAATTTCACCTATTGAAAGAGCCGGTCTCGTTCTGTTTTTGCCGTCGCGTATATTTTTGAGATTTTCGACTAAATTGCGGCCTACGAAACCCGCCGCACCGGTAACAAGCACATTCATTGAAGCCTCTTTAGTTGTGGCGTATCCCCTGAAGTTCCTCTTTTACATAGTCGGTGGTCTTTATCTTTTCGACAGTTCCTTCGACATCAAGCCTCGTCGTGTTGTGGCTCGTGTAAGCCTCGTCTGCCATCGTGTGAACTTCACCTTTGACGAAGAATTTGTCGTAGTTGAGATCCCTGTTGTCGGCTGCGACGCGGAAGTATTTGCCCATGTCTTCCGAGCGGAGCCTTTCCTCTTTTGTCATAAGGGTTTCGTAAAGTTTTTCGCCGTGTCTTGTTCCGATGATGTTCGTGCCGGTGTCACCGAAAAGTTTCTGCACAGCCTTCGCCAGGTCGCCTATTGTCGAAGCATCGGCTTTCTGAATGAAAAGATCGCCCGGATTAGCGTGCTCGAAAGCGAATCTGACAAGCTCGACCGCTTCATCAAGATTCATAAGGAAGCGCGTCATGTTCGGGTCGGTAATCGTTATCGGATTTCCTGCATGGATCTGGTCGATGAAAAGAGGAATTACCGAGCCGCGCGAACACATTACGTTGCCGTACCTCGTGCAGCAGATGACTGTTCCGCCGCGTTCCGCCGCAACTCTCGCATTTGCATAGATGACGTGTTCCATCATCGCCTTGCTGATTCCCATAGCGTTTATCGGATAAGCCGCCTTGTCTGTGCTGAGGCAGACGACTCTTTTGACACCCGCGTTTATCGCGGCATGAAGCATGTTGTCGGTTCCTTCGACATTGGTTTTTACCGCCTGCATCGGAAAAAATTCGCAGGAAGGAACCTGTTTCAGCGCAGCTGCGTGGAAAATATAGTCAACACCCGGCATCGCGTCCGCTATCGATTGCGGATCTCTGACATCTCCGACATAAAATTGAACTTTTTTCGCATGTTCGGGATACTTTGCCTGCAATTCGTGGCGCATATCATCCTGTTTTTTCTCGTCGCGCGAAAAAATGCGGATCTGTGCAATATCCGAAGTGAGAAAATGTTTGAGAACAGTATTTCCGAAAGAACCGGTGCCGCCCGTTATCATCAAGGTAGCTCCGCTGAATGCGCTCATGCAAAAACCTCCATAAGTTTTACCAAACAAAAAAACGGGGCATTATATACAATTTTTTTAAAATATCGAGATAAAATAGATGTTTCGGCAAACATCGGCATGATGGGAACGTTTAAAAATGGACATTCTTACAAAAACAACTACCATTTGCGGAATTTAAGTTCTCTTTCTTTTGAGGTTTACTATGAAAAAGGTCCTGATTCTTGTTTCCATTATTTTAGTTCTGCTCGTTTCGTGCGAAGACAATTCGTTAAAACCGGAAACTGCCGAAGCGCTGATCAAGGAGCGTCTTGCAAAAATGCCTGGCAGAAGCGTTTCGTTTTATCTGGGTGCGATGACCGATCCGAGCTACAAACCTGTTTACAAGGCGATTGCTACGGGAAAATATCTTACTTTTCAGGATGATGTCTATGTTGAAGCTGCCGGCAAGAAAATGCCGATGTTCGAAGCGACTGAAGAGGGTAAAAAAATTTTCAAGTGCGAGAAGAACCGCTGCACAGTCGAAGTCTGCTCGACAGTTTTCGACCATTTCAACGGTATCGTGAACACCGGAAAGTATGCGAATGCCGAATATCAGGTCAAAACCGTCTGCGAGGGCGAACTTTACGAGATTTTCAAGCCGCTCGCCGACAAACAGTATATAAAACCGGAAACCACCGTTGAAAAAGCGGAGTTCGAGTTTTCAAAAGAAAATAAAAAATGGTTGTTGAAGTAGGAGGAAAAAATGACTGAATGTTACTGCGGAAGCGGAAAAAATTACGAAGAGTGCTGCGAACCGATAATCAAGGGCAAAAAAATTGCTGAAACGGCTGAAGAGCTGATGCGTGCAAGGTACTCGGCTTTTGCGGCTCACGAAATAGATTTCATCATGGATACCGTTGTTCCCGATCAGACCGGCAACATGTCACGCGAAGCGGTCGAAAGATGGTCAAAAAAGACCGACTGGAAAAAGCTCGAAATCACAGGAACCGAAGCGGGCGGCAAGGACGACGAGACCGGCAGCGTCGATTTCAAGGCGTTCTCAATGCTTGACGGCATTATGCAGTGCCACCACGAGCACGCAATGTTCAAAAAAATCGACGGAAAATGGTTTTTCGAAGACGGAACGCAGATCATGCCTGAACAGGTAAGACGCGAAACTCCGAAAGTAGGCCGCAACGATCCGTGCCCCTGCGGAAGCGGCAAAAAATATAAAAAATGCTGCGGCAAGAATGCTTAACAGACCGATATTACTTAATAAAAAATCCCAGCCTGAATTTTGCTCAAATATTGCGTTTTTTTGTTTTAAGCCTGGAGGAATCATGAAAAAATTATCCTTTTTTGCGTTGCTGACTCTTTTCAGCATCTCTCTTTTTGCCGAAAAAGTTTACAGAAGCGACGGAACTTTTTTTGAGATTGAGAGAAACGGTGACGTTTTTGCTTCAAAAATCGATGCAGCTTCGCTCAAAGCACCCGAAAACTACAAGATGAAGTGGCGCTCAAACGACGGATTCATAGTTATTGACAAAAAAAATCAGGGAAATCTGCCGGTTTACCTTTCAGGAATGAATTTCGTAATCGCCGATTCAAAACTGTTCTACAAAGGAACAAAAAGTGTTGAATTTATTGAGAAAAAATACAACATCAAAGCAGTAGAACTTATGAGCGGTTACGATTATATCAAATTTGACGGTGCGACCGACAGCGTCAAAATCGCTCAGCAGATTGTTGAAAACGGTGACGGATTCGCGTTTCCCAACCTTTACAGAAGATACGAACTTAAAGCCGTCAATCCCGTCAAGTTCCCGATCAAGGACAAATACTATACTGAAAACTATCAGTGGTCGCTTAAAAACACGGGAACCGGAATCGGTTACGAAGCAACGGAAGCCGGTTATCAAATCAAGGAAATGGACATTCTGAAACACGCTGATGTCAAGTTTGAAGAGGCTATGGAGTTTATCCATGACCAGATCGAAGCCGGTAATCTTGAGAATTTCAACGAAAAAACGAAAGTTGCCATCATGGACAGCGGTGTCGATTTCGAGCATCCCGACCTCAAAAACAAACTTGAAGACGGCTTCAACATGGTTCATGAAGGCGAAACGGGAAATCCCGGCACTTACACTCCCGATCCTGAAGACCCGATGTCGGATGCATCTTACTATTCGCACGGAACAAACTGCGCCGGCGTCGCTGCAGCGGAAGGCAACGAGATCGGAACAGTCGGAATATGCCCGTGGTGCGGAATTTATCCCGTTACCTACATGGAAGGCGGAATCGGAACGATGGAATCCGGCGAAAAGCTGATGGAAGTTTACGAAAAATACACTGAAGATCCTGAAATCGTAGCAATCAACTGCTCTTTCGGTCCGGCGGCAGGTTACGGCAATATTCCGGCATCACAGGATGAAATCGAAAGCCACAAAAAATTCATGGAAGAAGGAAGAAACGGCAAGGGCGGCGTCATCGTCTACGCAAGCGGTAACGACGGCATCGATGCGGCCTACACCGGAATCCTTTCATACGAATTCAAACTGAAACGCGGCGAAAAAAATGTTAAAAGCAGCGTTGTCACGGTCGGCGCAAGCTCTGCGTGGGATACGCGAGTCACTTATTCTAACTACGGTGACATGATAGACATAGTTGCTCCGTCGCTTTCGATCAGACCTTTGATAGGCATTGCAACGAGTTTCCTCACAGGCTACGGAGACCTTGACGATGACTATACGAACCAGTTCAGCGGAACTTCTTCATCGACTCCGGTCATCACAGGCGCGTTCGGCGTTATTTTCTCGGTAAATCCGGAACTTACGCTTGAAGAAGCAGTCTATATCCTTCACGAAAGTGCCGACAAAGTTAATCCGGAAACCGGTTTTTACGATAAAGACGGTCACAGCATAAAATTCGGCTACGGCAGACTCAATCTGCTCAAAGCTGTCAGACTCGCGATGGGTCTCGACATGTGCGAGGAAAGCGCCGACGAAGTAGCCGACAATCTTGACAACAACTGCGACGGCAGCGTTGACGAAGGTCTGAATAAAGACATTTCCAAAGTCTCGGCAAAGTGCAAAGAGGCAAAAGACTGCGAAACAGCCGACTTCAAAGGTGACGATGTCGATTGTCTTACGGGAGAATTCGGCAAGTTCAAATTGAACGACGGTTACTGCATAATCAAAAACAGCAACTTCACATGTCCTGACGGAACGGCACAAAACAGTGACTATGACCCTGAATGTCTTCTTGAGTGCAACAATGATCACCCGTGTCCTGAAGGTTTCGGGTGCACTGATGAAATGCTCGGCAAGTGCTTTCCTGAATGTTCGGAAGATACTGATTGTTCCCAAGGCGCTTACTGCGACAAAACAACAAAACTCTGTCACCTGAATCCGTCAGAACCGATGGGAGCGTGCGAAACCGGTGAAGACTGCAAATACAACGCAACGATGTGCATGGCCGAAGTACCCGGCGGAATATGCATCATCATGTGCAGTGATGACTACCGCTGCAATGATGAGGAAGACAGCCCCAACAAATGTGCAGAAGTTGAGTTCGGGCCATACGGCACCTACAACATCTGTCTTCCGGGCTGCGAAGACGACAGTCAGTGCAGAAGTTTCGGTTTCGGTCCCGATTACGACATGAAGTGCCACAAACTCTACAACGGCAAAGAAAATATCTGTGGAATGCCGTGCAAAAGAGACGAAGACTGCCGCGATTATGAGGACGAAACAAAATGCGTAGAATCAAGGTGTGTTCCGCGCAACGAACCCGACGAACCGACGGACAGCGATACCGTTGCCGACGAAGAACCTGCTGACGATTCAGATGATGACGACATGACTCTTGACGATGACCAGCCGGCAAAGAAAAAATCAAGCGGCTGTTCAGTGATCACCCTTTAAAATCTAAGAAAAAACCAGAAGATCAGGTTTGATTATCAGAATAAGACCGAGCGTGAGCATGAGAAGTCCGCTCACGAGTTTGAGCTTTTTCGCGTGTTTTTCTTCGAATCTGTGCTTACCCATCGTGACAACGAACATAAGCACGATTATTGCAAGCGGAACAACGTAATAAACATTGTAAAGCGCCATGAAGAGATATTTTTTGAGGGTCGAGACATTCTGGATCGAAAGGACTCTCGTGTAGATTGCGGGAAGCCCGATCGTACAGCCGAGCTCAATCAGATTTACGAAAAACGCAAGTGCAATAGTTCCGAGAATCGACAAAAACATATTTTTGTTGTTGATGACACGCCTCATTTTCTCAAAAAGTTTCGGTTTGACTTTATCGGGAATCATCAGGCTCACACCTTTTTTGAAGAAGAAAAACTCCTTCATGTTGATAAGTCCCATAATGATTGCAACAACACCGAGCGCGATCGTGACATAAGTCGTCATTCCCATAAACGTGAAAATATTGAGCCACGCCGTCATGAAAAGGAAATAAACAACGCCTGAAGAAATAACGAAAACCGAGCCTATCATTATAACTTTTTTCCTGTCTTTCGCAGCGACAAGAAGGGTGAGAAGGAACATCAGAACCCACATTGCACACGGGTTTACGCCGTCCAGAAGACCGATTATGAAGGTAAAACTCGGAAGTTTGACAAGCTGCGCGTCGATTTTCCCGAGAACCGGAACGTCAATCACGTTTTCCTTGCACTCCTGACACTGCTCACCGCACGATTCTCCGTCAGCCTTGTTCATTTCTATCATTTCACGGATAAGCGCGTCGTGGTGACCCGACTGGAAACCGACGATGAATTTTCCGTTGAAAATGAATGTCGGAACTCCGCCGCCCTGAATACCGAGCTTTTGCGTCATTTCTCTGAAAAGTTTCATATTTTCAGGAACTTGCAGAACTTCCAGCTTTTTAAAAGTTATATCGGGATATTCATGCTCAATAGCTGCGATGAACGGCTGCGCCTCGTGGCAGTGCGAACACTTATACGAATAAAAAAAGTAAAAAATATTGTCTTTCTGCACTTCTTCTGCAGAAACGGCAAATGAAACAAGCGCAAGAAGGAGCAGCAGGAAAAATTTTTTCATAAAAACCCCCAAAGTTACGAACAAAAAAATCCGGCAATCATAGCCAAAAACATTTTTTTAACAAAAAAACAGCAGATTTTATTTCCGCGGCTCCTTTTTGACGGGACGCCCGATCATCGCACGGATTTTTTCTTCATAGACCCCTTTTTTAAATCCGACGACATACTGGTCTCTGAAAACAAAAGTCGGGACACCGCCGCCCTTGATTCCCAGTTTTTCAACTTTTTTATTGAAAATCGCCATATTTTCAGGCGCTTTGGAAAGTTCAAGTTTCTTAAATTCAATATTCGGAAACTCTTTTTCCAATTCCTCTATAAAAGGCATTGCTTCGTGACAGTGCGGACACGACTCGGAATAGAAAAAATAAAATCTTTCGCTTTTCTGCGGAGTCTCTCCGGCAGAGAGCATCAACGAAATCATTGCCGAAACAAGTAAAATAAAAATTTTCTTCATAGCACTTTTCACCTTCACAAATTACAAAAAAACAGGGCATTATACGGCGTTTTTTATTTAAAACAACCAAATTATATTGACATTTCGGAGTTTTTGAATATGCTGTCGCGGTTTTTTGGTTCTAACCATTTTGGAGGGTATAAAAATGGCTAACAAAGATTTCGACAAAATAACAAAACTTCCTGTTGACGAACGTTGCGAAGGTTGCGACAAAGTTGAGACGACAGAAGCAGGCAGCTTCTGCAAAAAATATGCAGATCCTTCATTTCACTGGGAAAATGACCAGGTTTGTTCTTTTGCTTCCCATGTAAAAAGAGAAGTTAAAGTTGTTACTAAGAAGCTCAATCCTCTTAAGGCTTCGAAAAGAGCTTCCGGTAAAAAGAAATAAGTTTCTGAATTTTGGAACACTTCTATTTTATCCGGTTTCCCGAACAGATATTCAATCTTCGGCAGGATATTTCCGAGGGAATTCCTGTAATTCCGTTTTTTGACGATTTCGAAACTTTCAATCGGATAATTGCATCATTAAAACGCAAAAAATCGGTAACAGCCGTATTTTACGAAAAAAGTTCTTATCCGTTCGACCTTTTTTTACAGAACTGCGCCATTTTTGATTATGTTTTTCTGGCTGATTCTTCAATTGTAAAACCTTTGCGCGAAGCGGGATTTACCGGAAAAATCGCACTTTTTTCAAATTTCCGGATGATTTCTTTTCCCGATTTTTTTAAAGATTTCGGTGTATTGCCTGTTGTCAGCGGAAAAGCCGATTTCAAATTCGCACAGGACAGCGGTCTGGAGCCGGTTTATTTCGTTTCAGACAAAGCGTGCATCGCAGAATTCGGGCTCTGCCTTTCGAGAAAAAGCGTTCCGCAGCACTGCTTCAACTGCGACAACCGGTGCCGCGAGAAAAGTACGACGAAGCCCGGACTTGAATTTCCGGTCTCGATGAAGCCCGATCTCAACGCGCCGAACGATGCACCTTTTTTGCTTTTTTCGGAAAGAACTTTCTTTCCTGAAGTAAAAGCAGTCTGCGCCAGAGACAAAATCTTAGAAAAATCATGGAATTACCGTTATCCGATCGGAGTAGAGATTCTTAAGCCGGGAAAATCAAAGGACAGCAGAACATATTCTTTCCTTCTCGACAAAACCTCTTCGGCGATGTTCGACAAAGACCTTCTGGGATTTTACGGCTATTCGGGCGCTTTCTATAAAGGCAAATGGATTGACGCCAAGAATGTGAGAAAAGTTGATGACACCAAACTTTGCGCTGAAATTTCAGGAAGTTACAAATCCGTTCTGCTTATTTGCAGATATACGGAAGAAGAAAAGGACTTTCTCAAAAAAGCACGTCACCATATCTACACTCTGCCTTACCAGGAAGTGATTCCGGCTCCGGTAAAAGAGGAAAATGTTCCGGAAAAGAAAAAAACTTTCAGAAAATATTCGGAAAGGGCGAAAATCACTCTGATTTCCGACGACATCAAAAAATTCGCAGTTTTCAAGAGCAAAAACGTCGAACGGTATGTTTTTATCTACAACCGCAATATTCCGAAAGGTTTTTCCGACTACATTTACATCGCGGGAAATCTTGTGGAAAAGGATTTTGAGGATATCGCCTCGGTTGAAAAATTAAAGGGGATCGTCGTTTCGGACATAATCATGAAAGAGGTCCTTCAAAAAATTTTCCCTAAACTTGAAATTCTACTTCATCCTTTTGCATACAGCGATTCCGAAGAGGCTCCGTCATATCTGTCGGCTTCAACTTCGATATTCGTTTCGCGCTTCAGATCGGAAAACAGAAACAACTACGCATGGCCTGACATAAATATTTTTCTTAAAAACCACATCGGTTACTCCGAGTTCATCTCGCACAAAAAAATGATCCGCAACGGCGGAAAAAGGGAACTTTGGGTAAACATCGCCGACATTTCGGACGACGCTGTCAGATTTTTAAAATCACAGGCAATTCTGATGGTTAGCGGAATGTGAGGCAGCTATTCGCCGCACTTTTTCTGATCTTTATTGAAATCGGGATTTTCTTCGGTTCTTCTGATATTGTTTTTAAGTTTAAGCTTTTCGATGTTCAATTTCTGTATTTTCAGCGATTTCATCGGCACTTTGATATTTTTTCTCAGTTCTTTAGATTCAATTTTTTCTTCGACGGCAGGTTTTTCAGGCTGGACAGAACTTATAGAACCGGTTTGACCGGCAACAACAGCGAATATTGCGATTGCCGCCGCGATAATTATTACAGCAATAACAACTTTTTTCATTTGACCTCAGTGAACTATTCTCGTTCCTGTTTTGCCTTCCATAGCCTCGGTGAGTTTGTCTTCGGAAGTGATTATAACGACTTTTTTGCGGTCGTTTTTGACGAAATCTATCGCCGCTTTAATCTTGGGTCCCATGCTTCCTGCCGGGAATTCGCCCTGAGCCAGATATTTTTCGGCTTCTGCGGAAGTCATTGAGTCAAGCCAAGTCGGTTTGTCTGACTTGAAGTTTACTGCGACTTTCTCAACACCCGTGAGAATTACGACCATATCTGCATCGATCGTCTGTGCGATCATTACGCTGGCTAAATCTTTGTCGATAACGGCGTCGATCCCCTGATACCCCGATTTGTCCTTGCTTCTGTAAACCGGAATTCCGCCGCCGCCGCCTGTGATGACGGTGAAACCCGCATCAATAAGCGTGTTCATGGCTTCCGGATTGAGAACTCTGAGAGGCATAGGCGAAGGAACGACTCTGCGGTAACCGCGACCGCTGTCTTCCACCATTTTCCAGCCGTTTTTCATCTTCATCAGAGCTTTCTGCTGATTATAGAAAGGACCGACCGGCTTTGTCGGCTTTTTGAATGCCGGATCAAGCGGATTTACTTCGATCTGAGTAACCAGAGTCGCAACTTTTGCACGCGATCCTGCTTTGCTGAGGCAGTTCATAAGCCCCTGCTCGATCATGTATCCCATGCTGCCCTGCGTGTCTGCGACGCATACGACGAGCGGATCGGGATAAACTTCGGTCTCAGCCATTTCGTTGCGGATGAGCCTAGCACCAGCCTGAGGGCCGTTTCCGTGAGTGATTACAACCTGATGTCCTTCCTTTATAAGCTGGACGATGCCGTCCATTGAAGCGCGGATATTTCTTTCCTGATCTTCGACAGTTCCTTTGTCTCCCGGTTTTATCAGGGCATTGCCGCCGAGCGCGATCACTATTTTCATAAAAACTCCATCAAAAAAAGAAAGAGGGGACAACCGCCCCCTCTTTAAAAAAATCAGTTACAAAAAACTATTTGCAGCAGCCTTTGCATTTGAAAAGTTTTTCAACAGCTTCTTTAAGCAGTTCTGCACCGTTTCCTCTCGGAGCAAGTTCGTAGCCAACGCGTACGATCGGTTTGTTGACTTTTACAACTCTGCCGAGGTCGATCGGGGTACCGCTGAGAACGATATCAGCGTCTATTGCGTTGATCGTCTTCTCAAGGTCTCTGGTCTGCTCTTCGCCGTATCCCATAGCCGGAAGGATGCCTTCGCCGATGTTCGGATATTTTTTGTAGGTGAAAGCGATTTTGCCGACAGCTGCCGGTCTCGGGTCAACCATCTCTTTAACGCCGAATCTCTTAGCTGCTACGCTTGCAGCACCGATCTTCATGCCGCCGTGGGTAAGTGTCGGGCCGTCTTCAACAACGAGGACTCTCTTTCCTTTGATGTCGCCGTCAACGGTAAGTTCTGAGTCAGCTTCGATAATAACTGCGTTCGGAGCGAGTCTCTTGCAGTTAGCTTTAACTGTTTCGATATCTTCCGGTTTCGCGCTGTCCATCTTGTTGATGACGATAACGTCAGCCATAAGAACATTGACTTCGCCCGGATAGTAAAGGCATTCGTGACCCGGACGGAGAGGATCTACGACAACGATCTTGAGGTCTGATTCATAGAACGGGAAATCGTTGTTTCCGCCGTCCCAGAGGATGACATCGGGTTCGCCGTCGATATCTTTTTCAGCCTGACGAAGGATAGCTTCGTAGTCAACGCCTGCATAAATTACGTTGCCTGCAGCAATGTGCGGCTCGTACTCTTCCATTTCTTCGATGGTGCAGTTGTTAGCTTTGAGGTCTTCGATCTTAGCGAAGCGCTGAACAGCCTGTTTGTTGAGGTCAGGATCGTAAGGCATCGGGTGACGTACTGCAACGACCTTTTTGCCCATTTTCTTGAAAATATCATAGATGAATCTTGTGGTCTGGCTTTTGCCGCAGCCGGTTCTTACAGCGCAGATCGAGATGATCGGTTTGCATGATTTGATTTTCGTCTTGTCATAGCCCATAAGAACGAAGTCAGCGCCGAGCGAGTTAACGAGAGCGCCCTTGCTCATAACTATCGGATAGTAAATGTCGCTGTAAGCAAATACGCAGATTTCAACGCCGAGTTCTTTAACGAGTCTCGGAAGTTCGGTTTCGTCATAAATCGGAATACCGTTCGGGTAAAGGTCTTCACCTGCGAGTTCTTTCGGATACTTTCTTCCGTCGATGTCAGGAATCTGAGTCGCGGTGAAAGCAACTACTTCGTACTCCTTGTTGTGTCTGAAATAGGTGTTGAAGTTGTGGAAATCTCTACCGGCAGCACCCATGATGAGAACTTTTTTTCTGGTCATTTGTTCCTCCAAATGTTAAGTTATTAAAACGGCCGGACAAGGTCAACGGCGGCCGGACACAGTCAACGGCGCAGGAAAATATCATACTAAAATCCTATGTCAAGCGTAAAAGAAAAAATTTAGAGGTGATTCTGCTTATAAGAATTTAGTTTTCTTTCGAAAGGAAGTTCCAGATTACGGCTGCAAGTGCCGCGCCGATGAGCGGAGCAACTATGAATACCCAGAGAGCCGCGACCGGAGCCGTGTTTCCGCTGATTGCAGCAACGAGAGCCGGTCCGAAACTTCTTGCCGGGTTGACAGACGTTCCGGTGAGACCGATGCCGAGAATGTGGACGAGAACGAGCGTGAAGCCGATAACTACGCCCGCAAACGAGCCGTGGTTGCCTTTCTTCGATGTTACACCGAGGATAGTGAGAACGAAGAAGAACGTAAGGACGATTTCAACGATGAGGCCAGCTGCAACACTTCCGTTGACACCTGCAAGACCGTTCGTGCCGAAACCGCCGGTTTTGTCAGCAACGCCGCCGAGATTGAATATTGCAGCAAGAAGTCCTGCACCTGCAAGTGCGCCCAGACACTGTGAAATTACGTAGCCGATGAAGTCTTTGACTGTCATTCCGCCTGTCATAAGCACGCCGAGCGAAACAGCCGGATTGATGTGGCAGCCGGAGATGTTGCCTACGCAGTAAGCCATTCCGACTATTGTAAGACCGAATGCAAGCGCGGTAAGAAGGTATCCGCAGCCCGAAGCAGCGTCGCAGCCGACAAGCATTGCCGTGCCGCAGCCAAGTGTTACAAGTGCACAAGTGCCGATAAATTCAGCGATGTAAGATTTCATAACAAATCCTCCTAAATAAAATTATTCATTGCTTGAACAAGAGTCTGAGAAAAGAGCCAGCTCTTTGTCGCATTTTTCCATATCTTCTTCAGGTTCATCGCATTCCTGTGAATATCCGCTGTAGAAAATGTATATGTCATCGCCTTCAGGAGTGCAGCGGTAAATGTCGAAATCTCCGTTTGCGCAATACATGTAATAACTGCACTCTGCAGGAATTGCTTCTTCCTCTTCCTCTTCTTCTTCGGAAGTCGTATCACCGCAGTATTCGTAATATTCCTCGTAGCATGACTGCATATTTTCTTCGTTGCACTCGAATTTCCTGTCTCCTACCTGATAGTAGAAGTTTCCGTCACCTTTTGTCGAAGCGCAGGCTTTGGATGTTTCGCCGGTTTTTTCGCATACACCCTCTTCTTCGCAGTAGAATCCGTCTTCGTATTCGCCGTCAAGTGCTTCGCAGTACTGTTCCATTTTGAAAAAACAGTCTTCGTGATTTTCCGATTCGCATTTGAATTCTTTATCACCGACTTTTATCGAGTAGATGTTGGAATATGAGCCGTTGAAATCACCGTAAAGGCAGTAAACGAGCATCTCGCCTGTTTTCTGGCAGTAGATCGATTCGTTTTCTTTGTCATCGTAGTCGGCATCTTCTTTGTCACCATAGATAGTATCCCACTCTTTTATGGTCTTGCAGGTAACTTCGCCGGTTTTGCCGCCGCCGTTGTTGTTGTTGGAATTTTCTTCTGTTACTTCGTCAACAACAATGAAAGTGTAGTCGGAGAAGTGACCGGTCGTCATCATGATAGGATCGCCTGCAGCAGCGTTCATAATAGGATCGCCCGCAGCATTCGTCATGATAGGATCACCTGCCGAAGCAAGCATGATGGGATCACCGGCAGCAGCATTCATGATAGGATCGCCCGCAGCGGTCGTCACATTTCCGTTGCTGATCATAATGGGATCGCCTGCAGCAGTCGTCATGATGGGATCGCCTGCTTCGTCATATCCGCCGAACAGTGCATAAGCTCCTTTTTCGCTGTAGCTCCATGTTCCGTCGCCTTTCATAACGGCAGCCGCAACAGTTTTGCCTTTTACAGCCTTTCCGGCATTGATCGTGATGACAACGGGTTTTTTGAATTTTGTACCTGAAGGACCGAATTCAACGATATTGGAAGCAAGAGCTTTTTTGTTTTTGAATCCGTCTGTTGTGTAAAGTGTTACCGAAATTTCGGTGTCTTTGTCGAGTGCTCCGGCAGGAATTTTTATCTTTGCTTCGCCGCCGGCAACTTCGATTTCTCCGCCTTCCGAAGCGGTAATTGTCTGTGATTTTTCTTCAACAACTTTCTTGCTTTCGCCGGATCCGCCGCAACTTACTGCAAAAAAGAGCGCTGCACAAATCGTCAAAACCAAAATTTTTTTCATAACAACCTCCTGAAATTATTTGTTATTTGGAATTTTTCTTTCTATTCATCCTTTCTTCAGCCTTTTCAAACGCTTCCTGAATTTTCAGATATCCGGCAACGCCTTCGAGAAGTTCTACCGGCTCGTCTTTAATGAATATCCCGATCGTTGGAACAGCCTTTATCTTGCACGGAACGATGATTTTGCCGTCAGTGTCCTGCGCCACATTGAAGGCACCCACCCTTGCACGCCCTTTGAAATCGGTCGCAAACTTGGTCAGAGTCGAATAAACCATATTGCACGGCTGCGATTTTTCCACATAAAAATCAACGATTACCGGAACCGTGGAATTTTTCAGTGAAGGATAGAAAGTTTCGTTCGAAAGTTCGACCGGATAGATTTTTTCATGCGGTAAAATACTTTTTAAAACATCAAAAAAACTCATTTTTCCTCCGTATTTCCGGAAATCATCGTGACTTTTCCGCCGCTCAGAATGTATCTGCTGCCGTCAGAGCAGTCGTGAGCCTCGCCGTTTCCGTCAAATTCAAGTTTATAGCCGTTTTTCGAGACCCAGCCGCGTATTTTAGCCGGAACTCCGTAGACAAGTGCAAAATCGGGGACATCCCTGCTGACGACGCTGCCCGCGCCGATTAACGAATATTTTCCGATAGTTACACCGCAGACAATTGTTGCATTGGCGCCCACCGAACAACCTTTTTTCATCAAAGTTTTTTTGAATTCGTGCTTCCTTTCAATGAAAGCGCGCGGATTGATGACGTTCGTGAAAACCATTGACGGCCCCAGAAAAACGTCGTCTTCAACTTCGACACCGTCGTAAACTGAAATGTTGTTCTGAATTTTAACGCCGTTGCCGATATTCACGTTCGCGCCGATGACGCAGTTTTGCCCGACAACGCACCTTTCGCCGATCCTCGTGTTCCCGAGAATGTGCGAAAAACACCAGATTTTTGTGTTTTTTCCGATAGTTACGCCGTCATCGACGATAGCGGTTTCATGAACAAAATAATCTTTTTCAGCTGTCATTTTTTCGTATCACCCAGTACGGCACCACAAAAAACGCGGCATTTTAGCAGGATTTTGAAAAATTGGAATAATTTTTAAATTCAAGCTGTTGAAAAGGGGCGATACGGTCAAAAACCGACGTTTGCCGTGATTATTTGCTTTTTTTATATAAAAACCTTATAATCCCGCGTTTTTTTGTTTATTGTTTTTTTGATAACCTAGTTAAAGGAGGATTTCTTGAAAAAATTATTGATTGCAGCTTCGGTTTTGGCTCTCTGCATCAGCATGATCGTTTCATGCGGCGAAAAAAAAGAACCCGAAGCAAAAGAGAAAGTTAAACTTTCTTTCCACGTTATGAGTAAGTGTCCTTACGGTGTTCAGGTTATGAACGCAATCAAACCGACACTCGACAAACTCGGAAACGCAGTTGATTTCGAACTCAACTACATCGGTTACGAAAAGGACGGCGGCTGGATGCCTATGCACGGAGCAACCGAGCGTCAGGGCGACAAAATCTTCCTCTGCGCTAAAAAACACATGCCGAAAGACTACATGAATCTTATCGTCTGCATGAACAAAGAATCGAGAAAGATTCCCGAAAATTTTGAAAGCTGCGCTAAAGAACTCAACCTCGACATCGCTAAAGTCAATGCGTGCAAAGACGGCGACGAAGGTGAGAACATTCTTCTTGAAAGCTACAAATTTTCGAAATCGAAAGGCGCAAACGGTTCGCCCACGATTTTCCTTGCTGATCAGCCCTACAGAGGCGGAAGAACTTCCAACGATTTCCTGAGAGCGATCTGCAACGAATACAAAACCGCGAAACCGGAAGTCTGCAGCTCGATTCCTGAACCTGCAAAAGTAAAAGTTACCGTCATTTCCGACAAAAGATGCAAAGACTGCAGACCAGAAGCTTTGATCGGCCAGCTTAAAAACATGTTCCCCGGACTTATTCCGGAAACCATCGACTACTCCGATGAAAAAGCTCAGGAACAGTACAAAAAGTTTGCAGAAGCAGGCTTCAAAACCCTTCCTATCATAGCTTTTGAAGAATCAGTCGAAAAAGAGGAAGAATACCAGAAAATCGCACGTTGGGCTGTAAAAGCAGGAGGAGCAATCCTTCTTCGAGTCGGCGCAAAATTCGACCCGACCAAAGAGATCTGCGACAACGGAATGGATGATACCGGCAACGGCAAAGTTGACTGTGCCGATGACGACTGCAAAGAAGAAATGCTCTGCAGAAAAGAGATCCCGGGAAGAATCGACCTTTTCGTTATGAGCCAGTGCCCCTACGGTGTTATGGCGCTCAACGCAATGAAAGAAGTTTTCGAAGCTTTCAAAGACGACAAACTTGACTTCCACGTAAACTACATCGCAAACGAGACCGAACCCGGCAAATTCAATGCTCTTCACGGCCAGGGCGAAGTTGACGAGAACATCCGTGAACTCTGCGCGATCAAGCACTATCCGAAAGATTACATGAACTACATCTGGTGCCGCAACGAGAACATCAGAGGAACCGACTGGCAGAAATGCGCAACCGGCAAAATCAAAGCTGATGTCATCGAAAAATGCTTCAACGGCGGCGAAGGTGTAAAACTTCACAGCGAAAACATCAAAATCGGAAACAAAATGGGAATCGGCGGCAGCCCGACATGGATTTTCAACAACAAATTCCAGGGCGGCGGCGTTGCTGCAAACGACATCCAGAGACAGATCTGCGCTCACAACAAAGATCTTAAAGGCTGTGCAGCTGACAAAGCTATCAAAGCCGGCGACAAACCTGCTCCTCAGGGCGGCTGCGGCGAATAAACCGAAAATCTGATTCCAAAACAATCCCGAAAATTTTTATGTAGAGACGCCATAATATGACGTCTCTACGCGGATTTCATTGATTATTTCTTCCAGAAAGCTCTTGTGAAGATCACCATGACGGTGAAGACTTCAAGTCTTCCCATGATCATCGCGACTGATAAAAACCACTTTACCCAGTCTTTAAAGAAGTGATAGTTGTCAACCGGACCGATCCTGCCGAATCCGGGACCGATATTTCCTACAGTCGAAAGTGCAGCCGTGAACGATGTGAGAACTCCGACACCAGACAAAGCGCAGATGCACGCCGTGGTTAGAACGCAGACAGCGTAAAGAAAGACGAATGCCGAAATCGAGTAGATCATGTCTTTTTTGATAACGTTGCCGTCTATGAAAATCGTCATAATGGCTTTCGGGTGAATGAGGTATTTCAGTTCGTTTACGGCAAGTTTCATCAATGTGACTATGCGGATAATTTTTACGCCGCCGCTTGTTGAACCGCTGCAGGCGCCTGAAAACATTAAGAGAAAAATAATATATTGGGCGAAAGACGGCCACTGTTTATAGTCGGCAGTCGCAAAACCGGTCGTTGTGATAATCGAAGAAACCTGGAAAAATGCCTGTCTGATCGAATCGTGAACCGAATAGACATGGTGGTAATAAAGATCGCCGGCGACAAACAGCGAACCGACTGCGATAATCGCGAGATAAACCTTAAGCTCGGTGTTTTTGAAAATCTGACGGACTCTTCCGGTAATGATTTTGTAGTGCAGAGTGAAGCTCATTCCGGCAAGAATCATAAAAACTATGACAATCCATTCGATAAAAGCGGAATGATATGCGCCGACCGACTCGTTTTTCGGAGAAAATCCGCCTGTTGCAATTGTCGCAAGAGCGTGATTGAAAGCGTCGAAATACGGCATTCCGGCAAAATTGAGAAGCATCGCCTCAACGACAGTCATTCCGATGTAGATTCCCCAGAGCGTTTTTGCAGTTTCGCTTATTCTGGGCGAGATTTTATCAACTGTAGGTCCCGGAGCTTCGGCTTTCAGCAGCTGCAGACCTCCGACACCCAAAAGCGGAAGGACTGCGACCGCGAGAACGATGATTCCCATACCGCCGAGCCAGTGAGTCAGACTGCGCCAGAAGAGCATCGACTTCGGCAGAGACTCGATATCGGTCAGAATCGTCGCACCGGTTGTGGAAAAACCTGAAACAGTTTCAAAAAAAGCCTCGGAAAAGTTCGGTATCGCTCCAGAAACATAGAAAGGAAGCGCCGAAATGAATGAAATCGAAAACCAGCAGAGAGCGACCAAAACGAAACTTTCCCTGATTGCTATCCGGTGTATCGGCATATTTCTCAAAAAATAAAAAATCACGGCGCAGACTGTTGCCACGGAAATCATGACGCTGAAGAACGATTTCAAAGCAGCCGGTTCGTCGTAGTACACAGCTATCAAAAGAGGAGCCGCCATGCAGAGAGCAACGAAAAAGAGTATTATAATCAGTGGTTTGAGTATTGTGCTAAAGTTCATAGGTCGGAAAATATAGCTTCAACTTTGGGAACATTCTGCTTTTTCATAATTATGATGACGCTGTCGCCCGCCCTCATTTCAAAATCGCCGTTGGGAATCGAAATCTCTTTGTTTCGGGTAATCGCGGCAATAATCGAATTTTCCGGCATATTGAGCTCCTTTATCTTTTTGCCGCATGCGTTGCATTCAGGCGAAACGAGGATCTCGACCGCTTCAGCTTCTCCGTCGAAAAGAGTGTGGAGCGTGATTATCCTGCCGCGTCTGATGTATTTCAGAATCGCGTCGACTGTGCTTCGCTTCGGGCTGACCGTTGCGTCAACGCCCAGTTTCTGAGCAATAGAAATGTAGCTTTCCTTGCTGACAGAAGCGATCGCCCTTTCGACTCCGATGCTTTTTGCGTAAAGTGCCGAAAGAACGTTGAGTTCCTGATTTTCAGTGACCATGATGATGAGATCGACTTCGTTCAGGCGTTCTTCATCGAAAATCGACTCGTTTCTGACATCGCCGTTAATTACAAGGACGTTCGGGTATCTTCTCGAAATATCTTTCGCTTCTTCGTAGTCTTCGGAAAGAAGTTTCAAATTTATCGGCATCATCGAAAGGGTTCGAAGAAGGCTTTTTGCGATTTTCGTCGTTCCGACAATGAGAGCCGTTTCGATTTTTTTCATCTTTTTGCCTGTTCTGGCAAAGACATAATCCATAGTTTTTTCATCTGCGACGATATAGATTTCGTCACCTTCGCGGACAACCGTGTTTCCCGAAGGAATAAGCACCGATTCACCGCGTTTTATCAGGGCTATGAGGAAAGATTTATTTATCTCTTTTCTGATTTTTATAAGGTTTTTGTTCCTGAATGACGAATTTTTGTCGACGATTTCGTTTCTGACGGTGATATTGCTCCCTTCAAATGCGAGAACATCGCTCAAAGCGCCCTGTTTTACGATTTCGGTAATGTGGTTCGCCGCCGCCATTTCGGGCGAAATGATGTAGTCGGCACCAAGAAACGGACTTCCCTGGAATTCGGCGTGAGAGTAGTCGAGGTTACTGACTCTGGCGATTTTCCTGAGTTTCAGCATCGATCCGTCGGGAGAAGATGAAGCCGCAATCGAGCACGCGATGAGGTTTGTTTCATCCTTGTTCGTCGCCGCGATGAAGTAGTCGCCGTCTGCAAGGTCGATTTCCTGCATCGTCTGGCTGCGGTTTATCTCTTTGTTGATGACCATGCAGTCAAGGTTGCTTTCGAGAAACTTGGCGCGGATCGGATCACGCTCGATGATAATAACGTCTTTTCCCTCTTTGATGAGGTGTCTGGCAATATCGTAGCCGACGGCACCCGCGCCTGCAATTACGAATTTCATTAAAACTCCAAGAACATTGAAAAAACCTGCAATATTACGATTGAAAGGCAAAATGTCAATTTTTGGGCAATGGCGCATATTTTACTTTCAATATGATTAATTAGTGATAATATATGGAGCTTGTTTGAGTTTTTTAGCATTTTGCGGGAGAGTTGACATGGTTGATGACTACAAAATCGGGATACGAAAAAATCATCGGAATGTTATTATTCTCTGTATCGCTTCCGTTCTGATAAACGTCGTCTTTGCGCGTCTGGCACAGTTCTTATCGCAGAATTTCGGCATGCAGCTCTGGTTCGACACTATCGGAACCGTTCTCGCAGCAGCAATGGGCGGCTACCTTCCGGGCATTTTTGTCGGTCTTGTCACAAATTTCATGAAAGGTTTCATGGATTTTGCCTCTATATACTACTCCGCGATGAATGTCCTTATCGCCGCGACTTCAGCCCTTCTGGCAAACCACGGATTTTTAACGAAAAAGTGGAAAATCCCGTTTTTCATACTTGTCATGGCTTTCATCGGCGGTGTTCTCGGCGGTATCCTTCCAAGCATCGTCAACTCCATTCCGACTGCCGGTTTTCTGAACGATCTGCTGTGGGATCTTGTGGATAAGACCATTTCAGTACTCTTAGTCGTCGCAATCGTCAGGGCGATCCCGCCTGCGACCAGAGAAACGCTTCGTTTCAACGGCTGGAAACAGGCGCCGCTTACGAAAAGCGATCTGGAGGAGATCAAAAAGACGATCCAGTGCCGTTCCGTTTTTTTAAGATCAAAAATCATTTTCATTCTGGCAGCAGCGCTTGTCACCCTGGCCGTAACAGCGTCAACGATCAGCTTTGTACTCTACAGGAACGCGCTTATCACTGAATATTCCGAATTCGCCCGCGAGGTGACCATTGCAATCTCAGAGGTTTTGGATCACGAAAAGATCGACGAATACATCTCAAGCAAAGGTGCTGACCCGGAATATCTCGAAGTCATGCACAAACTTGAAGATATAAAGACTACCGCTCCGACTGTAAAATTCATCTACATCTACAAAATAGAAGAGGACGGCGGACACGTGGTTTTCGACCTTCATTCCAACAATGAGGAAGATTCCGTTCCCGGCAAACTTGTAAAATTCGACTCCGCTTTCGAGCCTTATCTTCCTACACTTCTGGAAGGAGGCGAGATAGAACCGGTCATTTCCGACAGCGACTTTGGGCGGCTCCTTTCGGTTTACACTCCCGTCAAAAATTCTGCCGGAAAAACTGTAAGCTACATCGGGGCGGACATCCCAATGTCAATGATAGTCGGAAAAGAGCTGAACTTCCTGACTCAGATGGTATTCCTCTTCCTGGGTTTCGTGATCCTTATCATTGCGATCGTTGTCTGGTTTGTCGATTTCAACGTCGTTTTCCCGATCAACTCAATGACGATGCGGACAAGCGAGTTCGCCTACAGCGGCAGCAACGCGCTCGGCGAAAACGTCGAGAAGATCAAACGTCTTGACATCCACACCGGAGACGAGGTCGAAAACCTGTATAAGGCTTTCACCAAGATGACCGAAGACACAATGGGTTATGTCGATAAGATCGTCAGTTCGGCTGAGAAGATCGCACAGATAAACAGCACTTTCGGAAAGGTCGTTTCGCCTCAGGTCAGGGATTTCCTGCTTTCCGATAACCCCGACCTCGGCGGTCAGGATATCGATGTCACCGTAATGTTCTGCGATATACGCGGTTTTACCACCATATCAGAAAGACTCGAACCAAAAGAAATAGTTTCGATGCTGAACCGCTATTTCACCCGTCTCGAGAAACCGATCGTCGAAAACGGCGGAATCATAAACAAGTATATCGGCGACGCTATAATGGCTGTTTTCGGAGTTCCGTTGCAGTCGGAAACCCATGCCTACGATGCATGGAAAGCCGCACAGGGAATGAGAGCGCAGCTTGCAGCTCTCAACGAGGAGCTGAAAAACGAAGGACGGCAGGAAATCCGCTTCGGAATAGGTTTATGTTCCGGTAAAGTTCTTGCCGGAAATATCGGAACTGCGAACCGGCTTGAATACACCGTTATCGGCGACACCGTAAACACTGCAAGCCGCATCGAGAGCCTTTGCAAAACTTACAAAACAGATCTGCTTATTTCCGAGCAGACGAAAGAACTTCTTCCTGACGACGTATCGCTTACATTCATCGCAGAATCAGAGATCCGCGGAAAAGAGAAAAAAATCAAACTTTATTCTTAAAGATTTTCGTGCCGTAATGGCAGACTTTTTAAAAGATTTTTTCAGGATTTTCGCAGAAACAGTTTGCAAGACATTCAGTGATGAAGTAGCGTGATTCACCGCAACTGAATACCGAAGCTTCATCTTCAGGATAACAGCCGCATTCGTTCGGAATTTCATCTGAATCGGCGTCTTCGTCGGGAAGTTCCGTATCGTTATCGGTCTCATCAGAGTCATCATCTTCACCGACCGACGGGTCAGCATCGTCACCCTCGCCTTCTGTCAAATCTCTGGTGATTCCGGCTTCGTCGCAAAGCCCTGGTTCTGAAACTGAACAGATTTTGCCGCCTGAATTGATGGCGTAGCAGTTTACGAAACACGGGTTGAAGACCAATATTTTGCCGTCGCAGCATACCGGGAAATAGTCCGGAGTACTGCCGCATCCGCATTCAACATTCGTAAATCCTTCAGGGAACGGATCACTTTCAGGGAATATGTAGACAGGCGCGTCTTCATCAGGAAAATCGTCAGGATTTGCCGGATCATTCATATCCGGTTCAGAATCGGTATCAATATCTGTATCGGTATCGGTTGGATCAATACTATCCGCATAATCTTCATCCGGATAAGGAGCGTTCTGTTCATCATTTTCTTCATACTTATCCTGCCCGCCCTCATCGTAATAGTCACTGTCGGCATTGTCTTCGTTCCAATCGTCGTAGTTTCCGGCACTTGCCGTGTCCGCATTATCGCCTTCGTAAATCTCGTCCGGAAGCCCTTCTGTATTGTCTTCACCGTCGGAGGATTTATCGCCCAGATTTACGAACTGACTGCAAGAAACAACGAACAAAACAACTGAAACGACTAAGAAAAATCTACTTTTCATCAATTATCCTCTTGATTTCCCTGCTGCGGAAACTTCTCGGATATTCTCTGAGGTAATCATGGCAGAGCGGAAGATCTCTGCTTTCCGATTTTTTCTGCGACAGGCAGCCTTTTATCATGATTTCTTCTTTATATACGCGGCTTTCGCGCATAACTCTGTCATATTTTTTAACCAGATTTGCAATTTCCGCATAATCTTTTTTAGCTTCGTTTATCGAAATAAGTTCGAACAACGCCTTGTCGGGTTCATGGCCTTTCTCGATCTCCATCGTGAAAAGCTGCTGCGCCGCTCCGGTTTTTCCCGCTGAGAGGGCTTCTCTTCCCTGAAACAGGAAAGATTTGCCCGGAGTCAGCGCAAAGTCTTGTTTTTTAGGATTGTTTTTCGTCTTTTTTCCAGGGGTCGTTATGGCAATTTGTTGTTCTTTCTGATGGTCTTTATATTCAAAAGTCTTATTCATGTCTTTGGAAAGCTGCGTTGCCGCGCCGTTTGCCTTCTCAACAATTTCAACGAGACCGCTGAAAACTTCAGCCGTAAGTTTTCCGTCTGAATAGTCGAGCGTGAAAGATGTTCCGAGAACTCTGACTAAAAATTTTCCGTCGACATCGATCCTGAAATCGTTGCCTGTGACGACGTCGAACTTCGCCTTTCCTTTTTTCATCGAAACGTCTGTATCGGTGATATTTTCAAGATAAGTGTTCGAAATTACTGAAATCGTTGCCTTTGCGAGCTGAACTTTCGCACCGCTTTCCCTTTCGCCGGATGCGTAATCTTCTTTCGTTTCAATGACAGCTTCTGTCGCACCTGCTGTTGCGATTTCGACAGTTTTTTCTGTGTTTTCAGCCGGTTTCCCGCTATTAAAAAGTGCAACTGCAATTACTACTGCAACTGCAAGCGAAAGTGCGAGCGCCGGTTTGAACCATGAAGCAAAAAGCGCGGAAAAACTGAAGCCTTTTTCTTTTTCTGGCTCGGTTTCTTCTTCAAAAGGCAGCATTGCAAACGATTTTGCCGCGATTTCGGTAACTTTCGCTTCATCAACAGCTGGAACGAATTCCTTTGACTCGGCGAAAATCTCTTTCGCGCCGCAGCAGCAGCTTATCATTGAAGAGCAGTCAGTGCATTCGGCAACGTGCTTTTCCGTTTCGGGAAGCAGCACGTATCTGCCGTCTGCGAGAGCTATCGCTTCTTCGATCGTTATGTGTTTCTCGGATACCATAAAACCTCTTACATACTAAGACTCAATATTTCATAAAGCTCCTTTTTCGCCTGATTTATCCTCGACCAGACTGTCTGGAGCGGCTGTTTCAATATCTCGGAGATCTCTTTCAGCGGAACTCCTTCGACCTCGTAAAGAGTTAAAGCAAAGCGTTTTTCAGGCGATAATTTTTTCATCGCACTGTTCACCATCTGTGCTTTTTCCTGCTTTATCATCGAAGCCTCGCTGCCGGACGATTTGTCTCCGATCTGGAGAAAAAACTCAGGTTCTTCCGCAGTTTCGATCCGGTTCATATTCTTCTGGATGTATTTGTAGGTCGTATTTACCGCTATACGATAAAGGAAAGTCGAAAAAAGCGAATCGCGCTTGTAAATTTTTATCGCTTTCGCCATTTCGGTAAAAACTTCCTGCACAACATCCTCCGCTTCGGCACTTTTGCCGATGATTCTGTAAACCGTGGCGGCAACTTTTCCGTAGTAGCGCGTTATAAGCGCCGTCCACGCCTTCTGGTTTTTTTCACGCAGTGCAAGGTCGACAAGAATGTTGTCATCAAGATTTGCCAATATCCTGTCTTCCTTCACCACAGCAAAATCCTCGTATTTAGTTCCATTTCTGCCCGTTTTTTATTGAAAAAAAATGAAAAAAATTCAAAAAAAACGAGATTTCCCAAAAAATATCAATAAAATCAGTCATTTTTACCTTTCAAAAAAGTTGAGAAAAATAACGCCAGCGAGACAAAAAAGACAATAAGATCGGCTGTAAAGAGATTTCCGGTCATAAAACCGCCCGCAATCAAAGTTCCCGTCATCAGAAATGCCGCCGTGATTCTCGTCACCATTTTCGATACGAATTTGCGCTCCGAATCGTTCAAAATCACCATAATTCTGTGTTGGATCGTGCCGTTTTCGAGCTTTTCGGTGATGTTCGTCACCGTATCCGGCAGCGTGTGGACAGTGTCAACGATTTTTTCGATCGCGCTTGTCGCTTCAGCCGCGATATTTTCGGGCGAAAACTTCTGCATGATTATCTCTTTCGAGAGTTTTCCCGCGACCGTCATAAGCTCGAATTCGGGATCGAGTTTTCTGCAAAGCCCCTCAATCATTGAGAAACTTCTTATAAGCTGCGTAAGCTCTCTCGGCACTTTGAGCTTGTATCTGAAAACGACGCTGGAAATTTTCCCGACTACTTCAGCCGTATTTATCTCAGCCAGATTGTCAGGCAAGTTCTCGAAAATATTGCGTAAATCTCTGACAAAAAGCTCTTTGTCGTCAATTTCTCCGTTTTCGCTGAGTTCAAGGCATATACGCGCCGTTTTTTCCCAGTCTTTTGCGACGAAAGCGATGAAAAGATCAGCCAGTTTGCTGCGCATAAACTTATCAATGTATCCGCACATTCCGGTATCAATTATCGCTATCTCGTTGTTTTCCTTAAAGAAAATATTACCTTCGTGCAAGTCGGCATGAAAAAATCCGTCGTTGAGGATCATCTTCATCAGAACTTCGGCTCCTCTGCCGGCAATAACCTTTCTGTCGAAATTTTCCTTATTTTCAGGTTTGATGACATCATCAAGTTTCAGCGCGAAGATCCGTTCCATGACAAGGATTTTATTCGTGCAGTAAATTCCGTGCATTTTCGGGAACTTAAGCCAGTTCCACTTCGGAGAGCTGAAATTTTTGACGAATTTTTCGTTATTCGATTTTTCGAGCATTAAGTCGAGTTCCATGTTCATAGTCTGAAAAAACTCTTCCGCAATCGCCTCGAAATCAATGTTCTGGGAATATGAAGTTTTGTTGATGTAGTGCGCGATCGTGAAAATAAGTGCCATGTCATCGCGGATCGTCTCGGTTATTCCCGGCTTTCTCACTTTGACGACAACTTTTTCGCCGTTTTCCTTCAAAGTTGCGCCATATACCTGCGAAATCGATGCCGCCGCGATGGGATTTTCATCGAATTCCGAAAAAATATCAGTAATTTCAGCACAGAGTTCGCCCTCGATTATCGGTTTTATCTGCTCGAATCCTATCGGTTTGACGTTGTCGGTCAGTTTTTTGAACTCTTCAGCCATAGAAGCCGGAATAATATCCTTTCTGAGCGACATCATCTGACCGAGTTTTATGAAAGTAGTGCCGAGTTCTTCAAAGGCTTCGCGGATATTTTTTTCAAGGCTGGGATTCCCCGTTTCCTCAGAAGGTCTCGATATCCCGAACTTTTTGAAAAATGCCTGCGGAAGATATTTCCCGAGACCGTGTTTGTTGAGAACGGCAATGATTTCCTTGATTCTTTTGAGCCTTTTGAGATCCACTTAAGCCTCCGTTACAGGTAAGTCCTGACGAATATTTTGTCGCGTTTCGTGATGCGCCTCATTTCGACCGCCATCCGCTCAAGCTGCTCCGTTGAATAGCTTTCAGCCGCCTTGGCTTCGTCAGTATAAGCGTTGTCCTTGATAAATTTCTGGAGATAGTAAACAGCGTTTTCAGGAATAAAATCAGCCATTTTGCAAAGGCGCTCGTAACTTTCTACAAGTTTAGGATACATCGTGGTACGGTATTCGACTTTCGCATTGCTCTGGTTTTCCAGAAGTTTTTTTGTTGCAAGCAGCTTTTCTTCGACTTCTTTTTTCGGCAGTTTGCAGCCGAGCTCGCAGTAGAGATCAGGAGTCGTCTTGATGTCGATTGCGATATACGAAAGATCGGGAAGGATTTTTTCAATAAATTCAGGTTTCAAGCCGTTTGAATCGATTTTTACGGCAAGACCGAAACGCTCTTTTATTTCGCGTACCAAGTCGATGAGTTCGTCATAAAGCGAAGTCTCTCCGCCCGAAAACGAAACGCCTTCGATGAATTTAAGTCGCTTCTGAATGTCGGAAATTATGTAATCCCTCGAAAGCCATTTTTCCTGCGGCGGAACTTCAAAAAGGGAAGAATTGTGGCAGTAGGGACAGCGCAGATTGCAGCCGGAAAAGAAAAAAAGAGTCGCTATTTTTTCAGGAAAATCAACAAGAGTAGTCTGAACGTGACCGGTGATGGGAAGCATTCTATTCTCCAACTAAATACGCAAAAACATTAAGATTTTCTATTTACCAAATGGTAGTCTCTCTGAGCTGTCGGATAGATTATGATATCCGAAACATTTACGTGCGGCGGTCTCGTGACGACGTAAAGAACCGCGTCTGCGATATCTTCTGCGTGAAGCGGCTCGTAACCTTCATAAACTTTGTCGGCGCGCGCCTTGTCGCCTTCAAATCTGACCATGCTGAACTCGGTTTCAACGGCGCCTGGATCGATCGTGGTGACACGAAGCGAAGTTTTTAAAAGGTCCTTTCTAAGCCCGTTAGTTATCGCATTGACCGCGTGTTTTGTCGCGCAGTAAACCGTGCCGCCCGGGTAAGTTCCGCGTCCGGCAGTAGAGCCGATGTTCACGATGTGGCCTTTGTCGCGCTCGATCATAACGGGAAGAACCGCTTTCGTGACGTAAAGCAGACCTTTGACATTTGTGTCGATCATCTGCTCCCAGTCGGATATTTTGTTTTCATTGAGAGGCGTCATGTCTTTGGCAAGACCTGCGTTATTGACAAGAATTTCAATGTTTTTAAACTCTTTAGGCAGTTTCGCGAAAAATTTTTCAACAGCTTTCTGATCCCTGACATCAAGAACTCCGGCGAAACATTTGACTTCGTATTTGTCACTTAAATACTGCGCAAATTCTTTGACTTTTTCTTCTCTCCTTGCCGAAAGTACAAGATTGCAGCCCGCTTCCGCCAGCGCTTCGGCAGTAGCCGCACCTATTCCCGAACTTGCACCAGTCACACACGCGATTTTTCCAGAAATATCGAACATTTTCCACCTCACATTAAAACAACAAAACCAAAAAACGCACAATTATACTCAAAAATTTAAAAATTTCGACAGAAAAATTTAAGAAAGTGCGAGATTTTATTTCGGACAGAAATTTACTGTTCAAAGAGTGAATACAAAATGACTAAAAGTATCAGTTGCGTGATTATTTCGAAAATTTTGCCAGCAATATCTTAAATTTGAGTATAATAATTGTTGCCGAGTGCCACAAAATGACTATGAAGACGCTGGTGCGGTACTTGTAAGCGGTTTCACGGTTAAAATCTTTGAAGTATCCGATCAATTTCTTTTTGAAGGCTATTTTCTTGTCCGCATTCGCTCTCATCACAGTAGTCCAAGAATTCTTCACGTTGATCCGATAAACCGACATGACTTCGTCCAGATAGTATATTCCGCCGCGGCATGAACCGTAAATTTGAAGCATATAATCTAATGCTGAAACTTTTACATATTCAGGAGTATTGTTCAAAAGAGACTTCCTGAAAAAAAGGGAATTCGTGGCGAGATAATCACCACCTCCGGTAATAACTTCGCCGGTTCTCAAAATTGTGTCGTTTTTTTTCGGTCTTACCATTTTACCAGGCTCACCTGTTTCAGCATCAATGCACTGTGCCGCGTGAGCACACATATCAACTTCCTCATGCTGTTCCATAATGTCAAACTGCTTCTGGAGCTTGTTTTCATCTGTCCAGAAGTCATCGCCTTCGCAGATTGCGATATACTTGCCGGCAGCTCTGGGAAACTGGTATCTATAACTTATTCTTATTTTTTGAGAATACTGGTTTTCCTTCTGAAAAATAGGTTTTATAATATCAGGATATTTTTGCTGATATTCGCGAATTATACCGGCTGTTCCGTCAGCAGATGCATCGTCATGTATCAACACTTCGTATTTAAATGACGTCTTCTGCATCAAAAAACCGTCAAGAGCTTTTTTTATATATTTCCCGTGATTATATGCGTTACATACTATGCTTACTTTAATTTCGTTTTCCATGTGTTTACCCAAATGTCATTTCGCGGAGATATATTTCTCTCATTTCGGGTTCAACCGAACTCAGATCAAATTTTTTTACGGTCTCAGCAGCATTTCTGGTGTAAAGATCTGCGAGCGAGGAGCCGTTTTTAAGTTTCAGTATTGCATCGGCCAGTTCCGAAGGTTTGTTGTCAACTATTTCACCGGTTTTTCCGCTCTCTATCAGATCGGTGTTTCCGCGGATCCTTGAACAGATGACAGGTACTTTGCAGGCCATCGCCTCCATCAAAGCGACAGAAAGACCTTCCTGCAGAGACATCAGGACAAAAAGGTCTGAGGCGGAGCAGATCTCACCGATATCGTTTCTATATCCCAGGAAATGAACATGATCCGCAATGCCTAGAGAATCAGCCTTTTTTTTGAGAACTTCTTCAAGGATACCGCAACCACATATCAAAAACTGGATGTTTTCCAATCCTATTTTATTTTTCAGCAAACTGAGGGTTTCAAGCATGAGAGCGTGATTCTTGCGGGGAATAAGTTCACCGACAGAAAGAATAACAAAATCATCTGATTTTAAAGAGAGTTCCTCCCGCTTCGACTCACGGCTTTTGGTGCGGCTTCCAAGCTTGCCCATATTGACACCGACACCCGGGACATAAACAATCTTACCCGCTTTAAATGTTTGCGCTCTCTCATAATCTTCTTTGTTGATAGTGATCAGGACATCTGTTTTATGTGCAAGCCATTTTTCAACAGGATAATATACAAGCCAATTTATTAAAGGAGCTCCTTTGTAAAAATGGAATCCGTGTGCAGTATAAATGACCTTGATTTTATGTTTTTTACGAAGATCGTTGGCTGCAAGTCTGCCGAGAACCCCACCCATCGGGGTATGGCAGTGCAGAATATCATAGTTGTTTTCTTTGAGTATTTTTTTAAGCTCGAAATAAGCTTTGACATTCTTCAAGCTAAAAGGTGATCTTGCAATACTTATCGAATACTGGTTATCACAATCAGGCACTGTTTCCTCACCAGGCGAACAGTAGTCGACCTGCCATCCCTGTTCTTTGAACCAGCGCATATAAGGTATATTAAACTTAGAAAAATTCGCGGTATTAGAAAGAAAAAGTATTTTTTTCACCCACTGAACTCCCTAAACACCATCAGCCACATTACAACAACAAACAAAACCGCAACAGTATAGTTACTTACATTTTATAGACAAGAAAAAAGGATTTTTGCCGTATTCGTATTATCTCAGGAAATAATTTCCAGCTCTTTCAGCAGATTTTCCGAGTCGTATCCGGCGAGTTCCTTCCGGTAGCCGTTTTTGATTATGTGGAATTCTCCGGTGAATGAGTCGAATTTTTTCATGACGCTTCCGAGCTCGGTCTGGTGTCTGATCGTCATTTCGAGAGTTTCATCATTAAAATTAAGCACTTCCAATATTTCTTTTGCCGAATCATAGTCTGCTTTTTCAAAGAATTTCACGCGGTAGGTGCTTGTCGGGAGAGTACGCAGAATCTTTTCCACTTTTTTTATCTTTTCGCGGTCGCATTTTGCGAAAGTGAGGAATTTTATTCCGGAATTTTCCAAAATTGAATTGAGTTTTTCCAAAGTTTCGGCTTCATCTACTTCTTCAGTGAGCCAGACTGTGCCGAATTCCTCGTCAACTTCAACTCCGACAGGCGCAGGAAACGCTAAATTAAAGCGGGGCATCGGGTGAAAACCGTCGGAATAGAGTATCTTGAGGTCGCTCAAAGTGAGTGCTTTGAAAAGGAAAGAAACGAGATCCAAATGCCCTACGCTTATCGAAATTCCGTGTTTTGAAAGAGAAAAAACGTAGGGAAAAGAGTTGTTTTTATTATTCTTTTCAGGAATTTCAAAAGTTGCGTTCTCGTCAAGCGGCTCTCCCGTTCTTATCATCGGCTTTATCTCTTTGAAATCGCACGCGCCGCACTTGTTGCAGATGCCGGTTTTCGCGCAGTCGGGCGTTTCCAAGAAATTGTAGGCCTTTTCGCGCTCTTTCAGCAGGAATTTTCTGTCGATCCTGAGGTCAATATGCTCGTATGGAAGTGTTTTATCCAATGATTTCGGCAGGTAAGTGCTTTCTCTATTGATTCCGGCAGCGTCCATAGCCTCATCCCAGAGAGCCGGATCAAAACTCTCGTCTTCCGTCTGGAGTCCTTTCATATTTTTTGCAACAAATTCAATGACTTTGCCGTATTCGCGCCCGGCCCGGCTGAGGTAGCCTTCGACCGTGCTGATCTCCTGATCGTGCCATGCAAGTTTCAGATTTCTTATGCCGCGGAGATTTTCGATTATTATTTTCTGCTTCGCCTTGATCTCAGCCGGACTCGACATTTTTTCCCACTGGAAAGGGGTGAAAGGCTGCGGCACGAAAGTCGAGAAACTCGCGCTTATCATCGCCTTTTTGCCGAATCTTTTCACATAGTTGCACATTTTTTTGACAAGGTCTACCGTTTCAAGAAGGTCGGCTTCCTCTTCAAGCGGAAGTCCCAGCATGAAGTAGAGTTTCACAGCCTGCCAGCCGTTTGAAAATATCGTGTTGAGGGCGTTCAGCAGATCTTCCACGCTGTTGCCTTTGTTTATCATTTTCCTGAGCCTGTCGCTTCCCGATTCGACCGCTAAAGTGAAGCCAACTTTGCGCCCTTTTCTTATTACCTGAGCGATCTTCGGAGTCAGCGTTTCAGTTCTGAGGCTCGGCAGAGAGACCGATATCCTGCGGCTGTAACGGCTGTAGGAGCGGACTAAAATATCCTCGATCTCGCTGTGATCGGCTGCCGAAAGCGAAAGGAACCCTGCCTCGTCGTAACCCGAAGAGCGGACGACTTTGTCAAGGATTTCGCAGACATTTTCGGCACTTTTCTCTCTGTGCGGCCGGTAGAACATCCCAGCCATGCAAAATCTGCACCCTCTTGTGCAACCGCGCATGATCTCGATCGTAAAACGGTCGTGGATCGTTCTCATTGCAAATATCGGAGCGTCAAAAAGCGACTCAGGGTCGTAGTTGAGATCTTTGAGAACTCCCCTTCTCGCCTCAAATCCCGAAAGTGAACCGTCGGGATTGATCTTAAGGGCGTTTTCGTCATGTCTCGACGGAATGTAAATCGACGGGATCTTGGAAAAAGCCTCAATGCGTTCGTGCTTTTCCTCAATATTTTCAAGGATATTCATAAATTCTTCGGCATAAGGCTCAAACTCTCCGATAGTCACCATGTCGATAAAATCAGCCATCGGCTCTGGGTTGCACATGACAGGCCCTCCCGACCAGATTATCGGGTAACTATCTGAATCCATTCTATCTTTTGAATGGATCGGAAGCCCTGCGATCTCCAGGATTTTCAGAAAATCGGGGTATTGCAGCTGATACTGGAATGAAACCGCGATGATATCGAAATCGCGGTAGTTCACACCGTGCATCATCGAAGTCAGACCGCCGCTTTTCGCAGCAATTTCAAATATATCCTTCTGCGGCGAGAACCCGAAATCGACCAGAAATCCTCTCCTGTGGAAAAGCGAATAGAGGATCTTGACACCAGTGTGGCTCTGCGCCATCTCGAAAAGATCAGGGAAAAGTATCAGTATTTTCGGCTTTTTAGGATCAGTTTTAACCTTTACAGTCTCGATGAACGGTGCGAAGTAGCGGCCCGGCTTTTCGATCCTGCGCAGGAAAGAAGTTATAAGTTCCAAAGATTTCTCCTTAAATCAAAAGATCTTCATCAAAACGCGGTATTTTAGGAATATATCGGGAAACTTCCAGAAAAATCGTAAGATTGTTACGGCAACGAATCCAATTCAATATCCTGACCATTATAGAATCTCCACACCTGATAATCTGCATAATAAAACTTGACAAACCAGAGCCTTTACTCTACAAAACACAACAGAAACTGTTAGGATGTGTAGAATATGCAGCCGATAAAGTTACTTGAAAAGACATTGGAACAAAATGCTGACAGTCAGCACTGTCTCTTTTCGCAGCAGGATTTTTCTTCTGTTTTCCCCGATATGACACCGGAAAATCTGACTGTGCTGCTTTCAAGGGCGGTTAAAAGCAACATTCTGGAACGCATCTGCAAAGGGATATACCTCTACACTAAAACGGACTACGACTCGTCTTTGATTCTTTTCAAAGTCGCGGCAAAACTCAGAGCAAACAATATGAACTATGTGAGTCTCGAAACGGTGCTTTCGCAATCCGGACTAATTTCACAGCAGCTTTTGGGCTGGATCACCGTGATGACTACAGGACGGAGCGGCATAATCAGGTGCGGTCGCTTCGGAACGGTCGAACTGATACATACCGCGAAAAATTTCGGCAAAATCATGCCTGAACTGAGGCTCGACAGAGTGACCGGCATGTTCTGGGCTTCCGAAAAACTCGCTCTGCAGGACATGAAGGACTGCAAAAGACCGACGGATCTGGTTGAAAATTAAAAATTTAGGAGAAAAACATGCCGGCTTTTGACGATTTAGTTTCGCAAATCATATCGCAGAATACGGAATATCCAATGCTGCGGACTGTTATAGAAAAGGAGATTCTGCATTTTGACATTCTCCGCTGCATGAATTCAGCGGGATTTTTGAAAGACCTCACTTTCATCGGCGGTACATGCCTTCGCGACTGCTACGGCTCGCCGCGTTTGAGCGAAGATCTTGATTTTACAGGAGGATTCGAATTTTCAAAATCGGACATGAGTGAACTCGGAAGAGTGATTGAACAGGCTATCGGCGAAAAATATGCTCTTCCGGTCACTGTTACCGCTCCGACAAAGGAAACGGGCGACACCGAGACATGGAAAATCAAAGTAATCACGCGCCCTGAACGCCCTGATTTCCCGTCTCAAAAAATCAATATCGACATCTGCATGCTGCCAAGCCGGGACCGCAAACCGGCAATGCTGAAAAACACTTACGGAATCGATTCTGGAACTGACGGGATACTTCTTCACGCAGAAAGTCTTTCAGAAATCCTCTGCGACAAACTGATTGCGTTCGCACTCCGGTCCAACCGCGTAAAAAACCGCGATCTGTGGGATATCCACTGGCTTTCACAGAAAAATATCTCGCCCGAAAAAGAACTTTTACAGCAAAAACTTGCCGACAGAAAAATCACGGAAGCCGTTTTCCGCGAGAAATATGCGGCACGGATCGGGGAAATAAAAAACGGTCAGCGTGACTTTCTGTTCGAAATGCGCCGCTTTCTCATGCCGTCAGCATTCTCGAATCAGTTCACTTCCGAAATGTGGTGGGAATATCTGCTGGAACTTTTAAAACGGCAGATTTAGGAACACAAACATTCCGTGGCGCGGTAATTTTTAAAATAAAATTATTGAAAATTCATTCTCATAAAATACTTCCTTAACAAATATTTCAAATCAAGTAAAAATTGAAGCAAACCGGTTTTCTAAGTCTGAAAATGAACTTTTTCTGCAACCAGAGGGATTTAAAACAGAATTATCTAAATCCTCTTAGAAAGAAAGAATTTAAATAACATTATCGTGGTTGATTTTTTCGACCTCGATCCAGGTAAATTTAACCGTGTGCAATTCGAGGCGGTTAAGTCCTTTCCAATTCGTCACCAAGCTGGTGACGAATTCCAGATCCTGCAACAAGTTGGTGAAAATTTTTGCCCTTTAACAGATAATCCAACAAATTCAGTCGGTTTCAAAGATCATCCTATTCGTTTTTTGTTTCTTCCGCAATCTGTTTTGCCTCATTTACTTCCTTCGCCAACTGTTCCGATGTCGGCAGATAAATCTGATATTCTTTCGGAAGAATGGTTTTGTTGTCCTGAGGCAGGGTCATTTTCACGACAGTATCGTTTTTGCTCGTGCAGAGAAGTATTCCGATAGTCGGATTTTCATCTGGAAGTTTTTCTATGCGGTCGTAATAATTGACATACATCTGCATCTGTCCGAGATCCTGATGTGTGATTTTGCCTGTTTTCAGTTCGATTATCACGAAGCAGCGCAGCAGCCTGTTATAAAAAACAAGGTCGATGAAAAACTCGTCGTCTTCGAGCATTATCCTTTTTTGTCTCGCCACGAAAGAAAAGCCTTTACCCATTTCGAGCAGAAAATCTGCAATATGCGAAATAATCGCGCTCTCCAAATCATTTTCATGATAAGATGGTTTTGCTTTAAGTCCCAGAAACTCAAGAAGCATAGCCTCTTTGATAATTTCCTGCGGTGTTTCCGGAATGCGTTCTCTGCGGGCGATTGCAAGAATAGTTTCTTTATCGTTGCTGAGCAGAAGTCGTTCGTAAAGCTGGCTGTTTATCTGTCGTTCCGTTTCTCGCCCTGTCCAGCAGTTGTTCACCGATTCCAGTTCATAGAACTCCCTTTTATTGGGATCTGAGATTGCAATCAGAAGTTTGTACTGCATCCAGTTTAATTGCGTCCGCACCGCAGACGCAATTGGATACAATCGGTAAAATTGTCTAGCTCTTTCAATTTGGCGTACACCGAATCCGCTGCCGTATTCAACTTCGAGGTTTTTTGCCAATTTTTTTACGATGTATGCTCCGTAATCAGCCCTTTCCTTTCCTTCCTGTTCCTCTTCCAGAATTCGTCTTCCCAAGTTCCAATACATCTGAACCCGGCAGAAATCCACGCTTCGCACAGCATTACTTCTGGCTCTTTCAATGATTTGACGGGCATCTTCAATGATGTTTCCTGTTTTGATGTAGATTGAAATTTCTTTCATTTTTTACTCCATTACTGCCGTATTCTTGCAAAAATTTAAACTTGTTAGGAAAACAACAAAACAAAATAAATAAAAAAACATTGAACAAACTAATTTTTCAATTTTAAAAGTCAATTTTATTTTCAATAACACATTAATTTTTATATCTATGATTTTGAGATTCAAAAATTTCAGATAAAATCAGCTGGAGTTTTTTATAAAAAATGTCGGAGCTTAGGTCTGCCCGCCTGCGGTTTTTTAAGGTCAAAATTTTTGACCTTGGACAGATTCACAAATAAATTCAGGCGGTTTTCACTTAATTATCGTGGTCGAATTTTTCGATCTCAATCCAGATGAAAGGTGTAAAATAAGCGCGGACGGCACACCGAAATCACTTCCCGAAATCCCGTTGCAGGCTTTTTCTAGGAGTTCAATGCCGGATAAATATGAACCATTTCAAAGATTCTTGTTGCCGTATTAGAAAATATCAAAATATTTCAACAATAAAATTTGATTTTTCGCAAAAATTTTTATTTTATTTATCTGGAACTTTTCTTTGGAGTTAAAAATGACAAACGAAAAACTTTCACAAATCTTAAAAACAGGAGAAACTGTTGCTGTCGAATTCAAGCGTTGCGGCGGGCATATTGAAAATGATGTCTATGAAACTGTCTGCTCTTTCTCGAATCGTTTCGGCGGAGATATTTTTCTCGGAGTGACAGATAAAGGTGTGGTCGAGGGTGTTCCTGAAAATGCGGCTCCTGAAATGATAAAGAATTTTGTCAGCGTCATTTCGAATCCGACCCTGTTTTTTCCGACTCTCTATCTCGAACCTGAAGTCATGAAATATAAAGGAAAAACGATTATTTACATTAAGGTTCCGACAGGTGGTGACGTATATACTTTTAAGAAAATCATTTATGACAGGGCAAACGATGCCGACGTGAAAGTGACGGCAACGACACAGATCGCGCAGATATACATCAGAAAGCAGGAAATCTACACGGAGCGCAAGGTTTTCCCCTATTTGAAAAAAGAGGATTTGCGGCTTGATCTGCTTCCGAGGCTTAGGATTCTTGCTGTGAACAACGCCGGAGGCAGCCATCCGTGGCAGGATATGAGTAATGATGCGCTTTTCAAAAGTGCCGGACTTTATATGAAAGATCCCATTACCGGCAAAAGCGGCTTCAATCTTGCTGCGGCAATGCTGCTCGGGAAGGATGAAACCGTTCAGAATGTGTGTCCGGCCTATGTGACAGATGCCATTCTCCGCAAAGTGAATCTTGACCGCTATGACGACCGCGATTTTATTCAGACAAACCTTATAGAAAGCTATTCGCGTCTTTTTGAGTTCGCCAAAAAGCATCTGCCGGACAAGTTTTATGTGGAAGATTTGGAGCGGAAATCACTAAGGAACATCATCGTGAGGGAAATGATCGGCAATACGCTTATGCACCGCGAATTTTCGAGTGCTTATCAGGCCAAGTTTGTAATTGAAAATGATAAAATGTATGTGGAAAATGCTAATAGAACAAAGAAAGACGGTTTGATTACGCCGAAAAATCTGGAACCGTATCCGAAAAATCCGATCATCGCTTCGTTTTTCAGGACTATCGGCTTTGCCGACCAGCTCGGAAGCGGAGTCCGCAAGATGTTTAAGTACACAAAACTTTATTCAGGCGACAATCCCGTTTTTTTAGAGGGCGATATTTTCAAAATCATAGTGCCTTTGAATGAATCATATTCCTTTGATTCGCTTGAGCCTGAAAAAAGACAAACAGAGCCGCCAAACGAGCCTCAAAACGAACCTCTAATTGAGCCGCTAAAATCCGTTTTGGAAGTCATTTGCAGAAATCCTTATCTTTCAAAAGAACAAATTGCCGCAGAGATCGGAAAATCGCGTGCAACCGTAACAAGAGCACTGTCAAAATTACAAAATGCCAGAATGATCAAGCGTGTCGGTGCTGACAAAAACGGCTACTGGGAAATTAAAAAATACGGGCAGACAGAAACAATAACTGAGCCTCTAAATGCGCCTCAAAGCGAGCCTCTAAATAAGCCGCTAAAATCAGTTTTGGAAGTCGTTCGCAGAAATCCTTATCTCTCAAAAGAACAAATTGCCGCAGAAATCGGAAAGTCGCGTGCAACCGTAACAAGAGCACTTTCGAAACTGCAAAATGCCGGAATTATCAAGCGTGTCGGTGCCGACAAAAACGGCTACTGGAAAATAACCGTCAATAAGGAAGAAAAATAGAGGGATTTCCCCTGAATCTTGTTGCAGACTTTTTCCAGAAGTGAGATGCCGGATTTTCGACAAATCATGTCGCTTAAAGCGGTGAATTTTGTGAGTTTGTGGAAAAGTGAGGCGGAAAATGGAAAACAACAGAATCATTTTGAGATCAAAAAATTACCAAGGAACTTCTTTGTTTTCAACCTTTTCAGAATAATTTATAAGTTCAAAATCTATTGGCATAATTACAGAAGAATGTGCTGCATTAGGATCCAATTCCGCAGGATATACAGATGTAAATTCGTGGGGTTTAAGATAAAGAGTTCCTGTTTTTGACATATCTTTCCCAAAACGAATAAAACGTACTTTCAATCTATAATTTACCCGAAGAGTGTTATTAGTTCTATTCCTAAAATAATAAAATACATGTTCATAACCTATCCCGGGGGCCATCTTTGATTCTGATGTGATTAAAAGTTTGTCATTTTCATATAATATTTTTTCATATGCATACAAACAAAATGAAAAGGCTAAAAGCAGAAAAAGTAGCAGAAATTTTTTCATTTTTTCCTCCCAATAAAATCAAGTAATAGAATCATTAATTAATGCAGGCTGCTTCCGCCGTATTGCCTTTCTTTGATGGGTCAAAACAAAAAATTGTTTCACAGATGCTTGAACAACCATCAACCCAATAAGTTCCCCCTCTCATCGGCATTTCATTAGATGTAATCATACGCATATTGCGAGCTTTACAAAAATTTATTGCTGCTGAACAGCTCATTCTTTTCCCTGAAAAAGCATAATCTGCAAAAACTGTGGAAAAACTAAACAGTAGCAAGCCTAAAACCAAGAATTTTTTCATTTTTTCCTCAAATTAAAAAACATGTTGAATGATCATTTTAGAAGAGTTTGACACAACGAACAGCTAACTTGTCCATTATATTGATTTTACACCATTCGCGACTACTAGGTTTTATCGCGCCAGCCCCTCTAGTCCAAAAACATTGATTGCTACCGCCCCAAGCTGTTAATTGGTCACTAGTTGCTACAGTCAGATTTCGAGCCTCACAAAATTCTTGTGCTTCGACCCAAGTGACATTGTAAGTCATAGGATTCGCGGAAAGCATTGAAAAACCAAAAAGAACCAAACCTAAAACCAAGAATTTCTTCATCTTTACCTCCAATGAAAAAAAATATTAAAACACCTTGCTTTCACACTGAAAACAAGTATTACAAAACAATAGTATTGCCAAGATAGTCACTTGTCAAGTAAAAAAATATTTTAGTATTTTTAAAATACCTTTGTTTTGCTTATTTTAACTTGTTTGTTGTGCGAAGAGAGGTGTAATCATGTTCGGAGACAGAGTAAAGCAGTTGCGTGAGGCTCACAATTTCAGTCAGGTGCAGCTTGCAACTCGGCTTCATGTTTCAAAACAGGCAGTCTCGAACTGGGAAAACAACAACATTATGCCGTCAATCGAAATGCTCATACATCTTGCCGATCTGTTCGGCGTTTCAACCGATTTTCTGCTGGAGCGCGACAACCGCCGCTCACTGGACACCACCGGCCTGACGGATACGCAGTGCGCCCATCTAAATCTTATAATTCAGGATATTTTGCAGTAAAATTAGCAACTTAATGCAATAAATTTTGCGATTTTGAAAAAATGTATCAGCTGTTTTGCGGAAGGAATTCTATTTTAAGTTTCATTCCCATTCCGAGAGCCAGACGCTGCAAAGTTCTAAGGGATGGATTCGCATTTCCTTTTTCGATCTTGCTTATGTCGCCCTGTGCGATTCCGGTGCGCTCCGAAAGTTCTTTTTGTGTAAGTCCTGACTGCTTGCGTGCGTCAATAATTGCCTGAATCACGGCGTGTTCCGGCTGAAGCAGCTCGTATTCAGCCTTAAATTCGGGATTTTTCAGCTGTTCTTTAAGAAAATCATTAAATTTTTCGCCCATTTCTATCTCCGTTTCTACGCAAATAATCAGCTCTGTATTTCTTTGCTTTCTCTATTTCTGCGACAGGAGTTTTCTGCGTTTTCTTGATAAAACCGTGAGTCAGCACGATCCGCCTGTCGACATAAAAGAAATAGAAAACACGCATTATATTTGTTTCGGCGCGGGCTCTCAATTCAAAAATCCCGTCAGACAGATATTTCGAATAAGGCTCACGTAAGTCGCAGCCGTTATCCTGCAGTATCGAAATCATGTCCGCCATTTTAGCCCTCATTTTTACATCAAGCGACAAAAGAAATTCTTTCGCCGGCTGACTGCCGTTCTCTTTTTCATAAAACTCGACTTCAAAATTTGTCACTGAACCGCTCCAAAAATTATTTTATGGGATTTATCCTATTTTGTCAACACTTTTGATCTTAAAATTTCGAGTTAATCTCAATAAACCAAAATCACGATAGTATATTTAAATAAATGGAATATAAAATCAAGTTTTTGATATTAAGTAAAAGAAAAATATCTAACTTGACAATAAAACGGAGCTCGTGGAGTGCAAAAATTGCACTTTTGAAGTGTTTTATGGTGCAAAAATCTGCGGGCGAGCCGCCCGCGCTCCGACATAAAATTTACCACGGAACTGAAATGAGTCCGGTGAAGCCCATGAATGCGAGTGAGAGAAGACCTGCGGTGACAAGTGCGATCGGTGCGCCTTTCATCGCTTCGGGGATCTCGTAAAGTTCGAGGCGTTCCCTGATTCCTGCAAAAATTACGAGGGCAAGGAAGAAGCCCAAAGCTGTCGCGATGGTGTAAACTACGCTCTGAAGCAGGTTGTAGTTCTTCTGCGTAACTAAGATCGCAACACCTAAAACGGCGCAGTTCGTCGTGATGAGCGGAAGGAATACGCCGAGAGCCTGATACAGCGGCTGCGAAACTTTTTTCAGAATGATTTCAACCATCTGCACAAGTGCAGCGATGACAAGGATGTATGCGACCGTCTGCATGAAACCGATGTTTAGCGGGATCAGGACGAGGTTGTAAAGCAGCCACGTGACTGTCGTAGCCAGGGTCATGACGAAAAGGACTGCCGCGCCCATGCCGACCGAAGTCGAAACTTTGTTCGAAACGCCGAGGAAGGGGCAGATTCCAAGAAACTGCGCGAAAACGATGTTGTTTACGAGTATCGCGCTTATGAAAACAAGAATATATCCGGTCATTTTCCCCTCCTATGCCGCTTTTCTGTTTTTAATGTGGTTGACGAACGCGATTAAAAATCCGAGGGCGATGAAAGCTCCTGGCGGCATTATGAAAAGAAGGATTTTGTCAATGTTTTCGGGGATGAACTGAAATCCGAAAACAGAGCCGTTGCCGAGGATTTCTCTGACTGAACCCAGGATCGTGAGCGACATCGTGAAGCCAAGTCCTATTCCGAGACCGTCAGCTGCCGAAAGAAGAACATTGTTTTTCGAAGCGAAAGCCTCGGCGCGTCCCAAAATTATGCAGTTTACAACGATAAGCGGGATGAAAAGTCCCAAAGTTTCGTACAAATCGGGAAGATACGCCTGCATGACAAGGTCGACTACCGTAACGAAACTTGCGATTACAACGATGAATCCGGGAATTCTGACTTTATCGGGGATCACGTTTTTCAGCAGTGAAATTACGCAGTTGGAGCAGATCAGAACGACTGTCGCCGCCAAACCCATACTGAGTCCGTTGATCGAACTTGTCGTCGTTCCGAGTGTCGGGCACATTCCCAAAAGCAGAACGAAAGTGGGGTTTTCTTTGATGAAACCTTTTGTAAATTCTTTCCAAGCACTCATTTCCGCCTCCTATTTCTTTCCGCTTTTGTAGGCATTGACCGCGGTGTTTACAGCATCTAAAAACGCTCTCGACGAGATCGTGGCAGCAGTTATCGCGTCAACGTCGCCACCGTCTTTTTTGACCGAAAGTTTAAAGTTTTCGGGGTCTTTGCCGTTTACCTGGTCTTTGAATTTCGGGTTCGTCATGTTGCTGCCGAGTCCTGGAGTCTCCTTTATCGAAAGAACTGCGGTGTTGTGGATTTTACCCTCAGCGTCAAAGCCGACAAGGATCTGGACATCGCCGCCGAAACCTTTTTTGGAGACCGCTTCGACTGCCGTTCCGACAAGCTCTTCGCCTTTGTATGCCGGAGTGAGCGTGCAGCCGTTCAATTCGTATTTTTCACCTAACCTTTCAAACGCCGGAAGGACAGCTTCGAGAGCCTTTTTCGACTTTTCAAGCTGGACTTTTTCAGCCGCCGGTTTTGTTTTTGTGTAGGTGAAACCTATTGCCAGCGCACTTACGAGCGAGATCGCCGCAAGGACGATGAGCATATTTTTGAACGAACTTTCGAGTTTTTTCTTATCCGCCATAGTTGACCTCGCTACCGAATCTTTTCGGTTTGATGTATTTGTCGATAAGAGGAACGAACGCGTTCATGATGAGGATCGAGAACATGCACCCTTCGGGATATGCGCCCCAGAGCCTGATGCACGAACAGATGATGCCTGCACCGACCGCGAAAATTATCTGACCTTTCGGATTCATCGGGCTCGTTACCATGTCGGTTAGCATGAAGAATGCGCCGAGCATAACGCCGCCGCCCAGAATGTGGTAGAGCGGATTGACGAACGCTTCAGGATTTACTAGCCATGCGATTCCGGTGAAAACGAAGATCGTGGCAAGGAAAAAGAAGGGGATGTGCCACGAAATTATCTTTTTGTAGATAAGGAAAAGTCCGCCGAGAAGTATCGCGAGCGCACTTGTTTCGCCTAAAGAACCGCCGACAGTACCGATGAAAAGATCCCAGTAAGCCGGAAGCTGGTTGAAAGCGTGAAGTTTGATGTTCCCGAGCGGAGTTGCAGCCGTCATAGCGTCAACAACATTCCACACAAGCCTTGTTTCACCGGGTTTCGGCCAGGTCGTCATCGAAACCGGGAAGCTGATGAGGAGAAATGCTCTGCCGACAAGTGCCGGATTGAACGGGTTTTTGCCGAGACCGCCGAAAGCCATTTTTGCAATGCCGATAGCAACTAAAGCACCGATAAAAAGCTGCCAGAGCGGGATCGAACTCGGCATATTGAAAGCGAGTAACAGTCCGGTAACAGCGGCTGAACCGTCGCGGACCGTGACTTTCGTTTTAAGCAGGAACTTCTGGATCAGGTATTCGATACCTACGCAGAAAACAAGCGAAGCCGCAACGACGACGAGCGCCCTTATTCCGAAATTGTAAAGAGCCGAAATAAAGGAAGGGATAAGCGCGGCGCATACCAGCCACATGATTTTGTTCGTGGTGAAGTGACCCTTTTCATGCGGCGAGAGGGAAACTTTCATATTATTCATTTTGCCTCCTGTTTTTTAGCAGCTCTTTCTCTTCTGATTCTTCCGACATTGGCTTTCGCGAGCCTGATGTAGTCGAGCAGCGGACGTGCGCTCGGGCAGGTGTAGCTGCAGCAGCCGCATTCGATGCAGTCAGTTACGTTGAGAGCGTCAAGGTCGTCCCATCTTCCTTTCTCGGAAAGTTTTTCGTAGTGATACGGCTCGAGTCCCATCGGACATGCGTCAACGCACTTTGCGCAGCGGATGCAGTTCTGGACTTCCCTGCGTTTTGCCTCGCTTTCATCAAGCAGAAGAACGCCGCTCGTCCCTTTTGTGATCGGAAATTCGGCAGAAACGGCAGCTTTTCCCATCATCGGGCCGCCGGAGATGATTTTGCCTGTTCCTTCAGGGATTCCGCCCGATTTTTCGATGAGGACGCTTGCGGGAATACCGACTCTGACAAGATAGTTTGCCGGTTTCGCGAGCTTTTTGCCGGTAACTGTAACAACTCTTTCAAGCAGAGGTTTGTGCTTCTGCACCGCTTCGTAAATGGCAAGAGCCGTTCCGACGTTGTCAACTACGCAGCCGACATCGAGCGGAAGTTTTCCCGACGGCACTTCGCGGTTGCGGATAGCTTTGATAAGCTGTTTTTCAGCACCCTGCGGATATTTCAGGAGAAGCGGCTGGACTGTCGTTCCGGGGAAATTTACCGCAGCTTTCGTCATTTTTTCGATCGCGTCGGGCTTGTTCGCCTCGATCCCGATGACAGCCGTGTCGATTTTGAGTGCTTTTTTCATGACTTCGACGCCGACAAATATCTCTTCCGTCCTTTCGAGCATGACTCTGTGGTCAGCCGTGAGGTAAGGCTCGCACTCGACCGCGTTGATGATGAGCGTGTCGGCTTTTTTGCCTTCCGGGATCGTGTATTTGACGTGGGTCGGGAAGCATGCGCCGCCCATTCCGACGATGCCAGCCGACTTCATCGTAGCGACGATTTCTTCGGGTGTAGCAGTGATTTCGCGGATAAGTTCGGGAGTTCTGATGATGCTTTCCTCCCACTCGTCAGCCTCGTCGACATCGATGATGACCGCTTTGACGGCAAATCCTGCAGGGTCTTTGATCGTGTCGATCGCCGCAACTGTTCCGCTGACCGAAGAATGGATGTTTACCGAAACAAAACCGCCTGCCTCGCCGATAAGCGTTCCGACTTTGACCTTGTCGCCTTTCTGCACAACAGGCACTGCCGGCGCGCCGATGTGCTGCGAAAGCGGGATCATCACCCGTTTCGGAAGCTCGACAGCCTCGATGGGTGTTCCCGCGCTTATTTTGTTCTCAGGCGGATGAACGCCGCCGATTTTAAACGTCTTAAAATTCAAACTTGCCTCCCCCAAAAATTGTCAACATGACTTAAAGCCGGATTTTTTTATTCTTTTCTTAATTTAATGCAAGTTTTATTGCGCCGCATAACCGTGACGACGTAATGACGACAATTCTTTACTTTATTTTGTTCCGGCCTAAAATATGTGCGGTTTTTGTTGTAATTTGGAGGTATGAAATGAAAAAAGTTATCTCTCTCTTCTCAATCCTGTTACTCGTTTTCCTTTTGTCAAATTGCGGCGGTTCCGAAAAAAAACCGGTAAAATCGGAAGATCCGTCAGACACCGAAGTTGTCGATGACACTGACCCGACAGACGAGCCGACAAATCCGACAGATACCGCTTCAAACTGCGGAAACCGCGAACTTGAAGAAGGTGAAGTCTGCGACGGCAACGCAATGGAATGCAATATAATCGATCCCGGCTATACCGGCGGTTATGCAACCTGCAATCCCGACTGTTCAGGTTGGGATACAAGTAAATGCCAGGGAAATTCCGCCGATCCGACCAATCCTGACGATCCGACTGACCCGACCGATGATTCCACAGATCCCGGTGAAGAAGGAAATGTTTTCGTGCTGGGACCTTATTTTGTAAACATTATTGATGTGGCTTCAGGCACCGACGGCGCTCCGAGACAATTCAGAATTTATGAACCGACAGGGGCTGAAGGAAATATTCCGGTCATCCATTTCCTGCACGGATTCATGTATAAAATCGCGTACTATGACGACTTCCTGACTCATTTGGCATCCCACGGTTTCATCGTCGTTTCAAGCCAGTCTTCCCACTCGATGATGGGCGGCGACACAACGATCGTCGAGGCTGAAAAAGTCGCCACTTTCCTCGACTGGCTCAAGCAGAACATTCAGTCGAAAGTTTCGGTCACAGCCGATGTCGAACATTTCGGCGTTTCAGGTCACAGCCGCGGGGGAAAAGTAACAAACCGTGTTCTCAACAATGATCCGACGATCGCGACAAGCTTCTTCGGCGTCGACCCCGTTGATTCTGCTCCGCCGTTGGGCGGCAGTTCCGATCCGACAAGCCTCAGCGATCCCGTTCAGTTTACGGGCGAATCAATGTTTCTGGGAACAGAAAAAGGTACCGAAGGCACTCTCGGTCAGGCATGTGCTCCGGCAGGTGAAAACAGCGTAAACTTCTATGCAAAATATCCTTCGCCCAGCCATCACATCATCGCGGCAGGTGTAGGTCACGCCGACATGGTCGATCCCACAGATGTTTCGGCTTGCGGAATGTACTGCTCCACATGCAAAGGCAGCGGAGACACAGCGCTAAATCAGCAGTTCATCTCCTACACCGGCGGACTTATGACTGCTTTCTTCAACTTTACGCTCAAAGGCGAAACGCAGTATGAAGCGCTTCTCAATGACTCTTCGAATCATCCTTTCGCAACAACGCTCACAGAACACAAATAATCTAAAGTTTTTATAACATATAATTTTTTACTTGATTTCCCTTTTTCTATTTCTAAAATTCTGCCGTATGCTGAATTTTTCAGCGATATGTATATTTTTCAATTTAAGGAGATTGCAAAATGAAAAAAACGTTTTTGGCGATTCCTCTTTTGATTCTTGCTCTTGCATTTATTGTCAGCTGCGCGGTGATTCAAAAAATACCGACGACACTGACACCGCTACCGATGAACCTACAGACGCGACAGACACAGCAGACCCGACTGATTCTACCGACACTGCTTTGGTAAACTGCGGCAACAGAACCATTGATGCAGGCGAAATCTGCGACGGCAACGCAATGGAATGCAACATAATAGATTCCGGCTACACCGGCGGTATTGCAACCTGTAATGCTGACTGCCTGGGCTGGAATGTAAGCGACTGCCAGGGAAATCAGACCGATCCGACAAATCCTACAGATCCCACAGATCCGACCAATCCTACCGACCCGACAGATCCCACGAATCCTGGTCCCACAAGCGATGTAGAATTTGAAAGGATCACTGTTGACGACAATCCGAATAAACCTGCATTCGTAACAGTTGACGACCTTGACAACGACGGCAACCTTGACATGATCGTAGCCCAGTACGGACCGCTATTGTCCGGAAATTACGATATTTACTGGGGAACCGGCAAACTCGACCAGTGGACTAAAGAAACTCTGAATATCGGCGGAGACAACGGTATCAGCTTCCCCCACCCCGTAAAAGTCGCAGATGTCAACGGTGACGGAATAAAAGATATCGTCTCTCCCAGCGGATTCCTTGCCTGTGTGATGAACTGCGGAAATATCTTCTGGCTTGAAGGAACAGGTACGAGAAATCAGTGGACAAAACACGAAATAGTTAAGAATAACGACCACTTCTTCTTCGATTTATCGCTTGTTGACATCGACGGCGACGGAATTGACGATATCCTTACAAATGCAAGTAAAAAGCCCACAATAGGAAACCCTGACGAGCAGCTTATGTGGTTCAAAGGCACTAACACTGCCGACAGATTCGAAACGACAGCAAGAGTAATCTCAAGCGGAAACGGCGGACCTTTCCCGAGATTTGTCGACCTCAACGGCGACAACAAGAAAGATATCGCCCTTGCACAATATTTTAATAAGGATACATCGGCCAACGGCAGCTTTCTCTGGTTTGAACAGACTTATGATATTGAAAACTGGACAAAGCATGTCATTGACAACGAATCCGGCGAAAGCTTCATGCTTGAAATCATTGACGATCTTTACGGTGACGGCATAAGAAGAGCAGTGGGCGTAAACCATGTTAACACTTCAGATACACCTAACGGCCCGAAGGAAGGCGTTTTCATATTCGACATTCCCGACGATCCGACACAGCCGTGGACAAAGAAAAATATTGCAACCGACATCAAATCCAGAAAATCTCCGATGACCGGTCCTCAGGGCGCACCGGGACTTTTCGGCTACGGCGACATTACCGGCAACGGTCTTATCGACCTCGTTGTCAGCGGCGACGGAGACTCACGTGTGTTCTGGTTCGAACAGAATCCGGCAGGAACTTTCACCCAGCACACTCTTGACGGTGTCGCAGGCGCATCAATCAACAGCGCTGGTTCATTCGGTCAGGCTGGCGGCATGAAGATCGTTGATCTTGATGGTGACGGCAAAAACGAGATCATCGTAACACTTTACGAAGACAACAAAATCTACATCTACAAATACAACAAATAGAAAATCCGCAACAATCTTAAAGCCTTACTAAAACCCTAAAGTCCTTAAAGCCCTTAATGACCTTAAGGACGCTAAGGACACTAAGGACCTTAAACCCTAAGCACCTTCCCCGCAGCAGTGTTCTAATTTCTATTGTAGATTATTCTAATTTCCGTTATTTTCAGGGCAAAAAAAATGAGGCGACGACCTACTTTTCCACGGCCACTGACCGCAGTATCATCGGCACTATCATGTTTCACTTCTGAGTTCGGGATGGGATCA